>NZ_JBNCKZ010000023.1:0-68400 GCF_049841795.1 Micromonospora sp. DT31 | reverse complement strand
ACCGCTCCACGTACACCCGGTCGTCGCCGAACGCCACCTGCGCGGCGGCGCGGGTACGGGCGTACGCGCGGGGCAGCCCGCCCGCCCCCCCGGCCCCCCGGGTCACGTGGGCCGGGGGGGGACGGGGGCGGGGCCGGAGCCCCGAGCGTGGGCTCAGCCCGCGCGGCCGGCGCCCTGGAAGTACAGGCCGGTGGTGGCGGCGCCGGAGAAGCCGTCCAGCTTGCCCGGGTCGTACGCGGTGACGACCTTGGTGTGCAGGATCGGGTAGAGCGGGGCCTGGTCGGCCACCCGGTCGAGTGCCTGCTTCCACAGCGCCTTGCGGGCGGCCTCGTCGGAGGTCTGCGCGGCCTTGTCCAGCAGGTCGGCCATGGCCTTACGGTCGGCGTCGCTCCACCGGTAGCGCAGACCCGGCCAGGTCTCGCCGTAATAGAACCAGCGCATCAGCAGGTCGGTGTCGACACCGAAGACGCTCGGGTCACCGGTGGCCATGAGCACCCGGAAGGTGTCCTTCGGCACGATGTCGCCGTAGATGGCCGAGGACGGCACCGTGTTGAGGGTGGCGGTCACGCCGATCTTCTTCCACTGCTCGATGACCAGCGGGGCGACGTCCTTGACCACGGAGCTGTCGGTGGTGTCGAGCTGGAACGACAGGTTGGTGACGCCGGCCTCCTGGAGCAGGGCCTTGGCCTTGTCCGGGTTGTAGTCGTAGACCGTGGCGGCCTTCTGGTAGTCCTTGTTGCCCTCGTCGAGGTAGCTCGTCGCCGGGCTGCCGTAGCCGTTGAGCGCGGTCTTGATGACCGCGTCCTTGTCGATGGCGTAGTGCAGGGCCTGACGGACCCGCTTGTCGCTGAACGGCGCGGCGGCGTTGTTGAACATGAGGAAGACCTGGTTGAAGGCCTGCTTCACGTCGATCGTGTACTTGTCCTTGAGCGAGTCGACGTTCAGGTACGGCACCGCCTCGATGGCCTGCACCCGGCCGCCCTGCAGGTCCGACACCCGGGCGGAGGCCTCCGTGGTGGTGTTCCACGTCATCGTCTCGACCTTGGCCGGACGGGGGCCGTTGTAGTTCGGGTTCTTGCTCAGCTTGATGCCGGATTCCTTGGAGGCGCTGTCCACCTTGAACGGGCCGGAGCCGATCGGCGCGTTGTCGAACGCCTTGGTCGCGGCCGCGTCGCCGGTCTTGGCCTTGGGCACGATCTTGATGACCGAGATCCGCTCGGCGAACAGCGCGAAGGGGTACTTCAGCGTGAACTCGGCGGTCGTGGCGTCCTTGGCGGTGACCGAGTCGATGAAGGACACGAAGCCCTGCATCAGCGGCGGCGCCTTCGGGTCGGCCGGCTTGAGCACCCGGGTGAAGGACCAGGCCACGTCCTCGGCGGTGACCGGCGTGCCGTCGGAGAACTTCGCGCCGTCGCGCAGCGCCACCGTGTAGGTGAGGCCGTCGGCGCCGGCGGTCGGGTCGGCCTTGGCCAGGGCGTTGTAGGGTTCCCGGGTGATCGGGTCGAGGTCGACGAGACCTTCGAAGACGTGCTGGTTGGCCGCCGTGGCCACGGCCGAGGAGGCGTTGCCCGGGTCGAATCCGCTGGACAGCGTGAAGGCCAGCGTGGCCTCGATCGAGTTGCCGCCCTTGCCGCCGTCCACCGAGTTGGTCGAGGCGGGGCCGCCGCTGCAGGCCACCAGCCCGAGCGCGAGGGATGCCCCGAGGGACGCGACGGCCAGGGAGCGCACGCGGCGTCGCGTGCCGCGCCAACTCCCCGACGGCTTACCGGTGGTGCTCACGTAGATGCCTCCATAGGCTCTGCATGCGCTCGCATGACCGCTCGCGCTGTGGGATTACGATTCAGGGGTATGACGTCTGATGTCTGATGCCAGTAGGGTGAGGGTGTCAGATTCGGCAACGAAGGGCAAGGGCCAGATGACGACCATTGACGCGAGCCCGCTACGCGGCACCGAGCGCCCCGGCCCCCGCCGGCAGGAGGTCGCCGCCAGCATCAAGGACTACATCCTGCGCAACCGCCTGAAGCCGGGAAACCTCCTGCCCACCGAGGCGGAGCTGTGCGAGGCGGTCGGCGCCAGCCGCTCCAGCGTCCGCGAGGCCGTCAAGATCCTCTCCGCGCTCGACATCGTCGAGGTCCGGCACGGTCACGGCACCTTCGTCGGCCACATGTCCCTCAACGCCCTGGTGGAGAGCCTCACCTTCCGCGGCCTGCTCAGCGGCGAGGAGGACCACCACGTGCTGGGACAGGTGGTGGACGTGCGGCAGACCCTGGAGCAGGGGCTGGCCGGCACTGTCATCGACACCCTGGGCGAGGCGCACCGCGCGGAACTGGCCGCGCTGGCCGACGAGATGGAGAGCCGCGCCGCCCGGGGCGAGGACTTCCTCGACGTCGACCGGGCCTTCCACCTGAAGTTGATGGAACCCCTGGGCAACGACCTGCTGGTCCAGTTGACCGAGGCGTTCTGGCGGGTCCAGGCGATCGTCGCGCCCACCCTGCGCACCGAGCCGGAGGATCGCGTGATCACCGCCCAGCGGCACCGGGCGATCGTGGCCGCGGTCGTCGCCGGCGACGCGACGGCACTGCGGTCGGCCGTCGCCGAGCACTACGCGCCCATCCGGGCGAGCATCGCCCGCGCCGCCCAGCCCTGACCCGCGCAACCGCGCACCGGGCGCGATCACCCACCGGCCCACCTCGGGACGGTCGCGAGGCCGCCGCCTCCCCTGTGGACCGTTCGCCACGTCGATTCCTTGACGGGTTCCATCGATCGGCTTAGCGTACCCAACATCGGACGTCCGATGTCTGATGCGGCCGCTTCGATCCCCCACCCGTCCGGAAGGAATCCCCCATGCCCCCTGCCCGTGCGATACCGCGCCGGGTGACCGCCGCCGTCGCCGCCCTCCTCGGTCTGCTCGCGGTCCTCCCCGCCGCACCCGCCCACGCCGCCGCCCCCGCCGGCGTCACCGCGACCGTCGGCGCCGACTGCACCACCGGCCGCCTGCTGCTGCTGCTCGACAACCGCAGCGCCGCCACGCAGACCTACACCGTCACCTGGCCCGGCCGGACCGGCTCCCCGTGGACCCGCACGGTCGCCGCCGGCACCGCAGCGGAGCTGTACTGGACGCTCACGCCCGGCGCCGCGTACACGCTGCGGACGACGACCCCGACCGGCCTGGACGAGACCACCACCGGCATCTTCCACTGCGGCACCGGCATGTCCGCGCTCACCAGCTTCGACTGCACGAACGGCCGCCTCCAACTCGCCCTGGAGAACCGCACCACTACCGCCCGGGACCTCACCGTCACCTGGCCCGGACGCACCGGCTCGCCGTGGACCCGCACGATCGCCGCCGGCGGCAACTACCTGCACTACTGGACCGTCGGCGCCGGCACCCCGTACACCCTGCGGGTCACCGCGTCAGGCTTCGACACCACGCTGCGCGGCACCACCTCCTGCGCCCTGGCCGCCGGCAATCCCCAGATGACCAGCACCACGCTGCTGACCACGCAGACCGTCATCCGCGACCTCAACGGGGCGGGCGGCCGGTACGACGGCACCGTCGCCTCGGTCCGCATCCCCGGCCTGGCCGTCACCAACAACGGCACCGTCATCGCCGTGGCCGACGCCCGGGTCGACGGCTCGTACGACCTCGGCGGCGGCACCAACAACATCCAGATCGTGATGGCCCGCAGCACCGACGGCGGCCGTACCTTCGAGCAGCCCCGGGTCATCCACGCCCCGCCCACCACAGGCGAGGGCGTCGGCGACCCCAGCATGCTCGTCGACCGCGCCACCGGCGTCGTCTACTGCTTCTTCACCTACTCCCCCCGGCCCGGCATCAGCTTCTGGTCCGGCGGCTCCGGCCTGAACACCGCCGACGACCCGAACAGCATGCACCTGCGCTACATCACCAGCCGGGACAACGGCGCCACCTGGAGCGCCCCGGTGGAGCTGAACCCGGCGGTCAAGGACCCGACCTGGCGGCAGGTGTTCTTCTCCTCCGGCCACGGCATCCAGACCAGCGCCGGCCGCCTGGTGCAGCCCATCGCCTACCGGGACGCGGCGGGCACCAGCCACGCCGCCAACATCTACAGCGACGACCACGGCATGACGTGGCGGCGGGGCGGATCCGCCGGGGGGAACATCAACGAGAGCAAGGCGATCGAGCGCGGCACCGGCGCGGTGGTGCAGAACATGCGGCACAACTCGACCCGCAGCCGGTTCTACGCCACCTCCACCGACGGAGGCGCGACGTTCGGCCAGGCCACGGCCAGCACGCTGCTGACCGACCCGCTCTGCAACGCCGACGAGATGTCCTACCTGCGCCCGTCCGAGGTCGGCGCCAACCGGGCGCCGGTGCGCATCCGCACGGCCCTGTTCAGCAACAACGCGAACCCGACCGCGCGCAACGACCTCACCGTCCGGCTGTCCACCGACGACGGCGCGAGCTGGCCGGCCCGGGCGCTGGTCAAGCCCGGCGGCGCCGGCTACTCGACGATGGCGGTGCTGGCCGACGGCACGGTCGGCAACCTGTACGAGGTCGGCAACACCGGCGGGATCTACTTCGCCCGCTTCAGCCTCGGCTGGGTCAGGGGAGCCTGACCGTCAGGTCCCGTCCGGGCACCGGCTGCCCGGACGGGACACCGTCAGCGCTGCCAGCGGACCACGCCGCCGACCACGGTGAGCGCCACGGTCAGGTCGCGCAGGTCCGCCGGCGCGACCCGGTACGGGTCGGTGGGCAGCGCGATGAAGTCGGCGAGCATGCCGGGGCGCAACCGGCCCTTCAGGTGCTCCTCGTAGGAGGCGTACGCGCCGGCCTCGGTGAAACACCGCAACGCCGCGTCCAGGTCGAGCCGCTCGTGCGGGTCGACGCCGCCGGGCGGGGTGCCGTCGGGCTGCTGGCGGGTCACGGCCGCGTGGACGCCGAAGAACGGATCGGGGTCCTCCACCGGCGCGTCCGAACCGAACGCCACCGTGGCCCCGGCGTCGAGCAGGCTCCGCCAGGCGTACGAGGCCAGGTCCCGGCCGGCGAGCATCCGGCTGGTCAGCGGGATGTCGCTGGTGCAGTGGGTGGGCTGCATCGAGGCGATCACGCCGGCGCCGGCGAGCAGCGGCACGTCCGCCGGACGCAGGTGCTGGGTGTGCTCGATGCGGTGCCGTAGCCGCGCTGCCACACCGGGGCCCACCGACTCGCGCCAGCGCGCGTACGTGCGCAGCACCATCCGGTTCGCCGCGTCGCCGATGGCGTGGGCCGCCACCGCGATCCCCGCCCCGGCGGCGGTGGCCACCAGCCGCTCGAACTCCTCCGCCGGGGTGACCGCGATGCCGTGGTCGCCGGGCTCACCGGCGTACGGCTCGGTCATCAGGCAGGTGTGCGACCCGAGCGCCCCGTCGGTGAAGATCTTCACCGGGCCGGTGCTCAGCCACCGGTCCCCGTCCCCGGTGGCCCAACCGCCGTCGATCGCCTCGTCCAGCGCCGTGGCCGGGATCGTCTTGTGCACCCGCAGCGGCAGGTCACCCTGGGCGTACAGCGTCTGGTAGGCGGCGCGGCAGTCCTGCCCGTCGAGGTCGTGGATGCTCGTCAACCCGACGGCGAGCAGCCGGGGCAGGTAGGTGCGCAGCTGGGCGACCAGGTCACCGGCGTGCGGGGAGCGCACGACGTCGTACGCCACGTCGGCGGCCGCCTCGCGCAGGATGCCGGTCGGCTCGCCCTGCTCGTCGCGCGCGATCTGCCCACCCACCGGGTCGGGGGTGCCGGCGTGGATGCCGAGCCGGGCCAGCGCGGCGCTGTTCACCCAGATGGTGTGCCCGTCGATGCTGGGCAGCGCCGCCGGGCGGTCCGGGCAGACCCGGTCCAGGTCGGCCCGGGTCGGCTGCACCGGCCGGGTCCACCGGTGGCTGTCCCACCGCCCACCGAGCAGCCAGGCGTCCGGCGCCAGGCCGGCGGCGTGCCGCGCGATCCGGCTCAGCGCCTCGTCGAGGCTCGTCGTGCCGCGCAGGTCGACCTGGTCCAGCCCGCGCACGTAGGTCGCCGAGTGCAGGTGACTGTCGATCAGGCCGGGCAGCACGGCCATCCCGTCGAGGTCGACCCGGCGCGCGCCGGCGCCGGCCCGGTCCCGACATTCGGCGAGGTCACCGACGGTGACGATTCGCTCCCCGCGCACCAGCATCGCCTCGGCGTGCGGACGGGCCGGGTCGAGGGTGTGGATCCGGGCGTTCTCGTAGACGGTGCCGGTCATGGTCTCCCTGTCTGGGCGGCCGGAGGGGTGGTCGCGCGGCCCGGCTCGCGGGCGGCGGCGTGTCCGGCCGGCCCGTGAAGTTCCTCACCGCGCCACTGTAGCGGTGGGTAACGTGAAGTGGGTACGAGCTGTAGCCATGACGTCGTCTTCCGAGGTAGCCATGAGCAACGTCCCCGGTTCCATCGACCCGGCCCGCCTGCAGGAAGTGCTCGACGGACCGTGGGCGGAGGTCCGCGACGCCCACCGGAGCAAACTCGACGCCCGTTTCCTGCCGGTGTACGGCGAGACCGGCGACCAGGCCCGCGAGCGGATCACCCGGCTGCTCGCCGAGCTGCCCACCGAGCAGGGCATGCCGTCGGCCTATCCGAGCGAGTACGGCGGCCGGTCCGACGTCGGCGCCTCGATCGTGGCCAGCGAGATGCTGGCCCAGGTCGACCTGTCGCTGATGGTGAAGGCGGGCGTGCAGTGGGGCCTGTTCGGTGGCGCGGTGGTGGCGTTGGGCACCCGCCGGCACCACGACGCCTACCTGCGCGACATCGCCTCCGGCGCGCTTCTCGGCTGCTTCGCCATGACCGAGACCGGCCACGGCTCCGACGTCCAGCAACTGCGCACCACCTGCACCTACGACCCGGCGACGCAGACCTTCGACCTGCACACCCCACACGAGGCGGCCCGCAAGGACTACATCGGCAACGCCGCCCGTGACGGCCGGATGGCGGTGGTCTTCGCCCAACTCGTCACCAACGGCGAGCGGCACGGCGTGCACGCGTGGCTGGTGCCGATCCGCGACGAACAGGGCAACCCGCTGCCCGGCGTGACCATCGGCGACGCCGGCCCCAAGGGCGGGCTGCTCGGCGTGGACAACGGCCGCCTCAGCTTCGACCACGTGCGGGTGCCCCGGGACATGCTGCTGGACCGGTACGCGCAGGTCGCCGAGGACGGCACCTACTCCAGCCTGATCGAGAACGACTCCCGGCGCTTCTTCACCATGCTCGGCACCCTGGTGCGGGGCCGGGTCAGCGTGGGCGGGGCGGCGTCGGCGGCCACCAAAGTGGCGCTGACCATCGCGGTGCGCTACGGCGACATCCGCCGCCAGTTCGGCACGCCCGGCGACGACCGGGAGGTGCTGCTCAACGACTACCTGGCCCACCAGCGCAAGCTGCTGCCCGCGCTGGCCACCACGTACGCGCTGCACTTCGCCCAGACCGAGCTGATCGCCGCGGTCAGCGACGTGCAGGGCGGCGACGGGCCGGTCGACGAGCACCGGCAGCGGGAGTTGGAGTCCCGGGCGGCCGGCCTGAAGGCGGCGCAGACCTGGCACGCCACCCGGACCATCCAGATGTGCCGGGAGGCGTGCGGCGGCGCCGGCTACCTGTCCGAGAACCGGTTGCCCGGCCTCAAGGCCGACACCGACGTGTTCACCACGTTCGAGGGTGACAACACCGTCCTGCTGCAACTGGTGGCCAAGGGACTGCTCACCGGCTACCGGGACGAGTTCGGGTCCCTCGACGGATGGGGACGGGCCTCGTTCGTCGCCGAGCAGGTCCGGGAGATGATGCTCGAACGCACCGCCGCGCGCGGGCTGATCGAACGGCTGGTCGGCTCCGTGCCCGGCCGGGACGAGGAGGTGGCCGTCACCGACCGGGGCTGGCAGCTGAAGCTGTTCGAGGACCGCGAGAAGCACCTGCTCGACGGCGCGGTACGACGCCTGCGCGGCGGCGCGTCCGCCAAGAAGGACCACCCGTTCGACATCTTCAACGACGTCCAGGACCACGTGCTCGCCGTCGCCGCCGCGCACGTCGACCGGGTCACGCTGGAAGCGTTCGTCGCCGGCATCGACGCGACCGCCGACCCGGCGGTCCGGGCGCTGCTGTCCCGGGTCTGCGACCTGTACGCGCTCACCGTCATCGAGGCCGAGCGGGGCTGGTTCCTGGAACACGCCCGGCTCACGCCGGCCCGCTCCAAGGCGATCACGGCAGTGGTCAACGGCCTGCTCAAGGAGCTGCGTCCGCACATGCGCACGCTCGTGGACGGGTTCGGGATCCCGGACCCGTGGCTGCACAGCGCGATCCTGCGCGAGGAGCCCGCCCGGCAGGAGGCGATGGCGGCCCACGACGGCACGGAGTCCTGACCGACGCGGCCTACCCTGGGGGAACCGGGCCGGTGTGCCGTGCCGGCCCCGGCACCAGGAGACCGTGATGAGCGACAGCACCGGGCGACCGGACCCGGCCAGGGCCGGCGACGACCGGTGGCTGGCGGAGGTCGCCCGCGAGGCCGGCGCCGACGCCGGGGACGTGCCGGTGGAACTGCTCGGCGACTACCTGCGCCTGCTCACCGACGCGGCGGTGAGCGGACGCCGGCCGCGCCGTGCCGAACTGGACGCGATCGGCGCGCTCGGCCGCCGCGCCGCCGAGCAGGGCGTGTCGGCGGGCCGGGCGGTCCGCCTCTACCTGTCCGCGGCGCGGCTGGTCTGGCGGCAACTGCCGCACCTGGACCGGTCCACCGACAGCGAGACGGTACGCGCGGCGGCGGACGCCGTCCTGCACGTGATGGACACCGCGGTCGCCACGCTCGCCGAGGGCTACGCGGTGGCCCGCCGGGAACTCGTGCGGCGGGAGGAGTCGCTGCGCCGGGAACTCGTCGACGACCTGCTGCGCGGCGACTCGGACCTGGGCGGGCTGGTGGAACGGGCCGAACCGTTCGGGCTGGACCTGGCCCGCGTACACCAGGTCGTCCTGGCCGCGCCGGGTCGCCGGCTGCCGGACACCGCGGCGGCGATAAGCACCCTGGAACGGGTCATCTTCGACCGGCTGGGTGACCGGGACGTGCTGGTGGCCACGAAGGAAGGGCTGCTGGTGGTGATCGCCCCGGCGGACACGGTGACGCCGATGCGCGGCGGCGGCGAGCCGACCGGAAGCCTGGGCACGTTGATCCACGGCGAACTGGACCGCCTGGTGCGCGGCCGGCCGTGGCAGGTGGCGGTCGGTCGCCCCCATCCCGGCCTCTACGGCATCGCCCGCTCCTACGAGGAGGCGCGGGAGGCGCTCACCACGGCCCGCCGGCTGCACGCCGACGCGTCGGTGATCGACGCCCACGACCTGCTGATCTACCGGGTCCTGCTGCGGGACCAGCCGGCCATGGTCGACCTCGTCCGGGCGGTGTTGACGCCGTTGGACCAAGCCCGGGGCGGCGCCGGGCCGCTGCTGGACACGCTCATCGAGTACTTCGGCTGCGGCGAGGTCGCCACCGAGGCGGCCCGCCGCCTGCACGTGTCGGTCCGCACCGTCACCTACCGGCTGGGTCGGATCCGGGCGTTGAGCGGCTACGACCCCGCCGACCCCCGGGACCGGTTCACCCTGCACGCGGCGGTGCTCGGCGCGCGGGCCCTGGACTGGCCGCGCCGGCCGCTGCCGGCGTAACGGTCAGGCGGGGACGGCGGCCAGTTCCGGGAAGCCGAGCAGGGTGGCCAACGCGGACGCCTCGGCCGGGGTGAGCGTGAGGGCGATCGTGCCGTCCGGGTCGTTCGGGTCGTCGTGGACGAGGTCCCGGCGGTCACCGACCCGGTACTCGATGACGGCGATCCGGTGGCCCTGCTCGGTGGTGAAGGCGTGGCGTACGCCCAGGCCGGGCAGGTTCGTGCGTTCGATGATCACGAAGGCTCCTTCGGTGACGGCCACCCGCGCCACCACCGGGAACAGCGGCGACGTCAGGGCAGCGCGGCGGACAGTCCAGCGGGCGCCACGACCTGTGGCGGCGCGCGGTCGGCCGACCAGGCGGGGACGCAGCCCGCGACCGCCCGACTCAGCCGGACCACGATGCACATGCCCAGCGCCCGGCCGCTGCGCAGCGCCCGGAGGACGACCGCCAGCACCGCGAGCATCGACAGCGCGAGTGGCTGGCCGACGGCTCGGTGGTGCTGCTGGTGACGCATGTGTCAACCATAGCCGCGCCCCGGCGACGCCCAGCCGGCCCGGCATCGCCACCGCGACCGGGCCGCTGATCAGCGCCACCGGCAACAACGGGCGGGCGGCACGCCTGCCACTTGTCCGGCGGCCGGCAACCAGGCCGACCGTTGTTGGCCGACGGCGCGCACTGCCGGGCGCCGGGTTCCGGGCGACGCTGGAGGTCCGACGCGTTACCCGAGCAAGGAGGCGGTGATCATGGCCCGTACGTCTGTGGTGTCGTCACCCGCCGGTCGCGCGCCGCTGTCCCGGCCGAGCCCGCCGCCAGGCCCCGCCGGACGCGTCGGCCGATTCTCCCCCGCCGCCGGTCACCGGCGCCGCTGAGGGCGAACGCACCATTTCGACGGCCCGGCCCGAGGCCGGGCCGGCATCCGCGTATCCGCAGCCGTTCCCTCGGGCGGCTGCCTGTTGCCATCCGAAAAGAGGTCGGTATGTCCGGCACGGTCACGCCGTTGCGTCTTCCGAGGCGCACGGGGATGCTTGTCGGCCGCTCCCACACCACCCGCCCGACGGTCACCGGGCGTCCCGAACCGGTCGCCGTGGACCTGGGCAGCGCCCACCTGCGGGTCTGGCTCGGCCCCGGGCAGGTGGTGAGCGCCCCGGTCGGCCACGGCCTGCGTACGCCTGTCGTCCGGCGCGGACGGGTCGTCGACGTCCCGGGCTGCACCGCGGAACTGCGCCGGCTCCTGCGCGAGCACCGCGCCGCGGTGCCGGTGGGGGCGCTCGTCGTGGCCAGCCGCCCGGTCCTCACCGCGCCGGCCGACCAGGAGGCGGCCCGGCAGGTGCTCACCGCGGTCTTCGCGCCGTCGCGGCTGCTGTTCGTCGACAGCGTCCGGGCGGGCGCCGTCGGCGCCGGCGCCGCCGCCGGCACACTCCTGATCGCCGACGTCGGCGCCCAGGTCACCGAGGTGGCCGTGCTGGCCGACGGTCGCATCGTCGCCGCCCGCCGCGCCGAGGTCGGCACCCGGGACCTGGCCGCCGGTGTGACCGCCGCGATGCTCGCCGCCACCGTCTCCCGGCTGATCGGCGAGCTGCGTCAGGAACCGGCGGCCCGCCCCCTGGTCCGACCCGCGCTGGCCCGGGGCGTGCTCGTGGTCGGCGACGGGGCCACCCGACCCGACCTGACCGCCCGGTTGGTCGCCACGCTCGGCGCCACCGTGCACCGGGCCGCCGCACCGCGTACCGCCTCGTTGACCGGCGCCGGCCTCGCCGCCATGTCGGCGCTGCGCCACCCCACCCGACCGGAACCTCTTCCGAAAGGACCACGACCATGACACACACCCTCGACGAGCGCACCCGCACGCTGCGCGACCTGCTGGAACGGCAGTTCGAGGAGTTCACCGCGCAACTCACCGACCTGACCACGGACGCGCGGCAGCCCGGTCAGGGCGGCCACGACCCGGACACCCTGCGCCGGCTGATCGAGGTCGCCCAGCAGGGCGTAGCGGACGCCGCCCAGGCGCTGCAGCGGATGTCGGAGGGCACCTACGGCGTCTGCGAGCGCTGCGGCCGGGACATCCCGACCGCCCGCCTGGAGATCCGGCCGGTGGCCCGGTTCTGCGTACCGTGTCAGCAGCGCCGCTGACCGGTCACGACGCGCGCACCGGCGGTGGGGTCCGGGGCTCTTCCGACCGGTCCGCGCGGATCTGGTCCAGGTCACCGGCCAGCTCGTCGGTGATCAGCAGATCCCGGCGGATGTCGTCGTGCGGGTACGCGGCCCGCCCCACCATGTGGGCCGCCACCGGGGCGGTGGCGAGCTGGAACATGCCGACCAGCACCAGAGTGGTGATGTCCACCCCGCTGCGCAGCCGCAGGGCACACCCGATCAGGACCAGCAGCAACCCGAGGACCTGCGGCTTGGCCGCCGCGTGCATCCGGGACAGCACATCCGGGAAGCGCACCAGGGCGATGCCGGCGGCCACGCTGAGCAACGCGCCCGCGATGAGGCAGACGCCGGCAACGGTGTCGAGGATCGCGTCGAGGTTCACTTCGGCCCTTTCCGGGCGGCGAACCGGGCGACGCTGACCGAGCCGACGAAGCCGACGACGGCGAGCACCACCAGCACCGGAAGCGCGGTGGCGTCCCGGCTGTAGGCCGCCTCGGTGGCGATGGCCGCGACCACGACGGCGAGCAGCACGTCGGTGGCGACCGCGCGGTCCAGGATCGACGGTCCACGGATGACGCGGACGAGGGTGAGCCCACCGGCCACGACGAGCAGCACGGTGACGATCACGGCGACGAGGGTCACGTCGGTGCCCCTTCCAGGTCGGCCGGCCCGGGTGGACCGGTGGGTACGGACTCCTCGATTCGGCGCAACTCCTCGCGCGAGCCGACGGCGGCGACGATGCGCGCCTCCAACTCCAGCACGCCGCGCCGGAACCGCTCGACCTCGTCGAGGCTGCGCAGGCCGACGACGTGCACGTAGAGCGTGCCGGTCCGCCGGTCGGCCTCCAGGATGAGACTGCCCGGCACCAGGGACAGCGCCTCCGCGGTCAGGGTCAGATTCAGGTCGGTGTTGACCCGCAGGCGCACCGCGATGATCGCCGAGCGCGGCGGGTCCCCGAGCCGGACCGCCAGCCACGCCACCTGCGCGGAGGCGATCACCAGGTCGTACAGGAAGCGGGCCAGGAACCGCAGCAGCGCCACCGGGCGGATGCGCCCGGCGAACGTCACCGGCGGCAGCGGGAAGACCACGAGCAGCACCGCGCCGACCGCCAGCCCGCCGATCAGGTTGGCCCAGCTGAAGGTCCCCCACAGCAGCACCCAGACGATCACCAGGCCGGTGAGGGCGATGGCGCGGTTGCGCCACCGCACACGACGGGGCAGCACCGGATTCAGTCGGCTGGTCACGGCGCACCCCCGGGGAACACGGCCTCGACGTACGGCGTGCGGCGCAGCAGGTCCTCGGCGGCGTCGGTGCTGATGTCGAACAGCGGGCCGGCCACCACCGTCAGCGCGAGCCCGAGCACCACCAGCGCGGCCGTGGAGGCGGTCATCAGCCGGGGCAGCACGGTCGCGCCCGGCGCCGGACCCTCGTGCGGCTGCTCGGCACCCTCGGTGCGGGACGCGCGCTCGACGTCACCGGGCTCCGGCATGTCCGGGTGCGGGGCCCGCCAGAACGCCAGGTTCCACACCCGGGCGATGGCGTAGAGGGTGAGCAGGCTGGTGAGCAGCCCACCGCCGACCAGGACCCAGGCCAGCACCCCGCCGTCGTCCACGCCGGCCTGGACGAGGCCGAGCTTGCCCAGGAAACCGGAGAACGGTGGAATGCCGGCCAGGTTGAGCGCCGGTACGAAGAACAGCAGTGCCAACATCGGCGACAGCCGGGCCAACCCGCCCAGCCGGTCCAGCGAGGTGCTGCCCCCGCGTCGTTCGACCAGACCGGCGGCCAGGAACAGGGTGGTCTGGATGGTGATGTGGTGCACCACGTAGAAGATCGCCGCGGACAGGCCGATCGACGTGGACAGGCCGACCCCGAACAGCATGTAGCCGATGTGGCTGACAAGCGTGAACGACAACAGTCGTTTGATGTCCGACTGGGCCACCGCGCCGAGGATGCCCACCACCATGGTCAGCGCGGCAACCACCATCAGCAGGTCGGCGGTGCGGCCACCGGGGAACAGCAGCGTCTCGGTGCGGATGATCGCGTACACGCCGACCTTGGTGAGCAGGCCGGCGAAGACCGCGGTCACCGGGGCCGGTGCGGTCGGATAGCTGTCCGGCAACCAGGCGGACAGCGGGAACACCGCCGCCTTGATGCCGAACGCCAGCAGCAGCATGCCCTGCAACACCAACCGCATGTCGTCCGGCAGCGAGTCCAGGCGCTCGGCGAGCTGGGCCAGGTTCAGCGTGCCGGTGGCCGCGTACACCAGGCCGATCGCCACCAGGAAGATCAACGAGGACAGGAGGCTGACCACGACGTACGTGGTGCCGGCCCGGATCCGGGTCTCCGTGCTGCCCAGCGTCAACAACACGTAGCTGGCCACCAGCAGGATCTCGAAGCCGACGTAGAGGTTGAACAGGTCGCCGGAGAGGAACGCGTTGCACACGCCGGCGGTCAGCACCAGATAGGTCGGGTGGTAGACCGACAGCGGCGTCTCCTCGTTGCCGTCGGCCATGCCCTGCCCGATGGAGTAGACGAGCACGCACAGGGTCACCGAGGCGGAGACCACGAGCATCAACGCGGCGAGCTGGTCGGCGACGAGCACGATGCCCATCGGCGCGACCCAGCCGCCCACCTCCACGACGAGCGGACCGTCGAACGTCGACCGGACCAGCAGCAGCGCCGCCACCGCGACGGTCGCGGCGAGCACGACGATGCTGACCCACCGTTGGGCGCGGGCCCGCCGGGCAAGCAGCAGCGTCAGGGCGGCGCCGAGCAGCGGCATCACCACCGGCAGCGGAACGAGCCAGGTCATCGGGTGCCTCCCCGCTCACCGGCGGCCAGCACCTGCGCCTCGGCGGTCTCCGCGTCGGAGGTGCCGGGGCCCTCGTCCCGTTCGGCCAACTGCATGATGCGCCGGTCCTCCACGTCGTCCTGCACCTCGTCGTGCCCGTTGAGGTGCCAGGAGCGGTAGGCCAGGGCGAGCAGGAAGGCGGTCATGCCGAGCGTGATGACGATCGCGGTCAGCACCATCGCCTGCGGCAGCGGGTCGGACATCTCCTCCTCGGCGATGGTGCCGACGATCGGCGGGCCACCGGCCCGGCCACCGGTGAGCAGCAGCAGATTCGCGCCGTTGCCGAGCAGAATGACCCCCATCAGCACCCGGGTGAGGCTGCGTTCCAGCAGCAGGGTGACGCCGGTGGCGAACAGGACGCCGATGACCAGGACGTAGACCAGGTTGGGGGTCACACCAACTCCTCTTCCCGTACGTCGGTCGCGGCGGTCTCCTGCTGGTCGTCCTCCGCCTGGCGGTCCATCTCCGCGCCCAGGCTGCGCAGGATGTCCAGGACCAGGCCGACCACGATGAGGTAGACGCCCACGTCGAAGAAGACCGACGTGACGAAGTGCACGTGCCCGAGCACCGGCAGGTGGAAGTCGAGCGTGGCGCTCTGCAGGAACTCACCGCCCAGCAGCATCGCCGCGACGCCGGTGCCGACCGCGACGAACAGGCCCGCGCCGAGCACCATGCCGGCGTCCACCGGCGCGGCCCCGTTGAGCTCGGTACGCCCGCCGGCCAGATAGCGCACGGCCAGCCCGAGGCCCGCCACCAGCCCGGCGGCGAACCCGCCACCGGGCGCGTTGTGGCCGGAGAAGAGCAGATAGATCGAGAAGAGCAGGATGGCGTGGAACAGCAGCCGGGTGACCACCTGGAGGATCACCGACTGCTGGCGGGAGGTGCTGCCGCCGGTGAGCCAGCGGGGCCGCGAGGAGAGCTGCCGGCCGGCCGCACCGGGGATGCCGCTGCGCAGGTCCAGCGCGGCTGAACCCCGGAAGATCAGGCTGGCCACGCCGGTGGCGGCCACCACCAGCACGGCGATCTCGCCCATCGTGTCCCACGCCCGGATGTCGACGAGCGTCACGTTGACCACGTTCTTGCCGCCGCCGTAGGACACCGCCTCGTCCGGGAAGTCGGCCGAGATCGGCGTCGCCACCCGGCTGCCCGCCGCCACGTACGCCATGCCGGCGGCGACCACACCGACGGCCACGCCGAGCGCCACCCGCAACCGCCGGGTGGAGCGGATCGGCCGGGCCGAGAACCGGCGCGGCAGCCGCCGCAGGACCAGCACGAACATCACGATCGTGACGGTCTCCACCAGGAACTGGGTCAGCGCCAGGTCCGGCGCGCCGTGCAGGATGAACAGCAGCGCGGTGCCGTAGCCGGTCACCCCGACGAGGATCATCGCGGTCAGCCGGCGCTGGGCGCGCGCGGCCACCAACGCCGCGACGACGATCACCGCCCCGGCGACGGCCTGCAACGGCGTGTCCCACAGCTGGTAGCGCCGTGGCCACGGCGCGCCGGCCAGCAGCGCGCCGCCGGGCAGGACGACAAGCACCAGCAGGATGACGCCCAGGTAGAACGGCAACGAACCCCGCTGGGTGGCGCCGGTGAGTTCCACCGCCACCCGGTCGACCCCGCCGGCGATCCGGTCGTAGCCGCTGGAGCCGTCGAAGGGCAGCCGGGGCAGGTACGGCCGCCGCCGGTGCAGCAGCAGGAACAGCCCGACACCGCCGGAGACGGCCAGCGCCGACAGGCCCAGCGCCGGGGTCAGCCCGTGCCACAGCGCCAGGTGGTAGCCCGCCTCGTCGGTCGGGTACTGGTCGGCGTACGGGGCGAGCACCCGGTCCACGGCCGGGGCGAGGACACCGACCGCGAGGCCGGCGGCGGCGAGCACGGCCGCCGGGGCGAGGAACGCCGGGGCGATCCGCTTCGGTCGGGTCTCGGCCACGCCGGGTTTCCCGGCGAACGCGCCCCAGAGGAACCGGATCGTGTACGCGACGGTGAGCGCCGAGCCGGCCACCACCCCGGCGAGCACCAGCAGTTCGGTTGCCCCGCCGTGCAGGAACGCCTCCAGCGCGGCTTCCTTGGCCACGAAGCCGATCAGCGGCGGCAGGCCGGCCATCGAGGCGGCGGCGAGCCCGGCGACCACGGCGAGCGCCGGCGCGCGCCGGCCCAGGCCACTGAGTTCGCGCAGGTCCCGGGTGCCGGTGACGTGGTCGACGACCCCGACGACGAGGAACAGGGTGGCCTTGAACAGGGCGTGGGCCAGCACCATCGCCACGCCGGCCAGCGCGGTGTTCCGGGTCCCGGCGCCGAGGACCACCATGAGCAGGCCGAGCTGGCTGACCGTGCCGTAGGCCAGCAGCAGCTTCAGGTCCACCTGCCGCAACGCGGTCCAGCCGCCGAGGAACAGCGTGATCAGGCCGCCGCCCAGCAGGATGGCGCGCCACACGGTGGCCTGGCCCACTGCGGGGCCCATCAGGGCGGCCAGGAACACGCCGGCCTTCACCATCGCCGCGGCGTGCAGGTAGGCGCTGACCGGGGTGGGTGCGGCCATCGCGCGCGGCAGCCAGAAGCTGAACGGGAAGATCGCCGACTTGCTCAGCACACCGAGCAGGACCAGCACCAGGGCGACGGTCAGATAGCTGCCGTCGGGCAGGTTCCCGGCGATCTCCGACCAGCGGTACGTGCCGGCGTGCTGGCCGAGCATGACGAACCCGGCGAGCATCGCCAGACCGCCCAGCGTGGTCACCAGCAGCGCCTGCATGGCGGCCCGCCGGCTCGCCCGCTGGGTCGGGTCGCTGCCGATCAGCAGGTAGGAGAAGACGGTGGTCAGTTCCCAGAACACGTACAACAGCAGCAGGTCGTCGGAGACGACCAGGCCGAGCATCGCGCCGGCGAACGCCACGAACACCGCGGCGAACCGTCCGAGGCCGGGGTCGTCGGAGTGGAAGTAGCGGGCGCTGTAGAGCAGCACGAGGGCGCCGACGCCGCCGACGAGAAGCACCATCAGCCAGGACAGCGTGCCCATCCGCAACGCCAGATCCAGGCCGAGCTGCGGCACCCAGGTGACCGTCTCGACGACCGGTTCGCCCGCGCGCACCGGGCCGGTGTGGGCCAGGGCCCAGACCAGGGCCGAGGCGGGCACGGCCGCCAACGGGTAGAGAGCCCACCGACCCCAGATGCGTACCAGCACCGGGGCGGTCACGGCTGCGAGCGCATGGACCGCCACCAGGACCAGCACACACCCTCCTCAAGATCGACGGCCGGTTGGTCAACCTTATCCAGACGATCCCCGGGTCGTCATGTCGAAAGGATCACGCTTGACGGGGCCTGGGCACACCGTCCGGCCAACCGGTGCGGGCGGTGTCCCCGGGTGTCCGGTATAGGCTTGCCGCCCTGGCCCGGGCGGGTGGGCTCGGGGTGACGAGGGGATGGCCTATGCGTGGGGGTGCCTCGCTGTCGATGCGGACCGCCCTGGCGGGCACCACCGGGAACGCGATGCTGATGGGCGTCGCCGAGGTCAGCACCCCGCTCGGCTGGGTGCTGCTGCCCGGCCTGCTCGGGGTGTCCACCCGTCCCCGGGTGGCCGCGCTGGTGTCGGCCTGGGCGGGCGTGCTGGTGCTGGCGTCGGTCGTCGTACCGGTGGTCCCCGGCCACCGCGGCGACCCGTCGGCGCTGCTCGCGTCCGCCGCCTGCCTGGCCGCGGCGCCGTTGCTGGCGTGGGCCCGGCGGCGGCCGGCGAAGGTCGTGCGCGCCGCCGCCGCGCCTGACGTCGCGGTGTTCGCCATGCCGGCCGGCCCCGGCCGGGCCGCGCTGGCGATCTGCGGCACACCCGGCGAGATCGCCGCCGCCGTCCCGGTCCGCGACGGCGGCCTGCGCGTGCTGCTCGGCGCCGTCACCGGCGCCACGCTCGCCGCGCCGGCCTCCCGGCGGGCGATCGAGCAGGCGTTCCGCGAGCACGCCGGGCGGTCCCGCTCGTCCCTGCCGCAGTTGGTCGCCGCGCTGGAACAGGTGGTCCGCGACCTCGCCCCGGCAGGTCACCTGCGCGCCACGATCGTGCGTGTCGACAGCTCCGGCGCGGTCGAGGCGGTGCGGTGCGGCGCACCCGACCTGATCGTCACCGACGGCGGCCGGGCCGAACCGGCCGGCGTCCCGGCGGGCCCGGCGATCGGGGCGAGCGGACCGGCCGGACCGGCGACGCCGGTGCGGGTCCCGGCCGGGCGGGTCGCCGTGGTCGGCGCCGGCTTCACCGAGGCGCACGGCGACCGATGGGTACACGCACTCGAACCGGCCGGCGACGGCGACCCGGCCGGGGCGGCACAACTGCTGACCGCCGGCCCGCGGGGCGGCCGACGGGTCGGTCCGGCGTTCGTCGTCGACCCGGGACCGCCGGCCCGGCACTGAGCACCCGGTCAGGACCGCAGCAGGCCCGCGGCCATCGCGGTGGTCACCGCCGCCGTCCGGTCGGCGACGCCGAGCTTGGCGAACGCGCGTAGCAGGTGGGTCTTCACGGTGGCCTCGGTGATGTGCAGCCGCAGCCCGATCTCCCCGTTGGACAGGCCCCGGGCGACCAGCCCCAACACGTCGATCTCGCGCGGGGAGAGGCTGACCGGCCGGGGGTCGCGCAGGTGGCGGAACACCCGACCGGCCACCGACGGCGCCAGCACGGTCTCGCCCCGCGCGGCGCCGCGGACCGCCTCGACCAGTTCCGTGCGGGAGGCGTCCTTGAGCAGGTATCCCGCCGCCCCGGCCTCGACCGCGCGAAGGATGTCCCCGTCCGTCTCGTAGGTGGTCAGCACGACCACCCGGGTGCCCGGCGCCACGGCCAGCACCTCGGCGGTCGCCACGGCGCCGTCCGCCCCGGGCATCCGCAGGTCCATCAGCACGACGTCGGGGTGCAGGGCCCGAACGGCGGCGACCGCCTCGATGGCGGAGGCCGACTCGCCGACCACCGCGAGGTCCGGTTCACCGGCGAGCATCCCGCGCACCCCGGCCCGCACCACGGGATGGTCGTCCACCAACAGCACCGAGATCATCCGATCGGCACCTCCACCCGCACCGTGGTGCCCGCGCCGGGGTTCGACACCACCCGCAGCGTACCGGCGACCTGCTGGACCCGGTTGCGCATGCCGGGCAGGCCGTACCCGTCGCGGCTGGACGGCGCGGCGAAACCGCGACCGTCGTCGCGGACCGCCAGGACGACGGCGTCGTCACGTCGTTCGAGGCACACCTCGACCCGACCGGCGGCGGCGTGTTTACGGACGTTGGCCAACGCCTCCTGGGCGACCCGCAGCAGCACCACCTCGACCGGGGTGGGCAGCGGACGTGGCGTACCGGGTGCGGCGAGGGCGACGGGCACGCCGGTCTCGGCGGTGAACCGGTCCGCCATCCGCCCCAGCGCCTCCGCCAGGGGCGAGCCGGCCAGTTCCGCCGGGGTCAGCGCGGCGACGAACGCACGCGCCTCGGCCAGGTTCGCGCGGGCGGTGGTCACGGCCAGGGCCAGGTGGCGGCGGGCCTGCCCGGCATCGCGGTCCAGCTCCGCGTCGGCCGCCTGGATCAGCATCACCACACTGGTCAGTCCCTGGGCGATGGTGTCGTGGATCTCGCCGGCCAGCCGCTGCCGTTCGGCGTCGACCCCGGACTGGCGGGACAGCCGTGCCACCTCCTCCCGGGACGCGGCCAACTCCTCGATCAGCGCGGCCCGCCGGTCGGCGTCGACGAACAGGTGCCGCACCCAGCCACCCACCACCGACACCACGATGGCCACCATCACCGCCGCCAGCAGCGTTCCCCGGGTGTCCGGGCCGCCGCCGGAGCGCAGCCAGTGCACCACCACCTGGACCGCCGTGAACAGCACCACCGTGCCGGTCGCGACCGTCGTCGGCAGCAGCATGAACGCCTGCGGCAGCAGCACGAACAGGGCGAACGAGGCGGCCGGCGTCAGCGCCACCGCCGCCGCGTAGAGCACCAGCGTGACGCCCAGATAGAGGTACGCCCGCCAGCCGTCCACCCCGTACCGCATGAGGGGACGGCCGAACACCACGTACCAGACGCCGATCGCGGCCAGCAGGGCGACCGAGCCGGCGCGGTACGGGGCCGCGGGGCCGCCGGTGGCCACGGCGAGCCCGACGGCGACCGTCATCGCCGCGAAGTAGGCGTCCCACAGCGGGAACCGGGCGATCCACGCCGCCGAGGGCGGCGGGTCGCCGAGGTTCACCGTTGCCGCCGGCCGCGCCAGCGGAAGGTGGTCAGACACAGCAGCAGACCTCCGATGCACCAGGCCGCGAGGATCAGCGCGGTGCGCCCGTGCTCCCAGTCGGGTACGGCCTCGGCCCCCAGAATCGTGTCGGGCAGCAACGCCGAACGGAAGCCCTGGGCCATCCATTTCAGCGGGAAGATCGAACCCAGCACCAGCAACGGCTGCGGCAACGCGCTGACCGGGGTGAAGTAGATGCCGGAGACGAACGCCAGCACCAGGTACGGCAACTGGGTGACCGCACCGGCGCTGCGGGCGGACCGGATCACGCTGCTCACCGCGATGCCGAGCAGCGCGCACGCGACGACGCCGAGCAGGAACACCCAGCCGAAGGTGAGCCACCGCCCCGCCTCGGTCGGCAGCCGCAGGTCGAACAGCGCCACCCCCACGGCCAGCAGCAGCACCGTCTCGGCGGCCACCACGACGAGGGTCTGCACGGTCTTGCCCAGGAAGTAGGCGGCCGGCGGCATCGGCACGCCGCGCAGGCGCTTGAGGGTGCCGTCGTCGCGGTCACCGGCGATCCCGGTGCCGAGGTTGACGAAGGTGGTGGCCGCCACCCCTGCCGCGATCATGCTGGGGGCCAGGTACTGGGCCGAGGTGACGTCGCTGCCCGGGTAGACCCCGGAGATCAGGGAGCCGAGCAGCACGAGCGTCACCACCGGCAGGGCGAAGGTGAAGACCACGGCGTCCCACTCCCGGAAGAACGCCTTCAGCTCGATGACACCGCGGTGCAGCCCGAGCGTCAGGGTGGACGGGCCGTACGCCCGCGCGGCCGTCGTCATGTCCGGTCTCCGATCAGGTCGAGGTAGACGTCCTCCAGGCTGGGTCGGGTCACGGTGAGGCCGGGGACCGGGCCGTCGAACCGCCGGGTCAGCTCGGCGATCACCGGGGCCGGGTCGTCGGTCCGCCGCTCACCGCCGGACCATCGCACGACGACCTGGTGACCGGCCCGCCCGGCCAGCGCCGAGGGCGGGGCGTCGGCGACCACCCGACCGCCGGCCAGCACCACCACCCGGTCGGCGAGGGCCTGCGCCTCGTCCAGGTAGTGCGTGGTGAGCAGGATGGTGGTGCCCGCCGCGGCGAGGGTGCGGATCAGCGTCCAGAAGGCCCGCCGGGCCGCCGGGTCGAACCCGGTGGTGGGCTCGTCGAGGAAGACCAGGCGTGGGTCGCCGACCAGGCCGACGGCGACGTCCAGCCGGCGCCGTTGTCCGCCGGAGAGCTTGCCGACGCGGGTCCTGGTGCGGTCGGTCAGGCCCACCACCTCGATCACCTCGGCCGGGTCGCGGGGTGCCGGATAGTAGCGGGCGAAGTGGCGCACCGTCTCCCCCACCGTCAGCTCGCCGAGGTCGCCGGCCTCCTGGACGACGATGCCGATGCCGGAGCGCCAGGCGCGCGCCGCCCGGCCGGACCGGCCGATCCGTGCCGGGTCCGCCCCGAGCACGCTGACCTCGCCGCCGTCGCGGTCACGGTGTCCTTCCAGGATCTCCACGGTGCTGGTCTTGCCCGCGCCGTTGGGCCCGAGGAGCGCGACGACCTCGCCGTACGCGATGTCCAGGTCGACTCCGGCCAGCACGGTGCGCCGGCCGTATCGCTTGTGCAGTCCGCGTACCCGGACCGCTTGGTCGTTGCTCATGGTTCGATGCTGCGCCCACCGGCACCGACCGCGCGACGACCGACCGGTGGAGGGCCGGTGTCCACCGGTCGACGGACACGCGGCAGCGGGGCCCGCGGGCGTCTGGACGCCTGCGGGCCCCCGGGCCGTCCCTCACCCGGCGGTCAGCTGCGGACGCTCCACAGTTGGTTCGTCCCGCCGTGGCAGTCCCAGATATTGATCTTCGTGCCGTTCGTGGTGCCGTAGTTCGCGGCGTCCAGGCAGCGCCCGGACTGCACGCCGCTGATCGTGCCGTTGGCGTTGAGGTTCCACTGCTGGTTGGGTTGGCCGGTGCAGTCCCAGATGATCACGTTGGTGCCGTTGGCGGTGCCCCGCCCGCTGGCGTCCAGGCACTTGTTGCCCAGCACCTGCAACTGCTTGCCGGCGGTGTAGGTGAAGCGCTGCGGGGTGCCGCCCCAGCAGTCGTAGATCTGCACCTGGACGCCGTTGGTGGCGCTGCCGTTCGGCACGTCCAGGCACCGGCCGGAGCCGGCGCCGACGAGCTGCACGTTCTGGTAGGTGCCCCCGGAACTGCCCGGGGTGCCGATGCTGCCGGGAACGGACTGCAACGCGGCGTACCAGGCGGCGGCCATCCGGTCGTAGCCGGTGGCGGTGGGGTGGACGCCGTCGATCAGGTCACCTGTGGTCAGCGCCGCGTGCTGGTCGACGAGGTGGACGCGTTTGCCGGCGTTGACCTTGGCCTGAACGATGCCGGGGATGGCCGCGTTGAAGGTGCGCGCCGCCGCCTCCTGCCCGGAGTTGGCCAGCGGGATGATCTGCGCCACGAACACGTCGGCGGCCGGCGCGGCGGCGGTGATCCGGTCGATGAGCGTGGAGAGCCGGTTCGGCGCGGTGGAGACCTGGTAGTTCTGCAGGATGTCGTTGGTGCCGATGTGCAGCAGGACGGTGCGCGGCTGGTAGGTGTTCAGCCAACCGGTGATGTTGGCGTCGATCTGGTCGATGCGCCAGCCCGGGTGCCCTTCGTGGTCGTGGTCGCCGAGGTTGCCCGGCCCGTTGAACTGCGAGCCGACGAGGTCGACCCGGTAGCCGGCGGCGGCGAGCCGCTGCCACAGGCCGATCCGGTAGCCGCCGGGAACCTGGGTGCCCTCGGTGATCGAGTCACCGAGCGGCATCACCCGGGTTCCGCCGTTGGACTCCGCCGCGGCCGGCCCGGCCGGGACGAGCAGGCCGGTGAGGGTCAGGGCCAGCCCGGCGACCGCGCCGAGCCACCTCGACCGGGTACGTGTGCGCATGACTGTTCCTCTCAGGGGGTGGTGCAGGTGAACGGCGGGGTCGACGGCGTGCCGTTGGCCAGCAGGCCGAACGTCGTCGAACCGGCGGCCGGCAGGGACCCGTTGTAGGACGTGTTGCGGACGGTCGCGGTGGAGCCGCTGGTGCTGAGCGTGCCGTTCCAGACCTGGCTGATGCTCTGGCCGGGGTTCAGGCCCCAGCGCACCGTCCAGCCGCTGATCGCCGAGGCGCCGGCGGTGACGGTCACCTCGCCCTGGAAGCCGCCGTCCCAGGTGTTCGTGGTGCGGTAGCTCGCGGCGCAGGCGTCACCTGTGGGCGGCGGCGTGGTGGGGGGCGGGGTGGTCGGCGGCGGGGTGGTCGGCGGCGGCGTGGTCGGCGGCGGGCTGGTGGGCGGCGTGCCGCCGTCGCCGGTGGTGAACCGCCAGTGGTCGACGTTGAACAGCGAGCCGCTGCCGCCGGTGAATCGCAGGTAGAGGTCGTGGGTGCCGGTGGCGCCGCTGACCGCGCAGGTGGTGTCGGCCCAGGTCTGCCAGCCGCCGGTGCCGGAGACCCGGCAGGTGCCGACCAGGGGCCCGCTGACGCCGTCCAGGCGCAGCTCGATCGTGCCGCCGCTGCCCGCCGAGGCCACCCGCGCGGTGTACGAGGAGGCGCCGGTCCCGAACGCCACGCCCTTGACCTTGAGGTAGTCCCCGTTGTCGATCCAGCCGACGTTCCGCCCGCCGGCGGAGGCCGCTTCGGTCTCCACCCCGGCGCTCCAGGCCGCCGTCTCGGCCTCCTGCCGCACGTACGGGTTCAACGTGCCGACCTGCGGGGCGCCCGTGGTGGACATGGTGATGGTCGGCAGCGAGCCGTCTGTGCCGTAGCTGAACTTCTCCACCGCCACCGACCGGGTGAAACCGCCGCCGCCGGGCAGCGCGCCGTTGTGGTAGAAGAAGTACGAGCCGCCCTTGAAGTCGATCACCCCTGGGTGGTTGGTGAAGCTGCTCCCCTGGGTCGGCATGACCGTCCCGCGGTAGGTCCACGGTCCGAGCGGCCCGGGGGCGGTGGAGTAGGCGATGAACTCCGAGCAGCACTTGGCCGCGAAGACCAGGTAGTACAGGCCGTTGCGCTTGTAGACCCACGGCCCTTCCTCGTAGAGCGTGGGTCGGTTCGCGTCCCCGGTGCGGGCGCCGAAGCCGGCGGTGGTGAGCGGGATCTGCGTCGGGCTGCCCGAGTACGAGATCATGTCCGCGTTCAGCTTCACGTACCACAGGCGCGGGTTGCCCCAGTACAGGTATGCCTGGCCGTCGTCGTCGACGAACACGGTGGGGTCGATCTCGCCGTTGCTGACCAGGGGCCGCCCGATGGCGTCACGGAACGGCCCGGTCGGGCTGTCGGAGACCGCCACGCCGATGCCCATCTGCCCGGTCGCCCGCACCGTCATGGGCACGTACCAGTAGAACTTGCCGTTGCGGTAGACGGCCTGGCCGGCCCACGCGTCGGACTTCGCCCAGGAGAAGGTGCCGATGTTCAGCGGCGAACCGTGGTCGGTCCAGTTCACCATGTCGTCGGAGGACCAGACGCGCCACTCGTTCATGGTGAACCAGGTGGAGTTGTCCTCGTCGTGGCCGGTGTACAGGTAGACCCGACCGTTGTGAACGAGCGGCGCCGGGTCGGCGGTGTAGATGGTCTGCACGATGGGGTTGTCCGCCCGGGCGATGGCCGGGAAGAGCCCCACCAGCGCGAGCAGGCTGGCGAGCAGGGCGATCCGGCGCCGGGTCCGACCGGGTCGGGCCGATGGGGACGGGGACATGGTGGTGATCCCTTCACACAGGGTGGACGGGCGGGTGCCGGTCGACGGCGGTGGCGTGCTCACGCCCGCCCCCACTTCTGGCCGGCGGCGCCGGTGCAGGTCGACAGCACGATCGGGGTTCCGCTTGCGGTCCCGCCGTTGTTCGGGCTCAGGCACAGTCCGGACTGGACGCCGGTGATGGTGCCGTCGGTGTTGACGTTCCACTGCTGGTTGGTGCCGCCGTTGCAGTCCCAGATGATGACCCGGGTGCCGGACGAGGTCCCCTGGCTCTCGGCGTCCAGGCACTTGTTGCCGTACACCTGGAGTTGCCGGGTGGTGGTCGCCGTCCACTGCTGGTTGGCGCCGCCGTTGCACTCCCACAACGTCACCTGCGTGCCGTTGGTCTGGGACTGGTTCGGCACGTCCAGGCACCGGCTGGAGGTGGTGTTCAGCAACGCTCCGGTGGAGCCGCCGGGGTTGCCGCCGGGGCCGGCGACGACGGACAGGTTGTCGAACTGCGCGGTTCCGCCCTGGCTGGTGCCGAAGCCGACCTGCCCGGAGCCGAACGTGGTGTCGGTGACCGTGCCGACGGTCGTGCCGTCGACGCGCGCGGTGATGGTGCCGCCGGAGAAGCCCAGCGCCAGGCTGTGCCAGCGGTTGGTGCCCAGCGCCGCGACGGTGCCGGAGCGCAGGGTGACCAGTTGCCCGGCGGTGTTGTTGCGCAGGATCGACCACGAGCCGGTGTCGGTCACCCGCAGGAAGTAGCCGTTGTAGCGACCGATCGGGTCGAGGTTCGTGGTGCCGACGTGGCCCATCAGTTGGGCGTAGCCGGCCTGTTCGAGCAGCACGTCGGCGGTGAGCGTGTAGTTGCCCCAGCTCAGGTTGCCGCCGTAGGTGGCCGGGTCGGCGAGGGTCTTCCAGGTGATGGGTGCCTGGGCGGACATCTGGCGCAGGCACGTGCCGCCCCGCCCGCCGCCGCAGGTCACGGTCTCGAAGGCGCCCTGCATGTCCTGGAGGTACTTCGGCTGCCGGCCGGTGGCGTACCCGTCGAAGTCGTCCTGGTAGGGCAGGTTCAGCGTCCCCTGGGCGGGGCTGGTGGCGGTGCCCTTGCCGGCGCCGGTCGTGGTGGTGACGGTGTAGAGGTGGCCGGGTTGCAGGGTCAGCGAGTACGCCCCGCCGGACGGGCTGATGTCGGCGGTGCGTACGAAGAAGTCATTGGGGTTCGAGGAGTTCAGGTTGGTGTCCCAGACGTGCACCTGGCCGGTGGACAGCCCGCCGGTGACGTTGACGGTGAGCTGCTGCGCCGCGGTGGCGTCCATGGTTTCGATGATCGTGCTGTAGTCGCTGTTGTTCGGCGACTTCAGCGAGACGTAGCTGCCGTTGTTCCGGTTGCCCCCGAGGTAGCCCGACGAGGAGTCGAGGTAGCGCCAGCCGGGTGCGGTGAACTGGGTGGTGTGGGCCAGGGCCCAGGTGTTCTTGCCGACCGCGTACCAGCCGGACCACGGCTGGTTGGCCAGGATCAGCCCGACGGTGGACCACGGCAGGTTGGGGGTGATCGCGGCGATGAGGTCCCAGTTGAGGTAGGCGACCATCCGACCGTCGAGGTAGCCGCGGTTGATGCCGCGGGCCAGCGGTTTGGCGCCGTCGTTGTAGTCCTGGGAGCCGCCCTCGCTGTTCCACAGTGTCTTGCCGGTGCTGGTGGCGGTGGACGACACCGGGCAGGAGGTCTGCGCGCTGAGGTAGCCGCACGGGTAGTGGCCGCTGAGCACGTCGATGCTGTTGCGTAGCGTGGTGTTGGTGGCGACCGCGTTGGCCGGGCCCCAGCTGCCCGGGTAGTCGTCGCCGTAGATGATCTTCACGCCGCCGTAGCCGTTGTTGTTCAGCGCCTGGCGCAGGCTGATGGTCCAGTTCGCGTCCGTGCGCTTCTCGTTCTGGGCGGCGGTGATGTAGTCCATGGTGAGGTTGTGCTGGCGCGCGCAGCCCAACCAGTCGACGAAATAGTTGATCATGTCCTGGGACATGAAGTTGCCGTTGCCGATCCATCCCGGTGCGCCCCAGGGCAGCGCCGCCAGCTTGATGGCGGGGTTGCGGGCCTTGGCCTGCTCCATGATCCACCACTGGTAGCCACGGTTGCAGTTCAGGTCGCCCCGGACGTGCTCGTGGCTGGGCTCCGAGCCGCTCGTCGAGTTGGTGTCCCCACCCATCTCGACCTTGAGGACCTGCAGCGCGGCGCCGTATCCGGGCTTGAACAGGTAGTCGAGGATCTGACCGCGCTGCGGCTCGGGGTAGTCGATGAGCAGCCGGCTGTTGCCACCGCCGCCGCTGACCGCGCCCACCCCGTCGAAGACCAGCCCGCCGGAGGAGCCGTTCACGGTGATCGAGGTGGCGGCCTGCGCCGGGCTCGGCGCGGCAACGGTCAGACCCCCGGCGACCAGGAGCGCGGCGGCGAACGCCGCGACCGGGCGCGGGAGGTGGAGCAGGTGTCTCGGTCCCACCATGACGGGTCCCTTCGGTGTGTTCCGGATCTTCCGGCCGCGTCGTGGGGCGCGGCGGCGTGGGTCAGCGGTAGCCCGTGGCCACGATGTCGGCCTGGACCGCGTTCTCGGTCGCGTCGGACGGATAGCCGGAGACCATCGCGCCCTCGTAGAAGGTGCCGGCGCTGAGGTTGGCGCCCCCGCCGGGTCTGCAGCAGTCCCCGCCGCTGCCCAGGATGATCGCGCCCTGCTTGCGCATCGGGCTGTAGTCGGGCGGCAGCGACCCGTCGTAGAGCGCGAAGAGGCTGCCGGCCTGGGCGTTGCTGCCCTTGGGAGATGACCATGACGGCTCCTCGGGTACGCGGGTCTCCGGCAGCGCCCGGATCGACGTGGAGCCGCGCATTGAGTTGGCATCGTTCGGCGGAGCGGGTGGGCGCTCGCATCGGGGGGCACAGTCGACGCCGACGTCACCCCCGGCGGGGCGACAACCGCGTGGACGGCGACACCGCAGGTGCCGACGGCAGTGCCCGCCGGACGCTGATGTTATCGCAAACATCGACGTCAGTCACTAACATGTTTCGTCGCGAGATCCGCCGAGCCCTCGCGGAAACACGCACCCGGGGAACTGTCGGTGGGTGAACCGGAGCGGTAAAGTCATGGACGGCCGACGTTGTTATCGATAACAGGCATCGGCTGCGGGAGTCTCCATCCCCCGGACGCCACGGGCAGCGTCCGCGCACCGGCGCAGTCCGGCGCGTGCCACCACGGGCGCGCCGGAACCGCGTCCGGCCACCGGCGCAGGATGGCGAGGAGTCCTCCCGATTCACGTGCCAAAAGACCGCCCGATCCGGGGTGCGGTCACCGGTAGGACCACGAGCGCCCTGGCCGCGCCCATCCGGTTCCACGGCTCGTCTGTGGCGCCCGGTGATGAGATGCTTCTCCCGGGTGCCATCGGGCACAGTGGATGGCTCAGCGAGCCGCACGATTCCGACCTGCGAAAACGCGATACCGCAGGCCGGGACGCATGCGCAGGCGGTGGGGCGGTCCCACTTCCGCGGGTCGGTTGACATGGCACTGTGTCAGGTCCAAGAATGGGCAACGATCAACCTGGCACAGTGTCAGGTTCGCCGACCGGGAGGCACTATGCCCGCTCCGACGCTTGCCCTGTCCAAAAAGTCGCAGCGCATCGCCGGCCTCCTGTTGTTGTCGATCGTGGGCGTCGAGGCCGGCGGCTATTACATGACAAAGGTGGCCCGCGGGCAGGAACAGGTCACCGAGTTCCAGGAGAACTTCTCCCGCGCCGGACACGCGCACGCCGGCGTCCTCGTCACGCTCGCGCTGATCATGGTCGTGGTCGCCGACGCGACCTCTCTGCGCGGCCCGCTCGGCTACATCGCCCGCCTCGGCGTGCCGTTGGCGGCCATCCTCATGCCGGCCGGCTTCTTCCTGTCCTCCACCGGCGCCGGCACCACCGAGCCGAACGGCGCGATCGTCCTGCTCTGGCTCGGCGCGGTCAGCCTCGCCGTCGGCGTGGTCTCGCTCGGCCTGGCCCTGGTCGCCTCCGGGTTCCGCCGAGACCCGAACCCCGCGACACCCGAATCGAACGCCACGCATTCCTGAGGCCGCGCCGGCTCCGCCGACGCCATGCATGAGGAGTCCACCCCGGTGCAGCAGACGTACCCTCGACGCTGGCTGGCCCTGATCGTCCTGGCCCTCGTCCAGTTCATGATCGTCGCGGACAACACCATCGCCAACGTCGCGCTGCCCAGCGTGCAGGCCGACCTCGACATGCCGACCGACCACGGCGCGTGGGTCATCAACGGCTACCTGCTGACCGCCGGCGGCCTCGTACTGCTCGGCGGCCGCCTCACCGATCTGCTCGGGCGGCGTCGCCTCTTCGTCATCGGCACCGTCGTCTTCGCCGCCTCCTCGCTGGCGTGCGGCCTGGCGCCGGGGGGCGGCTGGCTCATCGTCGCGCGGTTCGTGCAGGGATGCGGCGAGGCCCTCGCCTCGCCCGCGGCCCTCTCCCTCATCGCGGTGATGTTCACCGACAGCGCCGAGCGCGGTAAGGCGCTCGGGGTCTGGGGTGGTCTCAGCGGCCTCGGCGCGACGGCCGGCGTGCTGCTCTCGGGCATCCTCACCGACACGCTGGGCTGGCGGTGGATCTTCTACATCAACCTGCCGATCGCGGCCGCCGCGCTGCTGTTCACGTCCGCCGCGCTACCCGCCGACCGGCCGCGCGACCGGACGGCCGGGCCCGTCGACATACCCGGCGCGGCACTTGTCACCGGGGGCGTCACCGCACTGGTCTACGGGCTGCTCGCCTCCGCCGAGCACGGCTGGACCGACCCGCTCATCGTCGCCGCCATGCTGGTGGGGGCCGCGGCCCTGACGGCCTTCGTCGTGGTCCAGCGCCGCGCCCCGCTCCCCCTCGTACCGCGCGGGTTCTTCACCAACCGCGTACGCGTCGGCGGGAACCTGGCAGCCGTCTTCCTCATCGGCGTGATGGCCGCCCTGTTCCTGCTGCTCACGCTCTATCTACAGCAGGTGCGCGCCTACTCGCCGCTGCGGAGCGGCCTGGCCTACCTGCCGTTCTGCATCATCTTCGTCGCGGCGATAGGGCTCAGTTTTCTGATCACCGCGCGCATCGGCAGCCGGGCCACGCTGCTCACCGCGTTCGCCTCCGCGGCTGCGGGCATGCTCTGGCTCAGCCGCCTGACGCCGCAGTCGTCCTACCAGTCCGAGCTCCTGCCCGCCCTGCTGGTGCTCGCGGTCGGCTTCGGCCTGGGATTTCCCGGCCTGCAGATCGCGGCCCTGCACCGGCTCACCGATACCGACGCGGGTCTCGGTGCCGGTGTGCAGACGGCGGTCCAAGCCCTCGCCAACGCCCTCGGCATCGCCGTGTTCCTCAGCATCGCCCTGCACGTGGCCGGTCCGACGGGGGATCCGACCGCCGGGTACGCCGCCGCGTTCCTCGCGTCGGTGGTCGGCCTCGCGCTCGGTGCCGCGATCGTCGTGTTCACCATCCCCCGTCGGCTCGACACCGCGACGGCCGCGGCCGAGGAGTCAGGGTTGAGCGATGCCCCCTCCGGGGTGGCCGGCCCCGACCGGTCCGTCCGATCGCGCTAGCGGCACCGGCGCGGCCGGGTCGAGGACCTCAGGTCGTCGACCCGGCGCACCGCGCCGTGAACGGTCCTGGGCAGCCACCTGTCGACGGGGCGGCCGCCTCATGCACATCGCGCGGCGAGAATGACATTGAGGCGGCTGGATGCGAATATTGTTCATCAGCATCGCGTCGGCAGGTCGCGTCCAGTATGATCAAGCCCGCAGGTTAGGGCCCATTAATGGCGAAAAGAGTCATCGGCCACACACCCCCGACGGGCAGTCTGGTAACAATTTCGCGCTCGATCATGCACTACCCGCCAGTAGGAGTTACCGCGGTATCTGTGCACTTCCGGTGGGTCGACGGAGGTGGGGAAGCACTGCCACGAGGCCTGTTCACCCGCGATCAGATGTGTTTCAATTCACCTTGTTCATAATCCACTGTGGTCAGAACTGGGCTGCGTGCTGGCAAAACCGGGAGAACAGTGATCGGCGTAGCCGTTACCTGCCATATTGACCGTGCGCCACACGCCTGGCGTAACGAATCCGTTAATTACCGGCCAGTAGCATTTACGACGCCAGTCGATATCGAACGTGCAAACAATCTTCCCGCCAGGGCCGGCGGCCGGGCGGCGACCGCCGCACCCGCTCGCCGGGAGCGGCGGCGGCGGCGGCGCACGACAGTCACCGTGGAACGCCTGTCGACGCCCACACCGGCGTGCACCGCCCCTGCCCCGCTACGACGGGTCGCGCCTCGCGAGTGCCATGTCGGCGATCAGCTGCCAGGCCTCGGCGGCCAGGTCCATCGCGCCCGCCTCCTGCAACTCCTCCGCCACGGCACGCAGGTCGGCAAGGGATCTGTCCCACTCGCCGAGCGCGGCACGCAGGCGGGCGGCAAGCATGCGGGTGCGGGTGCGGTCGCGGAAGGACAGCAGTTCGCTGCGGTCGAGGGCGGCCTCGCAGTGGGCAACCGCCTCGGCATGACGGCCCTCCTCGGCCGCGAGGCGCGCCTCGCTGACGTCGAGCTGGACTTCGTACACCGGGATCGCCGTCAGGCGCAGCACGAGCGCTGCCTGCCGGTACGACGCACGCCACTGCTCGGGCACGGGCTCGCCGGCACGTTGCCGGATCGGCACCGCGGCGAGCCGCAACCGGGCCCAGGTGATGAGGTCCTCGCCGTTGGACAGCCCGTCCATCGCCTGCGTGATCAGCTCGACCGCCTCCCGGTGGCGGCCCCGGCTGGACAGCGTCGTCGCCGCCGCCCAGCGCGCCTGGGCGCGGGTCGTCGCGGGCACCTCCTCGTCGAGCAGGCCCAACAGCTCCTCCGCGTGCCGGGTGGCCTCCGTCGCGCGACCGATCTCCACCTCGTTGGCGATGAGGGCGATCAGGCACTGGACCCGCAGATCCGTGGCGAGATCGTGGTCCCGGGTGAGGTCGTACGCCTCCCGCGCCGCCGCGTACGCGGGCACGATCTCGCCGGCCAGCCGCAGACAGTTGCTCATGCCGTGCTTGGCCAGCGCGAGCAGGTACGGCGCGTCGGCCTTCACCGCGAGCTGGACCAGCGCCTCCTGCTGCTGCCGCCACTCGGACAGCATGCCGAGGTCGGACAGGGCGGTGATCAGCGCACGTCGCAGCGACCAGGCCAGCGACAGGGGCGCGTTCTCGGCGCGACCCAGCGCCTCGGTGAAGGCACGCACGGCCCCCACCCGGTCGCCGATGGACAGGCAGATCTGCCCGTCCGACAGCAGCCGGGCCAGTTCGGCCTCCCGGTTCCCGGTGAACGCGGTGATCTCCACGCCGAGTCGCTGCGCGAGCAACTGCGCGACGTGCGGTGTGACCGCCCGGCGCCCACTCTCGATGCGCGAAACATAGCTCGACGACAGGCCGCGCTCGTCGGCGAGATCTGTCTGCTTCAACCCGCGTTGCTGGCGAAGGCGCTTGAGCCGTTCACCGAAGGCGGGCTGCGGAAGGAAATCTTGTTCGTCCACCATGACAGGTCGGGGGAGGCCTCTCGTGAAGTTGTATCACAACATCCAGACGCCCCAGGCAACGCTGCACGGGGCGACACCGTACGCCATCGGGGTGACCCCGCGCCAGGGACCGGCGCGGCCCCCGGTGGCTCTGGGGGACATCGAGTGGCCCTGACACCCGTCGCACGGCAACCAGAATCATGACACCTGCTGAACACGGCGTGCGGCACCCCTGGTAACCCCTCCCGGCCGTCGGCATCTCCCTCCGCGGGACAAGCATGCCGCCGACCCGTCGGGCGAGCCGGCTTCGGCCCTGCCGGGTGTGGTCGCCGAACGCCGGTCGGTTCCGGCGCCGCGCCCCGGTGTGGCTCCGGCCCGGCGGTGCACCGGGGCGGAACCGACCGGAGACCTGCCGTCCGCGGACGGTCGCCAGGCACCTCACACGCCTCCCCCGGGTCGGGGCGACGCCGGTGTCCGGCCCGGCTGACCGCCGTCGGTTCCCTGGTGCGGGGCACCGGCCGGCCCCGGCCCGCGGTCACGGGTCGCCGACCGGCCGGCGGAGGGGTCACGAGCCCGTGGGGTGCGGAGGCTGCCGCTGCCTGCGCGCGGGCGCGTGCAGGCGCGCAGCCGCGGCCGGCGACGGCGGTGCCGACAGCGAGGCGGACGGCGGACCCTGGGCCGGGGTGTCCCGGACTCCGGTCAGGCGACCCGGCCACCAGATGAAGCGACCGACGTCCGCGAACAGGGCGGGCACCAGGAGCGTTCGAACGATGAGCGTGTCGAGCAGGACACCGAAGGCGACCGTGAAGGCCAGCTCCACCATCAGCACCAGCGGGATCACCGCGAGCGCCGCGAACGTCGCGGCGAGGACGACGCCCGCGGACGTGATGACACCGCCGGTGACCGCGAGGCCGCGGGCCACACCGCGCCGGGTGCCGAACCGGGCCGACTCCTCCCGGACGCGGCTGACCAGGAAGATGTTGTAGTCGACGCCCAGTGCGACCAGGAAGACGAACGCGTGCAGCGGGAACGTCGAGTCGACACCGGGGAACCCCAGCAGATCCTGGAAGACGACCGTCGACACGCCGATCGCGGCGAGGAACGACAGCACCACGGTGGCAAGCAGCAGCACGGAGGCGACCAGGGCGCGCAACAACAGGAGGATGATCACGAAGACGACCACCAGCAGCACCGGGATGACGACGCGGTCCGCGCGGGCGGTGGCGTCGAAGTCCACGTCCACGGCGGTCGTGCCGCCGACCTTCGCCGACGCGCCCGGTATCGCGTGCACGGCGGAGCGCAGCGCCAGGACGGCGTCGGTGGCGGCCTGGCTGTCCGGTGCCACGGCGAGGGTCACGTCGGCCCGGGCCAGTCCGTCGACGACGGTCGGAGCGGCGCCCCCGCGGGAGAACGGGACCACCTCCGCCACGTCGGGCACCTCTCGCGCGGCGGCGACCACGGCGGGCAGGGCGTCGGCGTCGGCGACCACGATGACCGGGCTGCCGCTGCCGGCCGGGAAGTGCTCGGCGAGCACCTGCTGGCCCACCGTGGACTCGGTGTTGCCGGCGATCAGCATCTCGGTGGCGCTGAGACCGTCGGCGTCGATGCGCAGCACCCCGAGCGAGAGCACGGCCAGCACGACGGCGGTGCCGGCCCACACCGCGCGCGGGCGCCGGCCGACGAGGGCGACGACCCGGGCCCAGCGGCCCGCACCGTCGGTGGTGGCGCCGGACGCGGCCGGTCGGCGCGGCCAGAAGGCGGCCGGGCCGAGCAGTGCCAGCACCGCGGGCAGGAACGTCAGCATGGCCACGACGGCGCAGGCGATGCCGATGGCGCCGGCCGGGCCGAGTTGCCGGTTGAGGCCGAGGTCGCTGAGGAGCAGGCAGAGCAGGCCGAGCGCGATCGTGCCCGCGCTGGCGACGATCGGCCCGGCGGAGGCGCGCAGAGCAGCACGCAGGGCGACGTGCCGGTCGGGGGCCACGCGCAGTTCCTCGCGGTAACGGGCGATGAGCAGCAGCGCGTAGTCGGTCGCGGCGCCGATCACCAGGACGCTGAGGATGCCCTGCACCTCGGAGCCGAGCGCCAGCACGCCCCGGTCGGCGAGCAGATAGATGACCCCCTGGGTGACGCCCAGGGCGGTGCCGGCGACGGCCAGCACCACGAACGGCAGGAGCGGGCTGCGGTATACCAGCACCAGGATCACCAGGATCACCGCGGCGGTGATGAGGAGCAGCATCAGGTCGATGGCGCCGAGCGCGTCCTGCACGTCGGCCTGGACACCGGCCGGACCCGTCACGTGGGCGCTCAGCCCCGGGCGGTCGACCACGAGCTCGCGCAACCGCTCGACGTGCGGCGTGATCTTGGTCTCGTCCGTGCCCGAGAAGAGCAGGACGACCCGCGCCGCACGACCGTCCTCGGCGATCTCCGGGCCGATCGGTGGAGCCGCGAGGTGCGGGCCGAGCGCGGCTCCGACGGCCTGCACGTCGGCGGCGACGGCCGCACGGTCGGCGTCGTCGAGGGCGGTGCCGCCCGCGTCGTAGACCAGAACGGCCGGCATCGCCTCGGGCTCCCCGAAGCGCTGCATCAGGTCGAGGACCTCGGTGGCCTCGGCGGACCTCGGCAGATAGGCCGCGGCGCCGCTCTCGACCACCTCGCCGAGCTTGCCGGCCAGCGGTCCGAGAAGGCCGCCGGCGGTCAACCAGGCCACGATCAGGAGGGCCGGGATCAACCAGCGGCGGGTCCGGACACGACGTGAATCGGGCATGCGCCCTCCTTGAGATGGCGGTGCCCGCGGGCGGGCACGACCTGTCTAAGTGGAAGGTTACCGTAATCAGGCTAGACCTGACACAATGAGAGGTCAAGGCGCCACCTCGACGGAGAACGACATGTCATCTCGCAACCTGAACGCCACCGCGGCCTCCCTGCTCGGCTTCCTGCAAGAAGGGCCGCTGACCGGATGGGATCTCGTCGCCGCTGCCCAGCAGCGCATCGGGGACTTCTGGTCGCTCACCCAGAGCCAGGTCTACCGGGAGCTCGCGTCGATGGCAGCCGTCGGCCTGATCGAGGCGGGGGAACGCGGCCCGCGGGACCGACGACCGTATTCGATCACCGACACCGGGCGGGCCGCGTTCACCGCCTGGCTCAGCCGCACCCCGGACGACGAGACGATCCGGTTCCCGCTTCTGCTCACCGTGCTCTTCGGCCGGCACCTGCCCCCCGGCCGACTGGCCGAGATCGTGGCGGAGCACCGCAAGCTGCACGCCGAGCGCCTGGCGGCGTACCAACAGGCACGCGAGCAACTCGTCGGCGGGCCGGTCGACCCCCACCAACTCGCGCCGCTGGAGTTCGGCATCCGGTACGAGGCGGCGGCCCTGGCCTGGTTCGACGACCTGCCCGCGGAGATCCGCACCGGGGAGCGCCCTCACCAGCGCGGCGCGAACAACTCCCAGTAGGCGGCCAACCCGAGCGCGGCCGTCGCGGCGACGCCCCCGCCGGCGAGCGCGACCACGCCGGAGGGGCCCGGCCGCCACCCCGACCGCCGGGCCCCCACGACGGCGTCGGCCGCCGCCACCGCAGCCAACACGGCACCCACCGCGCTCCCCCGCACCAGCAGCCACATTCCGTGCGAGACCGCCGGCGGGGCGTCGACGAAGCCGAGCCCCACGAAGGTGCCCACACCCGCGTTGATGCCCACCGCCGTACCGACACCCGCCCACGCGGCCCGCCGCACGGCCCGCCCGGCCCGGGAGCCCGCCGGCCCGGCGGACGCGGACGACCGGCGCACCGCCACCAGGGCCGTCGACGCGCCGGCCAGGAGCGCCAGGTGGGCCCCCAGAACCACAGGCGCGCTGCCGTACGCCGGCACCGGCGGCTCGGTGGCCACCTCCGCCTGCTCCGGCGCGGCCCCCGCGACGGTCGGGCCCGCGGTCGCGGAACCCGGCAGGCCGGCGATCCAGGAGACCATGGTGTCGAAGTACCCGTCGGCGTACCGCCCGCCGATCTTCATGCCGTGGTCGGCCCCCGGGAAGAACCGGACCGTGCACGGTGCCGTCACCGTGTCGACCAGCACCCGCGCGCTCTGCGCGGGCGGCACGGCCCGGTCGGCGGAACCGTACAGGGCCAGCACCGGTTGGGTGAGACCGCGCAACGCGGGCAGCGGGTCGTGATCGGTGTAGCCGGTGCCGCCCATCGCCGTCGCCCGGGCGGCGAGCCGGCGGGCGCCCGCCGGTGCGTGCTGCCTGCGTAGCCGGTCGTCGACCGCCCAGGAGAGCTGCGCCCCGGGCGACGTCGTCGGGGCGTTGACCAGGATCGCGAACGCGACGGATGGCTCGCGGGCGGCGGCCAGCGGGACGACCCAGCCGCCCTCACTGACCCCCCACAGCCCGGCCCGCTGCGGGTCCACGTCGGGGCGGGCACGCAGGACCCGCAGCAACGCGAGCGCGTCCTCGGCCAGTTGCCCGTAGTCGCGTCGGACGAAGGAGTAGCCGGCCGTCCGCTTGTCGAACACGAGTGCGACGACGCCCGCGCGGGCGAGTCGGTCGGCCTGGTCGGTCAGCCCGGCGCGGGTGGCGGGACCACCCCCGGGCACCAGCACGACCGCCGGATGCCGGCCCGGCGTCGTCGGGGAATGCACCGTGGCGCGCAGCGTCGTACCCGCGACGCCGACCGAGAGGTCGGTGGTCACCGGCGGCGCCGCCGGTGCGGCAGGTGCGGACGGCAGGGACGGCAGCCCGGCGAAGTCGGCGGTGAACCGCGGCCGCTGCCAGGTCGGGGCCAGGACCGCGCCGGCGGCCCCGAGCGCGGCCACCGCCGCCGCGGTCGACAGCAGCAGAGTACGACGACGTGCCACAGATCGGTCTCCATTCGTGCTCATGACTGCCTCGGTCGACACTAACGGTCAGGGGTGCAGCACACGGCCCGTCGCCAGATCCGTCACCGAGATCGCCTCCATCGGACAGCACTCCGCCGCGGCCAGCACGTCGTCGTCGGGATCGACCGGGCCCTCCGGCGGCACCGAGCGGCCCTCCCGGTAGGCGAAATGGCCCGAGGCGAGCGCCGCGCAGACGCCGGAACCGGTGCAGCGCCCCACGTCGAGGGTGACCAGCCAGGTCATCGACGCCGCCACTCGGCGATGGCCGCGGCGGCCGCGTCCACGTCGGCCTCGCTGTTGAAGTAGTGGAACGAAAGCCGGACCGACCTGCCCCGGGCGGGGAAGATACGCCGGGCGTTGAGGAAGCGCGCCAGCCCCATCGGGTCGGCGTCCGGGACGTTGACGTACGGGCCGGTTGGCGCGGCGACACCCTCGATACGCTCGGCGGCGCGACGGGCCAGGGCGGTGACGTGCCGCTCGACCGCGGCCAGGTCCAGCCCGCCGATGAGGCCGAGGCCGGCGTTGGCGGCCAGTGCCGCGGGCAGGGTCGGCATCGTCACCTGGTAGCGGCGGGCGTCGGGCGGGTAGTCGACGGCGAAGGGATCGAACGCGAGCGGGTTCGTCCGGCCGAAGAATCCGGTGAGCTGCGGGTCCAGGTCGTCGGCGACACCGTCGCGGGCGTACAGGAACGCGATGCCGGGCAGGCCGAGCAGGTATTTCATGGTGCCCGAGACGAGGAAGTCGCAGCCGAGCGCGGCCACGTCCACCGGAAGGACACCGACGGCCTGGTACGCGTCCACGAACGTCAGCGCACCGGCCGCCCGGGCCCGCGCCACGACGTCACCGACGGGCAGCGTGGCGCCGGTCCGGTAGGACACCAGCGGCACGGAGACCAGCCCGGTGCGCTCGTCGGCGTCGAACGGCCCGGTCTCGGGCACGTAGCGCAGCGTCGCCCCCCGGGCCTGCTGCGCCGCCCAGATGTGCGCCACCGACGGATATTCGACGTCGGCGGCGACGATGCCCGGCCGGGTGGACCAGTCCCGGGTGGAGGCGACCTGGTAGGCGCCGATCGTGGCGCTGGGCACGACGGCGACCTGCGCGGGCTCGGCGTTGATCAGCGCGGCGAACGCGTCCCGGGCCTGGAGCACCTGGCCCAGCCAGAAGTCCCACGGGGTGGGGTCCTCGCGCAGCACGTCGAGCATGCGGGCCATCGCCTCGTCGAGCGCGGCCGACCGTGGGCCCAGGCTGCAACTGGCCAGGTGTACCACGTCGTCGAGAATCGGGAACCGGGCGCGGAACCCGGCCGAGGTGGGCATGGCGACGGCGGTCATGCGCGCTCCCAGGTGACGGGCAGGGTGGCCGGGCCGGCGGCGGTGATCCGGAAGTCCCACGGGACGTCGACCGGCGCTACGGTGAGCCGCACCCCCGGCAGGCGGTCGAGGACGGCGGCCAGCGCCAGCTCCAGCTCCAGCCGGGCCAGGGCCGCGCCGAGGCACCGGTGCGGGCCGTGCCCGAAGGCGGTGTGCTGGGTGCCCTCGCGGGTCACGTCGAACCGCTCCGGGTCGGTGAAGCGCCGCGGATCGCGGTCGGCGGACTGCCGGATCACCAGGACGGTCGCGCCCTTGGGGATGGTGACGCCGCCGACCTCCACGTCCTCGGTCGCGTAGCGGGGCGAGCCGAAGCCGCTGTCGAGGGAGGCGTACCGGAGGATCTCGTCGAGCGCCTGCGGGATCCGGGCCGGCTCCGCACGCAGCGCGGCCAACTGGTCCGGGTGGGCGAAGAGGACCAGCAGCGCCTTGCCGATCTGGGCGACGGTGCTCTCGTAGCCGCCGATGAGCATGGCGAGGATGGTGGCGATCAGCTCCTCGGTGGACAGCCGGCCGTCCTCTCCGTCGTGCACGGCGACGAGGCCGCTGAGCAGGTCGTCACCGGGAACACGCCGCTTGGCCGCGATGAGGTCCGCGGAGAACTGCGCCATCGCGGCGAAGGCGGCGCCCTTCTCCGCCTCGGTGGCGTCATTGATGGTGAGCCCGGTGTCGGCGAGCTTGCGGAAGGGCTCGTGGTCGGCGGCGTCGATGCCGAACAGCTCGCAGATCACCGAGATGGACAGCGGGTACGCGAGCGCCTCGACCAGATCGGCCCGGCGGGTGCCGGCGACGATGTCGTCGAGCAGGCCGTCCACGATGTCCTGCACCCGAAGGCGCATGCTCTCCACGTGGCGGGGCGTGAACGCCCGCGATACGAGTCGCCGCCACCGGGTGTGGGCGGGCGGGTCGACGAACGGGCTGGACACCTGCCGGGTGGGCACACCCGGGATGAGCCGCGCGGCGTCCGGACGGAAGATGTTGCGGCTGAACCGCCGGTCACCGAAGACGGCCCGCACGTCGTCGTAGCGGGTGACGAGCCAGACGTGGTCGCCGGTCGCCACCCGCACCCGGACCACGGGCTGCTCGTCGCGGAGCCAGGCGAACTCGGCGGGCAGGTCGAACAGGCCGGGCCGGGTGAACGGGTAGTCGAGGGTGGTCACGGCCGCTCCCCCTCGACCAGCTTCTTCAGGGCGGCCAGGGAGGTGTGGATTCCCGCGTACAGGGCGGGGCTGAACTCCAGACCGAAGGCGTCGAGGGCGGCCCGCGGCACGGTGGCCCGGTGCACGACGCGGGTCGCGCCGCCGTCGAGGGGTTCCAGGGTGTGCTCCAGTTTCAACACGCCACCGGGCACCACCTCGGTCTCGGAGACATACCCGGCGTCGGGGCGCACGTCGACCAGCCGGAACGGCATCGCCGGCCGCGACCCGGGCGTGAGCCGGCCGGTGGTGCCGGTGGCGAACGGCCCGTCCAGATCGACCTTCGCGACCTCGTGCTTCCACCGCGGCCAGCGCGCGGTGTCGGCGTACCGCGCCCAGACGGCGGCCGGCGGGGCGGCGATGTCGATGCTGGGCGCGTAGTCCCAGGCCCGCATCACGGGTCGAACCTCGACACAACCCAGCCCGTCGGGCATCGGGTAGAGCTTCGCCAACTCCAGCGCCTCGTCCAGGTCGCGGCAGTCCACGAGGTAGAAACCCGCCAGCGCCTCCTCGGTCTGCGCGAACGGGCCCGGCGTGACGCGCGGCGTGCCGTCCACCGGTCGCACGGTCCACGCCGTGTGGCTCGGGTCGAGACCCCGGGTGGCGAGGACGTCGGCCCGCTTCTCCAGGACCTCGTGGTTGTAGTGGACGTGCCGCTCCACGAGGCCGTTGCGCTCGTCGCGGTTCATCGAGGCGATGGCCCGCTCGTCGCTGTAGAACAGGAAAACGAAGATCATGGTGCCTCCCCTGCCGGGACGACCGCCTCGAGCGCGTCGAGGTCGTCGCCCATGATGAGCTTGATGTGCCGGGTGACCAGCTCCCGTGGCCACGTCCACCAGGCGATGCGCAGAAGCCGCTCGACCTGGTCGTCCGGAAAGCGCATGCGGACCACCCGGGCCGGATTGCCGGCGGCGATGCTGTACGGCGGCAGGTCGTGGGTGACCACCGCGCGGGACGCGACGATCGCGCCGTCACCGATGCGCACGCCGGGCATGACCAGCGCCTGGTACCCGAACCACACGTCGTTGCCGACCACCGTGTCGCCGCGGAAGCCACGGGCGGCGAACAGGTCCATCTCGGCCAGCCAGTCGCCGCCGAACATCGGGAACGGGTAGGTCGACAACCCGTCCATGACATGGTTGGCGGCGCCCATCAGGAAGCGCACCTCGCGGGCGATCGCCGTGTACGCCCCGATGACGAGCCGGTCCGGCCCGTAGTGGAAGAGCACGTTGTTCCGCTCGAATCCGGTCGGGTCCACCGGATCGGCGTAGTAGGTGTAGTCGCCGACCTCGGTGAACGGGCTCTCCACGAGCGGCTTGAGGAAGACCAGCGGCCAGCCCTGGGCGCGGCCGTGGTTCGGCCCGTACACGGGTGGGTGGATGCGGTGGGGGTCGGGCGCGGGCATCAGTGCTCCTGTCGGGCGAACTGGCCGTGGAATCCGAACGGGATGACGTGCGGGACGTCGGCGCGGGCCAGTTCGGTGAAGGTGGCGCCGTCGAGCACCACGAGCGTGGAGGCCCCGCGCCGGGCGTCCAGCACGACGGAGAGCACGACACCGTCGTCCTCGGCCGCGGCCGTCGGGGCGGGCACGAACACGGGCTCGCCGGGATAGCCGCCCTCCGCCCGCCACACCGTCGTCCGGCCGGTGGTGACGTCGAGCTTCACCAGCTGGTCGAGGAAGTTCGCACCCGTGGGGTCGGCCGCGCCGACACCGTAGGCGTACCGGTAGGGCCGGCCGTTGTGCGCGCCGTAGTGGATGCGTGGCAGCTCGAACGGCTCGTCGCTGAGGCGGCGCACGGTCACCTCGCCGGCCCCCAGCGGAACCGTGTAGCGGGTCGCCCAGGACACCGGCACCGGACGGCCGGCCCGCAGCGCGTCCACGTACAGCGCGGACACGATGGCCGCGTCGTCGAAGGCGCACAGGTCCATGACCACGGTGTCGCCGTCGTCGTACGCGTTGATGTGGTGGAACGCGAACGCGGCCGGCGCGGTGTGCTCGGCGACCACGCCGCCGCCGGCGGCGTCGAGCACCACGACACGTAGCCCCTCCTCCGGCCGCCACGCGTAGTTCTCGATGAACGGTCGACCGCGCAGCAGGAACGACAGGGGGTTGACGACGAGCGGGAACACCGCCAGCACGATGTGCCGCCGCGTGACCGCGAAGCTGTGCACGTAGCCGGGCTTCTCGGTGCGGTACCGGCCGATCACCTCGCCGGCCGCCGCGGACGGCGGACGGCGGTAGAACTGGTACTCGCTGTGGCGGCCGAACCTGAGCACGTAGTTGACGAGGTCCCCGCCGTCGGGCAGGGCGTGCGGGTGCGCGGTCGTGAGCGTCCCGTCGATGCCGGCCGAATAGTCGGTGACGCCGAGGGTGTCGAGGGTCCGCGGGTCGAACGTCACCGCCAGCGGCACCTCGCTGACCGCTGCCGGTTCCCCGCCGACGGTGGTGACGTTGACGCAGGCGTTGGCGGACGGCCGGCGGTGGAAGCGGCTGAAGAACCGACCGAACAGGGAGCCGCACGGGTCGGTGGCGAACTCGGTGTACCCGATGCGACCGCGCTCGCGAAGGGACCGCAGGCTCGGGGTGTCGAGCAGCCGGTTGGTGTACCGGACTCCACCGTCGCCGATGGCGAAGCGGTGCAGCATGGCCTGCCCGTCGAACCAGTGCCGCAGCGACCGTCCGCCGTGCTCGAAGACGGCGGGGCCGTTGCGGACCAGGGTGCCGGCCAGCCAGTCCGGCAGTCGCCCGCGTACCGGCAGCGCCGCGGCGACCTCCGCGTCGAGCGTGTCGAATCCCGCCCGGTAGTCGGTCATGAGCCGGCTCCGGTGGTGGCGTAGCGGCCCCGGACGGTACGCATGACGTCCTGCCACATCCGGACCGCCTCGGCGGGCGTGTCGCAGGTGCCGAGGACGGCGGCGATCATCGTGTCCTGGAAGCGGTCGGTACGACCCGCGCCCGCCGCGAGCCGGATGACCGCGCGCACGCCGGGCAGCGCCTCGACGTCGGCGAGGCCGTCGACGCCGAGCACCTCGACGCCGACCGGGTGCTGCGGCGCGACGAACACCGCCCGGCGGGCCGCGACGACGTCCTCGTCCGGCAACCGGCCGAGGGCGGCGCGACCGGCGACGGCCACCAGGTCGACGCCGGTGGCCAACGGAACCAGGTAGGGCAGCGCCCCGCCGGCCCGGGCGTTGACCTCGATCACGACCGGCCCGCCCGCGGTGAGCATGAGCTCGACGTGCGCCAGACCGTGCCGGAAGCCGAGTGCGGTGAGCGCGTCGGTGGCCACCGCCGTGATCCGGGCGGTCTGGGCGGGCGCCAGCCCGGACGGGAACATCATGCCGGTCTCCAGCACCGGCGGCGCCAGCGGGAACCGGTCGGTGACCCCCAGGTGCCGGTACTCGCCGTCCACCGCGACGGTCTCGACGCTGACGTACGGCGCGAAGCCCGGCTCGGCCTGCCAGGACACGTCCCCGACCAGCAGCTCCTCCAGGATGAACGCGGTGTCCGCGGCGACGGCGCCGCCGACGAGCGCGCGGGCGTCGAACGCCTCCCGCAGTCGGTCGCGCAGCTCGTCCGCGGTGGCCACCGGGAACGCGAGGGCACTGCCGCTGCCGCGGGTCGGCTTGAGGATCGCCGGCAGGCCGACCTCGGTCAGCGCCGCGTCCGCCTGTACCGGACTGGTGATCTCCGCGTACCTGGGCACCCGCAGCCCGCCGGCGGCGAGGGCCTTGCGCTGCAGGAACTTGTCGCGGAACACCTCCACCGAGGCGACCGGCTGCCCCGGCAGGTCGGCGGCGTCGGCGAACCGGGCGGTGTCGACGAGCATGTCGTCGCTGAACGTCAGCGCACCGTCGACCGGGTGGCGGCGGGCGTGCCGCAGGGCCGCCGCCACCAGGTCGTCCCGGTGCGGCACCCGGATCAGGTCGTGGTGGGGCACGGTCTCGTCGAGCCGGTCGGCGCGCCCGGCCAGCACATCGTCGCTGACCGCCAGCACCACGTCCGCGAACGCCGCCAGCGGCGTGCAGACGTCCGCGACGCGCACGCCGCGGGTGCCCACGAAGAGCATCAGTTTCGGTCGCATGAGCCTCCCCCTTCACACACTCGCGAGCACCCGGACGCGGTAGTCCCGCAGCCAGGCGTCGACCTGAACCAGATAGGCCAGTGCCATCCGCTGCATCCACGGCGGCCGGCGGCTGTCGCCGGACGCCAGGGCGCGCACCCGGTCGGCGTCCAGCAGCGGCCCGACGGCCGAGTCACCGTCGAGCAGCGCGAGGGCCCGACGGCGCACCTCGGCGTCGTATCCGGCGTCCGCCGTCACCGGGAACATGCTCTTGGGTCGGGCGGCGAGCCGGGGCGGCAGCAGCGGGGCGACCGCGTCGCGCAGCAGACCCTTGGGCCGGCCATCCGGGCACTTGACGTCCCACGGGACGTTCCACGCGTACTCGACGAGCCGGTGGTCGCAGAACGGCACCCGCACCTCCAGGCCGACGGCCATGCTCATCCGGTCCTTACGGTCGAGCAGCACCGGCAGGAAACGGGTCAGCGCGAGATAGCTGACCTCCCGCATCCGGGCGTCGCGCGCCGACTCGCCGGCAAGGCGCGGCACCTCGGCGCGGGCGTCGGCGTACCGGTCGGCGACGTACTCGGCGGGACGCACGGCGGCCCGCAGGTCGGGGGCGAGCACGTTGGCCAGTCCCGTGTCGTCCATCAACCAGGGGAAGCCGTCACGGCCGATCGCGGCCGGGTCGTGGAACCACGCGTAGCCGCCGAACACCTCGTCGGCCGACTCCCCGGACAGTGCCACGGTGGACCGGCCGGCGATGGCCTGGAACAGCAGGTACAGCGAGGCGTCGAGGTCGCCCAGGCAGGGCCGGTCCCGCGCCCGGGTGGCCCGGGCCTGGATGTCGAGCAGGTCGGGCGGGTCGAGCAGCACGTCGGTGTGCCGGCAGCCCAGGTGCGCGACCAGCTCCCGCACGTACGGCGCGTCCAACTCGGGCCGGTTGCGGTCGGCGACGAACGCCTCGCCGCTGCCCTTGAAGTCGACGGAGAACGTGACCAGTTCCCCCGTGCCCTGCCGGCGCAGCGCGGCCGACGCCATCGCCGCGACCGCGCTGGAGTCGACGCCGCCGGAGACCAGCGCGCAGAGCGGCACGTCGGAGACGAGCTGGCGGCGCACCGTGTCGGCGAGGATCTCCCGGACGGTCCCCTCGGTGGTGACCCGGTCGTCGACGTGCGGCGCGCTGACCAGCGACCAGTAGCGGTGGACCCGCACGCCGCCGCGGTCGACGGTGACGGTGTGGCCCGCGGGCACCTCGAACAGGTCGCGCAACGCCGACCGGCCCGGGGTGTGCCCCCCGAAGAGGGCGAAGAGCTCAGCCAGCCCTTCCGTGTCGACGACCGGGGTGAACAGCGGGTTGGCCAGCACCGCCTTCGGCTCGGAGCCGAACAACGCACCGCCGTCGTACGGGTGGTAGTAGAGCGGCTTCACGCCGAGCCGGTCGCGGGCCAGCAGCAGCCGGTCGTGCCGGCCGTCCCAGACGGCGAACGCGTACATGCCGTTGAACCGCTCGACACAGGACTCGCCCCACTGCAGGTACGACCGGAGCACCACCTCGGTGTCGGATCGGGTGCGGAACTGGTGCCCGTGCCCCCGCAACTGCTCGCGCAGCTCGGCGAAGTTGTACAGCTCCCCGCTGTAGGTCAGCGCCACGGCGCCCTCGGTCATCGGCTGGCGACCGCCCTCCACGTCGATGATCGCGAGTCGGCGGTGCCCGATGGCCGCCCGCGGCGTCAGCCACAGGCCGGCGTCGTCGGGGCCACGGCAGGCCATCGTCTCCGTCATCGCCGCCGCGGTGTGGCGTTCGGCGGTCAGGTCCCGGTGGAAGTCCACCCAGCCCGCGATTCCGCACACGACGTCCTCCTCACTGCCCGGACTGACCGGGCACGGTGATCTGGAACAGGTCACTGGCGCGACGCAACTCGGCGGCGCGGCGGGCCTCCAGTCGGTCACGCCCACCGGGGCTCATCGCCGCGGGACTCCACGGCGTGACGGTGTCGATCTGCACGTCCACGGCGGTCACCCCGGGCACGGCGCCCACCCGCGTCTCGACCGCTTGCATGATCGTGTGCACCGCCATGCAGAACGGCACGGTGAGGCTGACCCGCACGGTCACCCGGCCGGTGTCGTCGGCGCTGACGTCCCGGACCAGGCCGAGGTCGGGCAGGCTCAACGGACGCTGCCAGGCCTGGCTGCACGGGTCGTACACCTCGTGCAACGCGGCCCGCGCGGCGTGCTCCACCGGGCCGGCGGCCGGCCCGGCGGTTCGGGGGGCGTGCCCGCTCACGCGGCGGCCCGCCAGGCGCTGAACGGCTCGCGCAGGTCGCCGCCGGCGAACTCGTCGTCGGCGACGGCCTTGGTGATCTGCGTGAGGTCGAGGCCGGCCATCCGGGCGTAGTTGCGGCCGAGGATGTCGGCCTTCTGCGCGGCCGTGAACTGACCGATGCGGTACCGGTCCAGCAGTTCCTCGGGGAACGTCATACCGGCGATCGCCTCGATGATCGGCTGTGGGTGGAAGTGCAGGCCGCCCGAGGCGAACAGGATCCGGTCGTGCCCGGCGAAGCCGATGAACTGGGCGAGCGCGTCGCGGACGAACCCGAAACCGCGCTCCAGGAACGCCGAGCTGATCTCCAGGTTGGCGTAGACGTTACGCAGGCGGGTGAGGGCCATCGTCACCTCGTCGACGAACGGCAGCATCCCGGCGTGCACGATCTCGAAGTCGAGCTGCGGGTACCGGATGGCCGCGCGCTCCAGGTCGTCGATCCGGTAAGGGTCCAGCGGGGTCAGCCCGTTCGGCACCACCTTGTGCACGGCGATCACCTTGAGGCCCAGCTCGATCGCCGTCTCGAAGATGGGCTGCACCGCCGGGTCGTCCATGCGCCAGCTGCGGTCGGGGGTGCCCGAGTCGGGATAGAGCTTCACACCGATGGTGCCGGGCAACCGTTCGACCTGCTCGCGCAGCTCCCGCAGGCAGGTCTCGACGCCGTCGAGCGGGTTCACCCCGGCGTAGGTGATGAACCGGTGCGGCCAACGCCGGACGAGTTCGGCGCTCTTCTCCTCACGGACCAGTCCGTCGACGAAGAGGCTGTCCAGGCGCAGCCGGTGGTGCACGCCGACGTCCACCACGGACTCTTCGAACAGGGTGTGGGCCAGCACCTCCGGCGACCAGTCGGAGCAGAAGGTGGCCCGGTCGACGCGGGCGTGCGGCGCCGCGCAGCGGGCATGCATCCCGTACAGCACCTCCCGGAAGACGGCGGAGTACCGCCCGGGGCGCAGGTTGGTGTCGGAGAGGTTGTAGGTGTGCGTGGTGGCGTCGATGACCACGGATCCGTCGAGCACGGTGCCGCCTTCCTCTAGCGCGCGGTGTAGCCGCCGTCCACGGCCAGCGCCGTGCCGGTGATGTAGGACGCCTCGTGGGAGGCGAGGAAGAGGACCGCCGCGGCGACCTCCTCCGGCTGGGCGGGCCGGCCCAGCGGGGTGCCGGCGACGAGCCCGCCGGCCAGCTCGTCGGGGAGCGCGTCGGTCATCGCCGTCGCCACCGTTCCGGGGCAGACCGCGTTGACCCGGACCCCACGCGACGCGTACTCGACGGCCGCGGTGGCGGTCATCGCGCGGATCGCGCCCTTGGCGGCGTGGTAGGCGATCGCGCCGCCCGAGCCGACGAGCGCGAACACCGACGCCACGTTGACCACGGCGCCGCCGCCGGCGAACGTCATGGCGGGCATGACGGCGCGCATGCCCAGCCAGGTGCCGCGCTGGTTCACCCCGACGACGCGGTCCCAGTCGGCCTCGGTGCCGGCGTCGACGCCGCCGACCGCCAGCACGCCCGCGTTGTTGACAAGCGTGTCGGGATAGCCGAAGCGGCGGCGGGCGAGCTGCACGGCGCGGGTCCAGTCCGCCGGCGCCGTGACGTCCAGACGCCGGCTGGCGGCCCGGCCGGGAAGGCCCGCCCCCGCCAACTGCTTGACCAGGGCGGCGGCCGCCTCGCCGTCGACGTCGGTGACGAGCACCCCGGCGCCCTCGGCGAGGAACCGCTCGCACACCGCCCGTCCGATACCGCCGGCCGCGCCGGTGACGATGGCGATCCGGCCGGACATCCGCCCGCTCACGACCACCGCCGCCCGGCGGCTCCGGGCCAGGCCAGGGCCGCGGCGTGGCCGGCCGCGTGGGTCAGCGACACCCCGGGCGCGCTGAGGCCGCGCTGCGCGCACCAGGCCGCCAGGCCGCCGCCGAGACGCAGCACCGGCCGGGTGCCCTCCGGCCGCTCGACGGCCAGCTCACTCCACGGCGGTTCGTCCGGCCAGCCGAGGCTCGCCAGCGCCGCCAGCTTGGCCAGCCGGCGCGCCGCCAGGTGCTCGGCGCCCCGTCCCCGCCCCGCCGCGTAGGCCCGCTCCGCCGGCGTGAGCCACGCCGACCAGGCGGGGTCGGCCGGGTCCGGCGCGCTGGGGCCGATGATCAACGGCAGCATCGTCACCCCGCCCAACCGGCCAGGACGACGGAGGCGTAGGTCCCACCCCAGTTCGCGGCGGTGACGACGCAGGCGCCGGCCGGGTCGGCCACGGTGGCGCCGAGGTACGGGGCGGCCTCCGGCAGCGGGTCGGTCACCCCGGCGACGGGCGGCGCCCAGCCGGAGGTCACCGTCTCCAGGGCTGCCACCACCGACAGCAGGGACGTGGTGCTGTGCAGGTGGCCGACGTGCCCGCCGATGTTGGCCAGGCGCACAGCGCCCGGCGCCCACACCCGGCCGACCGCACGGGCCTCCGCCCGGTCGAGGGTACGGGTGCCCCGGGCGTCCCCGTACACGGTGCCGACCGCCTCCGGGGCGAGCCCGCCGTCGGCGAGCGCGCGGCGGAAGCTCTCCGCCCACGCCTCGCCGTCGGGCGCGTTGCCGGCGACCCGGTACGCGTCCGAGGTGACCGCGTGCCCCGTCACCTCGGCCAGAATCGAGGCGCCCCGGGCCTGCGCGTGTTCGAGCGATTCCAGCACCAGTGTCACCCCGCCGGCGCCCAGCGCCACTCCGGACGCCTCGCGCTGGTACGGCCGCACCGCGTCGCCGGCCAGGAGGCCGAGCCGGTCGTAGCCGAGGTGCAGCAGCGGGGTCAGCTCGTCGGCGCTGACCGCCAGCATCGCGTCGGCCTCGCCGGTGCGGATCAGGTCCGCGGCGTAGCCCAGGCCGGCCAGGCCGGACGCGCACCCGGTGGCCAGGGTGGACAGCGGGCCGCGCAGTTGCAGTGACAGGCAGGCGTGCCCCGCCGCCGCGTTCATCACCGAGTTCGGGAACAGCCTCGGATTGACCCGGTCGGGGCCCTGCGTGCCGATCGTCTCGGTCAGCTTCGCGACCGTCTCCAGCGGGCCGGTGAACGTGCCGAACACCATGCCGACCCGTTCGCCGTTGTCCCGGGTGACGGCCAGCCCCGCGTCCCGCAACGCCATCCGCCCCGAGGCCAGCACCAGCATGCCCAGCTGGTCCAGGCGCCGGGCGTACGCCGGATCGACGAGCCGGCGGTAGCTCGCCGCCGGAACCTCGGCGACCAGGTCGCGCCCCGCGCCGGCGGTGTCGGTCTCCTTCGCCGACATGATCGCGACGGTGCCGTCGCGCAGGGCGTCGAGGAACGTGACGCGGCCGTTGCCCAGCGGCGAGACCAGTCCGACCCCGGTGACGACGACCCGGCGCCGCGGCGGCAGGGGCGGGTTCCCCTGCTCGCGGCCGAACACCAGGGCGCAGTTGTTGCCCCCGAACGCGAACGAGTTCGACACCACGACGTCGACGTCGGCGGGCCGGGCGATCGTCGGCACGATGTCCCGGGTCAGCGCGGCGGGGTCGGCCACGTTGACCGTCGGTGGCAGGACACCGTCGCGCAGGGCCAGCACACACACGGCCGCCTCGATCGCGCCGGCCGCGCCGAGCGTGTGCCCGATCTGCGACTTGGTGCTGCTCATCGGCGGGGGCGCCCCCTCGAACAACGCATCCGCGGCCTTGGTCTCGGCGCTGTCGTTGGCGGGGGTGCCGGTGCCGTGCCCGTTGACGTAGTCCACGTCGGCGGGGGCGAGCCCGGCCTGGGCCAGGGCCCGGCTCATCGCCCGCCGGGCGCCGCTGCCCGCCGGGTCGGGGGCGGTGGCGTGGTGGGCGTCGCTGCTGAGCGCGTACCCGCGCAGGTGGGCGACGACTGTGGCACCGCGGGCGGCGGCTGCCGAGGCGCTCTCCAGGACCAGCACGGCCGCGCCTTCGCCGATGTTCAACCCGGTGCTGCGCGAGTACGGTGCGCAGGGCTGCTCGTCCAGCGCCTTGAGGCTGTCGAAGCCGGCCAGCGACAGGATGTCCAGCACGTCGACGCCGCCGGCGAGCATCACGTCGGCGCGGCCGTTGCGGATGGCGTCCATCGCCCAGCCGATCGAGTTGGCGCCGGCCGCGCAGGCGTTGGAGATGACCACCTTGGGGCCCTTGGCCCCGTACGCGGCGCTGACCGCGTCGGCGGCGGTGTAGAGGGGATATACCAGCAGGTGGTGGCGTCGGGTGGCGGCCGGTCCTCCGGCGAGCAGTTCCCAGTGGAACTGCTCGCCCTCGTCGAGGCCACCGACGGAGGTGCCCAGCGCGACCCCGAAGCGGTACGGGTCGGCCTGCTCGGCGGGGAGCCGGGCCGCGGCGACCGCCTCGTGCGCCGCGGCCAGCGCCAGCCGGGTGGCCCGGTCGGCGCGGCCCTTGGGGCGGTGCACCGGCAGCGGTACCTCCCCCAGCTCACCGGAGTAGTGGCAGCTCAGCTTCGACACGTCCAACCGCTCGGTGAGCCGGATGCCGCTGCGGCCGTCCCGGACCGCCTTCCAGACCTGTTCGGTGCCGTCGCCGAGTGCGCAGCTGACCGCCACCCCGGTTACCACGACCTGTTCGGGTGCCTGCATGTCGTTCACCTCCTCCATCGTGTGCGGGGTCTATTCGAGCGGGATGCCGAAGCTGGTGGCGACGAGGAACGGCGCCGAGACGGTGCGCGCCGGCGCGCCGCCTGCGGTCAGCTCCAGGCCGGACGCGGCCACGGCGGTGTCCACCCGGGCCACACCGACGACCCGTTCCAGGGTGGGTGAGAAGACGGCGTAGGCGACCTCGCCGATCTCGGTGTCGCCGGCGGTGACCGGCGTGCCGGGCGCCGGGAGGTCACCTGTGGTCTCGAAGCAGACCGGCAGGCGGGAGGTGCCGGCCGCCATCTTCTGGAAGATGGCGTCCTTGCCGGTGAACTCCTGGTTGGCGTCGACCATCCACTGCAGTCCCAGCTCGAACGGGGTACGGGCGGCCCCGCCGGACTCCTTCTCCAGGTTCACGAACCGGGTCTCCATGCGGCAGACGTCGACGGCCTCCCGGCTGATCTCCCGTGCGCCCAACGCGATCAGCTCGGCGCGCAGTTCACCGGCGGCCGCCGTGGGCACGTGGATCACGTAGCCGTACTCGCCCGTGACACCGGTGCGGCTGATGAGCAGCGGCGAGCCGTCGTGCTCGACGGTGACGAAGCTGCGGTACGCCATCGACGCCACCGGAAAGGCCAGGAACTTTTGGATGATCTTGAACGACTCGGGGCCCTCGATGCCGATCGTGGTCAGGTGCCCCCCGTCGTCGGTCACGGTCACGTCGGACTCGGCGGCCGCCGCGGCGACCAGCAAGTCCCGCGCGGCCGCGGCCTGCTCCGGCCAGACCTGCATCAGGTACTCCGTGCCCCGGCAGTGGACCAGCGCCTCGGCGGTCACGGTGCCGTCCTCGGCGAGCAGCAGCACACTGGAGATCTGGCCCTCCAGCAGGAAGTCGACGCCGCGGGTGCAGACCCGGCCGAGGAACGCGGCGGCGTGCGGGCCGGCCACCGTGAGCAGTGCCCCGCCGGGGTAGTCGACGAGGCCGGTCGCGCCGCGCAGCGCGCGGTACTCCTCCACGACGGAGTCGCTGATGGCGGTGAGAGTCATGTGGTCTCCTCGGATTCACGTTCGGTGACGGCCAACCGGGCGGTCAGGACGATGTCGCGGCCCACGGATGCCTGGCCGGTGACGGAGATGAGGCTGCCCATGCGGGTCCCGCTCTGGACGCGGAACAGCACCTGGTCGCCGGGGACCACGGGCTTGAGGAACTTCGCCTGGCGGATCTCGGCGAGGTAGCCGACCCGGTCGGCGACGTCGCCGACCACGTCGCCGGTGGCACGACTGGCCGCGGCGGTGCCGTAGACGACGGCGGCGAGCTGGGCGACACACTCGACCAGCAGGACGCCGGGGTAGATCATCCGGCCGGGGAAGTGCCCGGCGAGCACGGGGTCGGCGGCGCTGACGTTCTTGATCGCCTCGGCGCTCACCCCCGGGTCCAGCGCGACCACCCGGTCGAGCAGGAAGAACGGGTACCGGTGCGGCAACAGCCGGGCGATGTCGTCGGCGGACAGGATGGGGATCGACGGGGCGGGCGGGACGGCCAGGGTCGTCACGAGCGGTTGGCCTCGACGTGATCGACGAGCCGGTTGAGCGACAACAGGCTGTCCGTGTCGTCGTCGGTGATCATTACCCCGTACTGCTCCTCCACCGCCATGGCCAGTTCCAGCGTGTCGATCGAGTCGAGCTCCAGCCCGCGGCCGAACAGCGGTTGGTCGTCGCCGATGTGCGACGGTTGGACGTCGAGCACGAGCCGGTCCACGAGCAGTTCCTTGACGTCCGCGCACAACTGCTGGCGCTGCTGCGCCCGCTCCGCGACCGCATCGAGGGTGGTTGCCATGTGACTCCTTCGTTCAGCAGGTCATACCGCCGTCGACGACGACGGAGGTGCCGGTGACATAGCCGGCGGTCTCGGGGTCGAGCAGGACGCGCACCACGGAGGCGACGTCCGTGGGCTGCCCGATGCGCCCCAATGGGACGCGGGCGAGGTGCCCGTCGAGTTCGGCGCGGGGCATGGTCCTCGTCATCGCGGTGTCGACGAAGCCGGGGATGACGGCGTTGACGCGCACCCCGTAGCCGCCCATCTCCTTGGCGAGCACCCGGACCATGGCGAGCAGCCCGGCCTTGGAGGCGGCGTAGTTGGCCTGGCCGGCCGGCGCGTTGATGCCGCTGGTCGAGGCGACGGCGACGATCGAGCCGGACTTCTGCTGGACCATGAGTCGTCCCGCGGCACGGCAGCACAGGAACGCGCCGGTGAGGTTCGTGTCGATGACGGACCGCCACTTGGCGTCGCCCATCATGAGTGCGAATCCGTCGGCCGTGATGCCGGCGTTGTTGACGAACGCGTCGAGCCGGCCGTACTCGCGGCGAATGCCGCCGAACATGCGGGTCACGTCGGCCGCGTCGGCGACGTCACCGCGCACCAGAGCCGCCTCGCCGTGCTCGCTGACCTGTTCGAGGGCCTCCTTGGCCCTGGCCTCGTCGCGGCGGTAGTTCACGAGCACGGTCGCGCCCGCCCGGGCCAACTCGACGGCGATGGCGTGACCGATGCCCTTGGTGGCGCCCGTGACGAGGGCGATCTGTCCGGCGAGGCTCATGCCGCACCGGCCGTGACACGGGGGCGGGCGACCGCCAGGGCGCTGCGGTGGCGTGCCGCCCGAAGCGTCTCCCGGCCCAGACCGGCCAGCACCCGACCGGGCCCCACCTCGACGAAGTCGGTCTCGTCGGCGAGCGTGCCAACGGTCGCCAGCCACCGCACGGGGCTGGTTATCTGGCGGGTGAGTGCGTCGGCGTACCCGGTGATGTCGGTGATGGCCGCACCGGTCATGCTCGACACCATCGGCACCCTGGGGGCGCGCAGCACCGTGCCGCGCAGCAGCGGGGCCAGCGCGTCCTCGGCACCGCGCATGAGCGGGGAGTGGTAGGCCCCGCCGACGGGCAGTCTTCTGGCGCGCAACGCCCCGGCGGCCGACGCCGCGGCCAGCACGGCGGTGACGGCGTCCATGGTGCCGGAGACCACGAACTGCCGCGCCGAGTTGAGGTTGGCGACGACCGCGACCTCGTCGCCGACCGTCGCGTCGGCGCACAGGTGGCGCACGGTCTCGGCGTCCAGGCCGACCACCGCCCCCATCGCCCCGGGGCGCCGGGACGCGGCGGCGGCCATGGCTCTGCCGCGCGCGGAGACGAGGGCGAGCGCGTCGATCCAGTCGAGTGCGCCGCAGGCGACCAGGGCCGTGTACTCACCGAGGCTGTGCCCGGCGACCGCGTCCGGCCGCAGGCCGCGGTCGGTCAGGTCGCGCAGGGCCACGCTGGACCAGACGAAGACGAGGACCTGCGCGGTGTGCGGGTCGGCGATGCGGGCGGCGTCGGCGCGGTCCATCAGGTCGAGCAGCGGCAGCCCGGTCGCCTGCTCGGCGGTGTCGATCAGGGCCCGCGCCCGTGATCCGAACGCGGTCAGTTCCCGGCCCATGCCCGGGAACTGGCTGCCCTGCCCGGGGAACAGGAAGGTCGTCATCGTGCGCCTCCGGTCAGTGCGAGGGCCCAGCTGACGGTCAGTCCGGGCGTGAGCGGCAGGTAACCTCCGACGACGACGGCGCCGTGTCGGTGCGCCCAGTCGGCCAGGACGCCGCTCAGGGTCACCGCGCCGCCCTGCTTGTCAAGCAGGATGTCCGACAGCCGGCCACCCTTGGGCAACCCGCCGGCCAGCTTGACGACGCTCTCCTGCACGCCGAACGCGCCGGCTGCGGCAGCGGGGTCGGCGGTCAGTTCCTCCGCGCGATCCCCGAACAACCTCCGCGCCAGGCCGGGGCCGGAGCGAGAAAAGGCCAGTTCAAGACGCTCGGTGTCGACCAGGTCCACGCCTGCGGCGACGATGGAGCCACTGTCCGGTGGACGCCATCGGTCCAGGTCCAGAAGGGTGCTGACGGGCATCGGCTGCTCCAAGCTCGATGGGCTTGTCAATCAGGTGCCGAGTGGACCGTAGAGACGCAAGGCTATTCATGTCAATCCACAGTCAACTCTCGGCATGTGTCTTGACGGCGACTTGCCGACTGCTGCACGCTGGGCCGGCGCGATCACGACAAGATGACGACGAAGGGGCAGCCGATGCCGCGTTGGGTGGAGTCAGCGCCGAAGGTGATGCGCTGGGGCTACGTCGAAACCACCGCCACCGTGCGATGGGGTGAGTGCGACGGACAGGGACACGCCTACTACGGCAGCTACATCCCCTGGTTCGACCTCGGCCGGGAAGCGTTCGCCCTCGCGGTCGGGGTGGACTTCTGGAACTACACCATCACCACGACCGAGTTCCACGTCCGTTACCACACCCCCGCCAAATACCTGGACGAGCTGGTCATCAAGACGTGGGCGACCACGCCGACGGCCCGACTCGACTGCTACTACGAGATCTACCGCCGCCCCGGCAGCCAACTCATCGCCGAGGGACGCTCCGGCCACGCGTTGGTCGACCCCCGCGCCGGCGGCCTGCGGATGCGAGCACCCGACTCGTTCCACGACAAGTTCGAGGAGTTCCTCGACATCCAGCAGGCCAAGGGCGGGACACCCGGACGAGGGCTGCCGTTCGCCGCGGCCCAGGCCGGTCCGAGGGGGTCGCGGTGAACCGCACCCAGTACGTCCTCGACGAAACCGAGATCCCGACGCACTGGTACAACATCGTTGCCGACCTGCCGCAACGCCCGCCCCGCCCGCTGCACCCGCGCACCCACCAGCCGATGTCCGCCGAGGAGATGGGCTCACTGTCGGCGCGCGAGCTGCTGCGCCAGGACGGCAGCACGGAGCGCTTCATCGAGGTGCCGGACGACATCCGCCGCATCTACCAGCTGTGGCGGCCCAGCCCGCTGCGCCGGGCACGCGCCCTGGAGAAGGCGCTCGGCACGCCGGCCCGGATCTACTACAAGTACGAAGGCGTCAGCCCGACCGGATCGCACAAGGCCAACACCGCCGTCCCGCAGGTGTACTACAACGCCCAGCAGGGCATCCGTCGCCTCACCACCGAGACCGGCGCCGGTCAGTGGGGCGTCGCGCTGGCGTTCGCCTGCGCACAGCTCGACGTCACGTGCGAGATCTGGTGGACCGGCATCAGTTACGACCAGAAGCCGTACCGCAAGAGTCTCATGGACACCTTCGGCGCGACCGTGCACCGCAGCCCGTCGCCGATCACCGAGGTCGGGCGCCGGGCGCTGGAGGCCGATCCGAGCTCGTTCGGCAGCATCGGGCTGGCGGTCAGCGAAGCGGTCGAGGTCGCCCTGGCCGACGAGAACACCGGGTACGCGCTCGGCAGCACCGCCGGGCACGTCCTGCTGCACCAGACCGTCATCGGCCAGGAGGCCATCGCCCAGTTCGCGCTCGCCGAGGACTATCCGGACGTCGTGATCAGCTGCGTCGGCGGCGGCTCCAGCCTCGGCGGTGTCGGCTTCCCGTTCCTGCGGGAGAAGCTCGCCGGCCGACGCGACACCCGCGTCGTCGCCGTCGAGCCCGCCGCCTGCCCCGCCCTGACCCGGGGCCGCTACACCTGGGACTACGGGGACATGGAAGGCCTCACCCCGCTGATGAAGATGTACACCGTCGGCCACGCCTTCGTACCGGAGCCGATCCACGCGGGCGGGCTGCGCTACCACGGCATGTCGCCGCTGGTGTCGTACACCCGGCACATCGGCCTGGTCGAGGCGCAGGCGCGCACCCAGACCGACTGTTTCACCGCAGGCGTCCTGTTCGCCCGCACCGAGGGCATCCTCGCCGCACCCGAGTCCACCCACGGCCTGGCCGCCGCGGTGGACGAGGCGAAACGGTGCGCGGACACGGGCGAGGAGAAGGCGATCCTCGTCCTCGTCACCGGGCACGGCCACTTCGACCTGAGCGCCTACGACTCCTACCTGTCCGGCACCCTGGTCGACCCCGAACTGACCGACGAGCAGCTCGAGAAGTTTCTCTCCCACCTGCCGATCATCGAGGAGCAGCAATGAACCCCGAGAACCTGGCCGCGCTGCGCGCGACCTTCTTCGGTGACCTGATCGACCCCGACCACCCGGAGTACGAGGTGGCGCGGCGCGTCTACAACGGGATGGTCGACAAGCGTCCGGCGTTGGTCGCCAGGTGCCGGGGCACCGGCGACGTCGTCGCCGCCGTGCGCTTCGCCGTCGGCGAGGACCTCCCGATCGGCGTACGCGGTGGCGGGCACAGCGTCGCCGGGCACGGCACCTGTGACGGCGGTGTCCTGGTGGACCTGTCCGGGATGCGCGGCGTGCACGTCGACCCGGCCGAACGCACCGCCTGGGTGCAGGGCGGCGCGACGCTCGGCGATCTGGACCGGGAGACCCAGGTCTACGGCCTGGCCACCCCGACCGGCCAGGTATCCGCGACCGGCGTCGCCGGGCTCACCCTCAACGGCGGCATGGGCATGCTCCAGCGCCGGTTCGGCCTGACCTGCGACAACCTGATCGCCGCGCGGGTCGTCACCACCACCGGCGAGGTGGTCACCGCCAGCGACACCGAGCACCCCGACCTGTTCTGGGCGCTGCGCGGCGGTGGCGGCAACTTCGGCGTCGTCGTCGACTTCCAGTTCCAGCTGCACCCGGTCGGGCCGATGATGCTCGCCGGGTTGGTGGCGTACCCGATCGAGCAGTCCGTGGCGGCGTTGGAGTTCCTGCGCGACTACATCGCCGACGCCCCCGAGGAGCTCAGCGCCGACATCATCTTCCAGTTCGCCCCGCCGCTGGACGCGATCCCGGAACAGTTCCGCGGCCGGCAGGTGTGTGGCATCTTCATCCGCTGGTCCGGTGAGATGGAGGCGGGCTGGGAAGCGATCCGACCGCTGCAGGAGTTCGGCGAGCCGGTGCTCAACTTCGTCGGCCCGATGCCGCTGGTGGCGGTGCAGTCCATGCTCGACCCGCTGAACCCCAACGGCAACCAGCACTACTGGACGGCCGAGTTCCTGCCGGAGTTCGGCACGAAGGAGATGGAGGTGGTCGCGGAGATCGGCGCCACCCTGCCGTCGCGGTACTCGATCGTCGAGGTCATCCCGTTCAACGCGGCGGTCACCCGGGTCGCGCCCGACGCGACCGCGTTCGCGCACCGCAGCGAGAGCTGGCTCATCCACGTCCTCGGCCAGTGGCACGACGCCGAGGACACGCAGCGCTGCCTCGCCTGGGCCAAGGGGGCGGGTACGCAGCTGCGCGCCGTCGGCTCCGGCGACGCCTACCTCAACCTGCTCACCGACGACGAGGAGACCGACCGGGTCCGCGCCTTCTGGAACGACGACCGGCTGGACCGCCTCGCGAGGGTGAAGGCCCAGTACGACCCGCAGAACCGGTTCCGGTTCAACCACAACATCCCGCCGGCGTCATGAGCGGCGCCCGCAACGCGGACATCATCTCCCCCGACACGTACGTCGAGGGGGTTCCGCTGAAGCGGCTGGCCGAGCTGCGTGCGGCGGGCGCGGTGGCGTGGGTCGACGAACCGCCTGTCGACCACTGGCCGGCCGGCACCGGGTTCTGGGCGGTGCTGCGGCACGCCGAGGTGGAGCACGTGCTGCGCCACCCGCACCTCTTCTCCTCCAGCGCAGGCCTCACCCAGGTCTACGACGCGCCCGAGCCGGTACGGGTGGCACTGCGCCGCATGATGATCAACATGGATCCGCCGGAGCACAGTCGCCTGCGCTCGCTGGTCACCAAGGCGTTCACCCCGCGCGCGGTGGCCCGCCTGGAGGAACGGATCACGGCCCGGGCGCGGCACCTGGTGGCCGCGACGGCCGACCGGCCGGAGGTCGACTTCGCCCGCGAGGTCGCCGCCGACCTTCCGTTGGCCACCCTCGCCGAGGTGCTCGGCGTGCCGGAGTCCGACCGCTGGCTCATGTTCGACTGGAGCAACCGGGTCATCGGGCTGCTCGACGCGGAGTACACCGCCAGCGACACGTTCGACCCCGAGGGCGCCACGCCGATGGCGCGCCGCGCCATGGCTGCGCGCCCGCAGCCGGACGCGAACGGCCGGATGCCCGACTCACGCCGCCCGGACGGCATGGCCGACCTCTACGTGTACGCCCGCGAACTGGCAGCGTACCGACGGACCGAGCCGGGCGAGGACGTCATGTCCCTCCTCGCGCAGCAGGCCGACGCCGACGGTGGTCGGCTCACCGTCGACGAGTTCGAGCAGCTGTTCTGGCTGTTCTCCGTCGCCGGCAACGAAACCGTCCGCAACGCGCTGCCCGGGGCGCTGCTCACCCTGATCGAACACCCGCAGGCGTATGCGAGGCTGCGCGCCGACCGCAGCCTGGTACCCGCGGCGGTGGAGGAGTTGCTGCGCTGGTGGACGCCGGTCATCCAGTTCCGCCGCACGGCGGTGCAGGACACCGAGCTCGGCGGGACCCCGATCCGGGCCGGCGACAAGGTCGTGGTGTTCTTCTCGTCGGCCAACCGCGACGAGCGCGTGTTCACCGACCCCGACACGTTCGACCTCGGGCGTTCGCCGAACCCACACCTGTCCTTCGGCCACGGGCCGCACTTCTGCGTCGCGGCCTACCTGGCCCGGGTGCAGCTGCGGGCGATGATCGAGGCGGTCCTCGACCGGTTCACCGCCGTCGAGCTGGCCGGACCGCCCGTGCGGTTGCGGTCGAACTTCCAGAACGGCATCAAGCACCTGCCCGTACGTTGGAGGTCCGATGTGGTCCGTTGAGCACAGTGTCGACACCGCGGCCGCGCCCGCGGAGGTGTGGGCGTTCTACGCCGACACGTCATCCTGGTCGGCGTGGAACACGGCGGTGGCCGAGGTGAGCCTCGACGGCCCGTTCCGGGCGGGCGCGACCGGCACCCTGACCCCACCCGGCGCCGGGCCGCTGCCGCTGCGCATCGTCGAGGCCGAGCCGGAGCGGGGGTACGTGTCGGAGACCGCCATCGCCGACACGGTGAGCCTGCGCACCACGTGCCGGCTGGCGCCCGCACCGCGGGGCGGTACCCGCATCACCCACCGGGTGGAGCTGGTCGGGCCGGCGGCCCCGCACTTCGCGCAGAGTTTCGGTCCGGTGCTGGCGGCAGGCGTGCCCCGTACGGTGGAGGCGCTCGCCGCCCGGGCCGGCCACCCGGCGCGACGCGCGGTGATCGTGCTGACCAGCCACGACACGCTCGGTGACACCGGCCGTTCGACAGGCGCCTACCTCTCCGAGGTGGCCGAGGCGTGGCAGGTGTTCGACGACGCCGGGCTGCGGGTCGAGCTGGTCTCCGTGCGCGGCGGGCGGCCGCCGCTGGAGGCGGTGAACGAGCAGGATCCCGTCCAGCGGCAGTTCCTCGCCGACGCACGGATGGCCGAGCAGCTCGCCGCCACGCCCAGCACCGCTGAGGTGTCGGCGCACGACTGCGCGATCCTGTTCGTGGCGGGCGGACACGGCGCGGTGTGGGACCTGCCGTACGACAAGGAGCTGGCGGCGCTGGTCCGGGACGTGCACGAGGCGGGCGGCGTGGTCGCGTCCGTCTGCCATGGCCCGGCCGCCCTGCTGGAGGTGACGCTGTCCGACGGCACGCCGCTGCTGCGCGGCCGGCAGGTCACCGGGTTCAGCAACGACGAGGAGCGTGCCGTCGGCATGACGACGATCGTCCCGTTCTCCCTCGCCGACGCCCTGGCCGCGCGCGGCGCCCGGTACGCGTCCGCGGGTGCCTTCCTGCCCCACGTCGTGACCGACGGCCGGCTGGTGACCGGGCAGAATCCCGCGTCGGCCACCGCGGTCGCGAGGGCGGCGATCGACGCGCTGTGACCCCGCACGACCTGGAACCGGACCCCCGGCGGCGATGCGCCGGGGGTCCGGTTCTCGCCGGGCGCAGAGCGCGAGCAGCGTGCGGTCGACGCCGGTGGCGCCGCCTTGTCGCCTGCCGACGGTACGAACGTCGATTCCGCGCGCGCCGTCACGCCGGTTCGGGTACGCCTCCCGGCTCGCCGTCGTCGGGCATCGGCTCGACCGGCGCCTCCGGCAACTCGTCGGGCGTATCCGGCAGCAGCTCGCCGACGTCGTCCGGCGCGTGCTCGCCGGGGTCGATGGGCGGATAGACGTCCGGGTCGAGGTCAGGATTGGTCATCGAACAAGTATCCGTCAGGAGCGCCACCGCCGCTGCCGGCGGCGACCGTCAGGGTGTCCAGCGCACGCCCGGGTTGACCCGCCCGGACCAGTCGAAGACGGCCATGTTGTCCCACTGGTTTCCGGTGCCGTTGATGTTCGCCGGGTCCCAGCCGTTGCCGCGGACGGCATACCAGGTCGGTTCCCAGTAGAAGACGCCGATGGCCCCCGCGTTGCGGGCGGTGTTCTGGACCCAGTCGAACTCCTGGGCCTGCCCGGACCAGGTCGCGCCGATGCCGTCGCAGGTGGCGTCGCCGATGGCGTTCGGCTCGCCGTCCGCGTCGTCGCGGGTGAAGGGGTACGCGGTCTCCGCGATCACCACCGGCTTGCCGTAGCGACCACGCAGGTCGACGATGTTGTCGTAGAGGTTCGACAGGGTGCCGTGCCACATGCAGTAGTAGGACAGGGCCGTGATGTCCCACTGCACGCCCTGGGCGCGGATGCCGTCGTAGAACCACCGGGCGTGGGCGTTGCTGTCGGCGTTCGCGGTGTGGATCATCACCGGGATGCCGCCGCCGCACGCCTTCGTCGCGTTGTAGCCCTGCTTCAGCAGACCGGCCAGCGGGGCGAAGTCGTTGTTGACGACCTTGCCCTCGTTCCACAGCATCCCGACGTTGATCTCGTTGCCGATCTGCACGCTGTCCGGCGGGGTGCCCTGCCCGCTGAGGCTGGAGCAGACGTCGTAGGTGAAGGCGTACACGTCGGTACGCAGTTGGCTGAGGCTGTGTCCGGCCCAGGCCGCCGGCTTGTACTGCTTGCCGGGGTCGGCCCAGGTGTCGGAGTAGTGGAAGTCGACGAGCACCTTGAGGCCCTTCGCCCTTGCCGTCCTCGCCTGGGCCAGCACCCTGCTCTTGTTGTTGTAGCCGCTGGCCGGGTTGTTCCAGACGCGCAGTCGGACATAGTTGACGCCGACGGACCTCAGGATGTCCAGCGGGTCGCGGGCGGCACCCCCGGCGTCGTAGTACCTGGCGCCCAGGTCCAGGCTGCGCTGCAACGAGGAGACGTCGGCGCCGCGCATGCTGAGCGTGTTCGCGGCAGAGGCGGGCGCGGGCGCGCCGCCGATCGCGGTGCACACGGCGAGGATGCCTGCCGTGACGGCCGCGATCAGGGCCCGGGGGCGGCGGGTGGCCTGATGTGCGCTCACGGAGACGCGGAACAGCGAGAACGAGGAGGCGCCTGTCATACGTCGACGATGTCGCTACTGATCGATGATCGCCAACGTATCTCAGCACTCGGTCGGGCACCCGCCCGCGGGGCGCGGGATCGGTCGGCTCGTCGCCAGATGCCGCTCAGTCGCCCGTGGCCTCCGGCCGGACGTCGCGGAGCCAGTCCGGTCGCACCCCGACGGCGTCGGGCGCAAGGCCCCACTCGCACGCCGGACCGGTGTCCGGGTCGACGTCCAGGGGTGAGCCATCCGGGTCGACGGCGTAGGACTCCAGATCGGTGGCGTAGCGCAGGAGCAGGTCCCGCCACGACGGGGCCAGGACGCCCCACTGGCCGCACTCGATGTCCACCCGGACCACCTGTCCGGACGTACCGCCGGGGGCCGGGTCGAAGTCGAGGAACCAGCGGACGTCGCCGTTCATGTCGCCCACCATGACGTGGCCGGGCCCGCCGATGGCCGGTCGCACCGGTCCGGCCAGCGACAGGTGATTCGTGTCGACCAGGTGCGCCCAGGCCGCGGGGCCGTCGGCGTCCGGGTCCGCGTTCTCCCGCCACATGCGTGTCGCCTCGACGATGCCGCCGGTGTCGTACAGGTGGTCCAGCGGCACCGGGCTCGGCAGACCCCAGCCGGTTCCGTCGTGGACACGCAGGCTCTCGCGGAAGTCCGGCGGCAGCGTGACGCCGAGCGCGGCCTCCACCGCGTCGATCGCCGGCTCACCGGCCGGTGGCGCGAGCAGCGGCAGGGACTCCGGGAGTACGCGGCTGAGGCCGGCCTCGATCCTCGCCCAGGCGGAGGCCACGCCGGGTGCGTCCGGTTCGATCACCCCGGGAGTGTAGAACGACGGTCACCCGCCCGTGGTGCGCTGCTCCACGGGCGGGTGACGGCGGGTTCGCGTAGACAGCGTCACTTGAAGCGGATGAACTTCGAGAACTGATTGTTGGCGGTGCCCACGGACACCGTCCGGTGGCTGTACCTGTCCGCCGAGACGTAGTTATATTCGTCGATCTCGAACGTGCCGTTGGCGTTCACCCTCGTCACGAACGCGACATGCCCGTAGGTGCCGCCCAGGCGGACCGCGACATCACCGGCCCGAGGGTTGTTGTACACCGGCACTCCGGCGCGACCGGCGGCGGCGACCCACTCCTTGGCGTTGCCCCACCGTGCCTGCCCCGCGTACTGGTTGTGGAACGGCACACCGACCCGGCTGCGCACCGCCCACGCGGCGAAGCTGGTGCACTGCCCCTTGTAGAAGTTCCACGGGTCGATGCCCGTGCTCTGACCCTTGTACGGATAGTCGTCCTTGGCCGGGTAGGCCGTCCCCGGGGCGGCGATCAGCTGGTGGGAGGCGTTGTTCCGGGTCAGCGTGGAGTTCAGGTTCGCCTTCACGCCCGGGGCGAAGTCCTGGAAGGCGTACGAGGCGTTGTAGTCGCTGTTGTAGTAGACCCGCACCGTGTCGCTCGTGCGGTTCCAGACGGACGCGGCGTTGTTCTTCACGCACTGGCCCTGGCCGCTGCCGGCGCCCTTGTACTCGTAGCACTCCGGCTGGGTGGCGCCGTAGTCGGCCAGAGACCCGACATGGTCGGAGAGCGACCCCGCCTGTGTGCTGCCGAAGTAGTAGCAGAACTCCCCGGCGTCGCAGATCCCGTCCCGGGACGCCGCCTGAGCCGGCATGGCGGTTGCCATCAGGCCGAGTGTCGCAGCGAGGGCGCTCACACCGAGGGCGCCGAGGATGCGGAGGACGTTCCTCTTCATCGTCACTTCCTTAATCGACTGGTGTTGATCCCGACCGCACGGTGCAGGGAAGATCCGGCCTCCGTCGTCGGGCGGGGCGGTGCCGCTCAGGTGGCCGGAGGACGGATGCACGTCAGCGGTACGTCGACCGTGGCGCCCGGTGCCACCGTCAGCGTGTCGCAGCCGGCGGCGCCGGTCAGCGCCGTCCCGGTGAGCACGGCACGCTGGGATGCCGGGTCGAGCGCGACGTTCAGGCTGAGCCCCCGTATGCCGAGCCCCTCGATCCCGCCGGGTCGATCACCGAAGGAGACCGCCGCCGGCAGGCCCCGGTCCGAGCGGACCCCGTTGTTCAACCAGACCGCGTCGATCACCGACGCCGCGCCGAAGATGCTCGGCCGTTGACCGGTCGCGTACGGCCCGCCGCTCTCGGTCCACTCGTACCGCTCGGAGAACATCCCGACCTTGACCACGTCCCGCAGGATCGCGTTGCTGAAAACGCGCGCCTGTTCCGGGCGGCCGTGCGCGAGCAGGCCGTAGATCGTGTAGCTGGTGATGCCGTGCCGCACGTCGATGTTGGACACCTCGGGCGCCGTCACCTTGCCGAACCCGGCGAAGGGCAGTGCCGGATCGTAGTACCGCTCGAACAACGCCAGCATCGAGGCCAGGTGCGCGCCGGAGAGGGTGGGCACCGCAAGGGCGCTGGTGATCGCGACCGTCGTCCCGCCGACACGCTTGGTGGTCCGGTTCGGGAAGTAGGCCTTCACGGGTTGGGCGGTCGGGCTGGCCCAGAACCAGAAGAGGAAGTTCTGGTGGGCGATGTCGTAGCGTTGCTGCCAGTAGGTGACGTCCGCGGCGTTGCCCAGGACCTGGGCGATCCGCTTGGCGTAGGTGACGTCGACCAGGTGGGACCCGACAAAGGCGATGTCCATCGCCTTGTCCTCATGGCCGGCGGGCATCGGCGTCCACTGCGGGTTCTGCTCCTTCCAGTTCAGAAGCCGGCGGAGGCTCGGGTAGACCGCCCGCAGTTGGGCCAGGTCACCGGTGATCGAATAGAGGATCCAGGCGGTCTGCGCCTCCCGGGCCGGGAGGCTCTCCCCGCCCAACTGGCCGGTGGTCCCCACCAGGCTGAGCAGTCCGCGGAAGGCGTTCCAGGCCGACGCGGGGTCAACGTACGCCATCATCTGCATGTTCATCACGCTGTCCCAGCTCGCCACGGCTTTCGCCCCGTCGGGACCGTGCGGGTACATCGCCGCCTTGCCGACCGGATACTGCACGTACGGGTACCCGGTGTGCGGCTGCGGCGGCAGGGCGTTGCCCTGGAGGAAGACCCATGCGCGGTAGTAGGCGCGGCGGACCGTCGCGGCGTCCACGCCACCGTTCGGCACGGCCTGGACGTCGAAGGTGGTGGGGTGCGGAACCCGGGTCAGAAGTGTGTCCCACTGCGCGGCGCGGGCGGCCGGGTCGGCCTCCACGGCGGTGGGGGTGGCGGCCGCGAGCGCCCGGTTCGCGGCCGTGGCCGCCCCCTCGCTCTGGCTGGCGAACCCCACTCCCAGGTCGAGTCGGGTCGACGTGCCGGTGGGCGCGGCGGCCGGGGCGGACCAGTAGCCGCGACCCCAGGTGGCGGCGTAGGTGAGGCCGTTGACCGGTCCGTTCTCCAGCACGGCCTCCCGGTCGCCGTAGAAGCCGGGTACGCCGACGGCGGCCGGCAGCGCCACCGAGTAGTAGTAGCCGGGGTTGGCGAACGTCAGCACCCGGCGGGTGGCGTCCCACGAAGGGACGCCCTGGAAGGCCCCGGACACCTGCACGGGCTGACCGGTGGTGCCGCCGCTCACCGTCGCGGAACGCCCCACCGAGTTGACGTCGTGGAAGACGTCCCGCCCGGCGATCCGCATACCGTCGGCGTACCGCCCGTCGAAGGTGAGCTGGTGCGGGGCCCAGGAGGTGGTGGTGCTCTGCGTCGTCCGCAGCCACGGCCGGGTTCCCCGGCCGGTGAGCTTGATGTCGTCGAGCTGGATGCGGCTGTCGTACCCGACGACGAAGATCTTGATGTCGAAGGTGCGTACGCCACTCCAACCGGTCACCGCGGCGAGGTCGTAGCTGTAGGTGCCCGAGCGGGTGGTGGTCGGCTGCACGATGGTGTCCACGTCGGTCCCGCCGTTGACCTTCAGCCCCCAGCCGTGGCCGCCGATGGGGACGGCGAGGCGCAGGATGGGATGCCGGTCCAGGTTGACGGTGATCTTTCGGGTGATGGCCCCCCAGTTCGGCGCGCCGTTGTCCGCGTTGCCCCGGATCAGAAGCGTCCGGCCGGCCTCGCGGTCCACGGAGGTGGCGACGTTGTAGCCGATCCAGCCGGGATCGAGCGTGAGGTCGCCGGGGCCGCCGTGGAAACCGTCGGCGTAGGCGAGGGAGACGGTGGAGGTGGAGTGCACCCGGATGTGATCGACAAGCACCGGCTTCTGGTATCCGCTGGCGAAGATCCGGATGGTGACCTTCCGCGTGCCGCTCCAGCCGAGGCTACGCAGGTCGTAGGTGTGCACGCCGGGGGTCGCGGTGCTCGGCTGCAGCACCTGGTCGACGCCCCCGTTGTCGGCGACCTTGAGCCCCCAGGTCCCGGCGGCGCTCTGCACCCCGATGGTCAGCAACGGGTAGTTATCGACGTCGATGTCGACGGTCCGGCTCACGTACGCGTAGGAGGTGCCGGTGGTTGCCTTGACCTGGAGCCGCAGCAGCCCCTTGGCGGATTCCGCCTGGGCGGGGGCCGACGGCGTCCAGGCCGAGCTCAGGGCGGCGAAGGAGTCGTAGAAGGACGAGCGCAGGGGCACCGGCGCGGCGCCGGCGGGGCGCTGGTTGAGCATGACCAGTTCGTTGAGCGCCACGGAGGTGCGGGTCTGCGGCGTGGCGGGCGCGTGGTCGATGTAGTAGCCGGCGTTGAGCGGCAGCTGCGGCGGGTCGCTCTGCTCCAACTCGGAGCTCTTGGTCCACACCTGGTGCGGGTTGAGCACCACCGGACTCTTCGGCAACGTCAGCCATCGCGGCTGGTTGGTCGCCGTCTCGGTGAGTTCGGCGGAGCTCGCCGCTGCGGTTGTCGTCGGTTCCGCCGACGCGGTTCGCGGTTGGGCGGCCGAGCCGGCAAGCGTCGGCCCGGCAAGCGCCGGTGCCGTCGCCGCGAGCGCGGCCGACAGGAGGACTGGCAACAGTCTGGACATGAGCCCCTCTGCTTCCGGTGAACGAACAGGTTGCGGTGTGCGGCGGCCGCACGGTGACGGACCGGTCCGAGGCGGGTGGCGGCCACCGGACCTGTCCCACCCGTGGCCGGCCCGCGGCGGGCCGGGCGACGGCCGGCGGGTCACCCCGCCGTACCGTCGTCCGGCCTCCGCCCGACGAAACAGCCTGGTTGCGTCGGGCAGCCCGGAACTCCTACTCCTCGCTCGTCCTCCCCGAACCCGGCCGATGGGGGACCTGGTTCAGGAGGTGGACTCCGGGCAGGGAGCGTAGAGCCGGCGGGTGCCGGTGCCGCTGGCGTAGGCGGCCTTGTCGCTGAACCGGCAGCCGTAGGTGGCCGCGGCCACGGTGGCCGGGGTCGTGACGTCGTCGCCGCCGGGCTTCGCTCCGTTGTTGACCCAGTTGACGAGGTCGTTGAAGGCGGTGCCGACCTCGGTGGGGCTGAACTCGCAGTGCCCGGAGGTGCGGACCGCCCGCTGCACGAGGTACTGGGCCCGGTAGTTGGCCACCGCTTCCCGGCGGTAGATCTGTTCCATCGAGAACGGCACCTGCATGTCGCCGATCCCGTGCAGGCTGAGCACCGGAACGCGGGGGCGTCCGGCGATCTTGGGCACCTCGGTCAGGTCGGTGCTGTTGCGCTCGGCGGCGTTCTCCGGGGCGACGCG
>NZ_JBNCKZ010000022.1:0-71501 GCF_049841795.1 Micromonospora sp. DT31 | reverse complement strand
ATGATCGCCTTCACGTTCTTGGTCTGCTCGTCGTTGAGGTCGATGCGGGACTGGGTGCCCTGCACGCCGTGCGGGATGAGGGTGGCGGTGTCGAGCGTGGTGGTCTGGGTGGTGGCGGTGTCGCGCACCACGGCGGCGGTGTCGCTCTGGTGGTTGAGGGGGCCGGCGGCCAGGCCACCGGCGACGGTCAGACCGGCGATACCGAGGATGCTCTTACGCAGGATCGTGTTCATGAGAGGGCTCCGTTCGGGGGTCGACGCACACCCGGGGGGTGGGGTGCGCGGCACCGTCAGGCGCACTGAGGTCTTGGGGGATCCCGCCCGCACGCCGGGAAGGCCGTGCCGGGGGGCATCTGCAACGACCGGCCTGCCGGGACCATTCCCGGGGGCGGTCCGCGCGTCGTCGGGAGCGTCGCGCTGCTGCGGTCGTACACCAGATACAACGCCCCCGCCCGGTCACCGATTCCGCCCGGCGGGTGTCCCCGACCACCCCGAAACCGGACGCTCGGCGCCCATCGGCCGCGCCCGCACCTTGCCGGCTCGCGCCGCCCTGGCCGGCTCACGTCGAGCCTGAGGCCGACCGGGCGCGGTGTCCGGTTTGTCGCCGAAGGCACGCGGAGAGCGGACCGGGCACGGCGGTCGTGGCGGGACGATCGTCCGGCGACCGCACCGCCTAGGGTGGTCAGCGTGGCAACCCTTCTGCTTCTGCGACACGGCCGCACCACCGCCAACGCCGACGGTGGCCTGGCCGGCCGGCAACCGGTCGAGCTGGACGACACCGGGCGGGGGCAGGCGACCGCGGTCGGTGCACGGCTCGCCGGGCTGCCGCTGGCCGCGGTGGTGTCCAGCCCGCTGATCCGCTGCCGGCAGACACTCGAACTGGCGCTGCCGACCGCCGAGCCGGTGCTCGACGAGGGGTTCATCGAGTGCGGCTACGGCGCCTGGGAAGGGCAGTCGCTGAAGAAGCTGGCGAAGGAGCCGCTCTGGCCGGTGGTCCAGCAGCACCCGAGCGCCGTCGCGTTCCCGCAGGGGGAGTCGATGGCCGCGATGTCGGCGCGGGCGGTCGCGGCGGTACGCGCGTGGGACGCCCGGGTCACGGCCGAGCACGGGTCCGAGGCGGTCTGGCTGGCCTGCAGCCACGGCGACGTGATCAAGGCGATCGTGGCGGACGCACTCGGCGTACACCTGGACCTCTTCCAGCGGATCGTGGCCGACCCGGCGTCGGTGACCGTGATCCGCTACACGCCGCTGCGGCCGTTCCTGGTCCGGCTCAACGACACCGGCGGGGACCTGTCGGCGCTGGTCCCACCGCCGCGGCGACGTGGGCGGCGGTCGACCCGTGCCACCGGCTCGGACGCGCCGGTCGGTGGCGGCGCCGGCGCGGCGGGATGAGGGCGGCCGGGCGGTCCGTTGCGCTCTGGGCGGATTCGGCGTCGGTGGGCTGCACGGTGCTTCCGCGCGCCGGATAGGGTCGTGGGTATGACGCACCAGGTGCACGCCTTCGAGCCGCCGGAGCGGTTCGTCGCCGGTACGGTCGGCCCGCCGGGGGAGCGCACGTTCTTCCTCCAGGCGCGTGGCGGCGGCCGGCTGGTCAGCGTGTCGCTGGAGAAGGTCCAGGTGTCCCTGCTCGCCGAGAAGCTCGAGGAACTGCTCACCGAGGCGCAGCGCCGCTTCGGTGTGCAGCTGCCGGAGGCGGTCACCACGGTGACCGGTGACAACGAGCCGCTCGACACCCCGGTCGACGAGGAGTTCCGGGTCGGCACCCTGGGTCTGGCCTTCGACGTGGACACCGCGACCGTGGTGATCGAGGCGATCGCCGTGGGTGAGGCCGAGGTCGAGACCGACCTGGGCGAGGCGGAGGACGACGTCGACGAGGACCCGGAGGAGCCGGACGCCGACCTCGACCGGCTGCGGGTGCGGTTGACCCCCGAGGCGACACGCGAGTTCATCGAACGCGCCAAGCGGGTGGTCAGCGCCGGCCGTCCCCCGTGCCCGCTGTGCGGCCAGCCGCTCGACCCGGCCGGGCACCTCTGCCCCCGGCACAACGGCTATCACCGGTGACCTCGTCGGAACTGCAGCCCCGACAGGACGGCGCCGAGGCGCTGCGGCTGCTCACCGACGGTGAGCTGACCCTGGAGGGGCGGCTCGTCGACGCCTCCAACACCACGCTGCGCGCGGTCATCGCCCGCGGTGACGTCACCGCCCGCTGCGTCTACAAGCCGGTACGCGGTGAGCGCCCGCTGTGGGACTTCCCGGACGGCACGCTCGCCGGCCGGGAGGTGGCGGCGTACCTGGTCTCCCGGGCCACCGGGTGGGACCTGGTGCCGCCGACGGTGCTGCGTGACGGCCCGCTCGGTCCCGGCTCCTGCCAGCTCTGGATCGACGAGCCGGCCGACGCCGAGCCGCTCGTCGGTTTCGTGCCGGCGCAGGCGGCGCCGCCGCGCTGGCTGCCGGTCGCCGCGGCCCGCGACGACGACGGTGCGGCGTACGCGCTGGCGCACGCCGACGACCCCCGGCTGGCCCGCCTGGCCGTCCTCGACGCGGTGATCAACAACGCCGACCGCAAGGGCGGACACCTGCTCGTCGGCCCGGACGACCGGCTCTACGGGGTGGACCACGGCGTGAGCTTCCACGTGGAGGAGAAGCTGCGTACCGTGCTCTGGGGTTGGGCCGGCCGCGAACTGCCGCCGGACGCGGTGGAGATGCTCGACGGCCTGGCCGGGCAGCTGCGCGGGCCGCTCGGCGACGAACTGGCCGAGCATCTGACCCTCGGTGAGCTGGCCGCGCTGGCGGAACGGGTCCGGCGGCTGCGCGAGACCGGCCGGTTCCCGCTGCCGTCACAGGACTGGCCGGCGATGCCCTGGCCGCCCATGTGAGCGGTTGTCGCGTTGATCACGTGCGGGGCGGCAACCGAGTGCCTGACGGGTCGTTAGGCTGGCGGTCATGGAGTCTTGGGCGGGACACGAGGTGCCACGGCTGCCGGGTGCGGGCGCGACGCTGAGGTTGTACGACTCGGCGCGCCAGGGTGCCCATCCCAGCCGGCCCGAGAGTGCCGCGTCGATGTACGTCTGCGGCATCACCCCGTACGACGCGACCCACCTCGGCCACGCCGCCACCATGATCACCTTCGATCTGGTGCAGCGCATGTGGCGCGACGCCGGCCTGGACGTGCGGTACGTGCAGAACGTCACCGACATCGACGATCCGCTGCTGGAGCGCGCCGCACGCGACGGTGAGGACTGGAAGGTCCTGGCCATGCGGGAGACCGCGCTGTTCCGGGAGGACATGGAGGCGCTGCGGATGATCCCGCCGGCGCACTACGTCGGCGCGGTCGAGTCGATCCCGGAGATCGCCGAGAAGGTCCTCGTGCTGCTCAAGGACGGTGCGGCGTACCGCCTCGACGACGGCACCGGCGACGTCTACTTCGACATCTCCGTCGCGCCGCGGTTCGGCTACGAGTCCAACCTGTCCCGGGAGCAGATGGTGCCGTTGTTCGCCGAGCGCGGCGGCGACCCGGAGCGCCCCGGCAAGCGGGATGCGCTGGACCCGCTGCTGTGGCGCGGCGCCCGCGAGGGCGAGCCGTCCTGGCCCGGCGGCGACCTGGGCCCCGGCCGTCCCGGCTGGCACATCGAGTGCGCCGTCATCGCGTTGAGCCTGCTCGGCGAGCGGATCGACGTGCAGGGCGGCGGCAACGACCTGATCTTCCCGCACCACGAGTGCTCGGCCGCGCACGCCGAGCGGCTGACCGGTGCGGCGCCGTTCGCCGACCACTACGTGCACGCCGGCATGATCGGCCTGGACGGCGAGAAGATGTCCAAGTCGCGGGGCAACCTGGTCTTCGTGTCCCGGCTGCGGGCCGACGGGGTCGACTCGACGGCGGTGCGGTTGGCCCTGATGAGCGGGCACTACCGGGCCGACCGGTCCTGGACGGACGCGCTGTTGACCGAGGCGCAGGAGCGGCTGGGCCGCTGGCGGCGGGCCGTCGCCGCGCCGGCCGGGCCGTCGGGGGCGGCGCTGCTCGCGCAGGTACGTGAGCGGCTCGCCGACGACCTGGACACGCCTGGCGCGTTGGCGGCGGCCGACCGGTGGGCCGCCGCCGCGCTGGACGGGGTCGCCGACGACGCGCAGGCGCCGGCGCTGTTCGCCGACACGGTCGACGCCCTGCTCGGCATCCGCCTGTAAGGAAGGGCCCCTTGTTAACGCCTGCGGTAGAGCAGGGGCCCCTGCTTAACACTTCCTGACCATCCCGCCCGGCCGGTCCGGGGCCGGCCACGCCCGCGGCCGGCGCGGGTGGCTCAGCCGAGGACGAGGCCCGGGTCCGGGTCCTGCTCGGGAGCCGGTGCGGGGATCCTGTACTCCTCGGTGAGCGTGGTCATGGGGCCGGGCCAGGTGGCCTGGGCGACCTCGATCGGCTTGTGCTGCTCGTCGTAGGCGACGTGCAGCAGGTGCAGCACGGGCGTGTCCGGGCGGATCTGGAGCACCTCCGCCTCCTCCCGGCTGGGCTGGCGGGCGCTGATGGTGTCGGTGGCGGTGGCGTACCGCCGGCCGGTGGCCTCCTCGGCCTCCTGGTAGAGCGGCCGACCGAACGCCTCGGTGCGCTCCAGCGAGGTGCCGGCGCTGTCGGCGGGCAGGAACCACGAGGCGCCCACCTCGACCGGGGAGTCGTCGGTGCGTACCAGGTGTCGGCGGCAGAGCAGGTCGGTGCCGTCGGCGACGCCGAACGCGTCGGCGACCTCGGGCGGGGCGGGGGCGCGGCCGACCGAGACGAGTTGCTGGCGGTATCGGGCGGCCAGGTCGGTGTGGTAGCCGCGGAAGCCGCCGTACCGGCCGCGGGCCAGCCGGTTGAGCCGGCGCCGGGTGCCCCGGACGTACGTACCGGAGCCGGGTTTGGTGATCAGGATGCCCTCGACCCGCAGTTGGTCGACGGCGCGTTGCACGGTCTGCTTGGCCACCCCGAACATCTCGGCGATGGCCGGGATGGACGGCAGTCGCTCGCCGGGCGCCCAGTCGCCGCGGCGCACCTGGGCCTTGAGCTGCGCGGCGATCTGCCGGTGCGGGAACTCGGCGGCGCCGGGGTTGATCTGCATACCCGCCTCCTCAGGACAGCTAGGTTCCTAGGATGCCTTAGAGGGTGTGAGCGCGCCACCCCGGACACGCCCGAAGCCGGGTCCGGAAAGGACCCGGCTTCGTGAGAAGCGACAGCGGAACTACAGCGGAACTACCAGGAGCCGGCGGTCGGGCCGGCGGAGCCGCCGCGACGGCGCAGGTACTTCTCGAACTCCTGGGCGATCTCGTCCCCGGTCAGCGGGGTGATACCGGCGTCGCCGACGCGTTCCTCCAGCTCACGCACGTACTCGCCGAGTTCGGCGTCCTGCTCGGCGGCGCTGCGCACGCGCTGCTCCCACTCCGCGGCCTCCTCTGCCAGGTCGGCCATCGGCACGGGCAGGTCGAGGACCTCCTCGACCCGGTGCAGCAACGCCAGCGTGGCCTTCGGGCAGGGTGGGTTGTTCGCGTAGTGCGGCACGTGCACCCAGAACGACACGGCGTCGACCTCGGCCTTGGTGCATGAGTCGTGCAGCACACCGACGATGCCGGTGGGGCCGTCGTACCGGGTGGGGGTGAGGTGGTAGCGCTTGGCCGCGTCGGCGTCCGACGCGCTGCCGCTGATCGGCAACGGCCGGGTGTACGGCACGTCGGCCAGCAACGCGCCGAGCAGCACCACCCGCTCCACCTCCAGGCTGTGGCAGATCTCCAGCACCTGCTCGCAGAACGTACGCCAACGCATGCTCGGCTCGATGCCGCGGATCAGCACCACGTCCCGCTCGGTGCCCTCCGGGCTGGCCACCATGAACCGCGTGGTGGGCCACTCGACACGGCGGGTCTCCCCGTCGGCCATGGTGATGGTCGGGCGGCTCACCTGGAAGTCGTAGAAGTCCTCCGGGTCCAACTCGGTCACCTGCCGGGCCTGCCAGACCTGCTCCAGGTGCTCCACCGCGGCGGTGGAGGCGTCGGCGGCGTCGTTCCAGCCCTCGAAGGCCGCGATGGCAACCGGCGAGCGCAGCACCGGCAGCCCGTCGAACTCGGTCACGCCGTCACCTCACCCTGCTCGTGGGGGGCGGTCCCGCCCCGTCGCGCGGTCGCATCCCTGTTGTCCTTCACGTCCGCCAGCCTACGTGCCGCCGCGGGAGCCGGCCCGTCGGCCGCGCCGGTCGCCGGCCCGGACCACCCGGCCGAGCCCGCGCAGAGGCGCCGGCCGCCGCGGCGGGCAGTATGTGGGAAGCCCCGCTTCGGGGAGCACTCCCGCGCCCACGCGCATTAACCTGGGTCACGTGCCTATTTCGTTGCGTGACCTTCTGGCGGATCGGATCCTGATCGCGGACGGGGCGATGGGGACGATGCTCCAGGCCGCCGATCTCACCCTGGACGACTTCGACGGCCTTGAAGGCTGCAACGAGATCCTCAACCTCACCCGGCCGGACGTGGTTCGCGGCGTGCACGACGCCTACCTCGACGCCGGCGCGGACTGCGTGGAGACCAACACGTTCGGCGCGAACCTGCCCAACCTCGCCGAGTACGGCATCGCCGGGCGGATCCGGGAGTTGTCCGAGGCGGCCGCGCGAATCGCGCGGGAGGCCGCCGACGCGTACACCACGCCGGAGTGGCCCCGGTTCGTGCTCGGCTCGATGGGTCCGGGCACCAAGCTGCCCACGCTCGGCCACGCGAGCTACGCCTCGCTGCGCGACGCGTACCAGGACAACGCGGCCGGCCTGATCGCCGGCGGCGCGGACGCGCTGATCATCGAGACCTGTCAGGACCTGCTCCAGGTCAAGGCGGCGGTGGTCGGATCGAAGCGGGCCCGTGCCGAGGCGGGCCGGGACGTGCCGATCATCTGCCAGGTGGCCGTGGAGACCACCGGCACCATGCTGCTGGGCAGCGAGATCGGCGCCGCGCTGACCGCGATCGAGCCGCTCGGGGTCGACCTGATCGGCCTGAACTGCTCCACCGGCCCGGCCGAGATGGGCGAGCACCTGCGCTACCTCGCGCGGCATTCGCGCATCCCGGTGTCGGTGATGCCGAACGCGGGCCTGCCGGTGCTGACCGCCGACGGGGCATATTTCCCGCTCGGCCCGGAGGAACTGGCCGACGCGCTGGAGCAGTTCGTCACCGACTACGGCGTGGGGCTGATCGGCGGCTGCTGCGGCACCACACCGGAGCACATCCGGGTGCTGGTGGAACGGCTGGGTGGCCGGGCGCCGGTGGCGCGGGATCCGAAGCCGGAGGCCGGGGTCTCCTCCATCTACCACCACGTGCCGTTCGCCCAGGACGCCAGCATCCTGATGGTGGGGGAGCGGACCAACGCCAACGGCTCGAAGGCGTTCCGCGACTCCATGCTCGCCGCCGACTGGCAGGCGTGTGTGGAGGTCGCCCGCGGTCAGGCCCGGGACGGCTCGCACCTGCTCGACCTCTGCGTCGACTACGTGGGCCGCGACGGCACGCAGGACATGCGGGAGCTGGCCGGCCGGTTCGCCACCGCGTCCACGCTGCCGATCGTGCTGGACTCCACCGAGCCGGCGGTGATCGAGGCAGGGTTGGAGATGCTCGGCGGGCGGTGCGTGGTCAACTCGGTCAACTTCGAGGACGGCGACGGCCCCGAATCGCGGTACGCCCGGGTCATGCCGGTGGTCAAGGAGCACGGCGCCGCCGTCGTGGCGCTGCTCATCGACGAGGAGGGCCAGGCCCGCACCCGGGAGTGGAAGGTACGGGTGGCCTGCCGGCTGATCGACGACCTGACCGGTCGTTGGGGGCTGCGCCGGGAGGACATCCTCATCGACGCGCTGACGTTCCCGATCGCCACCGGGCAGGAGGAGACCCGCCGCGACGGCATCGAGACGATCGAGGCGATCCGGGAGATCGCCGCCCGCTATCCGGGGGTCAACTTCACCGCCGGCATCTCCAACGTCTCGTTCGGGCTCAACCCGGCGGCCCGGCAGGTGCTCAACTCGGTGTTCCTGCACGAGTGCGCCCAGGCCGGGTTGACCTCGGCGATCGTGCACGCCAGCAAGATCCTGCCGATGTCGAAGATCCCGGACGCGCAGCGCGAGGTGGCGCTCGACCTGGTCTACGACCGGCGCCGCGAGGGCTACGACCCGGTGCAGCGGTTCATCCAGGCATTCGAGGGCGTGGACGCGGCGTCGGCGCGGGCCACCCGCGCCGAGGAGTTGGCCGCGCTCCCGCTGGAGGAGCGACTCAAGCGGCGGATCGTCGATGGGGAGCGCAACGGACTGGAAGCCGACCTGGACACCGCGATGACGCAGGGCCGCAGCCCACTGTCGATCATCAACGACCTGCTGCTGGACGGCATGAAGGTGGTCGGTGAGCTGTTCGGCTCCGGGCAGATGCAGCTGCCGTTCGTCCTCCAGTCCGCCGAGGTGATGAAGACCGCGGTGGCCTATCTGGAGCCATACATGGAGAAGGCGGACGACGCGGACGGCAAGGGCAGGATCGTCCTCGCCACGGTCAGGGGCGACGTGCACGACATCGGCAAGAACCTCGTCGACATCATCCTGTCCAACAACGGCTACGACGTGGTCAACATCGGCATCAAGCAGCCGATCAACGCGATCCTCGACGCGGCCGAGGAGCACCGGGCCGACGCGATCGGCATGTCCGGGCTGCTGGTCAAGAGCACGGTCATCATGAAGGAGAACCTGGCCGAGATGGCCTCGCGTGGCGTCGCCGAGCGCTGGCCGGTGCTGCTCGGCGGGGCGGCGCTGACCCGCGCGTACGTGGAGGACGACCTGCGGTCGATCTACCCGGGCCAGGTGCACTACGCCCGCGACGCGTTCGAGGGCCTGTCCCTGATGGACCGGGTGATGACGGCCAAGCGGGGCGGCGCGCCGGTGGTCGACCCGGAGCGGGAGGCCGCGTTGGCGGCCCGCCGCGAGCGGCGGGAGCGGCAGCGGGCCCAGGTCCGTGAGGCGCTGCCCGAACTGGACGACGCCACGGTCCGCTCCGACGTGGCCGCGGACGTGGCGGTGCCGACGCCGCCGTTCCTGGGCACCCGGGTGGTCAGGGGTGTGCCGCTCGCCGACTACGCGGCGCTGCTCGACGAGCGGGCCACGTTCCTGGGCCAGTGGGGGCTGCGCGGCGCCCGCGGCGGCAAGGGCCCGTCGTACGAGGAACTGGTGGAGACCGAGGGCCGGCCCCGGCTGCGTTACTGGCTGGACCGCCTGATCTCCGACCAGGTGCTGGAGGCAGCCGTGGTGTACGGCTACTTCCCGGCGTACTCCGAGGGCAACGACCTGGTGGTGCTGGACGAGAACGGGCACAGCGAGCGGGCCCGGTTCTCCTTCCCCCGCCAACGCCAGGAACGGCGGCTGTGCCTGGCCGACTTCTTCCGGCCCAAGGGCGACCAGCTCGACGTGGTGGCGTTGCAGTTGGTCACCGTCGGCCAGCCGGTCAGCGAGTACACGGCGAAGATGTTCGCCGCCAACGAGTACCGCGACTACCTGGAGGTGCACGGCCTGTCCGTGCAGCTCACCGAGGCCCTTGCCGAGTACTGGCACCGGCGGATCCGGGCCGAGCTGGTGCTGCCCGGCGGCGGGACGGTCGCCGATGACGACCCGGCAGACCTGGCCGGCCTGCTGCGCACCGACTACCGGGGCTGCCGGTACGCGTTCGGCTACCCCGCCTGCCCCGACCTGGAGGATCGGGCGAAGATCGTGGAGCTGCTGGGCGCGCAGCGGATCGGGGTGCAGTTGTCGGAGGAGTTCCAGCTCGTGCCGGAGCAGGCCACCGACGCGATCGTGGTCCACCACCCGGAGGCGAACTACTTCAACGCCAAGTGACGGGCGTGGCCGCCGTGAGCTCCGATTCAGGTCATCCTCCGGAGGGCCACTACGTCGCCCGCGACGTCTACGCCGCCCTACGGGCCGCCTTCGCCGCCTCGCCCCTTGAGCTCCACAGGAGCATCGGGACGGCTGAGGGCTGAGGGGTCGGGTACTGTCCGGATCATGCAGTGCTTCGCCGCTGGGCGCACCCGCTTCTGAGGGGCGGCTCGATCTGAGCCGCGAGTTGCCCTACCTGTGGATCAGGTCGGGCTGTTCGACACACCCTCAGACGATTGGCACCGAACATCATGAACCTACGTCCGTTTCGGTCATCCGACATGGAGTCACTGCTCGAACTGACCATCGCCACCTTCGGCCCGTTCTACGAGGACTCGTTCCGGTCGATCGTGGGCGACGCCATCCTGGCCAACCAGCATGGCACCTGGCGTGAGGACTACCGCGAAATGTGGGTCGCGCTGCATGACCCGCAGAACAACAAGCACGTTGTCGTCGCCGAGGACGGCGACACGCTCCTCGGATTTGCCGCATGGCGGCTGAACCCGGAGAAGCGCAGTGGTGAGATCGACATCATCGCCGTGGCGGCGGATCAACGCCGGCATCGCGTCGGCGCGACGCTGTGCACACACGCCTTCGAAGCGATGAAGCACGCTGGGGCCGAGGTCGTATCGATCGGCACGGGAGGCGACCGGTTCCATGACTCGGCCAGGGCGCTCTACGACAGTCTCGGCATGACCGCCATGCCCTTGGTCCACTACTACATGGCCCTCTGACGGCGTACCGGTCGGCCGTCGACTGCGGCCGACCGGTATCCCGGTCTCCGGAGGTCGAGTCGTCCGCTTCGATCGACTACGCGATGTCATTCACGACACGTTCAGCGACGGCTTGTACCTGCCGGGGTGTAGGCGGTCGGGATGCCGGGTACCTCGCGCCGGACCCCTTACCCCTGCCCAGGAGGACACCATGACCGTCGTACTCGCCGTTGTCTGCAGCGACGGGGTGGTGATCGGCGCGGACTCCCAGATCACCGAGAGTGACCGCGGTCTGAGTTTCCCCGCCCAGAAGCTGCACCCGCTTGGCGACTGCGCCGCCTGGGGCGGAAGCGGCGCGCGGGGAGTACTCAACGACCTGCGCCCCCTCCTGCAGGACTCGGCCACCGCCATCCTCGAAGCACCCGACATCGGCGACGAGTTGCAGGAGCGCGTCCTGCCGGTGTTCAAGAAGCACTACGCGAACTACATCCCGGACGTGCCCGGCGAGGGCAGCGGCGGCGGGGTGTCGGCGTACCTGCTCGCGGCCGGCTACAGCCAGGGCGGGCCGTGGATCGTGGAGATCAACCCCAATGGGCTCATCGGCCGCTACGAGGACGTGGGTTTCCACGCCATCGGCTCCGGCGCGGCCATGGCTCAGCAGGCCGGCGCGCTGCTGTCGCACTTCCGGATGATCACGCGCCCCGTCGAGTACGGCGTGGTGGGCATGGTGCGGGTGCTGGAGGCGCTGGAGCGGACCTCGCCGTCGGTCGGCGCGCCGTTCAGCGTCGCGTGCATCCGCGAGGAGGGCGCCCACCACCTCGACGAGAAGGAGATCGCCAAGGCACTGAAGGACGCCCAGCGTTGGCGCGACCTCGAACAGGAAGCGCTCGACCGGCTGTTCGACTGACGCCGGCCGGCTCGGCTGTCGCGCCGGTCTGGTCAGTGGTGGGGCTGGGGAGCACCGCGATGCCGACGGAGCCCGAACCCAGATCGGTGCCGCTGCGACCGATGCCGGACTGGTAGACGAAGGCACCGAAGCCGGCGTCGGCGGCCAGCCCGAGAAGGATCGCGCCCGGCGTACGGTCCGTATCGAAGTTCCCGAACGTTATGGATCGAACCCTGTGGACCGAAGTATTCTGCGTCCGGCCCAGGCTTTCCGGTCGGTCGACTCAGGGTGAGTGGGCGTCGCTGTCGTGGCAGCATGCGGCGGTGACCTTCGATGATGACCGTTACCTGGATGCCTTCGTCGCCTACAGCAGGGGGGCGCCACTTTGTTCGGCTCGACGTCGAAGTGCCAGCGGAGACCCTGACGGAAGGGTTGGCCGGTCCCGATGACGACGTGCCGCACGGCTCGTTGTGGTTGTCCGCGGACCGGGCGGAGGCGCTGGCCGGCTCGTTGCTCAGTTGCGCGGCGGTGGTCAGGGAGCAGAGCCGCGGAACATGTTCGGGATGACCGCCCGAACCCGGTAGACGAACGGTGCGTATGGTCGGGCGCGTGACCACCGACGACGATCGAGCCCGCCTCGCCGTGCAGCTCACGGCGCTACCGGTCCGCGAACTCGTGGATGTCATGCGACGGGTCCTGCCGCACTACACCGAGGACGAGGCCGGTATCAGATCGGTGTTGGTCCTGGCTACCGCGACCGTTGACGAGGACTCACCGTACGTGCCTGACCTGGCGCTCGTCGCATGGCCTGACCGGGATCACCACAACGGTGGCCTCGGAGCTGACCAAGGACTGTGGAACGAAGCCGAATGCGCGAGGTGCGAGACCACCGTGACCTCGAACGCCAAACGCGGATTCTGCCCGGTGTGCGGCTCCAGGTGCGGCCTTACCTGATTCGGGCTGCGCCCGCCGTCACCCGACCGCGAGACCACGCCCGCGCGACCGCGCTCGCCACGGTGGCGTCAGTCGGTCCGGGGACGCAGGCTCCGCGCGACGGCGGGGATCATCACCGCCGCCGGGATCAGGTGCAGCCCGATGAGCGTGACCGTGGTCGCGGTGGTGGCCCCGACCAGCCACGGCGGGACCATCGAGAGCGCGGTAAGCGCCGCCGCCATCCACACGAACCGCTCGGCGGGGCGCGCGTTCCATCGCAGCAGGGCGGCGGCGATGACGACGCCCACGAGCGAGAAGAAGCCGGTCACCACGGCGAACCCGCCCAACGGGATCGCCTGCCCGCCGTCGGGGATCTGGAAGTCGACGCCGGCGGCGCGGGCGAGCGCGGCGGCGAGGGTGGTGGCCGCCATCGCGGCGGGCGTGGCGACGACGCCGGTGACGGCGAGCCGGCGGAACCGGTGCGGACGGCTGGCCCGGCCCGCTGCGGGGCCTGCGGCGACCTTGCTGGTCATGTCGATCCTCCATGGCTCGGGGGCGGGCGGGCGGACGCACGCGGGCGCTACGGCGTGCCGTCTGTCGGCAGCCGCTGCGGCAGCCCGAGTCGTGGGAACTGGTCGGCGTGGAACGTGATGATCTCGGCGATCGCCCCACCGGTGATGCGCAGGGCGTCGACGGTCAGCGGCAGGTACGCGCCCTCGCCCTCCTGCCACAGGTAGAACGCGACGGTGGGCTGCCGGTTCACTGCGGTGGGAACGGCGCGCAGGCTGCCCAGGCTTTCGAAGCCGTCGGCGATCCAGTCGTCCACCACCGCGTCGCGGCCGATCTGCAGGCCCGGCGTGGGCGGCATCGAGCAGCGCACGTCGTCGCGCAGCATGGCGGCGAGGCCGGCGACGTCCTTGGCGATGCTGGCGTCGGTGAACCGGCGTACCAGCTCGCGGGTCCGGGTGTCCGTGTCGTCGCCGGTCCAGTCCTGCCGCTGCGCGGGCAGGTGCTCCCGCATGCCGGCTCGGGCCCGCTGCAACGCGCTGTTCACCGAGTTGACGGTGTCGCCGAGCAGGTCCGCCACGTCCTTCGCCGGCCAACCGAGCACGTCCCGCAGGATCAGCACGGCCCGTGGGCGCGGCGCGAGGTGCTGGACCGCGACCAGGTACGCCAGCTCGATGGTCTCCCGCGCCACGGTGGCCGTTTCCGGCTCGTCCGCGCCGGGGGCGGGCAGCTCGTCGAGCAGCCGGTCGGGGTAGGGCTGCAACCAGGGGACCTCACCGCCGGTCGCGGGCTCCGGACGGCACCTGGCGAGCAGGTCCAGGCAGGCGTTCGTGGCGATCCGGTACAGCCAGGCCCGGAACGTGGACCGTCCCTCGAACGTCTCCCGCCGCCGCCAGGCGCGCAGGAACGTCTCCTGCACGGTGTCCTCGGCGTCCTCGAACGACCCGAGCATGCGGTAGCAGTGCACGTGCAGTTCCCGCCGGTGCCGCTGCGCCAGCCCCGTGAACGCCGGTTCGTCGACCTCGCCCAGATCACTCACGCCCAGCTCCTGCAGTCGCGTGTCCGCACCCATCACGTCATCCTTCCGTCCCGTCGTGGTCCTGACGTACATGTGACGGGTGCGGGCCGGGAAACTCATCACCGCGGCGTCGTGACGCGCGATCCGGGAGGGTGCCCGGCGGTACTACGGTGTGTGCCGTGCAGTTCTCGATCGACCGCGACTCGGTGTGTATGGGCGACGACGTCGCCTCCCACCGTGTGACTCTCGACGTGGACCCCGACCGGACTCTTGGGTCGCTCCTGGCGCAGGCGCTGCGCGAATACCGCCTGGCCTCCGTCGCGGGCGAGGTCTCCTGGATCGCCGAGGTGACCTACGGCGGCTACCGGCGCGACGAGCACGGCGTCGTGCAGTCACCGTGGAGCCACGGGCTCGCGCTCCTGCACGTGCCGTATCCGGTGGCCGAGACGACCGTGATCCCGTTGAGCGACCACTTCCTCGCGATGCCGTTGCGGGAGATGGCGCGGCGGGCCGGCGGGGGCGAGGTGACGGTGGAGTTCCGCTATCTCAGCGAGGGTGTCCGCCAGCGTCCGGAGCAGTTCGTCGCCCGCTACTCCTGACGTCCGGTGCGGCGCGGGGGTCAGCTCGCCCGTGGGGCGTACATGATGACGGCGACGCCGACCAGGCAGATGGCCGCGCCGGCCAGGTCGTAGCGGTCGGGCCGGAACTTGTCGACCACCATGCCCCAGGCGAGCGACCCGGCGACGAAGACGCCACCGTAGGCGGCGAGGATCCGCCCGAAGTTCGGGTCCGGCTGGAACGTGGCCACGAACCCGTAGGCGCCGAGCGCGATCACCCCGGCGGCGATCCACAGCAGCCCGCGGTTCTCCCGCCACCCCTGCCAGACCAGCCAGGCGCCGCCGATCTCGGCGAGCGCGGCGACGAGGAACAGCAGGATGGAACGGGCGACCGTCATGCGTCAGACCGTAGCGAAACCGGCTCCGAGCCCGACCCGGGGGACGGACGGCCTGGTCCACCGGGACGCTGTGCGGCCTTCACCACCCGCAGCAGGGTGACGGTCTCAGCCGGGTAGAGGCGGTGTCCACCCGGCGACCGCCGGGGCTCGGCGAGCAGCCCGCGCCGCTCGTAGTAGCGCAACGTCTGCACGGTCACCCCGACCGCGTCGGCGAGCTGGCCGCTGCGCAGGTCCTGCCCGTCCATCACCGGCCCCGCACGGCGGCGGCCCGTTCGGCCAGGGCATCGAGTACGCCGGCGTGGGCCGCCGGAACCCGGATGTCGAGTGTCAGCGCGTGGCCGGCCGGCCGGGTGAGGTCGAAGGTGAAGAAGGAACAGCACGCCGACTCGCGGGCGACCACGTCCCGCAGTGCCGCTTCGGCGCTGCCGTCCAGGCGTAGCCGCAGATGTCGGGTGGACAGCCGGTCGACGTCGCGCAGCGCGTCGTGGAAGAGCCTGTCGAACTCGGCCAGCCGCAGCGGCCGCTCGGCGGTCGGCAGGGTGCAGGCGTCGGGCGCCCAGGAGTCGCTCACCCGTCGACGGTAAGCCTGTACCCGGGTACCGGATGCAAGTGCCGACACCGCAGACGGTGGACGCAGCCGCGAACGCGGCTCCCGGTCGGGGCCGGGTGGCGCCGTCAGGACCAGCGGAGCACGTAGATCAGGTCCGGGCCGTCCTCGCCCGGTGTGTCGAGGTGCGCGGCCCGGTGCAGCCCGGCGCGTTGCGCGACCCGCCGGGAGGCGACGTTTTCCGGACGGACCCGGGCGACGACCGGCAGCCCGGGTCGGTGGGCCGCGGCCCAGCGCACCACCGCGGTGGCCGCCTCGCCGGCCACGCCGTCACCCCATCCGGCCGGGTCGAGGCGGTAGAACAGGTTGAGTACGTCACGATCGTGCAACCGCATGAGTTTCAGGCCGCAGAAACCGAGCGGCAGGTCGTCGCGGCGCACGCTCCAGTAGCCGAAGCCGTGCCGCCGCCAGTGCTCGTCCCAGCGTCGGAAGCGTTCCTCCGCCTCGGCGCGGTCCCGCAGCAGGTCCGATGGGTTGTGCGCGCAGGCGCGCGGATCGGTGTGCAGGGCGTGCAGCAGGTCGATGTCCGGGTGGGCCGGCCGGCGCAGGACCAGCCGCGCCGTGGTCAACTCCTCGTCCGCGCGCATCGTGGCATTGTCCGCGCCGGCCGGGCGGCCCGTCCAGGCGCGCCGCCTGCCCCGTCCGGCCACCTGCCGAATACGGCTGTGCCGCCCGGCCCGCCCGACTACCGTCACCGGAGGGCGGGTCGGCGCCGCGTCCACGCCCGCGCCGTCGGATTGACGTGGTGGAAACGTCCGAGGGCGAGCATGGGTACGACGAAAGGGGCGGACATGACCGACGAGGTGACGTCGCAGGTCCCGCCGGACCCGGCTCCCGTGCCGACCACACCCACCGGCACCGGGCCGGTCGGGCCGCCGAGCAGCCTCGACCTGTGGGCGCGCGCCCAGATGTTGCACCGCTGCTTCGGCGACGACGACGGTGAGCCGCACATCATGCGCGGCCTGGACTGACCGAGGCCGGCGGGGTCGGTCCGCAGGTGATGGGCTGATGTCGGCGGCGCGCTCGTCGGTCGGCGGCGAGCCGACCTGGGTGTTCCACGGTGGCCGGTGGGGCCTACACTCCCGGCGGTGACTCGCCGATCGGTTCTCCTGACCCTGACTGCCGCGTTCGGCGTCGTCCTGCTGGCCGTGTGCGGCGGCGTGTTCTGGATGGTGCGTTCGAGTGGGGCGCAGGAGGGGGACTGCGCGGCCCGGATCGCCGCCGAGGAGGCGGAAATCCACACCGACCGCCGGTGGGACGCCCAGGACGTGCCCGGGATCGGCGCGTACCCGGAGATCCACTGGCAGGTCGACCACCCCAGCTTCGCCTGTTCCCGTGCCCCCGGCCCGACCGACCGGCGCTACCAGGCCGTGGTGCGGCTGGCCGACGCCGACGCGCGTGCCCTGAGCGCCGCGTGGGCGTGGACGCCGGTGGCCGGCACGGCGCCCGAGGTCTGGCCGGGCCTGACCGCGTACGTGCCCGACGGTGTGCGCTGGCACCGCAGCGTCGACCGGGACGCCGCGGGCGGCCCGGAGCTGCGCTTCGACCCGCAGCGGTCCCTGGTGCTGTTCACCGTCGCCCAATCCTGACCGGCGTCTCCCGGCGGCGGTTGAGTGCCGGTGAGCATCACCGGGGCCTGCCGGGGGTACTGCGGTGGCACGTGCGTGACAGTCGGGAGGTGTGCGGTGGGGGACGGGGCGCGACGCCGGCGGCGGGGGCCCCTGGCCGGGCTGGTGGTGGCCGCCCTGGTGGCGGCCGGCTGCATGGGCGGCGGCGGTTGGGAGCAGGGCGAGCCGCAGCAGCCCGCGCCCCGGCAGAGCGGGCAGCCCGCGTCGACGCCGGAGGCGGAGACCACCCGGGCGGACGGCACCACGAGCGTCGCCGAGTTCCAGAAGGACATCCAGGACGCCCGGCGATCGGCCGAGCAGTACTGGGCGGCGCAGTTTCGGGCCTCCGGAGAGCGGTTCCGACCGATCCGGCGGTTGGTGCCGTACACCCGCGAGGGTGAGGTGTCCTGCGCCGGGCAGGGGCTGCCGCGCAACAACGCCGTGTACTGCTCGGCCGGCGACTTCATCGCCTACGACGTGAACTGGTCGGTGGCGGCGTTCCGGCGCATCGGCGACGCGTTCCTGTTCTACCTGCTGGGCCACGAGTACGCCCACGGCGTGCAGGTGCGCCTCGGCATCCGCTACAACTTCACCATCCAGCAGGAGTTGCAGGCCGACTGCATGGCCGGGGCGTACCTGGGTGACAGCGTCCGCTCCCGCACGTTGACGTTGGACGACGGGGACCTGGAGGAGTTCCGGGAAGGGCTGCTGGCGGTCGGCGACGACCCGGACCAGCCGTGGTTCGCCGAGGGTTCGCACGGCACCGCCGAGCAGCGCGCCGACTCGTTCTTCCGCGGCTACGAACGGTCGTTGGACGCCTGCGACCTCGGCTGAGCGCCGGCGCGGGCGGGCTGGCAGGATCGACGGGGTGCGCGTACCGAAGGAAGCTCCGCTGAGTGGCCCACATCCCGCTGCCGTGCTCTTCGACATGGACGGCACCCTGGTCGACAGCGAGAAGCTGTGGGACGTCGCCCTGCAGGAGCTGGCCGCCGTGTACGGAGGCACCCTGTCCGACGAGGCCCGGCGGGCGATCGTCGGCACCGGGATGGCGGACGCCATGCGGATCGTGCACGACGACCTGGGCCAGCCGGAGCGGGACGTGGGAGCCAGCGCCGACTGGATCAGCGTCCGGATCCTCGACCTGTTCCGTACCGGGCTGCGGTGGCGTCCCGGCGCGCTCGCCCTGCTGCGGGCGGTACGCGCCGCAGGCATCCCCACCGCGCTTGTCACCTCCAGCGGCCGGTCCCTGGTCGAGGTGGCCCTGGACACGTTGGGCCGGGACAGCTTCGACGCCGTGGTCTGCGGGGACGAGGTGGGTGCGGCCAAGCCGCACCCGGAGCCGTACCTGACCGCCGCGCGTCTGTTGGGTGTGCCGGTGGAGCGGTGCGTGGCGATCGAGGACTCGCCGACGGGCGTGGCGAGCGCGTTGGCGGCCGGGGCGGCGGTGCTGGCCGTGCCGGCGGAGGTGCCGCTGCCGGCGACCGACGGCGTGCACCAGGTGGACAGCCTGACGGCCGCCGATCTGGAGTTGCTGACCGCCCTGCTGAGCCGTTAGGAAGGGTCCCTTCTTATCGCCCAGGCGATAAGAAGGGACCCTTCCTTCACTCACTCGTGGGCGATGGCGCCCAGGACGTTGATCCGCGCGGCGCGGATCGCCGGCAGCACCGCGGCGACCACGCCGATGATCGCGGCCAGGACCAGGAACGTCACCATCTGCCCCCAGGGCAGGATCAGATCGGTGATGCCCTCGTCCCGCAGTGCCTCCACCACGGCCGCGCCGAGGCCGGCGCCGACCACCACGCCGAGCAGCGCGCCGAAGATCGAGATGACCACCGCCTCGACCGTGATCATCCGCATGGTCTGCGCCCGGCGCAGGCCGATCGCCCGCAGCAGACCCAGCTCGCGGGTCCGCTCCAGCACCGACAGGGCGAGCGTGTTGATGATGCCCAGCACCGCGATCACGATGGCCAACGCCAGCAGGATCTGGATCATCTGCAGCAGGGAGTCCAGCTGGCTGGTCTGCTGCTTGATGAACGCGGCCCGGTCGGCCACCGACACCTCGGGGCTGTCCGCCAGCAACCGCTCGACCTGCGGGCGCACCGCGTCGACGGACGTGCCCGGGGCGAGCTGGACGAAGCCCTGGATGGGTTGCGGGATGGCGAAGTCCACCGCCGCCTGCGGGGGCAGGGTCACCGGGTTGGTCAGCTGCGAACTTACGTAGATGCCGCTGACCGTGTAGGTGCGGGCCTCGCCGCGGGACAACTGCACCGGCACGGTGGAGCCGACCGACAGGTTGCGGGCCTTCGCGGTGTCCTCGTTGACCAGCATCTGGCCCGGGGCCAGTCGGCTGATGTCACCGGCGACGGCCTTCGCCCCGAAGATGGCCTGCAACGCGGCGACGTTGCTGGGTGCGGCCACCCAGGTGCGCTCGCCGCCCACCACGGCCATGTCGCCGTACTCGCCGTCGACGAGCCGCACCCCGGGGATCGCGGCCGTCCGCTCCAACACCGCCGGGTCGAAGGTCGCCGGACGCGCCCCGGACGACGGACCGGCGATCACCAGCTCGGCCTTGATGGTGTCCTCGGCCAGGGCGCCGATGCTGCCCTTGGCCGAGTCGAGGATCACGGTCACGCCGGTCACCAGGGCGATGCCCACCATCAGCGCCGCCGCGGTGATCGCGGTCCGGCGCGGGTTGCGCCCGGAGTTCAGCCGCCCCAGCTTGCCCGGCACCGACCAGGAGAAGAGCATGCCGAGCAGCCCGACCACCGGCCGACTGATCAGCGGCGTCAGCAGTGCCACGCCGATGAACGTGAACAGCACCCCGCCGAGGATGGTGGCCAGGGTGTTGCCGCGGACGTGCCCCCCCAGGCCGAGGAAGAGCAGCACCGCGCCGATCCCGGTGACCACCGCGCCGCTGACGGTCACCTTGGTCAGCGGCCGGTCCGGCGTGGCGACGTCCTGCATCGCGGCGATCGGCGGGATCCGCGAGGCGCGCACCGCCGGCAGCAGCGCCGCGAGCACCGTGATCAGCATGCCGACGGCGAACGCGCCGATCACCGCCGACGCCGGTACACCCAGCCCGGCCAGGGTGAGCCCGCCGGCGAGCTGCCCGAACAGGTACGCCAGCAGCGCGCCCACCCCGATGCCGGCGGCGAGCCCCAGCACCGAGGCGATCAGGCCGACCGCGAGGGCCTCCAGCACCACCGAGCCGATGACCTGCCGGCCGCTCGCGCCGATGGCCCGCATCAGGGCCAGCTCACGGGTGCGCTGAGCCACGATGATCGAGAAGGTGTTGAGGATCAGGAACGTGCCGACCAGCAGCGCCACCGCGGCGAAGCCCAGCAGGATCTTGTTGAAGAACGACAGCCCCTCCTTCAGGCCGGCCGAGGCGTCGTCGGCGAGTTGCTCGCCGGTCTTCACCTGGTAGTCGGCGCCGAGGGTGCGGGCCACCTCGTCCCGCAGCGCCTGCGGCGTGGTGCCGTCGGTGGCCCGCACGCTGACGCTGCTGAACACGTCCGGCTTGCCGAGCATCAACTGTTGCGCGACCGGGGTGGTGAAGCAGATCTCGTTGGCACCGCCGATCGAGTCCCGGCCGCCGCTGTAGCCGAACACGCCGACCAGCGTGAACTCCTTCTTCGGCACCAGGGTCAGCACGCCGACCCGGTCGCCGACCCGCACGCCGGCGGCCTTGGCCAGCGCGGCGTTGACCACGATCTCGTCGTCCGCCTGCGGCGGACGACCCTCGCGCATGGTCAGCAGGCCGCTCTCACCGGGCCAGTTCTCGCCAAGCTGCGGCGGGCCGAACGAGGTGACCGCCTTGCCGTTGCTGCCGATCAGGCGGGCACCGTCGGCGGCGACCACGCCCTGAGCGTCCGCGACACCCGGGATCGCCTTCACCCGGTCGAGCAGGGCGGCCGGCACCGAGGTGCTCACCGGCGCGCCCCCGGTCATGGACGCGTCGATCTTCGGCTTGGCCTCGACGCTCACGTCGAGTTCGGAGTAGGCGTCGGCGAAGACCGAGTCGAAGGAACGCCCCAGCGTGTCGGTGAGCACGAACGCGCCGGAGACGAACATCACGCCGAGCACCACCGCCAGGCCGGACAGCAGCAGGCGCAGCTTGCGCGCCAGCAGGCTCTTCAGGGTCGCCCGCAGCATCAGTTGCCCACCTCGACCGGGGCGTCCAGCTTCTTCATGGTGTCCAGGACCGTCTCGGCGGTCGGCTCGATCAGCTCCGAGACGATCTGCCCGTCGGCGAGGAAGACCACCCGGTCGGCGTACGCAGCCGCGTTCGCGTCGTGGGTGACCATCACGATGGTCTGGCCGTGCTCGCGTACCGAGTCGCGCAGGAACCCGAGCACGTCGGCGCTGGAGCGGGAGTCCAGGTTGCCGGTCGGCTCGTCCGCGAAGATCACCTCGGGACGGGAGACGAGCGCCCGCGCGCACGCCACCCGCTGCTGCTGACCGCCGGAGAGCTGCGCCGGGCGGTGCCCGAGGCGATTCCGCAGGCCCACCGTGTCGATCACCGTGTCGTACCAGGCGGGGTCGGGCTTGCGTCCGGCGATGGACAGGGGCAGCAGGATGTTCTCCTGTGCGGTCAGCGTGGGCAGCAGGTTGAACTGCTGGAAGATGAAACCCACCTTGTCCCGGCGAAGCTTGGTCAGGCCGGAGTCGTTGAGGCCGGTCACGGTCGTGTCGCCGATCAGCACGGTGCCCTTGGTGACCGTGTCCAGGCCGGCCAGGCAGTGCATCAACGTCGACTTGCCGGAGCCCGACGGCCCCATGATCGCGGTGAACCGGCCGCGTTCGAACTCGGCGCTGACCCCCCGCAGCGCGATGACCTGCGCCTCGCCGCTGCCGTACACCTTCCACACGTCGTTCGCCCGGGCTGCGGCCTGGGGCTCGCGGCCTACCGTCGCGGTCACGTCCATCTACCTCTTCCGTCCGTCTGCTGATCCGCACCGCCCCCGCTGGCCGGTGCGGCCGATCCCATCCTGGGGGCGCGGAGTCGGAAATCCCTCCGCCCACGGATGGAACCTCTGCCGATCTTTCGGTGCGGGTCGACCCCGACACGACCTCAGGGTGACTCTCGGGCCGGCCGCCCGACCCGACGCGGAAATCCCACCTCCCGCAAGGGTCAACACGCCAGCTTCATTGCTGGTCACGGTAGGTGAGTGGCGCCACCTCACCCGCGCTCCGGACCAGGCCCGTCTCGTACGCGAGCACGACCGCCTGCACCCGGTCGCGCAGACGGAGCTTGGTCAGCACGTGCCCGACGTGGGTCTTGACCGTGGTCTCACCGACCGACAGCGCCCGGGCGATCTCCGCGTTGGACAGTCCCCGGGCCACCTGCGTGAGCACCTCCCGCTCCCGGTCGGTCAGCAGGTCCAGCGCCTTCGCCGGGGTGGCCGACGGGTCCGGCAGCAGGTGGGCGAAGCGGTCCAGCAGCCGGCGCAGGACGCGCGGGGCCACCACCGCCCCGCCGGCGGCCACCGTGCGGATCGCCGCGATCAGGTCCGCGGCCGGCAGGTCGCTGGTGAGGAAGCCACTCGCACCGGCACGCAACGCCCCGACGACCTGCTCGTCCTGCGCGAACGCGGCGAGGATCAGCACCCGTACCGGCAGCCGGGCGGACACGATCGCACCGGTCGCGGCGATCCCGTCGCGTCGCGGCATCCGCAGGTCCATGAGCACCACGTCCGGCAGCAGCCGCCGGGCCAGTTCCACCGCCTCCACACCGTCACCGGCCTCGCCCACGACGTCCAGGCCGCCCTCGGCGCCGAGCACCGTCCGGAGGCCGGTACGCAGCAGTGGCTGCTCGTCGGCGAGCAGGACCCGCACCGGTCGGGACGCGACGCCGTCGGTCATGGATCCCCCTCGTCGTCCGGGGCGGGGTCGGGCCGCCGGCCACGCCGCGCACACGGCCGGTGCCGGACCGGTTCCGCCCCGACCACCGTAGGGGGCGACAGGTGTCCGCGCGCCCCGCGGGGCGTGCCGGTCCCGCAGGGTGGCCGCCCCGGTCGAGGTGCGTCGGCGTGACCGAGAGGCGCCGTCCGAGGCCCGGCCCGGGTGTGCGGGCTCCGCCGGGTGTGCCGGCCCTGGCCCGGGTGTGCGGGCTCCGCCGGGTGTGCCGGCGTCGGCGCGTCAGCCGGGGGCCGGCGCTCCGGCCGGGGTCACTCGTCGGCGCCGGGGGTCGCCGGGCGGGACCGGGCGTCCACGAGCGGGTCGGGCGCGGCGACGGCCACCGGGAACGGCGGCGGCGTCCCGCCGAAGGTCGGGCACCGCGCCTGGTGGCTGCACCAGTCGCAGAGCCGACTCGGGCGGGGACGGAAGTCCTGCCGGGCGGTGGCCTGCTCGATCGCCCGCCACAGCGCCACCACCGTGCGCTCGAAGCGCACCAGTTCCTCGGCGTCCGGTGCGTAGTCGCAGATCTCGGCGTCCTTGAGGTAGAGCAGGCGCAGCACCCGCGGCACCACCCCCCGGGTGCGCCACAGCACCAGGGCGTAGAACTTCAACTGGAACAGCGCCCGCGCCTCGAACGCCTCGCGCGGCGCTCCGCCGGTCTTGTAGTCCACCACCCGCAGCGCGCCGTCGGGCGCCACGTCGAGCCGGTCGAGGTAGCCCCGGATGAGCAGCTCGCCGTCGACCACCGCGGAGATCAGCGCCTCGCGCTCGGCCGGCTCCAGCCGGCGTGGGTCCTCGACCGCGAAGTAGCCCTCCAGCAGCGCCGCCGCCGAGCGCAGGAAATCCTCCCGCCCGGCCGTGTCGCCGTCGGCGAACAGCGTGGCCAGCTCCGGCTCCTCGGTGACCAGCCGGTCCCACTGCGGGGTGACCAGGTCACCTGCCGACTCCGGGGTGCGTGCCGTCGCCGGCAGGTCGAACAACCGCTCCAGCACGGCGTGCACGAGCGTGCCCCGGGCCTGCTCGACCGTCGGGCGTTCGGGCAGCCGGTCGATGCTGCGGAACCGGTAGAGCAGCGGGCAGGTCTTGAAGTCGGCCGCCCGGGACGGCGACAGGGAGGCCCGCACCGTGACCGGCACCGGGGTCGCCGTGTCGTCGCCGTGGGTGTCGATCACCTGGTCCGCCGTCATGCCCGGAAGGTTAGGCCACGCGTGTGACAGAGCCGACGTCGCCGCACCGGAGCATGATCGGCGGCGCGTAGCATCGGGCCGGTGCGACAGCGGAGCCGACCACCGCGCCGGCCGGGGCTCAGCCTCGGCCGGGTCTTCGGGGTGCCGCTGCGCGCGAACGCCTCGATGCTGCTGCTCACCGTCGTGGTCACCGTGCTGTACGCGGGACTTGCCCGCCGCCAGCTCGACCTCGGCCCGCTCGGTGGCTACCTGGTCGGCCTCGCCTTCGTGGTGTCGCTGCTCGGCTCCGTGCTGCTGCACGAGCTCGGGCACGCGTTGACCGCGCGCCGGTACGGCATCGGTGTGCGGGGGATCACGCTGGAGTTGCTCGGCGGCTACACCGAGATGGACCGGGACGCGCCCACCCCGCGGGTCGAGTTGCTGGTCTCGCTGGCCGGCCCGGCGGTGTCCGCCGTGCTCGGCGCCGGCGCGGTCGCCGCCACCCTGGCCCTGCCCGCCGGCACACTCGGCCACCAGCTCGCCTTCCAGCTCGCGGTCTGCAACGTTGTGGTGGCGGTCTTCAACAGCCTGCCGGGCCTGCCGCTGGACGGCGGGCGGGCGCTGCGCGCCGCGGTCTGGGCGTTCACCCACGACCGGCACCGGGGCACCGTGGTGGCCGGCTGGGTGGGGCGGGCGGTCGCGCTGGCCACGGTGGCCCTGGTGGTGGCGCTCACCCTGCGTCGGGCGCTGGCCCCGCTGGCCCTGCCGCTGCTGCTGCTCGTCGCGTTCACGCTGTGGCGCGGCGCCGGCCAGTCCATCCGGCTGGCGCAGATCGGCCGCCGGCTGCACCTGGTCGACCTGGCCCGGCTGGCCCGTCCGCTGCTGCCGGTGCCCAGCGGCACCCCGCTGGCCGAGGCGCAGCGCCGTCGCGACGACGCCGCGCGCCCGGACGCGGCGTTGGCCGTGGTCGACTCCGCCGGCCGTACCGTCGCCCTGGTCGACCCGGCGCGCGCCGCCGCCGTTCCGCCGGACCGGCGGCCGTGGCTCGCGGTGGACGAGGTGGCCCGTGAGCTGGCCGCCGTGCCGAGGCTGCCGCTCGCCGCGGACGGCGAGCAGGTCCTGGAGACCGTGCGGACCCACCCGGGCGCGCAGTACGTGGTGACCGCAGGCGAAGATGTGGTCGGCGTGCTGCACATTGCGGATCTCGCCCAGCTCCTGGAACCCGAACGGAAGACGAACACGTGACCGCAGAGAACCCCACCGCCCCGGCGTTGCCCCCGGTCCACCGGGGGCCGTTCTGCACCGGCGACCGGGTCCAGCTGACCGACCCGAAGGGCCGGATGCACACCGTGACGCTGGAGCCCGGCAAGGAGTTCCACACCCACCGCGGGATCCTCCAGCACGACACCCTGATCGGCCTGCCCGACGGCAGTGTGGTCACCACCGCCGGGGGCGGCACCGCGTTCCTGGCGCTGCGGCCGCTGCTGTCGGACTACGTGCTCTCCATGCCGCGCGGCGCCCAGGTGATCTACCCGAAGGACTCGGCGCAGATCGTCGCCATGGGCGACGTCTTCCCCGGGGCCAAGGTGCTGGAGGCCGGCGCCGGCTCGGGCGCGCTGTCCTGCTCGCTGCTGCGGGCCGTCGGCACCGAGGGCGAGCTGCACTCCTACGAGCTGCGCGACGACTTCGCCCAGATCGCCCGGCGCAACGTCGAGGCGTTCTTCAACGGCCCGCACCCGGCGTGGCGCCTGCACGTCGGCGACGTCGCGCAGTGCGCCGAGACCGGCTTCGACCGGATCATCCTCGACATGCTCACCCCGTGGGAGATGCTCGACATGGTCGAGCGGGCGCTCGTGCCCGGCGGCGTGCTGATCGGCTACGTGGCCACCACGCCGCAGCTGTCCGAGTTGGTCGAGGCGCTGCGCGAGCGCGGTGGCTGGACCGAGCCGCGCGCCTGGGAGTCGTTGGTCCGCGACTGGCACGCCGAGGGCCTGGCGGTCCGCCCGGACCACCGGATGATCGCCCACACCGCGTTCCTGGTCTCCGCGCGCAAGCTCGCCCCCGGGGTCACCGCGCCGCCGCGCCGGCGTAAGCCCAGCAAGGGCGCCGAGGCGTACGCGCAGCGCCGGGACGCCCTGCGCGCCGCCGCGGCGGCCCGGTCGGCGGAGGAACCCGGACAGCCCTGACCCCCGCCGCGCGGGGGCGCGCACACGGGCGGATCATGTCCCGATGGGGACGGCACGAAGCGGGCGGAGACGGTGGGGATGAGCGAGCGGATCGGGACGCGCGCCGGGCGGCGTGCCCGTCCCGGCGACCGGGACCGGTGGGAGCACGCGCGCGGCGGCGACGCGGGCCGGTGGGAGGTGGCGTGAGCGATCCCGGCTACGGCAACGGCGAGCTGCCCGCCGTCTTCCCGGACTGGTCGCCCTATACCGACCTGGAGTCGGCCACCCGGGCGTACCTGCGGGACCCCGACATCGCGTTGGAGGCGCTCGACGGCGTGCTGCGCGGCGCGTCGGTGCTCGGCTTCACCCTGGAACGCTTCGTCAACGAGGTGAACGGGGTGTGGCAGGAGGCCGTCGTCTGCGACGGCAGCCGCCTGGTGCTCTGGCACGGCGAGGACGTGCCGCCGGGGGAGGGGCCGCCGGGCGCGATGACGTCGTCGCTGCGGGTGGTGCCGCTGTCCACCGTCACCGAGGTGGGCTGCCGGCGGCGACTCATGCGCGCCGACAACGGCACCGTACGGGTCGACAGCATCGACGTGTATCTGCTGCTCAGTTCGCTCGACGAGGCGCCGCCGAGCGACGAGGTGGTGGGTGCGCCCCGGCACGACGCGCTGCGCTTCGGCAAGACGCTCGACGACGGTGGCGCCGGGCAGATCGCCCGGTTGGAGGAGTTCGCCCGACTGGTCGCCTCGGTCGTCGGTCGGCCCCTGCTCTGACCGACGACGCCAGCCGGGACAGACACCGGCCGGGACGCACACGGCCCGGACAACACGAGGGCCGGGGACAGCAGCCCCCGGCCCTCGTGCACGCTGACGAGCTCAGTCCTCGGCCTCCGGGCCGGCCACCTCGACGCCGTCGCTGCCGCGCACCACGTGGATGCACTCACCCGGGCACTCCTTCGCCGAGTCGATCACCTCGAGGCGCAGGTGTTCCGGCACGTCAGTCCGGGCGCCCGGGGTCTGTCGCAGTTCGCCGTCCGGGCCCTTGACGTACGCCAGGCCGTCGACGTCGAACTCGAAGACCTCCGGCGCGTACTGCACGCACAGCCCGTCACCGGTGCAGAGATCCTGGTCGACCCAGACCTGCAACTGGTCGGTCGCGACGTCGGTCACGAAGCACCCCCCATGTTCTCCCGTCCCACACTCCGACGGTACCCGAACCCGGTTACCCGCCCCGCGACCAGCCCTTCCCGATCAAGCTTCGGTGACGAGCGCGTTGCTGTGGACCGAATCGGGCTCATAGCGGCTAGTGTTAGCTCAGAACGTTCAAGCCCCCGGGGAGGTGGGACGTGGCACGCAGCGACGACGCGGACTCGCGCGCCGCACGGTGGGAGAAGGAAGCCCACGATCTCTCCACGCAGGTCGCGTTCCTGCAAGAGGAACTCGCCCTGGTGCGGCGCAAGTTGACCGAGAGCCCCCGACACGTACGGCAGCTCGAGGAGCGGCTGGCCGGCACCCAGGCCCAGTTGGCGCGGCTGACCGAGAACAACGAACGGCTCGTGAGCACCCTCAAGGAGGCTCGCGCGCAGATCGTGACGCTCAAGGAGGAGATCGACCGGCTCGCCCAGCCACCCAGTGGCTATGGCGTCTTCCTGGCCAAGCACGAGGACGGCACGGTGGACGTGTTCACCGGCGGGCGCAAGCTCCGGGTGGCCGTCTCGCCCTCGCTCGAGACCGACGAGCTCCGTCGTGGCCAGGAGGTCCTGCTCAACGACGCGCTCAACATCGTCGACGCGTTCGGTTTCGAGCGGGTCGGCGAGGTGGTCATGCTCAAGGAGATCCTGTCGGGTCCCGACGGCCGCCCGGGTGACCGGGCGCTCGTGGTGTCGCACTCCGACGAGGAGCGCATCGTGCACCTCGCCGACACCCTGATCGGCAGTCCGATCCGGGCCGGCGACTCGCTCATGATCGAGCCCCGCTCGGCGTACGCCTACGAGCGGATTCCGAAGAGCGAGGTCGAGGAGCTGGTCCTGGAGGAGGTGCCCGACGTCAACTACGAGGACATCGGTGGCCTCCAGTCGCAGATCGAGCAGATCCGCGACGCGGTGGAGCTGCCCTTCCTGCACGCCGACCTGTTCCGTGAGCACCAGCTCCGGCCGCCGAAGGGCATCCTCCTCTACGGCCCGCCCGGCTGCGGCAAGACGCTCATCGCCAAGGCGGTGGCCAACTCCCTCGCCAAGAAGATCGCCGAGCGCCGTGGCGAGGAGAAGCACACCAGCTTCTTCCTCAACATCAAGGGCCCGGAGCTGCTCAACAAGTACGTCGGCGAGACCGAGCGGCACATCCGGCTGATCTTCCAGCGGGCACGGGAGAAGGCCGGTGAGGGCACACCGGTGATCGTGTTCTTCGACGAGATGGACTCCGTGTTCCGCACCCGCGGTTCCGGTGTCTCCTCCGACGTGGAGAACACCATCGTCCCGCAGCTGCTCAGTGAGATCGACGGCGTGGAGGGCCTGGAGAACGTCATCGTCATCGGCGCCTCCAACCGGGAAGACATGATCGACCCGGCGATCCTGCGCCCCGGACGACTCGACGTGAAGATCAAGATCGAGCGCCCGGACGCCGAGGCGGCCAAGGACATCTTCTCCAAGTACATCCTCGCCGGTCTGCCGTTGCACGCCGACGACCTGGCCGAACACGGCAGCGACCCCCAGGCCACCGTCGCGGCGATGATCGACGCGGTGGTCCTGCGGATGTACTCCGAGACCGAGGAGAACCGTTTCCTCGAGGTCACCTACGCCAACGGGGACAAGGAAGTCCTCTACTTCAAGGACTTCAACTCCGGCGCCATGATCCAGAACATCGTGGACCGCGGCAAGAAGATGGCCATCAAGGAGTTCCTCACCTCCGCTCGCAAGGGCCTGCGCCTGCAGCACCTGCTCGACGCCTGCGTCGACGAGTTCCGGGAGAACGAGGACCTGCCCAACACCACAAACCCCGACGACTGGGCCCGCATCTCCGGCAAGAAGGGCGAGCGGATCGTCTACATCCGTACGCTCGTCTCCGGCGGCAAGGGCACCGAGGCCGGCCGGTCCATCGAGACCGCCAGCAACACCGGCCAGTACCTGTAGCCCGTCGACCGACGAAGGCCCGCGGCGCGCCACCGCCGCGGGCCTTCGCCTGTGCCGGGCGTGACCGCCACACCCGACGGCGGCAGCCGCCACGCCCCCTCGATGCGTAACGGCGACTACGCTCGACGTGACGGGGACCGGGACGGGCGAGCGGAACGGGCAGGTCGATGAGCGTTAGACGAATCATGGGCACCGAGGTCGAGTACGGGATCTCCGTGCCCGGCCAGGCCGGGGCCAACCCGATGGTCACCTCCTCCCAGGTGGTCAACGCCTACGGCGCGCGGCCGGAACTCAACCGGGGCGGCCGGGCCCGCTGGGACTACGAGGAGGAGTCGCCGCTGCGCGACGCCCGCGGGTTCACCTACTCCGGGGCGGCCTACGACCCCGCCGAGGCGCTCGCCGACGAGGACCTCGGCCTGGCCAACGTCATACTCACCAACGGCGCACGGCTCTACGTGGACCACGCGCACCCGGAATACTCCACCCCCGAGGTGACCAACCCCCTCGACGTGGTGCGGTGGGACAAGGCGGGGGAGCGGGTGATGGCCGAGGCGGCCAAGCGGGCCGCGACCATCCCGGGCACCCACCCGATCCACCTCTACAAGAACAACACCGACAACAAGGGCGCCAGCTACGGCGCGCACGAGAACTACCTGATGCGCCGGCAGACCCCGTTCGCCGACATCGTGGCGTACCTGACGCCGTTCTTCGTGACCCGCCAGATCGTCTGCGGTGCCGGACGGGTGGGCATCGGCCAGGACGGCGGCCAGAGCGGGTTCCAGATCTCGCAGCGGGCCGACTTCTTCGAGGTCGAGGTGGGGCTGGAGACGACCCTCAAGCGGCCCATCATCAACACCCGGGACGAGCCGCACGCGGACGCCGACAAGTACCGCCGGCTGCACGTCATCATCGGCGACGCCAACCTGTCCGAGATCTCCACGTTCCTCAAGGTCGGCACCACGTCGCTGATCCTCGCCATGATCGAGGAGAAGGCGCTCGGCGCGGACCTGGGCATCGCCGACCCGGTGGCCGAGCTGCGTGCGGTCAGCCACGACCCGTCGTTGAAGCACCTGATGCGGATGCGCGACGGCCGCCGCCTCACCGCGCTGGACGTGCAGTGGGCCTACCTGGAGCGGGTCGGCTCCTTCGTGGACGACCGCTACGGCCAGGACGTCGACCCGCAGACGGCCGACGTGCTGCGCCGCTGGGAGAGCGTGCTGGACCGGCTCGGCCGGGACGCCTTCGAGTGCGCCGACGAGCTGGACTGGGTGGCGAAGCTGCGGCTGCTGGAGGGCTACCGGGAGCGGGAGAAGCTCGGCTGGGGCTCGCACAAGCTGCAACTTGTCGACCTGCAGTATTCCGACGTGCGGCCGGAGAAAGGGCTCTACCACCGGCTGGTGCAGCGCGGCTCGATGAAGACGCTGCTCACCGACGAGCAGACCCGTACCGCGATGACCGAGCCGCCGGAGGACACCCGGGCCTACTTCCGGGGCCGCTGCCTGGACCGGTACGCCTCGGAGGTGGTGGCCGCGAGTTGGGACTCGGTCATCTTCGACGTGGGACGCGAGTCGCTGGTGCGGGTGCCGATGATGGAGCCCGAGCGGGGCACCCGGGCGCACGTCGGTGAGCTGTTCGACAGGTGCGAGAGCGCCAAGGACCTGCTGGAGACGCTCACCGGCGGGTGAGGGTGGTGCCGGAAGGCCCGCCGGGTGCCGGAAACGGGCGCACGGCGGGCCGTTCGTCGCTCCTGCGGGGTAAGTTGATCGCAGGCGATCGTGGAGGAGGCACCACCATGGCGACGCAAGAGGGTGGGCAGACCCAGTCCGGCAAGTCCCGCGAGGAGGTCGAGGAGGTCACCGCGCAGGCCAACCCCGAGGTGGCCGAGCGGCACGCCGAGATCACCGAGGATGTCGACGACCTGCTCGACGAGATCGACTCCGTCCTGGAGGAGAACGCGGAGGAGTTCGTACGGGGCTACGTGCAAAAGGGTGGACAATAGGGCATCGTCCGTCGAATCGGATATGCGCAAGGCGCCTGACGACCGAGACGGCTGCCGGTGCCCCGACGGCCGGGGTCGCCGCCGCATGCCGTGCTTCCCGCCGGGTCGTGCTTCCCGCCGGGTCGTGCTTCCCGCCGGGTCGTGCTTCCCGCCGGGGCGAGCTACGCCGAGCGTCCGGAGGAAAGCGGGCAACCGCACGCCCCGCCACCACGGGAGGGCAACCAGACACGCGGCCGCCGCCACGGCGGTAGCCGCGAGTATCACCCGCGTCGCCGGCGCGGCGTCGAGGAGAAGGAGTTCCAGGAGCTCCTGGCCGTGTGCTTGATCTGTCGGCGTCCCGATCCGGAACATCTGGACCACGATCATCGCACCGGATGGGTACGCGGGATACTCTGCTTCAACTGCACCGGTGGTCCTGGCCGGTCCGGGGGCCGCCCCGACAGGCCGGCCAGGGCGATCACGTACCTGAGAGGAACCACGTGGCAGCGGGTTTTGATCCATCCGGGCGTCTTCCAGATGTGTTCACCAACGCGGGGACGTCCTCCTTCACCGCTTTCCTGAGCAAGGTCGCCCCCGAGATGCTGCCCGGCCGCCGGCCGCTGCCGCCCGGCATGGCCGCCGACCTGGCACCGCACGCGACCACCATCGTGGCCATCGTGGCCGCCGGCGGTGTGGTCATGGCCGGCGACCGCCGCGCGACGATGGGCAACCTGATCGCCCAGCGCGACATCGAGAAGGTGCACCCCGCCGACGCGTACTCGCTCGTCGGCATCGCCGGCACCGCAGGCATCGGCATCGAGCTGATGCGACTGTTCCAGGTGGAGCTGGAGCACTACGAGAAGATCGAGGGCGCGATGCTGTCCCTCGACGGCAAGGCCAACCGGCTGGCCTCGATGATCCGCGGCAATCTGGGCGCGGCCATGCAGGGCCTCGCCGTGGTGCCGCTCTTCGCCGGCTTCGACCTTGCCGCGAGCGACCCGGCCGGAGCCGGACGGATCTTCAGCTTCGACGTGACCGGCGGCCCCTACGAGGAGCACGGCTACGACGCGATCGGCTCCGGCTCGCTGTTCGCCAAGTCCGCGCTCAAGAAGCGCTTCCGGGCGGGCCTGTCGGTCGACGACGCGACGCGGCTGGCCGTCGAGGCGCTCTACGACGCGGCGGACGACGACACCGCCACCGGCGGTCCCGACCTGACCCGACGGATCTACCCGGTCGTGATGACCGCGACGGCCGACGGCACCCACCGGCTCACCGACGCCGAGACGGCCGCGATCGCGGAGGGCGTCGTGGCCGGCCGGATGGAGAACCCCGGCGGCTGACCCCGCTCGTACGTCCCGCAGTTCCGCATCAGTTGGTGAAGAAGGAGAACCGCCGACGTGGCCATGCAGTTCTACGCCTCCCCCGAGCAGATCATGCGCGACCGCTCCGAGCTGGCCCGCAAGGGCATCGCCCGGGGCCGTAGCGCGGTGGTCCTGAGCTACGCCGGCGGGGTGCTCTTCGTCGCCGAGAATCTCTCCAGCACGCTGCACAAGGTCAGCGAGATCTACGACCGGATCGGCTTCGCCGCGGTCGGCCGGTACAACGAGTTCGAGAACCTGCGGCGCGCGGGCGTGCGGATGGCCGACCTCAACGGCCTGAGCTACGACCGCCGGGACGTGACCGGCCTGGCGCTGGCAAACGCGTACGCGCAGACGCTGGGCGCGATCTTCACCGAGCAGTCGAAGCCGTTCGAGGTGGAGATCTGCGTGGCGGAGGTCGGCGCCACGCCGGAGGACGACTCGCTCTACCGGGTGACCTACGACGGTTCGGTCAACGACGAGCCGGGCCGGATGGCGATGGGTGGTCAGGCCGAGGCGATCACCGGGGTGCTGAAGAACGAGCACCGGCCGGAGATGTCGTTGTCCGAGGCGGTCCGCGCCGCGATGAAGGCGTTGAGCAGCGTGGGTGGTGAGGGCGGGGCCGCCCGCACCATCGCCGCGAACCAGCTTGAGGTGGCGGTCCTGGACCGCGGCCGGGTGGGGCGGACCTTCCGTCGGATCACCGGTGCGGCGCTCACCGCGCTGCTGGAGGGCGACGCGGAGGCGGACGTCGCGCCGGCGCCCGGCCGGGCGAAGACGCCGACGACGCCGACCGACGAGGCGAAGAAGCCGACCACGTCGGCCGGCTCGGCCGACCTGGAGGGCAACCAGGAGGATCAGTCCGGCCGGTGACGTCCGCTGCCGACCCCGCCACTTCCTCGAAGTGGCGGGGTTCGTCGTCGGTGGAGCCGCCACCTCGCCGAACCAGCGCAGATGGACGCGACGACGACCGCGGGCCCTGCCCATCGGAGGCTCCGGGCGGCTAGTGTCTCATCATGGAGCGGCGAATCTTCGGCCTCGAAACCGAGTACGGCGTCACCTGCACCTATCGCGGGCAGCGCCGGCTTTCCCCCGACGAGGTCGCGCGGTACCTGTTCCGGCGGGTGGTGTCGTGGGGCCGGTCGAGCAACGTGTTCCTGCGCAACGGCGCCCGCCTCTATCTCGATGTGGGATCACACCCGGAGTACGCGACGCCGGAGTGCGACTCGGTCACCGACCTGGTGGCCCACGACCGGGCCGGCGAGCGGATCCTGGAAGGACTGCTCATCGATGCGGAGAAGCGGCTGCACGACGAGGGCATCGCGGGCGAGATCTACCTGTTCAAGAACAACACCGACTCGGCCGGCAACTCCTACGGCTGCCACGAGAACTATCTGGTGTCCCGGCACGGCGAGTTCGGCCGACTCGCCGACGTGCTCATCCCGTTCCTGGTCACCAGGCAGTTGATCTGCGGCGCCGGCAAGGTGTTGCAGACACCCCGCGGCGCGGTCTTCTGCCTGTCCCAGCGGGCCGAGCACATCTGGGAGGGCGTCTCCTCGGCGACCACCCGCAGCCGTCCGATCATCAACACCCGCGACGAGCCGCACGCGGACGCCGAGCGCTACCGCCGGCTGCACGTCATCGTCGGCGACTCGAACATGAACGAGGTCACCACTCTGCTGAAGGTCGGCACCGCCGACATCGTGCTGCGGATGATCGAGGCAGGGGTGGTGATGCGCGACCTCACCCTGGAGAATCCGATCCGGGCGATCCGCGAGGTGTCGCACGACATCACCGGCCGGCGCAAGGTGCGGTTGACCTCCGGCAAGGAGGTCTCGGCGCTGGAGATCCAGCAGGAATACCTGGCCAAGGCGACGGAGTTCGTGGAGCGCCGGGGCGGTGACCAGACCGCCAAGCGGGTGGTGGAGCTGTGGGGGCGGGTGCTGAGCGCGGTGGAGAGCGGCGACCTGGGCCCGGTGGCCCGGGAGATCGACTGGGTCACCAAGCTGAAGCTGATCGAGCGCTACCAGCGCAAGCACGACCTGCCGTTGTCGCACCCCCGGGTGGCGCAGATGGACCTCGCCTACCACGACCTGCGGCGCGGACGCGGCCTGTACGGGCTGCTGGAACGCCGGGGCGACGTGGACCGGGTGGCCACCGACCCGGAGATCTACGAGGCGAAGGAGACACCGCCGCAGACCACCCGGGCGCGGCTGCGCGGTGAGTTCATCCGGCACGCGCAGGAGAAGCGGCGGGACTTCACCGTGGACTGGGTGCACCTGAAGCTGAACGACCAGGCGCAGCGCACCGTGCTGTGCAAGGATCCGTTCCGCGCGTACGACGAGCGGGTGGAGCGGCTGATCGCCAGCATGTGACGTGGAGGCGGCCGGTGCCCGGCCCGGCCGAGCCGGGCACCGGTACGCTGGCGTCGCGATGGACACTTCCGAACCGCAACCACAGGGCCGTGAGCGCGGCCGGGCCGCCGGACGCGAGCGTGACGGCGGCGCCGAGAAGCTCAACTGGATCGACCGCCGGCGGGAGAAGATCCGCGCCGAGGTCGAACGCAACCGGCGCGGTGACTACACGGTGCCGACCTGGGTGTTGGCCGTCGCCCTGGTGCTGATCGTGGGCGCCTGGCTGGGACTGGTCCTCTTCCTCGGCTGAGCGCGGTACGCAGCCGAGCGGGTGCGCGGCTGAGCGCGGCACGGCACCGAGCGGGAGCCTCGGGTGCTCAGCCGAGCAGGCCGGCGGCGTACCGGCCGGCGGCGGCCGCGGCCAGGAAGTAGGCGTGGTCGGAGTCGAGCCCGCGACCCATCGTGGACAGGCCGACCGGGCTCGCCCGCAGCGCCGCGTCGAGGCCCTCGGTGGGAACGGTGACGATCCGGTGCCGGGCGGCCAGCGGCGCCAGCGCGGCGGCCACCTCCGTGGCCAGGTCGGCGTCGAGGCCCTCCGGCACCACCAGGTCCGCCGGGGCCAGCGCCACCCGGCCGTACGCGGTCAGGCTGTGGTGGGAGACGCCCCGGTGGCGGGGCCGGGGGTCGGCGTCGGAGATCCGCAACGAACCCACCGGGCGGCCGCCCAGCGTGACGACCGCGTTGACGGCCTCACCGACGGCCACGCCGGAGAAACCCCAGCGGGTGCCGGTGCCGAGGTTGCCCGGCCCCTGGGCGACGATCGCCAGGTCGGCGTCGAGCACGTGCCGGGCCGCGAGCAGGCCGCTGTGCAGGGTGCTGGCCTCCAGGTCGCCGCCGAACGCCTGGCCCACGGTGATCGTTCCGGCGAGGTGTCCGGCCAGACCGGCGAGGGTGCGGGAGAACCAGGCCGGCAGCGCGCCGCCGTCGGTGAGCAGGTACGCGACCCGGGCGCGGGGGGCGTCGGCGTGCACGCCGGCCAGGATCGCCGGCAGCGCCGAGTGCAGGTCGGCGGTGACCACAGGCATGTCCTGGACCGAGTCGGCGGCGGCCAGCCGGGCGTGGTGCGGCGAGGCCTCCTCGTCCACCCCGAGCAGGATCGGTTGCAGCGGGGTGTAGCGGGCCTTGACCAGGTGACCGGTGTCGCGGCTGTCGCCGGCCTGCGGCGGGTCGGCGGGCAGCCGGTCGGGCAGCGCGACGACCAGGGCGTAACCGCCGGTGCCCAGCCCCATCAGCAACGCGCCGGCGTTGAGCAGCACCCGGTCGCCGGGTTCCGGCTCGCCGACGAGCGGCGGGTAGGCCAGCGCCCGCATCCGGGTGCCGTCGGGCAGGTCGACGTCGAGTTCGACCGCACCGGCCCACCGTCGCCGTACCGTCGTGACCGTGCCGGACCGCCATCGCACCATGCGGTGCACCGTATCGGCCGATGCGGTGGCCCGACCCGGCCGGGTCAGGCGTCCCGGCCGGGCGAGGGTTCCTCCTGCGTGGTCCGGGCGCGTGGGCCGGTCTCGCGGGACCGGGTGGGGTCGAGGAAGACGTACGCGATCTCGGGGAAGTGTCCGGTGAGCCGGCGTTCGGCCTCGTCGGCGGCGGCCTCGATCTCGGCGCCGGTGGCGTCGTCCCGGAAGTCGACCTTGGCGGCGACGAGGATGTCCTGGGGACCGAGGAACATGGTCATCAGTGTGTCGACCCGGTCCACCGTCGGGACCGCCGCCAGTTCCTGCTCGATGCGCCGGTGCAGCGGGCCCGACACCGCGCGGCCGACCAGCAGCGAGATGTTGCTGTGCGCCAGGACCGCGGCCACCACGAGCAGCAGCACGCCGATGAGGATCGAGGCGACGCCGTCGTACAGTTCGTCGCCGGTGAGGTGGGACAGGGTGAGCCCGCCGGCGGCGATCAGCAGGCCGATCAGCGCGGCCGTGTCCTCCAGGAAGACCGCCTTGACCGCGGTGTCGGCGGTCGACCGCAGATAGCGGCGGGAGGTGGTGCGCCAGCGACGCGACTCACCGCGCACCTGCCGCACCGCCCGGGCCAGCGACACCGACTCGATGGCGAACGAGACGGCCAGCACCACGTACGAGGTCAGGTAGTTGCCGCTGTGCTCGTGCACCAGGATGGTGGTGACGCCGTGGGTGATGGCGAAGCCGGCGCCGGCGACGAACGTGAACAGCGCGGCGAGGAACGCCCAGACGTAGCTCTCCTTGCCGTACCCGAACGGGTGCCGGGGGTCGGCGGGTCGCGCCTCCCGGCGAAGCGCCAGGTAGAGCAGCACCTCGGTGGTGGTGTCGGCCACCGAGTGGACGGCCTCGGAGAGCATCGCCGCGGAGCCGGAGAGCAGACCCGCGACGAGCTTGGCCACGGCGATGGCGAGGTTCGCGGCGCCGGCCACCACGACCGTGCCCACGCTCTCGGTCTTGACCTGTGCGTCCGCCACCCGTTCAGCCTATGACCGACGCCGATCCGCCGCCCGGCGGGACGAACGGCCGCAGGTGTGCGCCGCGCCCGCGCGGGTGCCCGCGCCGCACGCGCGGGCTGCTAGCGTTTGCACGTGTCCCGGACCCGCACCGAACGCCTGGTCAACCTGGTGATCTGCCTCCTGTCCACGCGGCGCTTCCTGACCGCCGCCCAGATCGCCGCGACCGTGCCCGGTTACGAGCACGACCCGGACGACGCCAAGGACCACGAGGCGTTCCAGCGCAAGTTCGAGCGGGACAAGGCCGAGCTGCGTGAGCTGGGGGTGCCGCTGGAGACGGGCACGGCGAGCGTGTTCGACGCCGAGCCGGGCTACCGCATCGCCGCCCGCGAGTACGCGTTGCCTGACATTCCCCTGGAGCCGGACGAGGCCGCCGCGGTGGGCATCGCCGCCCGGTTGTGGCAGCACGCCGGCCTGGCCGCCGCCGCGTCGTCCGGGTTGGCGAAGCTGCGGGCCGCGGGCATCGACGTGGATCCGCAGGCCACCCTGGGCCTGGAGCCGATGGTCACGGTCGACCCGGCATTCGCGCCGCTGACCGCCGCCGCGCGGGACCGGCGGGAGGTCAGCTTCGACTACCGGGTGCCCGACCGGGACGCGTCGAGCCGCCGCCGGTTGCAGCCGTGGGGCGTGGTCTGCTGGCGTGGCCGGTGGTATGTGGTCGGCCACGACCTGGACCGGGCGGCGGCCCGCTGTTTCCGGCTGTCCCGGGTGGTGGGCGCGGTCCGCGTCACCGGGGAGCCGGCGGCCTACGAGCCCCCTGTCGGGGTCGACCTGATCAGTCACGTGGCCCGCTGGTCCGGGCCGGTGGAGCGCACCGGCCGGGCCACCGTGCTGGCCGCGCCGGGGCGTGCCGCCGGGTTGCGCCGGTGGGCGGTGGAGTGCCGGTCCGGGCCGGACGGCGACCGGCTGGTGCTGCCGTACGCCGACGCCGACTACCTGGCCGGCCAGATCGTCGGGTACGGCCCGGACGTGCGGGTGGTGGAGCCGCCGGAGGTGCGGGAGGCGGTCATCCAGCGGCTCAAGGAGGTCGTCGCCCGGCACGAGGAGCTGGCCGTGGCCGGGGGTGCCCGGTGACCCGCCCGGCGGCCCGTGCCGGCCGCGCCTCCGCCGACCGGCTGGCCCGGCTGCTCAATCTGGTGCCCTACCTGCTGGCCCGCCCCGGCATCGAGATCGCCGAGGCGGCGCACGACCTCGGGGTGACCGAGAAGCAGCTGCGGGAGGACCTGGAACTGCTCTGGGTGTGCGGGCTGCCCGGCTACGGCCCCGGTGACCTGATCGACATGGCGTTCGACGGCGACCGGGTCACCATCACCTACGACGCCGGCATGGACCGCCCGCTGCGGCTCACCCCGGACGAGGCGCTGGCCCTGGTGGTGGCGTTGCGGATGCTCGCCGAGACGCCCGGGGTGGACAACCGGGAGGCGGTCGAACGGGCGCTGGCCAAGATCGAGAGCGCGGCCGGCGACCTGGCCGGCGCCCCGGTGGAGGTGCGCCTGCCCGGCGACACCGCCCGGGTGCGCGAGCTGCGCGCCGCCGTCGAGCGGGGCCGGGCGCTGCGCATCACCTACTACACACCGGCGCGGGACGAGACCACCGAACGCACCATCGACCCGCTGCGGATGCTGATGGTCGGCGGCCGGGCGTACGTGGAGGCGTGGTGTCGCCGCGCGGAGGGGGTCCGGATGTTCCGGGCCGACCGCATCGACGCCGTGACCGAGCTGCCCGAACAGGCCGTCGTGCCGCCGCAGGCCCGTCCGCACGACCTCCGCGACGGCGTGTTCCGCCCGTCAGCCGACCTGCCGCTGATCACTCTTCGGATCGGTCGGGGGGAGCGGTGGATCACCGAATACTATCCGTGCGAGCGGGTCGAGTCCGACGGCGAGCAGTGGCTGGTGTCGCTGCGGGTCACCGGCCTCGACTGGGCCCGGCGGTTCGTGCTCGGACTGGGCCCGGAGGTGACCGTGGTGGCTCCCCCCGAGCTGGCCGAGCAGGTGCGCGAGCAGGCGGTGGCCGCGCTCGACGCGTACGCCACCCCGCCGACCGACGCCGTCGGACCGGCGCCCGTCGACCCTGCGCCCGTCGGCCCTGCGCCCGCCGGTGTCCCGACCGGCAGCGCCGACCCGGCGGCGGCCGGCGTCACCCGATAGGCTGACCGGCGTGGTGATCTGGATCGTGCTCGGCGTCGTGCTGTTCGCGCTTGTCGTCCTGGCCCTGGCCATTCGTCCGGTGGTGGCACGACTGCCCCGGCTGCGCCGTTCGGCGCTGGCGTTGCAACGCCGGGCGGCCGAGGCCGAGGCGCTGCGCACCGCCGCCGAGGAGTTGCAGGCGCGGGCCGAGTCCCTGCAGGAACGGGTGGCCGTCGCGCAGGAGCGCCTCACGGTGATCAAGGCCAGGCGCGGCGACTGATCGGCCCACCAGCTCACCTGGCGCTCGCCGGCCGCGTGTTCCGAGGCGGTTCCGCGCCGAAATGCGCGGATCGGAACGGTTGACGGGACGCTGCGGGTTAGTCGAAACTTCACGGATCGGGACCGCGCCGGCGGACCCGGTGGGGGTGGCAAGCCGTCGCGAGGCACGTACGATGGGCGGCGACCACCCCGTCACCGACACAGAGCGACTGGAGCTTCCCATGGGTGCCCTCAGGCCGTGGCACATCGCCGTACTCGTGGTCGTGCTGATCCTCCTCTTCGGCGCGAAGCGGCTCCCCGACGCGGCACGCTCGCTGGGCCGTTCGCTGCGGATCATCAAGGCCGAGACGAAGAGCCTGCACGACGACGACGATCGTGACCTGGCTGAGAAGGCCGATGCGCAGACCGCCTACCAGCCGCTCCCGCCGCAGCAGCAGGTCGCGCAGCCCCAGCAGCAGCCGTACGTGCAGCAGCCGCAGCAGCAGTACGCGCAGCCGCAGCCCCAGCCTCAGCAGCAGCCGTACGCCCCGCCGGTCGACCCGGTGCAGCGCGTCCGCGAGAACTGATTCGAGAGGGCCTCAACCACCGTGGCCTTCGGGTTGAAAAAGCGCGGGCCGAGCACGTTCGAGCGCGCGGCCGACGGCTCGATGACGCTCATCGAGCACTTCCGTGAGTTGCGGAAACGGCTGTTCCGGGCCTCCCTGGCGGTCGTCGGTGGCCTGATCCTCGGCTTCTGGCTGGCCGACCCCGTCTTCCTGTTGCTCAAGCAGCCCTACTGCCGGCTGCCCGGCACCACGGACGCGCTGGGCAACTGTCAGGACCTGTTGGCGCTGGCCCCGACGACGGGTTTCGTGCTCAAGCTGAAACTGGCGCTCTGGCTCGGTCTGATCATCGGCGGGCCGGTCTGGCTCTACCAACTCTGGGCGTTCATCGCTCCGGGCCTGCACCGCAACGAGCGCAAGTGGGCCTACGTGTTCGTCGCGATCGCCGCGCCGCTGTTCGCGGCCGGCGCGGCGCTGGCGTACGTGGTGGTCGACAAGGGCCTCGGGTTCCTGATGGAGTCCGGGGTGGGCGGGCTGTCCAACCAGTTCGAGGTCAGCGCCTACATCGCGTTCATCACGAACATGATCCTGCTGTTCGGGGTGGCGTTCGAGTTCCCGCTGATCCTGCTCATGCTCAACTTCGCCGGGGTGGCCAGCGCCCGTCGACTGCTGAGCTGGTGGCGTGCGGTGATCTTCGTGTCGTTCGCCTTCGCCGCGATCGCCACGCCCGACCCCGGGCCCTTCGGCATGACGTTGCTGGCGCTGTCGCTGTCGCTGCTCTACTTCGTCGCGGTCGGGGTGGCGTTCCTCAACGACAAACGCAAGGGTCGTGGCCGGGAGGTCTACGCGGGCATCGCCGACGACGAGGTGTCACCACTGGACCTGTCGAACGAACCGGTGCCCACGGGGGGCCGGATCGAGGCGTCCGCGCCGATCGGCGTGCCCGAGCCCGTCGCCGCCCCGGCGCCGATCGAACGCCGCTACGACGACATGACCTGATCGGCCGGACGCCGCCCCGCGAGAAGGGGTGGCGTCCGCCCGTCCCGGTGCGCCCTCGGGCCTTGCCGCAACTCCCGGCCCGCTTAGACTCTGCTGACCCGTCGAGCCCCCCGGGCGGTGTGCCGGGGCGGGTCGGCGCCCCGTCCCCCGGTCAGCGCGCTGACCTCCGCTGCGGAGAGCCCGATGAAGAGCCGTACCCCCGCCGTCCTGACCCTCCTCTGCGCCGTCGCCGCGCTCACCGCCTGCGGTGACGACAAGCCCGCGCCGAAGGGCGAGCAGGTCCCGGTGACCGCCACCGACACCAGCTGCGAGGTCACCACCACGCTGTTCACCCCCGGCACCGTCACGTTCACGGTGACCAACCGCGGGCAGCAGGCCACCGGCGTCTACGTCTACGCGCGCGAGGGTGACGCCTTCACCAAGGTGGTCGCCGAGGTGGCGGACGTGCCGCCGGGGCGCACCGGGGACCTGCGCGCCTCGCTGCAGACCGGGTCGTACGAGATCGCGTGCAAGCCGGGACGGCAGGGCGACGGCATGCGAACCCGGATCACCGTGTCCGACGACGGCAGCCTGGCCAGCGCCGCGGCCGAGACGGCGTACGATAGGTCGGTGGCGATCGAACTGACCGGTGACGCGATCAACGGGGCGGACGCGCTGATCGCCGAGCCGGGCGAGAAGCTGGCGTTCAAGGTGACGAACAAGACCGCCGGGGCCCGGACGCTGTACGTGCTCAACCCCGACGGCAAGCGGGTGGCCGAGATGAAGGCGGAGGCGAACGGCACCGCCGAGACGGTGGTGACGCTCGGCGCGGCCGGCGACTGGACGTTGAAGGTCAAGGGCGACGGGGTGCCCTCGATCAGCAAGCGGCTGGTGGTGCGCTGAGGCGGCGCGACTCCGCCGGAGCAGGTACTGATCCGGGTGCATCCACCGGGGACGGTCCGGGCGAAGCATGGGTCGTGACGACAAGTCACGGACCTGGTCGCTTCGACGAAAGGCTCCTCGATGAACATCGCTCGTCTCGCCGCCCGACTGGCCGTGGGTGCCACGGCTGCGGCGGTGGCCACCACCGCCGTCGCCGTGCCCGCCCAGGCCGGCGGCAAGCAGCCGGGCACGCGGTCGCTGGCCGCCGTGCTCACCGCCGACAAGAGCGGATTCGACCGCAACCCCGCCGACTTCGACGTGCTCACCAAGGCGGTGCTGACGGTGTTGCAGGCGAAGCCGAACTCGCCGGTGAAGGTGCTCACCGACGGCACCGTCGCGTTGACCGCGTTCGTGCCGAGCGACTACGCGTTCCGTGAGCTGGTCCGCGACATCACCAACGCCCGGAAGCTGCCAGGTGAGAAGGCCACCTTCGACGCGGTTGCCGGCCTCGGCGTGGACACCGTGGAGAGCGTGCTGCTCTACCACGTGGTGCCGGGCGCGACGATCGACCGGAAGGCGGCGCAGAAGGCCGACGGGGCGGAGCTGCCGACCGCTCTCGGTGCGACCGTCGAGGTCGACGTGCAGCACTGGTGGTTCGGCCGCCAGGTGCGTCTGGTCGACGCCGACACCAACGACCGCGACGCGCGGGTGGTCTGGTACGACATCAACAGGGGCAACAAGCAGATCGCCCACGCGGTGGACCGGGTGCTGCGCCCGATCGACCTGCCCTGACGGCCTTCGCGCCCGGACGGCGCCCGGCATCTCCTGCCGGGCGCCGTCCGCGTGCGTCGGGCGGGGTGGTCGCGGCCTCTGGTGAGCGGCGCGACGCGTGTCGTACGGTGCTCGCCGTGACCGCGCCCGAGCAGGCTCCGCCCGGCCCTGTCGCCGTGCTCGCGAATCCGACCGCCGGTCGGGGCCGGCACCGGGGTCTGCTGCCCCGGATACTGGAGCGACTCGGCGCGGCCGGCCGTCCGGTCGAGGTGCTGCGCGCGCGTTCCGCGCAGGAGGCGGAGGCGGCCTGCCACGCGGCGGTCGCGGGCGGCGTGGGGGCGCTCGTCACGGTAGGCGGGGACGGCACCGTGCACCGCGCCGTGCAGGCGGTGGCCGGCACCGGCGTGCCGTTCGGCCCGGTCCCGGCGGGCACCGGCAACGACTTCGCCGTGGACACCGGCTTCCCGGCCGACCCGATGGCCGCCGTCGACGTGATCGCCGCGGCACTGGCCGCCGGCCGTACCCGTGCGGTGGATCTGGCCCGACTGTCCCACGCCGGCGTCGAGGACCGCTGGTACGCGGCGGTGCTGGCCGCCGGGTTCGACGCGATCGTCAACGAGCGGGCCAACCGGATGCGCCGCCCGCGCGGGCCCCGCCGGTACGACCTGGCCATCCTGGCCGAGCTGGCCCGGCTGCGCCCGCGTCGCTACCGGCTGACGCTCGACGGCGAGCCGCACGAGGTGGACGCGGTGCTGGTGGCGGTCGGCAACACGGCCAGCTACGGCGGTGGCATGCGGGTCTGCCCGGATGCCGACCCGGCCGACGGGTTGCTGGACGTCGTGGTGGGGGGCCGTTTCGACAGGCGCACCCTCATCCGGGTCAAGCCGCGGATCTACCGGGGCACCCACGTCACGCATCCCCTGGTCCGGACGTACCGGGCCCGGACGGTGGAGGTCGCCGCCGAGGGCATCACCACCTACGCCGACGGGGAGCGGGCGCTGGACCTGCCGGTGACGGTCACCGCCGTGGCGGCGGCGTTGCGGCTGCTGCGCTGACCGCCGCGGACTCCGCGACCGGCGGCGGCGGGGACGCGGACCGCACCGCCGGTGGGGTGGCGGCCCGGACCGCGCCGGCGCTCGCGACGACCACAAGCGCGATGGCGAGCACCTCGACCGGGTGCAGGGCCTGGTCCAGCACCAGCCAGCCGGCCAGCGTCGCGACCGCCGGACCGAGGCTCATCAGCACCGCGAACGTCGCGGTGGGCAGCCGTCGCAGCGCCACCAGCTCCAGCGTGTACGGCAGCACCGAGGCGAGCAGCGCCAGCACGGTGCCGAGCCCCAGCAGCACCGGATCGGCCAACCGGCCGCCCGCGTCGACCAACCCGATCGGCAGCGTGACGAGCGCGGCCACGGCCAGGGCCAGTGCCAGCCCGTCGGCCCGGGGGAAACGCGCGCCGACCCGCGCCGAGCAGACGATGTACCCGGCCCACATCGCGCCGGCCGCCAGCGCCAGCGCGGCGCCCACCGGATCCAGCCGGTCGAATCCGCCCCGGCCGAGCAGAACCACTCCGGCCAGCGCGAACCCGGCCCAGCACCAGGCCGCGACCCGTCGCGCCCCGAGCACGGACAGCGCGAGCGGGCCGAGGACCTCAAGCGTGACCGCCGGGCCGAGCGGAATCCGCTCGATCGCCTGATAGAAGATCGAGTTCATGCCGGCCAGGGCCAGCCCGAACGCGACCACGGCACCCCAGTCATGGCGGCCGTACCCGCGCAGCCGGGGCCGGCAGACCGCGAGCATCAGCAACGCGCCGATGCCAGCCGCAGCGTCACCGCCCCGGCCACGCCGGTGCGGGGGAACAGCAGCGCGGCCACCGCGGAGCCGAACTGCACCGACAGCGCGCCGCCGAGCACCAGGGCGACCCCGGTCTGACGGCCGGACGGGCGCGGCAGGACACGACGGGTCATGGCCGTGACGTTAGCCGGTGCGACGTGGCGGGGCCGCGCCGTTCAGCCGGCTTGGGCCAGGTCGAGCACCGCGCCCAGACCGTTGGGGCGACCCGGGTCGGCGCAGGGCAGCACGAGCACCCCGCAGCCGGCGGCGACCGCGCCCGCGTCGGCCGGGGTGTCGCCGACCATGAGGGTGCGCTCCGGGTCGACACCGAGCATCCCGCAGGCGCGCAGGAAGATGCCCGGGTCCGGCTTGCAGCGGCCCACCTCGTACGACAGCGCGTACGCGTCGATCAGTTCGTCGAGGCCCCAGGCGGTGAACAGCGGACGCACGTCGAAGCCGATGTTGCTGACCACCGCCACCTTCACCCCGGCGCTGCGCAGCGTGCCCAGCACGGGGGCGGTGTCCGGGTAGGGCACCCAGCCCTGCGGTACCAGGACCCGCTCGTAGAGCGCGTCGGCGAACCCGTCGATGCCGGTGTCCACGGTCTCGGCGAGCCCGGTGTACGCGCCGCGGTGGGCGTGCGCGTAGAGGTCGCGGTCGGCCCACAGCTCGGCCAGCCGGGGCGGGACCCGGGCGGGCAGCGGGCCGCCGGCGCGTCCGGCGGTGAGCAGCCGGTCGGCCAGCGCGGTGGCCCGGATCCGGTCCAGGTCGACCCCGCAGGCGTCCGCCGCGGCGAGCACCCAGGCAAGCGGCTCCTCCACCTGTGCGAGGGTGCCGTGGAAGTCGAACAGGACCGCCTCGACGGGCCGGCGCGACGGGCCCGGTCGGACGGTGTCGTCGGCGTCGCTCGAGGCGGGGGGCAGTTCGGTACGGTCCGGCACGTCGTGCACCCTACCGACCCGCGCCGACGGCCCTGTCGGACGGCCTTGACCGGTACTCGTCGGTCGTACCGATTAATCTTGGGGCATGTCGAGCCCCGCCGAGCGGTACGCCGCGGCACGCCGCCGGGCCGCGCAGGCCTCCGCCTTCCCGGCCCTGGACGAATTCTCCCGCGACCTCGGGTTCGATCTCGACGACTTCCAGCGCGAGGCGTGCGAGGCACTGGAGCGGGGCAGTGGGGTGCTGGTCTGCGCGCCCACCGGCGCCGGGAAGACCGTGGTGGGCGAGTTCGCGGTGCACCTGGCGCTGCGCGGCCGGCCCGGTGCCCCGGCGGACGTCGACCCGCCGACCACCCGGCGCAAGTGCTTCTACACCACGCCGATCAAGGCGCTGTCCAACCAGAAGTACCACGATCTGGTCGCCCGCTACGGCGCCGAGCAGGTCGGGCTGCTCACCGGCGACAACGCGATCAACGGGGACGCGCCCGTGGTGGTGATGACCACCGAGGTGCTGCGCAACATGCTCTACGCCGGCTCAGCCACGCTGCGGGGCCTGGCCTACGTGGTGATGGACGAGGTCCACTACCTGGCCGACCGGTTCCGCGGCGGGGTCTGGGAAGAGGTGATCATCCACCTGCCGGAGTCGGTCACCCTGGTCTCGCTGTCGGCCACCGTCTCCAACGCCGAGGAGTTCGCCGACTGGCTGGTCACCGTGCGCGGGGAGACCGCCGTGGTGGTCTCCGAGCACCGGCCGGTGCCGCTGTGGCAGCACATGCTCGTCGGCAAGCGGATGTTCGACCTGTTCCACGACGCCGACGCGGCCCGCAAGCACGACGTCCACCCCGAGTTGCTGCGCAACACCCGCGACACGATGCGCCGGCTGGAGCTGGGCGAGGGACGCAGCGCCGGGCCGGGCGCCGGTCGGCGTGGCCCGCGGTGGCGGGGGCCGATGCGTCCGGACATCGTCGACCGGCTCGACCGGGAAGGGCTGCTGCCGGCCATCCTGTTCATCTTCAGCCGGGCCGGCTGCGACGCCGCCGTGCAGCAGTGCCTCGCCGCCGGGCTGCGGCTGACCTCGGCGGAGGAGCGCGCGGAGATCCGCCGGGTGGTGGAGTCCCGGGTCACCGCGATCCCCGGCGAGGACCTGTCGGTGCTGGGCTACTGGGAGTGGCTCGACGGCCTGGAGCGGGGACTGGCCGCCCACCACGCCGGGATGCTCCCGGCGTTCAAGGAGGTCGTCGAGGAGTTGTTCGTCCGCGGCCTGGTCAAGGCCGTGTTCGCCACCGAGACCCTGGCCCTGGGCATCAACATGCCGGCCCGCTGCGTGGTGCTGGAACGGCTGGTGAAGTTCAACGGCGAGGCCCACGTCGACCTGACCCCTGGCGAGTACACCCAGCTCACCGGTCGGGCCGGTCGCCGGGGCATCGACGTCGAGGGGCACGCGGTGGTGGTGTGGTCGCCGGAGACCGACCCGCGGCACGTCGCCGGGCTGGCCTCCACCCGCACCTATCCGTTGCGCTCCAGCTTCCGCCCGTCCTACAACATGGCGGTCAACCTGGTCGGCAGCGTCGGCGCGGCCCCGGCGCGCGAACTGCTGGAGTCCTCCTTCGCGCAGTTCCAGGCGGACCGGTCGGTGGTCGGCCTGGCCCGGCAGGTGCAGCGCAACACCGAGACGATCGAGGCGTACGGCGCGGAGGCCGCCTGCCACCACGGTGACTTCGACGAGTACTTCGCGCTGCGGGTGGCGATCGCCGACCGGGAACGGGCGATCGCCCGGCAGGGGCAGACCCAGCGCAAGGCCGCGGCGGTGGCCGCCCTGGAACGGCTGCGGGTCGGCGACGTGATCCGGGTGTCGTCCGGTCGGCGGGCCGGCCTGGCCGTGGTCCTGGACCCGGCCACCGGCGGGTTCGGCGAGCCCCGGCCGCTGGTGCTCACCCAGGACCGCTGGGCCGGGCGGGTCAACCCGGGTGACTTCACCACCCCGGCCGAGGTGCTCGCCCGCATCCGGGTGCCGAAGCACTTCAACCACCGTTCCCCCGCGGCCCGGCGGGACCTGGCCGCGGCGGTCACCGGGACCGGCCTGGACCGGCACGGCGGCCGACGGGGCGGGCGGTCCCGGCAGAGCGCGGGGGAGGACCACCGGCTCAGCCAGCTGCGCGTCGAGCTGCGCGCGCACCCCTGCCACGCCTGCCCGGACCGGGAGGACCACGCCCGGTGGGCGGAGCGGCGGCGCCGGATCGAACGCGACACCGAGGAACTGCGTGAGCGGGTGTCCGGGCGGACCGGGTCGCTGGCCCGCACCTTCGACCGGATCGTGGCGTTGCTGACCGCGCGCGGCTACCTGGCCGCGGACGGCGAGGTCACCGACGCCGGCCGGACGCTGGCCCGGATCTGGACCGAGGCCGACCTGCTGGTGGCCGAGTGCCTGCGCCGCCGGGTGTGGGACGGGCTCTCCCCGGCCGAGCTGGCCGCCGCCGTGTCGGTGGTGGTCTTCGAGGCTCGGCGGGACGCCGACGAACGGGCGTCACTGCCCCGCGGCGCGGTGGCGGACGCGGTGGACGAGACGTTGAAGCTGTGGGGGGACATCGAGGCGGACGAGGCGGCGCGCGGCCTGACGGTCACCCGGGAGCCGGATCTGGGCTTCGCCTGGCCGGTCTACCGGTGGGCGCGCGGCGAGGCGCTGGCGAAGGTGCTGTCCAGCGGCCATCAGATCGACGGGGAGATGCCGGCCGGTGACTTCGTCAGGTGGGCGCGGCAGGTGGTGGACCTGCTCGGTCAGCTCGCCGACTCCGGCGGCGCCTCGACCGAGTTGCGCGCCACGGCCCGGCAGGCGATCGCGGCCGTCAACCGGGGCGTGCTGGCCTACCATGCCGCCACCTGACAGCTCCCTTCAGTCACGACGAGGTGGGCCGTCGGCGTGTCGTCAGGTGCCGGGGGACCACGCGGTGAATATCCCGGGGGTCGGGTAAGCCGCTGATCAGGGCCTGCACGATCATTGCCCGGGGCGTCGGACCAGGCGTCGGCAGTCAAGGTGAGGGAAGGAACGCCGTGGGCGAGATCAATCACTTCGAGTACGGGTGGATCACGCCCGCGCTCAGTTACGCGTTGTCCGTGCTCGGCTCGGCGCTGGGCCTGGTCTGCGCCGGCCGGATCCGGACCGCCACCGGCGCCGGTCAACGCGCCTGGTGGGGCCTGCTCGCCGCCTGGGCGCTTGGTGGCACGGCGATCTGGGCGATGCACTTCATGGCGATGCTCGGCTTCGCCGTGGGCGGCACCCGCATCCGTTACGACGTGCCGCTGACCGCCGCCAGCACGGTGATCGCGGTGGCGGCGGTCGGTATCGGCCTGGCCGTCGTGGGTACCGGGCGGCTCACCGCGGTCCGACTGGTCGCCGGTGGTGTCTTCACCGGCGCCGGGGTCGCCGCCATGCACTACACCGGGATGGCCGCGATGCGTCTGGACGGCTCGTTCGGCTACGACCCGCTGCGGGTGACGCTGTCCGTGGTCATCGCGGTGGTGGCGGCCACGGCGGCGCTCTGGCTGGCCATGACCGTGCGCCGAGGGCTCGCCATCGCCGCCTCGGCGCTGGTCATGGGCATTGCCGTGAACGGCATGCACTTCACCGGCATGAGCGCGCTGTCGGTGCACCCGCACGAGAGTCGGGGGCCGGTGTCCGGCACCGAGGTGAGTGCCCTGCTGGTGCCGATCGTGCTGGCCGTGATCTTCGGCGTGGTCGGGTTGGTCTACGCGCTGCTCGCCGCGCCGTCCGACGACGACCGGGCCGGCGCCGCATACGTGGCCGCCCGGTACGGCGAGGCGCCGCAGTCCGACCCGGCCGAGCCGGCGCCGGACCCGGTGGGCCTGCGCGCCCACTCGACGTTGGCGCAGCCCGGCGTGCGGTTCCCCACGCGTCGCGGCACCGACCCCCAGCCGTGATCGGCTGACCACGACCGTCCGGTCAGCCGGGTGGCGTGGCCAGGGCGTCGACCAGGCGTCGGCACGAGCCGGCCAGGTTCCACCGCTGTGCCAGGTCCACCAGGCGGTCCGGGTCGGCGGGTGAGGCGGGCAGGGACGGGTCCACCGCCGGCAGCGGCACGTCGGTGGCGACCCGGACCACCGTGGGCGCCACGGCCAGGTAGCCGCGGGCAGCGTCGAGTTTGGCCCGCAGCCCGGGGGCGAAACCGGAGTCGGGATCGTCGAGGGCGGCCAGGATGCCGTCCAGCCCGCCGTAGCGGTCGATCAGCCGGGCGGCGGTCTTCTCACCCACCCCGGGCACGCCGGGCAGGCCGTCGCTCGGGTCGCCGCGCAGCGCCGCGAAGTCGGCGTACCGGTCGGCGGGCACGCCGTAGCGGCCGCGGACCGCCGTGTCGTCGCAGTCGTCCAGCTTGGCCACCCCCCGCCCGACGTAGAGCAGTCGCACCTCGCGGGCGTCGTCGACGAGCTGGAACAGGTCACGGTCGCCGGAGACCACCTCGACCGGGCCTGGCTGGGTGGTCGAGAGCGTGCCGAGCACGTCGTCGGCCTCGTAGCCGGTGGCTCCGACGGCGGGGATGCCGAGCGCGTCGAGGACCTCCAGGATCATCGGCACCTGCGGGGAGAGCGTGTCCGGCACCACCTCGCCGCCCTCGGGCGCGACCCGGTGCGCCTTGTACGACGGCAGCAGCTCGACCCGCCACGCCGGCCGCCAGTCGTAGTCCAGCGCGCAGATCATCCGATCGGGCTGGCGGGTGCGCACCAACTGGGCGAGCATGTCGAGGAACCCGCGTACCGCGTTGACCGGCTGGCCGTCGTCGGTCTTCGCGGCCGACTCCGGGATGCCGAAGTAGGCCCGGAAGTAGAGGCTGGGGGAGTCGATCAGCAGGATCGGAGGTCGCTGTGCCACGCCCGACAGCCTGGCACAGCCCTGCGACGACGTGGGGGAGGCGGCGGGGGGCCGGAAATCCGGGCGCGCGAGCCGGCGTTCCTGCGCAGACTGGCGGGATGTCGTTCGTACCCGGTCTGGTCCTGGCCCGCCGCTTCCACGACGAGGTGGTGGCGCCGCTGCTGAGCCGGCGGCTGCCGGCCCTGCGGTACGCCGCCGGGCTGCTCGACGGCGGTTCGGAGCTGTTGGGCCTGGACACCTCCCGCTCGACGGACCACGACTGGGGTCCGCGTACCCAGGTCTTCGTCGGGCGCGCGGAGGACGTCGCGCCGGTCCGGGCGGTGCTCGACGCGGAGCTGCCGGCGCGGTTCCTCGGCTGGCCGGCCCGGTTCGCCGGCGGTCCGGCGGACCGGCTGGGTGTGGCGCGGACCGGCGGTGACCGGCACGGGGTCGACGTCCACGAGCTGGTGCCGTGGTGGCGTGGACGCCTGGGTGTGGACCCGCGGGCGGGCCTGACCACCGACGACTGGCTCGCGACGCCGACCCAGCGGTTGGCGGAGCTGACCGGCGGCGCGGTCTTCCACGACGGGTTGGGCAGTGCGCTCAGCACGATCCGCGCCGCCCTGTCCTGGTATCCGGACGACGTGTGGCGGTACGTGCTGGCGTCCGGCTGGCAGCGGGTGGCCCAGGCCGAGCATCTCGCCGGCCGGTGCGCCGAGGTCGGCGACGACCTGGGCAGCCGGGTGGTGACCGCGGGGCTGGCCCGGGACCTGATGCGCCTCGGTCTGCTGGCGCACCGGCGCTGGCCCCCGTACGCCAAGTGGCTCGGCACCGTGTTCGCCGCGCTGCCGGTGGCCGCGCCCGCGACGGACGCCCTGGCGGTCGCGTTGGGCCCGGGCGACTGGGCGGTGCGGCAGGTCGGCCTGGCGGGGGCGCTGGAGACGGTGGCCGACTGGACCAACGGCACCGGCCTGGCCACCCCGGTGGATCCGACGGTGCGGCCGTTCCACGCCCGGCCGTTCCTGGTGCTCGACGCCGGCCGGTTCGTCGCGGCGCTGCGCGGTGCGATCAGTGATCCGTGGCTGCGGGAGCAGCCGCCGGTGGGTGCGGTGGACCAGTTCGTGGACAGCGTGGACGTGCTCACCCGTCCGGACCGGGCCCGCCGGGTCGCCTCGGCGCTGCGACCACCGCCGGTCGGGACGCCGGCACCGGTTGTCGGGCCCGCGGCGGGGGCCTAGACTGCACTTCGAGCCACATCTATATGTGGCTGTCTGTCTCGTCTCCGAGGGTCCGGGCCGCCTTCGCAGGCGCCTCGCCGGCGGCACGCCGCGACGCGTCAGTCCGGTGTGCGTCCCACCATCGGAGGAGATCCCATGCTGTCCAGAAGGAGCAGGCTCCGGCTGCTCGGTGCGGGGCTGGCCGCCGCCGGGCTGGCCGTCGGTGCGGCGCTCGCCGTCCCGGGGCCGGCCTCGGCCGCCACGCTGACCGAGGTGACGAACTTCGGCGCGAACCCGAGCAACCTGCGCATGTACCTGTACGTCCCGGACACCGTCGCGCCACGCCCGGGGCTGCTGGTGGTCAACCACTACTGCACGGGCAGCGGCCCGGCCATGTACTCAGGCACCCAGTTCGCGGCGCTGGCCGACCGCTACGGCTACATCGTGGTCTACCCGTCGGTGACCCGCAGCAGCAAGTGCTTCGACGTCTCGTCCCCGCAGGCGCTGCGCCGCGACGGCGGCAGCGACCCGGTCGGCATCAAGTCCATGGTCGACCACGTGCGGCAGCGCTACCCGGTGGACGCCGAGCGGATCTTCACCACCGGCACCTCGTCCGGCGCGATGATGACGAACGTGCTGCTCGGGGACTACCCGGACGTGTTCCGCGCCGGGGCGGCCTTCGCCGGTGTGCCGTTCGGCTGCTTCGCCACCACCAACGGCTCGGAGTGGAACAGCGAGTGCGCCAACGGCCAGGTGTTGCGGACCCCGCAGCAGTGGGGTGACCTGGTCCGCAACGCCTATCCGGGGTACACCGGTCCGCGTCCGCGGATGCAGCTCTGGCACGGCACCAACGACGAGACGCTGCGCTACCCGAATTTCGGCGAGGAGATCGACCAGTGGACGAACGTGCACGGGCTGAGCCAGACGCCCGCGTACACCGACAGTCCGCAGGCCGGCTGGACCCGCACCCGCTACGGCGGCACCGGCGGCACCGCGCCGGTGGAGGCGATCAGCATGCAGGGCGTCACGCACAACCTGCCGGTCGACGCGGCGCAGGCCATCCGGTTCTTCGGCCTGGACTCCACCACCACGCCGCCGCCCACGACGCCGCCGCCCACGACGCCGCCGCCCACCACGCCCCCTCCCACCACGCCCCCGCCGACCACGCCCCCGCCGACCACGCCGCCGCCGTCGGGTGGCTGCCAGGTCGGGTACGTGGTGAACGCCTGGAACACCGGCCTCACCTCGTCCGTGACGATCACCAACACGGCCACCACGGCGGTGAACGGCTGGAGCCTCGCGTTCACGCTGCCCGCCGGGCAGACGGTCACCGGTGGCTGGAACGCCACGTACGCCCCGGCCAGCGGCGCGGTGACCGCCCGGAACGTGTCCTACAACGCGGCGATCCCGCCGGGTGGCTCGGTCACCATCGGTTTCCAGGCCAACCACACAGGTGACACCGGCCGGCCGGCCGCGTTCACGCTCAACGGAAGTCCCTGCGCGACCGGCTGACCGACGCGACCTCACCTCGTCGAGGTGGCGGCATCCCGACCACGGTGCTGCCGTCACCCCGGCGAGCCGGCGCCAACGGTTCGTCCCCGGCGGGCGAGCCGTCGCGCAGCCGGGCGGCCGCGACACCGAGCAGCGGCCGGTAGATGCGTACCGAGTCGGCGAGCGCGGAGAAGTGCGACCCGGAGTTGCCGGCGTGGTAGCGGGTGGCGATGTCCACCTGCTCGATCGGCAGCCCCACGCGGGCGGCGCCCAGCAACACGTTCATCTCGTACTCGAAGCGGTCGCCGGGGACGGTGGCCAGCCAGGGGAGCAGGCCGGCCGGGTAGGCCCGCAGTCCGGTCTGGGTGTCCCGCACGTCCCGGCCGGTGGCCAGGCGGAACGCCAACCGCGTCGCCGTGTTGCCGAACCGGCTGCGGGCCGGGACCTGCCCGTCGAACCGGCGGACGCCGAGTGTCGCCGCGCCGGTGACGCGCATCCGCTCGACCACCCGGCACACGTCCGGCACGTCGTGCTGGCCGTCGGCGTCCACACAGACCACGTCGTGACCCCCGTGGCGGGTCGCGGCGTACCGGAAACCGGTGCGCAGCACCACGCCCTTGCCCCGGTTGGCCCGGCGGCGCAGCACGGTGGCGCCCCGGTCGCGGGCGGCGGCGAGCACCCCGTCGGCCGCCGGGCCGCTGCCGTCGTCGACCACGAGCACGCACACCCCCGGCAGCGCGGCGGTCAGCTCGGCGACCAGCGGCGGAAGCCGGTCACCGGGTCGGTAAGCGGGCACGAGCACGATCACGGGACCTCCCGGCTGCCTCGCCCGCCGGCACGTCCCGCCGGGTCGATCAAGGGCCGTCCTACCCCCGGCCGGCGTCGGTGAACCCACGCCGGTCAGGGCGCGGACAGCAGGCGCCCGATCCGCTCCGCCGCGCGGGTCAGGCCGCGCTCGCGCCGCAGCAGCGCCTCCGGGGTACGCACCCCGAGGTACCCGAGTCGGCTGGCCAACCGCGCGGTCCGCTCACGGCGCACCGGCACCGGGTCCGGGGCGGTGACCGGCACGTCCCGCAGCGCCGCTCCGGACAGCCCGAGCACGCGGGCGGCGAGCAGCCGGATGCGGGGCAGGTGCCACGGGTGGGAGACCAGTCCGAGGGGTCGGTCCGGGGTGAACCGCACGGCGCCGAGCAGTCCGTCCTGGACGGTGTGGACCAGGTTCTGCGCGGTGGTGCGGGACCGGGTCTCGGCGGCCGAGGGGACGTACGCGTCGAGACCGGCGTCGCGCGCCAGCGCCCGCATCAGCTCGGCCTCCCGGCAGCCGGGTGGCGGACCCGGCACCCCGGCCGGCCCGTGCGGCCAGCCGCCGGTGAACACCACCCGCGACCCGGGTGCATGGCGGAACTCCTCGGCGTGGGCGCGGACGTAGGCCACGGCGGCCTCGGTGCGCGCGACGCTCTCGGCGGTGAGTCGGTAGCCGTCGTCGCCAGCCACCACCCCCCGGCCGAAGACCAGCAGCACCGTCGCGGTCGTCGTCATCCACCCACCGTACGACTCAGTCCTGCTCCGGCGGCCAGGGCGGGGCGCCGACCCCGGTGAGGCGGACGCCGCCCCACGGGTCCACCTCGGTCAGCCGGGCGCGGGCGACCCGGTCGCCGACGCGGACCTCCACGTCGCGGCGGCCGGAGCGCAGCAGCCGCACCATGCGCGGTTCCGGTTCGATCCGCCCGGCCCAGTGGTAGCGGCCGTCGACCGGCTCCCACCGGCCACCGCCGTGCAGCCGGACCGTGGTGCCGGCGATCTCGGCGGCACCCTGCCAGCTCACGTGTCGGTCCGTGCGTGCGCGCGGGTCAGCTCGGTGGGCAGGTCGGCGGCGCGCCGCACCCCCTCGATCCCGTTCCACAGCAGGGTGGTGAGGTAGTCGGTGAGGGCGGCCCGGCTGATCGGCTGGCCGTGGGTGGTCCACCAGTCGGCGACCGACTGCACGAACCCGACCAGGCCGTACGCCCACGGTTCGGCCGGGCCGGCATCGAGGCCGAGCGCGCGCAGCCGGTCGCCGATGACCCGGGCCAGCCCGGTGGCGACCTGCCGGCTGGTGCCGGTGACCACCTGCTGGATGCCGGGGTGGCCGGACTCGTGGACGAGGAACCGGTAGAGCGTCGGCTCGTACTCCACCACGCTCAGGTACGCGTCGATGGTCGCCTCCACCAGCGCCCGCTCCTCGCGGACCTGCGCCACGGCGGGGGCGACCGCCGCGACCACCCGGGCGGCGACCATCTCGCTGACCGCCAGCCAGAGCTGGGCCTTGTCGGTGAAGTAGCGGTAGAGGACCGGCTTGCTCACCCCGGCGGTGGCCGCCACCTGGTCCATGTCGACGGTCGGCCCGTGCCGCAGCAGCGCCTGCACGGCGGCGGCGACCAGTTCCCGTCGCCGGTGCTCGCGGTGCTCGGCCCACCGGTCCCGCCGGTCGCCGCCGGTCGCGGCCGGCTCGGGCGGGCGATCGGGGCCATTGACATCGGTGGAGGTGCGTCGCATGCTACCACTCGTAACAGTTACTTCAAGTTACGTCAATATGGAGGGGCCATGGAGGGGACGTCTGCCGGGTTCCCGCGGGAGGCGGTGGCCGAGCGCCTGCTCGCCGCCTCGGTGCGTACCAGCTACGACCCCGCGGTGGACCTCGACTGGTCGGCGCCGCCGGTGCCCGGGGCGTACTGGCTGCCGCCGGAGCGCAGCAGCCTCTACGGCACGTCGCTGTGGGAGGCGATGACGCCGGAGCAGCGGATCGAGCTGACCAAGCACGAGGTGGCCAGCGCGGCCTGCGCCGGCCTGTGGTTCGAGACGATCCTGATGCAGATGCTGATCCGGCAGTACTACGACGCCGACCCGACCAGCCGGCACGCCCAGTACGCGCTCACCGAGGTCGCCGACGAGTGCCGGCACTCCATCATGTTCGGCCGGCTCATCGAGACCATCGGCGCGCCGGTCTACCGCGCCGACCCGGTCGACCACCTGCTCGGCCGGTGGCTCAAGGCGACCGCGACCGGCCCGCAGATGTACGCGGCGATCCTCATCGCCGAGGAGATCCTCGACTCGTTCCAGCGCGAGATCATGGCCGACGAGTCGTTGCAGCCGCTGATCCGGATGGTGTCCCGGATCCACGTGGTGGAGGAGGCCCGGCACGTCCGGTTCGCCCGGGACGAGTTGGCGCGGCAGGTCGAGGAGGCCGGCCCGGTCGGCCTGCGGTACGCCCGGCTGGTGATCGGCCGCGCCGCGTACTCGATCACGCGGCGCCTGGTGCACCCGCGCGCGTACGCGGCGGTCGGCATCGCGCCGGAGGTGGGCCGGGCCGCGGCCCGGGCCAACCCGCACTGGCAGGCCACCCTGCGATGGTCCGCCCAGCGCATCGCCGACCACCTGACCGGGCTGGGACTCATCGCCGGTCCGGGCCGGCTGCTGTGGCGGCGGGCCGGGCTGATCGAGGGCTGACCGGCGGCGACCCGAGGGGGGAAAGAGTCGCCGCCGGCCGCCCGGCTCAGGAGGTCGGGAAGTTGTCGGGGGTGCGGATGCGGTTGCGCAGCAACGTGCCGGACTCGGTCAGCGACGCCGGGTTGCCGAACGTGCCGGCCGCGCAGGTGCCGGGCCTCAGCGCCGCGGAGCCCTCGGCCGCGTCGGAGAACGTCCAGTTGGCGTAGCTGATCTTCAGCCGGTCGAGCAGGTCGAGCCAGGCGGTGCTGCTGGCGGTGTCCACCGCGCCGTCACCGGTGTAGGTCACCGTGCCGAACTCGGTGACGAACAGCGGCAGCCGGGCGGCGGCGCGCTGCACCTCGTTGCGGTAGTTGTCCCCGTGCGAGGCGGCGTAGAAGTGGAACGTGTACATGACGTTCTCCGCCCGCACCGGGTTGTTCACGATCTCGTCGGAGTTGCCGCCCTCGGACACGCCGAGCGAGGACCAGCCCCGGGTGCCGACGATGACCACCGCGTCCGGGTCGTTGGCCCGGATCACCGGGATGACCTGCTCGGCATAGTTGCGGATGGTGGACCAGCTCACCCCGTTGGGCTCGTTGGTGATCTCGTAGATCACGTTCTTCTTGGCGGCGTTACGCGCCGACACCGCCGCGAAGAACGTCTTCGCGCGGTCCAGGTTGTACATCGGGTCGCCCGGGGTCAGCGTGTGGAAGTCGATGAGCGCGTACATGCCGCGCGCCTCGGCCTTGTCCACGAGCGTGTTGACCTGGTTGGTGAAGCCGGCCGGGTTGGTCTCGTAGCCCTGCTCCTGCACGTACATGGAGATGCGCAGCAGGTCGGACTGCCAGTCGTCGGCCAGCACGTCGAGCGAGGCGTCGGTGTAGCAGTTGGCGAACCACTGGAGCCCGTGCGTGCTCATGCCGCGTAACTGGATCGGCCGGCCGTACTGGTTGCAGAGGTTGACCCCGCAGACCCGCAACTGCCCGTTGATCGCCACCGGGGTGGTGCCGGTCGGCGGCGGCGCGGTGGTCGGTGGCGCGGTGGTGGTCGGCGGGGGTGTCGTCGGGGTGCTGACGCCGCCGGTGCAGGTGGTGCCGTTGAGTGTGAACGAGGTGGGGTTCGGGTTCGACCCGGTCCACGAGCCGTTGAAGCCGACCGTGGTGCTCGCGCCGGTGCCGAGCGCGCCGTTGTAGTCCATGCTGCGGGCGGTGACCGCGGAGCCGCTCTGCTGCCAGGTGGCCGACCAGCCCTGCACCACGCGCTGGCCGCCGTCGGGGAAGGTGAAGCCGAGCGTCCAGTTGGTCACCGGGTCGCCGAGGTTCTTCACCGCCACGGTGGCGGTGAAGCCACCCTGCCAGGAGTTCGTGGTGTAGGTGACGGCGCAGCCGGTGGCCGCCATCGCGTTCGTCGACGGCAGTACGGCCGTTGCCGCGAGGGCGAGCGCGCCGACCGCGCCGCCGAGGAGCAGATGCCGCCGGGACGGGTGGGGAATGGAGAACATGCGGGAAGGTCCCATCTGGTGGGTGTGATCGGACGGTGCCCGTCGTGAATCTGCCCGGACAGCCGACGCGGCGGCCTGCGGGAGCGCTCCCACGCAGAGGGTAGAGGTGGATGCCGATGCGTGCAACCGGCGGCGGGTCAGCGGGCGGCGCGCCGCCCGCCGTAGAGCCGCAGCGCGTTGCAGACGTCGAACACGCCGGGCACGTCCCAGGCCAGTTCCCCGGCGATCCGACGGGTCTCCGGCGCGGCCACCATCCCGGCGAGGATGACCACCCGATTCTGCACCGTGATCGTGATCTGCTGGCGCCTGGTGCTCCAGTCGGTGCTCAGTCGCTGCGCGACGGCGGCGGCCAGCCGGGTGTCCGCGTCCCGGGGCCCCGACCCGCCGTGGGGGAACGGGAGCTCGGGGTACGGCCAGGGCATCACCACGGGGACGGCTCCTTCTGTTCGGTCCGCAGAGCGGGTCCAGCGGCGAACTCCGGCACCGGGACGCGGCCGTCGACGACGGCGAAGAGGCCGTCGAGCCGCATGGTGTGCAGCACGGTGAGCACGAATCGCGACGGGGAGACCAGGCACAGCCGCCGGCCGTCCCGCCGGGCGTCCTGGTGGGCGCGGACCAGCAGGCCCAGGCCGGCGGAGTCGATCACCTCCAGCGCGGAGAGGTCGACGAGCTCGCGGTCACCGTGCACGGAGCGCTCCGCCAGCGTCCGGCGGACCGCCTCGGCGGGATCGACGTCGCGCGCCGCCGGTGGGCCGACGACCTGCTCCAGGTCGTCGATGCCCAAGCCGTCGTCGGCGATGGCCGCCCGGACGCTGCACCGGGGGCAGTGGTGCGGGCCGGACGCGAACGGGGAGCCGACCCAGTCGTGCTCGAACACCAGCGTCCACACCACCTCGGCGTCGGGCAGCGTGGTGCCGGCGCCGGTGACACTGTCCCCGCAGCCGTCACAGATCAGCATCATCAGGTGGTCCGACGGTACGACTGTCACACCTCCTCCTTCCGCGGGGCGGACGGCCCGGGATGTGCCCGCCCGTCCGCCGTGGGGCCCGCGGCCAGCACGGCCACGATGACCGCGATCGCGGCGAAGCCGGCCTGCACCACGAGCGGCAGCAGGGCCGACGCGTCGGGGCGGCGGTCCACCAGCCCGACCACGATCGCGCCGAGCAGGGCGGCGGCCACGCCGAGCGCCAGGGTCAGCCAGACCGGGGCGGCCTTGCGACCCGGTACGGCGAGGCGCCCCGCGCCGCCGACGGCGAGTCCCACCACGAGGGCTCCGACGAGTGTGCTCCCGGTCATCACTTCTCCTCGGGGGGCGCCGCGACCCGGGCCCGGCCCCGCGCGGACGGGCGCGGCGTGTCCACGACGGGCACGCTGGCGCCCAGCCCGGACCGCCGCAGGATGCTCCTGATCCGCGGGTGCGGGTTGCTCAGCGTGAGGGTCGCGTTGCGGCGCGCGAGGCGGCGGTGCACGTCCAGCAGCAACGCGATGGCGGCCGGGTCCACCTGCCGGCACGCCGACAGGTCGATCGTCAGCTCGCGGGGGCGCAGCGCCAGCACCCGGTCCAGCACGTGTGCGACCTCGGGCAGCCCGGTGAGGGCCAACTCGTCGGTGATGTCGACGCGTACGTGCGGCACGGCGGAGTCCGGCGGGGACGGCAGGGTGGTGGGCATCAGGTCGCTTCCATGGAAGATCAGGATCGATCCCCACACTGCGTAGTGATCGTGGAGGTCACCGGACGGTTGCATGACGGTTCGATGACAAAAATCGCGAACGGGCCACGCGGTTGGGTGGCTGTTGCCCGGCCGGTCATGATGCCCATATGACGGCCGTACTGGTGATCGAGGACGACGACCGTATCCGCCTGGCGCTGCAGCTCGCTCTGGAGGAGGAGGGCTACGACGCGCGTGGGGCGGCGACCGCGGAGGACGGGTTGCGCCAGCAGCGGGAGAACCCCGCCGACTATGTACTGGTCGACCTCATGCTGCCGGGAATCAACGGTTTCGAGGGAATCCGTCAGCTTCGGCGGGACGACGACGTGCCGGTGGTGGTGATCAGCGCCCGCGACGACACCCACGACATCGTCGCCGCGCTGGAGGCCGGCGCGGACGACTACGTGGTCAAGCCGGTGGCGATCAAGGAGCTGTCGGCCCGTCTGCGGGCGCTGCGGCGGCGGGTACGCACGGTGGCCGGACCGGCGCCCGCCCAGTTCTTCGGTGACCTGGAGATCAGCGCGGAGGCCGGCGAGGTACGCCGCGCGGGCCGCCCGGTGCCGGTCACCAGGACCGAGTTCCGGCTGCTCTGCGAACTGGCCGAGCACGCCGGCCGGGTGCTGTCCCGCCAGCAGCTGCTCAGCCGGGTGTGGGGCTACGAGACCGGCGACGAGCGCCTGGTCGACGTGCACGTCGGCCGGCTGCGGCAGAAGATCGAACCGGACCCGGGCAACCCCCGTCACCTGGTCACCCTGCGCGGCCTCGGCTACAAGCTCCAGCGATGAGCCGCCCCGGCCTGCGCACCCGGGTCACCGCCGCGTTCGCGGTCGGGGCGCTGCTGCTCGCCGCGCTGATGGCGCTGTTCTCCTACGACCTGACCCGCCGGTCGCTGCTCGACGAGCGCGAGCGCACCGCGGTGCGGGCCGCCTACTACGACGCCGCGGTGGTCCGCTCCGGGCTGGACACCGGCACCCCGGACGTGGTGGCCGTGCTGCGCACGCTGGACACCGGCAGCGCCCGGCGGCCCCTGCTGCACCTGCGCGACGGCTGGTACGCCCGCACCGCCGACGTCGGCGCCAGCTCGGTGCCGGTGGAGTTGCAACGGGTGGTCGCCGCCGGGCAGCCGGCGGTGCAGCGCATCCAGCTCGACGGGCAGCCCACGCTGCTGGTGGGCGTGCCGCTGCCCGGCGCGCTCGGCTACTACGAGCTGACCTCGTTGCGGGAGGTCGAGGAGACGTTCCAGGTGGTGGGGCTGGCGCTGATCGCGGTGGCCATCATGGTGGCCGGGGCGGGCGCGGCCCTGGGCTGGTACGCCACCCGGCACAGCCTGCGGCCGCTCACCGCGGTCGCCGACGCGGCGGAGCGGATCGCGGCCGGCGACTTCGCCACCCGGTTGGACCCGACCACCGACCCGGACCTCACCCGGCTCTCCACCTCCTTCAACGAGATGGTCGACGAGCTGGTCCGGCGGATCGACCGGGACCGCCGCTTCGCCGCCGACGTCAGCCACGAGCTGCGTTCCCCGCTGCAGACGCTGGCCGCCGCGGCGAGCGTGCTGACCCGTCGGCGCGAGCACCAGGACGAGCGCACCGCGACCGCAGCCGGCCTGGTCGCCGACGAGGTGACCCGTTTCCAGCGCCTGGTCGACGACCTGATCCAGCTGGCCCGTACCGAGCAGCCGGCACACCGCGAGACGGTGGACGTGGTCGAGTTGGCCCGGGCCACCTGCCGGGAGCGCTCGCTGCCGGAGAGCCTGGTCGTGGTGCCCGACGGCGTCCCGCACCGGTGGTGGGTCGACAGGCGTCGTTTCGCGCAGACCCTGCTGAACCTGGTGGAGAACGCGCAGCGGTACGGCGGGGGACCCGTCGCCGTCCGCCTGGACGCGCGCGACGGCGTCGGTGTGCTGGAGGTCGACGACGACGGCCCGGGTGTGCCCCCGGCCGACCGGGAGGCCATCTTCGACCGGTTCGTCCGGGGCCGGGCGGCGCACGACCGCGCCGGCACCGACGGCACCGGCCTCGGGCTCGCCCTGGTCGCCCAGCACGCCGCCGCACACGGCGGGACGGCGGCGGTGCGGGACCGCGACCGGGGCGCCCGCTTCCGGGTGGAGCTGCCGGGAGCGGTCCGATGATCGGGTGGCGCCGGTCGAGGGCTGCCCGTGGTGGCGCGTCGTGGCGCCCCTTGACCGCTGGACGTACGCCGGCCCGCCGGTTGCTGCCGGCGCTTGTCGTGGCCGCGCTGCTGGCCGGCTGCGGGGTGCCGGTGGACGACGAGCCGCGGCTGGTGCAACCGCCGGCGGGCCCGTTCCCGTCGCCGGCCGGCACCACGACCGCCGACCCGGACGGGCGGGTGGACGAGCCGTTCTGTTTCGTCCGGGGTGACGAGTTGGTGGTGGTCAACCGCCGGGTGGAGGGGTTGCCGGGGGTGGACACCCACCTGCAGCACCTGCTGGCCGGGCCGGACGGCGGGGAGCGCCGCCGAGGGTTGGCCACGGCGTTGCCGGGCACCGTGTCGGTGGCCGGTGCGACGCTGAGCGGGACGGTGGCGACCGTCGACGTGCGCGAGGCGGGTGAGGAGATCGGCCGCAGCGACGAGGTGCTCGCGTTCGGGCAGATCGTGTGCAGCCTCACGCAGCGACCGGACGTCTACGGCGTCGCGTTCCGTCGGGGCGGGCAGCCGCTGGAGGTGCCGCGCGCGGACGGGAGTGTCTCGGCGCTGCCGCTCACCGCCGCCGACTACCGGCCGCTCCTCTCAAGATAACGACGTCTCTGACGCCCTTGTCCGAATATGACATCGAATATCCATCGTCCGTTCGGTTGATTCAGCCGCCACCTTTGGTCTAGTGTGGCTGGCACGACCGGTGTGGGAGGCCACCCGTTCTCCGAGGACAGGAAGGGCAGCATGACCACGATGACCATGGCACCGACCGCTACCGAGGTGCAGCGCGCGCCGCAGGCCGGCGAGGAGTCCCGCGCCAGCGAGCTGATCGCGGCACTCGCCACCCTGCCCGCCGACCACCCGAAGCGGGCCGCACTGCGCAGCGAGGTCATCGAGGCGTGGCTGCCGCTGGCCAACCACCTGGCCGCCCGCTACAGCGGCCGGGGTGAGCCGGCCGGCGACCTGGCGCAGACTGCGGCGCTGGGCCTGATCAAGGCGGTCGACCGGTTCGACGCCTCCCGTGGGGTCGACTTCGCCGGCTTCGCGATCCCGACCATCCTCGGCGAGATCAAGCGGCACTTCCGCGACCGCACCTGGAACATCCGGGTGCCGCGTCGCCTGCAGGAGCTGCGGCTGCGCATCTCCGAGGCGAACAGCACGCTGACCCAGACGCTCAACCGGGCCCCGACCGTCGCCGACATCGCCACCCACCTCGACGTCACCGAGGAAGAGGTGCTGGAGGGCCTGGAGGGCGCCCGCGCCTACAACGCGGTCTCGCTGTCCACGCCCATCGGTGACGGCGACAGCGCCACCGAACTCGGCGACACCCTCGGCTCCGAGGACAACGAGTACGAGCTGGCCGAGCTGCGTGCCTCCCTGGGGCCGGCGCTCGCCACCCTCGACGAGCGGGAGCAGAAGATCCTCACGCTGCGCTTCTACGGCAACCTGACCCAGAGCGAGATCGCGGCCCGGGTGGGTGTCTCCCAGATGCACGTCTCGCGGCTGCTCGCCCGCGCCCTGACCAAGCTGCGGGGCCAGCTCACCGAGGCCTGATCCGCCCGTATTCCGCTCCCGCGACCCCCGCCGGCCCGTCCGGCGGGGGTCGCGCCGTTCCACCCCCACCACCGCGCCTGCCCGGTTCGCCGGACTGCTTCCGCCAGCGGGGGTACCACCGCGGGACCGCCGATGGGGCGGGGATCAGTGGGGGAGGGCTGTGGACAGGCGGCGGGCGGCCTCGCCCATCTGCCCGGGGGACGCGGCGGCGTAGGTGAGGCGCAGGTGCGGGGCGGGGGGTTCGGCGGCGTACCACGGGCGGCCGGGGAAGACGGTGACGCCCGCCGTGGCGGCTGCCGCCGTCACCGCGATGTCGTCGGTGCCGTCCGGCAGCCGTACCCACAGATGCAGCCCACCGCGTGGAACGTCGCGCGGAGTCAGCGACGGCAGGTGCCGGTCCAGCGCCGAGAGCAGAGCCTCCCGGCGGGCCCGCAACTCCCGGCGCACGGTGCGGCGGTGCCGGTCCCAGGCCGGTGCGGTGAGGAGCTCCAGCGCGGCCTGTTGCAGCGGCCCGGCCACGAAGAGGTCGTCGAGCAGGCGGGCGGCGCGTAGCCGGGCACCGGCCGGCCCGCGCGCGCCGATCGCGGCGATCCGCAGGCCGGGTGCGGTGGACTTGGTGAGCGAACGCAGGTAGACGACGTGTCCGTGCGGGTCGTCGGCGGTGAGCGGCGGCGGGGCCTCGCCGTCGACGGTGAGGTCGCGGGCGTAGTCGTCCTCGACCAGGAAGGCGCCCGCGTCGCGGACCGCCTCGGCGACCCGGGCGCGCCGGGCCGGTGCGAGCGTCGCGCCGTGCGGGTTGGCGTACAGCGGCTGGCAGTAGAACAGGCGGGCGCCGGTGCGGGCGAACGCGGCGGCGAGCTGGTCGGGCCGTACCCCGTCGGCGTCGGCGGGCACCGGCACCACGCGCAGCCCGGCCGCCCGCGCGGCGGCGAGCGCGCCCAGGTAGGTGGGGGACTCGACCAGCACCGTGTCGCCCGGTGTGGTGAGCGCCCGCAGCGTCGAGGAGAGCGCGGCCTGCCCGCCCGGGCAGATCACCATGTCCTCGGCGCGTAGGCCGCCACCCGCCTCCCGGGCGAACCAGGCCCGCAGATCCGGCCTCCCCTCCGCCGGGCCGCGCTGCCAGGCCGCCGGCTGCCGGGCCGCACGGGCGAGCGCCGCACCGAGCGCGGCGGCGGGCTGGAGGTCCGGGTCCAGATAGCCCCCGGTCAGCGGGATCGCTCCCGACGGCGGCAACGCCAGCAGCGCCTGCATCTCCTCCTCGCCATCCCGCCGCGAGCCCAGCGCGACGGTCTGCCACGACAGGTCCGCCCGCGGCGGGTCGGCGCGCCGGGCCGCCACGTACGCGCCGCGGCCCGGCCGTGTCTCCACCAGCCCGTCCGCGACGAGCCGGCGGGTCGCCTCGGCGACGGTGACGGGGGAGACGTGGTGGTGCCCGGTCAACTCCCTGACCGACGGCAGCCGCGTACCGGGAGCGGCCTCCGCCGCCAGCGCACCCAGATGCCTGGCGACACGATCGATAGCGCTACCATCAGCCATGACGGCAGAGAGTAGCGCTACTGCGCGGACGACGGTAACTGCGGGGCCGCGTGCCGGGGTCGCCCTCGGTGCGCTGGGGGTGCTGGCGTTCAGCATGTCGCTGCCGGCCACCCGCGTCGCGGTACACACACTCGACCCCTGGTTCGTCGCGTTCGGACGGGCGGTCGGGGCGGCGCTGCTCGGGTGGGCCTACCTGCGGCTGACCGGCGCGCCGCGCCCCACCCGGGACCAGTGGCGACGGCTGGCGGTCGTCGCGCTGGGCGTCGTGGTCGGCTTCCCGCTGTTCACCTCGCTCGCCCTCACCACGCAGACGTCCGCACACGGCGCGGTGGTCGTCACGGTGCTGCCCGCCATGACCGCTGTGTTCGCGGTGCTGCGCGCCGGCGAGCGGCCGCCGCCGCTGTTCTGGCTCGCCGGCGCCGCCGGGCTGGCGCTGGTGCTCGCCTTCCTCGCCGTGGGCGGCTCGATCAGCGGGCCGCTGTCGTTCGCCGACGTGTTCCTGCTCGCCGCCGTGGTGCTCTGCGGCCTCGGGTACGCCGAGGGCGGCCGGCTGGCCCGCGAACTCGGCGGCGCCCGCACGATCTGCTGGGCGTTGCTGCTGTCGCTCCCGGTCACCGTGCCGGTCACCGCGGTTGCCGCGCTCGTCGACCGGCCGCACGGCGGTGTCGCCGCCTGGTCCGGGTTCGGCTATCTCACAGTGGTGTCGATGTTCCTCGGCTTCTTCGCCTGGTACGCGGGGCTGGCCCGGGGCGGCATCGCCAGGGTCGGCCAGATTCAGCTCGTCCAGCCGGTGCTCACGCTGCTCTGGTCGGCGCTGCTGCTCGGTGAGGCGGTCACGCCCGGCGCGCTCGTGGTGGCGGGGGCGGTGCTCGCCTGCGTCGTGCTCATCCAGCGCACCCGGGGCGGCGCGGTGCCGGCGCGCGCCCCGGGCGGGCCGCCGTCAGCAGGCCGGGACGGTGCCGGTCACGCCGGAGACGTACGCGTGGCTGACGAAGTGTCCTGACGCGAGACGGTTCCACTGGCTGGTGGTCCGGTAGGGGCCGCTCACCGACTGGCCGACGACCGAGCACTCGATCGGCACGTTGGCGTAGGTGGCGGCCAGGCCGACGACGGGGTTGCTCGTGGCCGGGCCGGAGCGGATGTTGAGCGGGCCGCTGCCGATCCGTCCCCGGGTGCCGGTGCCGGTCCAGAGGTAGGCGACGTCGACCCAGGCGTTGTCGGTCAGCAGCAGACCGTCCCAGAACGTGCCGTCGGCGAGGTCGATGCCGGCCGGGCTGGCCACCACGCGTCCGAACTGGTCCCTGCCCCCGTTGTAGCCGCTCTGGTAGGCCGCCTGTGCCTCGGGCCGGCCCTGCGGCAGGTCCTTCCACGTCTCCCGGACACCGCCCGGGTTCCAGTAGTCGTCCCTGGTGTTCCACGGTCCGATGTCCCAGACCGGCGCGTACTCGCAGCGGCTCCGGGTCGTGGTGCACACCCGTACGGTGTAGTCGCCGGTGTTCTTCGGCGCGAGGCCGCGGGCCGACGGCAGCGCGACGAAGTGGTCCCGCGAGACGATCACGTGCCCGTTGGCGGTGGTGCCGCCGACCAGGCCCTCCCGGGTGGCGTACACCCGGTAGGTCAGGCCCGGGGTGGCGGCCGCGACGGCGGGTACCGAGTCGGCGACGAGCCGGACCGTGCGCAGGGTGGGCGTGGCGGACGGCCGTTCGGCAGTGAGGACCACCCGGATCTGCACCCGGGTGACCGGCTGGTCGAAGACGGCCCCGCCGGCCACGGGCTGCCACTCGGTCCAGGCGCCCGATCGCCAGCCGCGTGCCGCCACCTCGACGGCACCGCCCGGGCCGGGGGTGGCGGCGATGTCGGCCCGGACCCGGTTGGCCGGTACGGCGAGCGGGTGGGGCGCGGTGACCAGCATGCCCTCGGCCACCGGCCGGCGCTGTGCGGCCGGGCGGTTCTGCGCGTCGGCGAGGCGCAGTCCGGCGTCGGTCCAGCGGATGTTGACGTCGTCGGAGTCGACCACCCGCAGGTCGGCGTTCCACGTGTCGCCGGTGGCCGGCTCCGCTGCCAGAGGTGCGGCCGGTGCCGGCGAGACGGCCAGAGGTGCGGCCGGTGCCGGCGAGACGGCCAGGGCGGCGGCGAGCACGCCGGCGACCGCCGCCAGCGGGCGGGTCCTGCGGGGATGGGGCATGGCGCTCCTCGTAGGGCATGACGTAGACGAACTTCGATCTCCACGGTGAGGTGCAGGTAACCATCGATCTCGGATCCCGTCAAGCGTCGGCACGACCCCCGTGGAGTGCAAAAAACCTGCAAACGCCAGCTCTTGCCTTTGTGGAAAGCGCTTTCATACGATTGCGTTACATCGATGTTTCATGTGCCGGCCGGGCATCGCAGATGAAACGACATTCGCCGGCGGCGCGCCTGATCGCGTCGTGGCTCCTCATTATTCCCATTCGGTGACTGCCGCTGCTCGGCGACAGTCCCCGCATGCTCGAAAAAGGAATGAGTCGACATGAGAAGACCAGTCGCACTGCGACTCCATGCGGCCCTGGCCACGGCGGTCGTGGGAATCGCCGTCGCCGTGGCGCTGCCGTCCCCGCAGGCGTCGGCGGCGGCCGGCAGCGCCACCGGCTTCGCCACCCAGAACGGCGGCACCACAGGCGGCGCGGGCGGGCAGACCGTACGCGCCACCACCGGCACCGCCATCCACGCGGCGCTGTGCAACCGGGCCAGCAGCAGCACCCCGATCGTCATCGAGGTGACCGGGACCATCAACCACGGCAACACCAGCAAGGTCTCCGGATCGAGCTGCAACACCGCGGACGGCGTGATCGAGCTGAAGCAGATCAGCAACGTCACCATCATCGGGGTGGGCGGCGGTGCCGTCTTCGACCAGCTCGGCATCCACATCCGTGACTCCCGCAACATCATCATCCAGAACGTGACCGTCCGGAACGTGAAGAAGTCCGGCTCACCCACCTCCAACGGCGGCGACGCCATCGGCATGGAGAGCACGGTCCGCAACGTCTGGGTCGACCACGTCACGTTGGAGGCGTCCGGCGGGGAGTCGGAGGGCTACGACGGCCTGTTCGACATGAAGGACGACACCCAGTACGTGACGTTGTCCTACAGCATCCTGCGCAACTCCGGTCGCGGCGGTCTGGTCGGGTCCAGTGAGAGCGACCGCGGGAACGGCTACATCACCTTCGACCACAACCTCTACGACAACATCGACTCGCGTACGCCCCTGCTGCGCGGCGGCATCGCCCACATGTACAACAACCACTACAACGGGCTGCGCGAGTCGGGCATCAACTCGCGGGCCGGGGCCCGGGCCAAGGTGGACAGCAACTACTTCCGCAACTCCAAGGACGTGCTCGGCACGTTCTACACGAGTGAGCGCGGCACCTGGCAGGTCAGCGGCAACATCTTCGACAACGTGACCTGGTCGTCCCCGGGCAGCGACAACTACCCGGCCGGGCCGAACGTGACGTCCACGACCACCGTGAGCATCCCGTACTCGTACCGGCTCGACGGGGCGAGTTGCGTGCCGGACATCGTGCGGCAGACCGCCGGCGCCAACACCGGCCTGCGGGTCTCCGACGGCAACTGCACGCCGCAGAGCCCGGCGCCGACCACGCCCGCGCCGACCACGCCCGCGCCGACCACGCCGCCGCCGGCCACCACGCCGCCGCCGAGCGGGATCAACCTGAGCCTCGCCTCGGGAGCCGGCGCCGACGGTTCCAGCAAGGCCGACGGGACCAGCTACGGCAACGTGCGCGACGGCAACCTCGGCACCTACTGGTCGCCGGCCGGATCGACCGGCACCGTCTCCGTCAAGTGGGGGGCCGACACCCGGGTGTCGCGGGTGGTCATCCGCGAGCCCTCGGGCACCCAGGGCTCGATCGGGTCGTGGCAGCTGGTCAACAACGACACCGGGGCGGTCCTGGCGTCCGGCAGCGGCGCCGGCTCGATCACCTTCGCCGCAACCTCGCTCCGTAAGATCAACTTCAAGATCAACAGCTCGAACGGTACGCCGCGGATCGGCGAGTTCGAGACGTACGCCAGCTGACAGCACGCCGAGCGGGGGCGGCCGATCCGGCCGCCCCCGCCCTGTGCGTGTCGCCGCTCAGAGGGTGAGCACGACTGTGGAGATGCTCCGTGCGCCGACGGTGACGGAGACCTGGTTGCCGTTCACGGCGGCCGGTTGGCCCGCCGCGCTCGCGTTCTGGGAGGTGGCCACGTACTCCGCCCCGCTGATGTTCTGCGGCGCCTGGATGACCGCGTTGTTCACCGCGCTCGTCGACCGGTTGAGGATCACCAGCGTGATCTTTCCGTCGCCCTGGTAGGCGGTGACCTCCAGCGGCGAGGCCTTCGAACTCTTGCTCAGGCCGACCCGCTGGTAGCCGGGACGGACGTACTTGGCGTACTGCGAGAACGCGTACCCGCGCTTGAGCGGGGCGCCCGCCACCGTGCCGTACGCGGACTCACCGTCACCGATGAACGAGTAGTAGCGCTTGCCGTACCACCAGACGTACGCGCTCCAGTTCGACTCCATCGACTTGTGCACGGTGCGCATGATGTCGTCGAGCGTCTCGTTCCACGCCGCCGTGTTGCTGGGGTTGCCCCAGATGTTCGAGCCGCCGCCGTCGGCCTCGTGCAGGTTCCACTCGGTCATCCACACCGGCTTGTTGTACTGCTGCGCCAGCGTGTACGGCTTGAGCCGGCCGGCGGCCTCGGTGCCGTACAGGTGCCCGCCGATGTAGCCGATGTTGTTGCGGGCGGCGGCGTCGTTGAGCGTCGGGTCGGTGTAGCCGTAGTTCAGGTTCACCGCCTCGGCGACCATCAGCCTGGTGTTCTGGACCTTGGCGCCCTGTTCCCGGACGAAGGTCTGCAGTTCGGTGCCGCTCCAGTCCATCGAGTCGTAGTCCGGGTGCCAGTCCGGCTCGTTCTGCACCGACGTGACGTCGACGGCCACGCCCTGGTTACGCATGTACTGGACGTAGCTGTTGAGGTGGTTGGCGTAGTCGTCGTAGTAGTCGGTGCGCAGCTTCCCGCCGTTGATCCGGCTGTTGTTGGTCTTCCAGGCCGCCGGGGCGGTCCACGGCGACGCCATGATCTTGACGTTTGAGCCGTACGACTTCGCGGTCTTCAGGGCGTTCACCTGGGTCGGCCACTCGCCGGACACCGGCGAGATGCCGGTCCGCACGATGGACAGTCCCAGTTGGTTGGGGCCCAACCCGACGAGCGTCTGGGTTTCGGCGGTCGACCACGCGCCACCCCAGATGGACACCGCGGCCCCGAACCCGTCGATGTTCTGGTAGCGGGTGGCGGCGTTCACCGTGATGTCCGCCAGCCCGGTCGGCGGCGGGCTGCTCGGCGAACTGGTGGGGGAACTGCTCGGCGAGGTGCTGGGTGACGTGCTCGGGGACGTGGTCGGCGTCGTGGTGCCGCCGGTGCAGCTCACGCCGTTGAGGGCGAAGCTGGTCGGGGCCGGGTTGCTGCCGGTCCACGAGCCGTTGAACCCGAACGAGGTGGTGCCGTTTGTCGGGATCGACCCGTTGTAGTCGACGTTGCGGGCGGTGACCGCGCCGCCGTTCTGTGTCACGGTGGCGTTCCACGCCTGGGTGACGGTCTGGCCGGCCCCGTAGGACCAGGTCAGCGCCCAGCTCGTGACCGGGTCGCCGAGGTTGGTGACGGTGACGTTCGCGCCGAATCCGCCCTGCCACTGCGACGACACGGCGTAGTCCACCGCGCATCCGGCGGCCGCCGCGCCGGCCGGCAGCGCCGCGGCGAACGCGGTCGATGCCAGCAGGACGGCGGCGGCGGACACCACCGCGGTACGGGTCGTTCGATGTCTTCTCATCGGACCTCTCTTCGATGGCCGGATCGGGTTCACCGTTGCAGGGTGAGTAGTCCGGGTCGGTAGGGCAGGAGGCCGTAGTCGCCGCCGGAGTTGGGCGAGCGGCCCTGGTA
>NZ_JBNCKZ010000021.1:39971-74806 GCF_049841795.1 Micromonospora sp. DT31 | reverse complement strand
GACATCGACGCTGGGGCCAACCCGCCACCCACGCAGCCTGACCCCAACACCGCCAACCTTCGTGGTCAAGGCACTAGCGCCCGGTTCGGCGCGGGTTCCGCGCCGAAGAAGGACGACTTTTTTGCAGTATGACTGTCAGTCATAAAGATGACTCCCAGTCATACCGCCAAAAAGTAGAACCTCGCCGAGCGCCGAGCGCCGAGCGCCGAGCGCCGAGCGCCGAGCGCCGAGCGCCGAGCGCCGAGCTACTTGGAAAGTGAGCGGCGGGCGGCGGCCAGCACCTCCGGGTCGGTGCAGCCGGCCGCGTACCCGGCGATCCGGCGGCGGATGTCGCGCCCGAGCAGCCACACACCGATCCGCTCGGCGACCGGGCGCAGGAACGCCGGCCGGCAGCGGAAGTTGTACCGCCAGGTGGTGACCGTGGTGCCCGGCTCCGGGCCGGGGGCGAAGCGCCAACCGCCGCCGAACCGCTCGAAGAACCACGGCCCGCGTACCATCTTCATGCCGACGTTCGTCGGCGGCGTGAAGGAGACGTACTCGCTGACCATCGCCAGACCGTGCCGGGAGCGGGTGAACGTGCGCACGCCCCGGCCCGGCCGGGTCGCGCCGTCGACGAAGTGCTGCTCGCTGACGAACGGGTCCCACCGGTAGCGCACCGGGGCGACGGTCTGGGAGACGGCGAACGCCAACTCCGGGGGGATCGGCACCGTGGTGACCGCTTCGACGACCGGCATCAGCGCCTCGGGGTGACAGCGGCCAGCAGCTCCGGCTGCCGGCGGTCCAGTGCGTCCCCGGCCAGGTACGCGCCCAGGAGAGCCGCGCCCACCCCGTACGCCAGGCCGACCGGCAGCGCCAGCCAGAGCCACACGTCGCCGAGCAGCGCGGCGGCCACCACGAGCGGCACGGACGCGATCGTCGACGCGAGCATGGACACGAGCGTGAGCAGCCCTTTCGTGAACCCGGCCCCGCTGTTCATGGCGAACGGGTTGCTGGTCTCCGGAAGCGAGTAGGCGCCGAGCACGGACACGAACCCGTTGATCGCCAGCCCGCACCCGTATGCGGCGGACAACGCGCCCCCCATCAGCCCGAACCAGCCGGGCCGGTCCAGCAGGACGGCCAGCAGGACCGTGACCACCACGAGCATCGGCACCACGTAGATCGAGAACGCCGCCATCCGGGCCCGCAGCTCCACCCGGCCCGGCACGCCCGCCACCACGTTCGCCGCGTACCCGCTGCCGTCGAAGCCGAACTGGTTGGCCAACGTCACCGATGCGAGCACCCCGACGAAGATCACGGAGAGGCTGACCAGCACCGGCGACGAGTCGCCGGTGGTCTGCACGGACGACTCACCACCCCCGACGGAGAATGTCACCCCGCCCAGGTTCACCATCACCGGCACGAACACACCGACCACGGCAATGGTGATCAGGTTCGCCCGCCGCCGGGCGTCCCGCCACCAGTAGCGGCACTCCCGGGCGACGAGCGCGCCGAACCGGTCCCGCCGCGCCCAGCCGACCGCACGCGGGAACAGTTGCGCGACCGGACCGCCGCCCCCGCTGCGCCGGGCACGGGACGGGCCGGCGCTCGCCGCGCCCACCATCGCCGACTCCAGCGACCGGGACCACCACAGCAGGAGTACGCCGAGCGTCGCGGCCGTGATCAGCAGCTTCACCGCCGCCGCGCCGGCCCGGCCCTCGGCCACGTCGACGCCGGCCGTCCAGGGCGCACCGAACGGCGTCCAGCCGACCACCCGGGCCACTCCGGTCATCCGGTCCCAGTCGGTCTGCCGCACCGCGGCGAGCGCCAGCAGCTGCAACGGGCCGAGCAGGGCGGCCAGCACCGCGAGCAGCACGGCCGCCAGGTCGCGTACCCGGCGGGACCGCAGCATGGTGGCGAAGGCGCTTGTCACCGCGCGGGCCCCGGCCACGCACACCAGCAGTCCGCCGACCACGCCGACGGCGCCGACGAGCGCGGCCGGCCACCCGCCGAGCGCGGCGGCGGTCACCACCAGCCCGGCCGACGTGATCGCCGTGGCCAGGAACGGCACGCTGACTCCGGCGGCGGCCAGCAGGCCGGTGACAAGCGTGCGGCGGGTGAGCGGGAGCAGCGCGAACCGGGCCGGGTCGAGCGTCTCGTCCACGCCGAAGAAGACAAGCGGCAGCAGCAGCCAGCCGAGTGTCAGGACGCCGCCACCGAAGGCGGCCACCATCAGCGCGTACCGCGGCTCGTCCGCCAGGCCCGGCACGGCCAGCAGGAAGAAACCGACGGCGGCGAACCAGAGACCGAGCAGCACGCCCAGCACGAACAGCGCGACGCGCCACTTCTGGCCGCGGAAGTTGTTGCCGAGCACCCGCAGCTTGAGCCGGACGAAGTGCCGGGACGACACCCGCCGGGCCGGCCGTTCGGGTGCGGTCACCGGGACAGCCACGACAACTCCTCGCCGGTCGCGGTCCGCCCGCCGACGACCTCGACGAAGGCCTCCTCGAGCGAGCGGTCGCCGCGCACCTCGGTCAGCGTGCCCACCCGCTTGATCCGGCCGTCGGCCAGGATCGCCACGTGCGAGCAGAGCCGCTCGACCACCTCCATCACATGGCTGGAGAAGATCACCGTGCCGCCGCCGGTGACATACCGGTGCAGGATGTCCCGGATCAGCGCCGCCGACACCGGATCGACCGCCTCGAACGGCTCGTCCAGCACCAGCAGGCGCGGGCCGTGCAGCAACGCGCAGGCCAGGCCGATCTTCTTCTTCATCCCCGCCGAGTAGTCGACCACGAGCGTGCGGCCGGCGTCGGCGAGGGCCAGCACGTCGAGCAGCTCCGCCGCCCGCCGGTCCACCACCACCGGGTCCATGCCGCGCAACAGACCGTGGTACGCAAGCAGCTCCGCCCCGGTGAGCCGGTCGAAGAGGCGTACGCCGTCGGGCATCACCCCGAGCAGGCTCTTGGCGCGCACCGGGTCGGCCCACACGTCGTGCCCGAGCACCCGCACCTCACCGGCGTCCGGCCGTAACAGGCCGACGGCCATGGAGAGGGTGGTGGTCTTGCCGGCCCCGTTCGGGCCGAGCAGGCCGTAGAAGGAGCCGGTCGGCACGGCCAGGTCGACGCCGGCGACGGCGACCTTGGTGTCGAAGCGCTTGGCCAGGCCACGAAGGGAGAGCGCCGGGTGCTGGTCGGTCATGGTCCGACCGTATCCGTATCCGGCTACTGGCTGCTCCGGCCCTAGGGCGATCTTCGGGTCCTACCTGAGGAGTACGGACGCCTCGTGGTCGGGTGGTAATGGTCGCGCTCTGGTGACCATGAATGTCCGGTGTAACCATGAGGTCACCTTGCGTCCTGGGGAGGATGTGTGAAGTCCGAACGGCGTTGCTGCGGCCGGGCCGACGAAGAGGGCCAAGTCGACGAGGACGAGGACGGTGGGGGCGGGGGCAGCGCATCCCTGTTCACCGCCGGCCCGACGGATGCGACTTTGGATGCGGCACGAGAGGCCAGGATCGAGCGCACGAGCGGAGCCCCGCAGCATGTGCGGGTCGGCGAGCCGGATCGTGGCGAGACGCTGGCACGACCAGGTTCTGGGTTCTTCCGGCCGGATTCGCGCCCCGTCGTCCTCCACACCGAAGCCGGGTCCCTGCGTGTCTGGCCACGATGGGCGGCGGTTGACCTGACTGTCACGGCGGCATCGCACGTCCAGGTGCGCTTGACGGGCGCGACGCGCTGGTTCCGGGCGGGGATGGTGCATCTGGAACGGTCAACCGGTGTCGTCGGGAGCAGATGCCTGCTTCGCCAGGAGGAGCATTTCCACCTTCATCACCTGGAGGTGTCCTTCGACCTTCTGGGCGAATCTCAGGCGGCGATGGGCAGCCTCCGGAGGGCGATCGCCAAGCCAGGCGCCAGAGGACGCGTGCGCCAGTTCCAGCGTGTGGTGAGCAGGATCTTCGATGCCGAGCAGTCGCCCGACGCGGGCGGCCAGGTGACGATGCGGGTGCGGGAGCCCTGTTCCGTGACGGCTCGGGCCTCGACCTTGGTCCTCGGGGACGGCAAAAAGCTGAATCGCGAAGTGAGGTTCATCAGTGAGTTGACCACCATCGACGCAGCAGTGCTGCTGGCCAGGGACTTCGAACTGGCGGCGGCCTTCATCAGCCGCCTCGCGTCGGGTGAGGGCGCTTCTGCCGAGGAACTGACGAGTCTTTTCGCTGATGCCGCCGGCAGCGTCGGAGATCTGGACTTGATACGGGGGGCCACGGATCTGCGCGACCCAAAAACAAGCGTCTTCCGGGCGCACGGCCGGGAGGTGGTCGACAACGCGGTCGGTGTGTTGATCGGCACCGGCAACCGCCTGGATCGGAGCGTGACGGTACGGCGCCCCGCCGAAGCTCTCCGGCGGTGTCCCGGGCTTGGAGAAGTGAACGAGTTGGCGGCGCAAGTGCGGTTCGTCCGGTGGCGACGCCAACTCGAACGGCGGGAAGCCATGCTGGCGGCGCGCGAGCGGGTGGGGATCAGGGAGCGCTTTCGGCTCGCCGATCGGCAGAAGGCACTGGACGCACGGGAATGGAGGCTGGATGCCGGCGGGCGGGGACTGTACGCGCAGGAGAGGGAACTGGTCAGACGCGAGCAGAAACTGAATGTACGCGAGCAGGAACTGAATGAACGCGCGCGGGCACTGGATGCACGCGAGTTGCGAATCAGCAGTCAGGAGCGCCCACCGGGCGAGGGACGGCGTGGGCCGGAGATCCGGCGCGGCGATCGGCCGAAGGACGCCGGTGACCGGGACTACGGCTATGACCTCGGGTGGTGACGCCGGACGCGGCGGAGGGAGAGGCGACGTGACGAAGTGGCTGCTGCCGCTGACCATGGGAATGATGCTGGTGGGCATCGTGGTGTTCCTGTCGACCCGACAACCGGGTACTGCCAGTCACTATGCCGGAATCGGCAACTTCGTTCTGGGGTTCATCGGGCTTGGTCTGAGCGTGTGGGTGGCCTTGCGACGGAAGGCAGGCGGTGACGAGGCGGAGGAGTCACGCCCGGATCCGGTCTCCGCACCGTCGGCGGCACCAACTGCCGGTACTACGTGGCACGTGGCCGCGTTCGACAGCACAGTGATCAACAACCCCCAAAAAGAGGTCTATCTCGATTCGGAGTACAAGCCGGGGCCTCGTAGACGCGCAGAAACTAGAGACGCAGCGACTCCGGGGTGTGCAGCCGCAGCATGGTGGCGCCGACGTCGCGCGGGAGGCGCCGCCGGCTAGCCACCGAGACCAGCACCATGACCGTGAACGCCAGCGGCACCGTCCACGCGGCCGGCTGGGTGGTGAGCGTCGCCGGCCAGCCGGTCAGCGGCGGGCCCAGCACGGTGAGCAGCACCGCGCCGATCGCCGCGCCACCGCCGACCAGCACCCCGGCGGCGGCACCGAGGTCGGTCAGACCCCGCCACCAGATGCCGAGCACCAGCAACGGGCAGAAGCTCGACGCGGCCACCGCGAACGCCAGACCCACCACCTGTGAGACGTCCAACCCGGACACGTTCAGGGAGAGGACCGCCGGCACGCCACCGGCGATCACCGTGGCGATCCGGAAACCGCGCACCGAGCCGCGCCCCAGCACGTCGGTGGAGATCACCCCGGCCACGCTTGTCAGCAGACCGGACGAGGTGGACAGGAACGCCGCGAATGCCCCGGCGGCGACGAGCGCGGCGAGCAGCCGACCGACCGTGCCGTCGCCCAGGGCCGCGCCGGGCAGCAGCACCACCACCGCGTCGGTCTGCCCGGTGACCAGCAGTTGCGGCGTGTAGATCCGGCCCAGCACGCCGTAGATCGTGGGTAGCAGGTAGAAGACGCCGACCAGCGCCAGCACCACGAGCGTGGTGCGCCGGGCGGCCGCGCCGTCGGGATTGGTGTAGAAGCGCACCAGTACGTGCGGCAACCCCATGGTGCCGAGGAACGTGGCCAGGATCAGCGAGTACGTGGCGAACAGGCTGCGGTCGTCGTCGCCCGCGGTGTCGGGCAGCAGCCAGTCGGTGGTGGTGATCGACGCGCCGGACACCTCGGGGACCGGGTCACCGGCGGCGAAGTCGAGCCGGTCGCCGGGGCGTACCTCCCGGGTGTCGCCGTCGGGCAGGGTGAGCGTCGCGCGGTGCTCCACCACCACGGTGGTCGCGGTGCGGAACGCCGGCCCGTCGGGCGGGGTCACCGCCGGACGGGCGTCGGCCTGCCACTGCAACGCCAGGAAGATCGCGGGTACGGCGAGCGCGGTGAGCTTCAGCCAGTACTGGAACGCCTGCACGAAGGTGATCGCGCGCATCCCGCCCAGCGCCACGTTCGCGGTCACCACCACCGCGACCAGCAGCGCACCGACCGCGTAGGGCGAGCCGGTCAGCGTGGCCAGCGTCAACCCGGCGCCCTGCAACTGCGGCACCAGGTAGAGCCAACCGATGAAGATCACGAAGACGGTGGCGAGTGTGCGCAGCCGACGCGAGCCGAGCCGCACCTCGCAGAAGTCGGGCAGCGTGAACGCGCCGGAGCGGCGCAGCGGGGCGGCCACGAACAGCAGCAGCGCCAGGTAGCCGGCGGCGAAACCGACCGGGTACCAGAGCACGTCCACGCCGTACTTGAGGATCAGCCCGGCCACGCCCAGGAAACTGGCCGCGGACAGGTACTCGCCGCCGATCGCGGCGGCGTTCCAGGTCGGGCTGACCGACCGGGAGGCGACCAGGAAGTCCGAGGTGGTCCGGGCCAGCCGCAGCCCGTAGAAGCCGATGCCGACGGTGACCAGGGTGACCGCGACGATCGCCGGGACCACGTAGCCGTTGGACATCAGCGCTCCGGTCGCTGGACCAGGTCGACGAAGTCCTGCTCGTTGCGTTCGGCCAGCCGCACGTAGGCCCAGCCGACCACGATCAGGAACGGGAACGCGACCACCCCGAGCAGCAGCCACGGCAGGTTGACCCCGAGCACGGTGACCCGCCCGACCGACGGCGCGATGGCGAACAGCCAGGGCAGCCCGCCGAGTCCGATCAGCACCAGCAGGCTGAGCCGCAGCGCGAGGGAGAGTTGGGCGCGCATCAGCCCCTGGATCAGTGTCTCGCCGACCCGGGTCTGTTGGGTCAGCTCGGAGCGGGTGCGGTCGGCCCGGCTGCCCGAGCGGGCGACCTCGGCCAGCACGACGCGGGTCCGCTGCGGCGGGCGCGGGTGCGGGACCGGGGCCGCCGCGACGGGCCGCCCCGGAGGATGCTGTTCCTCGGCTCCGGTCACCCCCGGCAGTCTCGCCCGCTGGGCGGGAATGTCAAGGGCGCGGGGGTGACCACTGTGCACAAGTTGTGGATAACGTCGCGGGGTTGTGGAAAACCCGGTGGACGGCGCGCCCGGACGGTCAGTCCAGGCCGATGCGGACCGGGTGGGCGGTCGCCGAGCCGAGCCAGGTGTGCGGGTTGCCGAACCAGCACCAGCCGAGCTTCGGGGCACCCTGGCTGATCCACAGCGCGGGCACCCGCCGGTCGCCGCACCGGGAACCGACGAGCGAGAAGCAGCGGTTGCTGGCCAGCGCGTCCGGGTGCAGCGTGACGAAGGCCAGACCCTCGTCGATGGTGATCGGCAACCGGTCCCGCGCGGTCATGTCCTCCAGTGCCGCCGACGGTGGCACGTTGCGGTACTCCTCGCCCCGGTCCACGTCGAAGAGCAGGTACGCCGGCCCAGCCGGCACCTCCAGCTCCTTGAGCGGATGGAACGTCGGCAGGTCGGCGGCGGGGAAGTTCCGGTCGAGGACGCCGGGCTTTCGCTTGCCGGTGAGCGTGGTGCGGGTGATCCGCTCTTCGACCGGCACCAGGTGCCACGTGGTGACCAGCAGGAACGGCACCCGCCGGTCGGTGGGGCCGGGCAGCCCGGCCGTGCCGGTGACGGCCGCGTCGCGCAGCGGGGTGAGCAGGGCCCGGAACGTCTCCTCCGGCTGCCCGGCGAGCGCCGGGTAGCCGAGCCGGACGAGGCGGTCGAGTTGGCGGTCGAACTCGGAAGCGGCGTCGAAGTGGTCGTCGGACATGCGGCCCTCCACCCTGTCGTACGGTCTGCCGTACATTGTACGTCGGGCGGCGGAGCGGCCGGTCAACGATTCCAGTCCTGCTTGGCCGCGCGGACCAACTTGTCCTTCAACTCCCTGGTGTGCCGGCGACTCACCGGCAGCTCAGAACCGTCGATCACCACCACGTAACCGGAGTTGACCAGACGCAACTCGGCGATGAGCCGCAACTGCACCAGATAGGAACGGTGGATGCGGACGAACCCGGCGTCCGCCCAACGCTCGGCGAGCGTGGCCAGCGACACCCGGACCAGATGCGAACCCTCCGCGGTGTGCAAACGGGCGTAGTCGCCCTGTGCCTCCACCCACCGCACCGCCGAACGGGGCAGCATCCGGGTGGTCCCGGCCAGCTCGATCGGGATCGTCGGATCCTCCTCCGCCCGCGCCGACGCGGCCGGGTGCGACGGCACCACCCGGGAGCCGATGACCCGACGCAGCGACTCGGCCAACCGCTCCGCGCGGACCGGCTTGCGCACATAGTCCGTGGCACCCAGGTCGAACGCGTCCACCGCGCCGTCGTCGTACGCCGTGACGAACACGATCGCCGGCGGCCGGGCGAACCGGCGCAGCACCCGGGCCAACTCCATGCCGTCGAGCCCGGGCATCCGGATGTCGAGGAACACCACGTCCACGTCGCCGTCCCGGAGCACCCGCAACGCCTCGGTCGCGTCCCCGGCCGTGTGCAGCCGGGCCACCCGAGGGTCGGCGCGCAGGTGGTAGGCCAGCTCGTCGAGCGCCGGCGGCTCGTCGTCCACCGCCAGCACCCGCAGGAACCCCGAGGCGTTCACCGCGCCGACCCGATCCGCCCGCTCACGAGGACACCCGGACACCGGGATGGAACTTCGGCACCCGCATGCTGACCTTCGTACCCGAACCCAGGCCCGTCTCCACGACCAGGCCGAAGCCGTCCCCGAAGACCGACCGCAGCCGTTCGTCGACGTTGGAGAGCCCGACGTGCTGCCCCGGGTCGTCGGCTGGGTCGCTGCCCGCGCCGGACACCTCGGCGATGCCGGCGGTAAGCGTCGTCGGATCCATCCCCACCCCGTCGTCCTCCACCGTGATGTGGCACTCCGCGCCCGCGTCCCGAGCCTCGATGCTCACCATGCCGGTGCCCGGCTTGCGGGACAACCCGTGCCGGACCGCGTTCTCCACGAGCGGCTGGAGGCAGAGGAACGGCAGGATCACCGGCAACACCTCCGGGGCGATCTGCAGACGCACCTGGAGCCGCTCGCCGAAACGCGCCCGCTCGATGGTCAGGTAGCGGTCGATCGACCGCAACTCCTCGGCGAGCGTGGTGAACTCGCCGTGCGCCCGGAACGAGTACCTGGTGAACTCGGCGAACTCCAGGATCAGCTCCCGGGCCCGCTCCGGGTCGGTGCGCACGAACGACCCGATCGCGGTCAACGCGTTGTAGATGAAGTGCGGGCTGATCTGGGCGCGCAACGCGCGCACCTCGGCGCGGGCGAGCCGTTCCCGCGACGAGTCCAGCTCGGCGAGGGCGAGCTGGTCGCCGGCCCAGTGCGCGGTCTCCAACGTGGCCTGCACCAACCCCGGTGCCGGGCGCTCGTCCGCCACCGCCACCAGCGCCCCGACGACCCGGCCGTGCGCGCTCAGCGGCGCCACCACCGCCCCGCGTACCGGGCAGTCCACCAGGTCGCAGTGCAGTTCCGACTCCCGCAGCACGGTGGAGCGCCCACTGTCCACCGCCCGCCGGGCCGCCGCGACCAGTTGGTCGCCGTGGTGTGCGCCCTGCCCGTCGATCGCCAGCAACGTGTCCCGGTCGGTCAGGGCCAGGCCGGCCGCGCCCACCAGGGCCCGCAGATGACGTACGGCCTTCGGCGCGTCCGCCGCGGTCAGCCCGGCGCGCAGCGGCTCGGCGGCCAGCCCGGCGGTGTGCAGCACCTCGTACGTGGCCCGCTGGGTCGCGGTGGCGATACCCCGACGGGCACGCAGCCGCAGCACCGCCCACAGCGCTGCGGCCAACGCGGTGACCAGTGAGACGACGGCGAAGACGGTCGAGAGGTTGCCACCCACGCAGCGATCCTGACCGCTGCCGGCCGGCAGCGCTAGTAGGCGCCCTTGCGGGCCAGCACCACCCCGACGGTCCGCCACAGGATGCTCAGGTCGTACGCCAGCGACCAGTTGTCGACGTAGTAGAGGTCGAGCCGGACCGCCTCGTCCCAGGACAGGTCGGAGCGGCCGGACACCTGCCACAGGCCGGTGATGCCCGGACGCACCAACAGCCGGCGGCGCACGTCGCCGAGGAAGTCGCCGTCGTCGGCGGGCAGCGGACGGGGGCCGACAAGCGACATCTCGCCCCACAGCACGTTGATCAACTGGGGCAGCTCGTCAAGCGACGAGGCCCGCAGGAAGCGGCCCACCGGGAAGACCCGGGGGTCCTGCTTCATCTTGAACAGCATGCCGTCGGTCTCGTTCCGGTCGACCAGGCCGGCCAGCCGCTCCTCGGCGTCCACGTACATGGTGCGGAACTTCCAGACCCGGAACGTGCGCCCCTCGTGGCCCACCCGGGGCTGGCGGAAGAACACCGGCCCGGGGTCGGAGATCCGGATGGCGACCGCGATGGCGGCGAAGAGCGGGACCAGCAGCAGCAGGCCCATCCCGGCGGCGACCCGGTCCATCAGGCTCTTCACCAGCAGCGCCGGCCCGGAGAGCGTCGGCTCCTCGACGTGCAGCAGCGGCAGGCCCTCGATCGGGCGGATGTGCACCCGGGGGCCGGCGATGTCGGTGAGCTGGGGCGCGACCACCAGGTCGACGCCGGAGCCCTCCAACTGCCAGGCCAGCCGGCGCAGCTCACCCGGCTCGGCGCTGGCCGAGCCGCACACCGCGATGGTGTCACCGCCGACCTCACGCACCAGGGCCAGCACGTCCCGGCCCGCGTACACCGGAACCGGGGTCTCCAGGCCGCGCGCGGCGGCGTACCCGTCGGTGAGGTGGATGGCCACCGGCACCAGGCCGACGGACGGGTTCCGGGTGACCGTGGTGTAGACCTCCAGGCACTCCGGAAGCGTGCCGACGAGCACCATCCGGTGCCCGGCGTAGCCGGCCCGGCGGCGCAGCGTGTGCAGGCACGTCCGGGCGATCATGCGAACGAGCAGGATCAGCACCAGAGCGCCGAGCAACGCGAACCCGACGGTCCAGCGGGACAGGGTGGTCTTCGTGGCGAAGGCGAGGAACGAGACGGTGGCGGCCACCGCCACGCCGGAACGGATCACCCGCTTGTACTCGTCCGGTCCGAGGCCCAGGTAGCGCCTGTCGTACGTGCGGTTGCCCCAGAGGATCAGCACCCAGCCGAGCGGCAACAGCAGGAACGCCACCGTGTAGAACCACGCCTGGGGCGCGTCCCGGAAGCCGGAGGCGGCCTGCTCGAAGATCTGCACGGCCAGGAAGCTGGCCAGGGCCGCCGCGCCGAAGTCGGCAAGCAGCAGAAGCGCGATGTAGGGGCGGTGCCAGCGGGAGACCCGACGGCGGGCGCGGGCCCACGCCGACCGGGGTACGCCGTTGTGCGACGGCGGAGTCGGCGGCTGGATCTCAAAGCTGTCGACGTGCCGCACGCTCTTGCTCCGGCCTCTGTCGGTTACCGGGCGCTGGAGGCTTGTCGTCACCTCAACCCATGTCCTCCCGCATGACCCGTACCTCACTCGCCGTGAGGACCCGGGTCGCTCACCGTCCCAGTCTCCCACGCGGGCCCGGTCCGGACCGGCCCCTGGAAAGAAGCCGTGCCGCTGGCGCTCGGTGCGATCTGGCCGGCTCCGAATCAGTTGTGAAGCCGGGGACCGAGCCACTATACCGATGGATGCTGACTCGGGTAGAGGGGCGGACCGGGACCTTCGGCGATCGCCGGTCGATTCCGCTCAGTAATCAGGGCATGTCGTCACTCACCGTACGAGCCGGGACAACCTTCGGTCAGCCAACGGCTTGCCGCCGGTCTGGCAGGTCGGGCAGTACTGGAGGCTCGAATCGGCGAACGAGACCTCCCGCACCGTGTCGCCGCAGACCGGGCAGGGCAGTCCCGCGCGGGCGTGCACCTTCAGCCCCGACCGCTTCTCGCCCTTCAACTCGGCGGCCCGCTGCCCCGACGAACGGCTTACCGCGTCACCGAGCACCGCCCGGGTGGCCACGTGCAGGCCGGCGAGCTGCTCGTCGGTGAGCCGGTCGGTGATCGCGAACGGCGAGAGCCGCGCCGCGTGCAGGATCTCGTCCGAGTACGCGTTGCCCACCCCGGACAGCACCGCCTGGTCGGTCAGCACACCCTTCACCTGGCCGCGTCGGCTGCGCAGCCGCTCGACGAACGTCGGCAGATCGGCCGCCAGGGCGTCCGGACCCAGCTTCGCCACACCGGGCACCTGACCGGGCTCGGAGACCAGGTACGCGGCCAGCTTCTTCTGGGTGCCCGCCTCGGTCAGGTCGAAGCCGGAGCCGTCGTCGAGGCGTACGCGCACCGCGATCGGGCCCTTGCCGGGCCGCAGCGGCGTCGCCGACGGAAACGCCTCCCGGTAGTGCAGCCAGCCCGCGCGGGCCAGGTGGACCACCAGGCGCAGGTCCTCGCCGAACTGGACGTCCAGGAACTTTCCGTGCCGGCCGGCGCCGGTGACCGTGCGGCCGGCGACCGCGCTCGGCGGCGGGTCGTACGTCTTCAGCGCGCTGATCGCGGCGACCTCGAACCGCTCGACGCGGCGACCCACCGCACGCTCGCGAAGGTAACCGGCGAGCGCTTCCACCTCCGGTAGTTCGGGCACGGTCCAACGGTAGCCTTCTTTCCCGTGAGAATCGTGGTGGCACACAACCGGTACCGGGAAGCCCAGCCGTCCGGTGAGAACACCATCGTCGACGCGGAGATCGCCCAACTCGGCGCCGCCGGTGTGCAGGTGCTGCCGTTCCTGCGCAGTTCCGACGAGATCCCCTCGATGTCGAAGGCGGCCAAGGCGCTGCTGCCGATCTCACCGATCTGGGCCCCGAAGGCCCAGCACGACCTCGACCGGCTGCTCACCGAGCACCGGCCGGACGTGCTGCACCTGCACAACCCGTACCCCTTGCTCTCGCCCTGGGTGGTGCGGACCGCGCACAAGCGCGGGGTGCCGGTGGTGCAGACCGTGCACAACTACCGGCAGGTCTGCTCCTCCGGCCTGTACTTCCGCGACGGCGTGATCTGCCAGGACTGCCGGGGCCGGCGGCTGGGCGTGCCGGCGATCGTGCACCGCTGCTACCGCGACTCCCGGGCGCAGAGCGCGCTGATGGCCACCACGCTCGCCGTGCACCGCCCGACCTGGCGGTCGGTGGACCGGTTCGTCGCGCTGACCACGGCCGTGGCGGACCACCTGCGCGACTACGGCATCCCGGAGGAGCGGATCGTGGTCAAGCCCAACGCGGTGCCGGACCCAGGGCCGCCGTCCCCGGTCGGGAACGGCTTCCTGTTCATGGGCCGGCTCAGCCCGGAGAAAGGGCTGGACCTGCTGCTCGCGGCGTGGCGGCGGCACCCGGTGGGCGCGCTCGGCCCGCTGCGCATCGCCGGTGACGGCGAGTTGCGTCCGTTGGCCGAGGCGGCCGCCGCCGAGCGACCCGACGTGCGTTACCTGGGGCAGCTCGACCGCGCCGGGGTACGCGCGGCGCTGGCCGACAGCGCCGTGGTGCTGGCCACCTCCACCTGGCACGACGTGCTGCCCACCGTGATCATCGAGGCGCTGGCGGCCGGTCGCCCGGTGCTCGGCACCGCGCTGGGCGGCATCCCCTACCTGGTGGGCGCGGACGGGCCACGCGAACCGGCCGGTACCGGCCCGGCCGAGCTGGCGACCGCCGTGCCCGGCGACGGCAGGGTGCCGCTGCCGCTCGGCGTGCAGCGCGGCGAGGCCGGCTGGGTGGTGGCGCCGGAGGTCGACGCGCTGGCGGCGGCGCTGCCGCTTGCCGACGCCGAGGCGCGCACGCTGGCCCCGTCGGCCCGTAGCCGCTACGAGCGGACCTTCCACCCCGACGTGATCACCAAGCGCCTGATCGACGTGTACGCCGGCCTCACCGCGCGGTGTTAGGAAGGGGCCCTTTTAGTGCACGAGGCGTTAAGAAGGGGCCCTTCCTTCCCCTCAGCGGAGGGAGGCGCGGGCGGAGAACGCGATGCTGGCGAGCAGGAAACCCCCGTTGACCACGGTGAACGCGACCATCAGCCAGAGCGCCAGCGCCGGCGCGAACGCCAGGACCAGGCCGGCCAGGAAGATCACCGCACCGTAGTCGCGCACCAGCTTGACCAGACGCACCGGGAGCGAGGTCGAGGTGACCATGCTCGCCGCGTTCGGCCCGGACTGCATCACGGAGGTCACCAGGTTGACCATCCAGGTGCCGGCGAACACCGCCACCAACCAGACCGGCGTGGACGGGCGCTGCGCCACCGCGGTCGCGCCGATCGCGGCCACCAGCGCGATCTGGGCGGCCACGTCGCAGAGCACGTCGACCCGGGCCCCGGCCGCGTTGGTCTGACCGGTCACCCGGGCCAGCTGCCCGTCGGCGCAGTCCAGCGCGTACGCGATCTGCCACGCGACCAGGGCGACCAGCCCGACCACCCAGGCCGGGACGTCGCCGTCGGCCACGTCGTCGGCGAGCGCCACCACGGTCACCGAGGCGGCCAGCCCCAACACCAGATTGGCGAGCGTCAGCGCGGTCGGGCGCAACCCGAGCCGCTGGGCGGCCAGCGCGAAGGCCGCCCCGATCCACTGGCTGATCGATTCGCTGAACAGGCCGCCTCCCCGGTTGACCCGGTGGAAGTCGGCGACGGTGGGGCGGGGCTCAGCCAAGGTGGTCGCGGAGGGCACCGGCGTAGTCTGCCAGCCGCTCCCGCGTCTCGGTAGCGGACATCGCGAGGTGTTCGAGGATGGTGTAGCGGTCCGGCCGGGTGGCCGGGGCGAACTGCACCGCCTCGACGAACTGGTCGTCGGTCAGACCCACCTCGGCGGGCAGCCGGGGCAGCCCGTGCCGGGTCAGGCAGGCGGCCATCTCGGCGAACCGGCGCTCGTCGCCGCGCAGGAACGTGCAGAACAGCGCACCGAGCCCGGCCAGCTCGCCGTGCGAGGCGGTGCCGGGGAAGAGCGCGTCGATCGCGTGCATGATCTCGTGGCAGCCGCCGCTGGCCGGACGGCTGGTGCCCTCGATCGCCATCGCCAGGCCACTGGAGATCAGGGCCTCGGCCAGCACGGTCACGAACGCGTCGTCGCTCATGTCACCCGGGTGGTTCAGCACCGCCTCCGCGCCCGCGCGGGCCAGCGAGGCGGCCAGCCCGTCGACGCGCTCGCCGCGTACCCGCCGGGCGAGATCCCAGTCCGCCAGGGCGCTGATGTTGCTGATCACGTCGCCGATGCCGGCCCGGTTGTGCCGCTCCGGCCCGGCCTCCACGAAGTCCAGGTCCACGATCACCGCGATCGGGATGTGCACGCCGTAGGAGCCCTTCAGGCCCTCGGTGATCAGGCTCGCGACGGGGGAGGCGATGCCGTCGTTCGCCAGTGCGGTCGCCACCGTCACCATCGGCAAACCGCGGCGGGTCGCGGCGTACTTGGCCACGTCGATGGTCTTGCCGCCGCCGATGCCCACCACCGCGTCGTACGACCGGCTGCGCAGCTTCGCCCCCAGGTCGTCGGCGGCGTCCAGCGTGCCCCCGGCCACGGTGAACACGTCCGCCGAGCGCAACGACGAGCGGATCAGCTCGGCGATCCGTTCACCCTGCCCCGGCCCGACCACCACGGCGACGTCACCACCGGCCGAGATCCGCCCGTCGGAGAGGATCGCCGCCAGATCGGCCACCGCGCCCCGCCGCACGTCGATGTGCAGCGGGGTGAGGACACTGCGGGCTAGTAGCGGCACGCGATCTCCCGCGCCCGGGCCAGGTCGGCGTGGTTGTCGACCTCCACCCAGGAGACGTCACCGATCGGGGCCGCCCGCACCTCGCCGCCGCGCTCGGCGAACTCCTGGTAGCCGTCCTCGTAGTAGAGGTTCGGGTCACGCCGCCAGGTCGCCTCCAGCGCGTCGGCGAGCGGCACCGCCACCTGCGGCTCGATCAGCGTCGCGCCGATGTACTCGCCGTACGCCTCGCCCGGATCCATCAGCTTGGTGATCCGGGTGAGCTGACCGGCCGCGTCGAAGGTCGTCTTCATCTCCTCCTCGGCCAGCGGCTTGAGCGTGTCGACGGCCAGCAGGATGCCTGGCCCACGCTCGGCCAGCAGCGTCTTCTCCACGCTCACCGGGTGCACGGTGTCGCCGTTGACAAGCAGCACGCCCCGGGAGAAGTACTCGCGGGCCAACCACAGCGAGTACGCGTTGTTCCACTCCTCGGCCTTGTCGTTCTGCACCAGGGTGAGCGTGACGCCGTACTTCTGCTCCAGCGCCGCCTGGCGCTCCCGAACCGCGTCGGCCGCGTAGCCGACCACGATCACCACCTCGTTCAGTCCCACCTCGGCGAGGTTGCGCAGCGCGATGTCGAGGATCGTGGTCTCCCCGTCGACAGGCACCAGGGCCTTGGGCAGGGTGTCGGTGTACGGCCGCAGCCGGCGCCCCGCACCGGCGGCGAGCACCATCCCGATCATGCCGACACGCTCCTCTTCTCGACCGGATTCCACCTGGCGTGGATCCGGATTCCACCTGGCGTGGATCTGAATTCCACCTGGCGAGGATATCGTCGGCGGCCTGCCGCCCGTGGGCAGCCCGTCAGCGCGACCGGATCAGAGGCCGATCGACCGTAGCGCGGCGAAACCGTCCTCGGTGATCCGCCGGATCAGCCCGTCGTTGACGTCACGGTGCTCGTCGAGCAGGGCGACGTCCTGCTCGGCCAGCCAGCGGAACTCGGTGTGCTTGCCGACCTCCAGCCGGGGTCGGCCCAGGTCGCCGTCCACCCGGACCAGGAAGTCGGTCTCCACCCGCGCCAGCCCGTCGTCGGCGGTGTACCGGTATTCGCCGACCAGCCCGAGCACGAGCGACAGCGTCCAGCCGGTCTCCTCGGCGATCTCCCGGCGCAACGCGTCGTCGACGTTCTCGCCCGGCTCCAGGTGGCCGCCGACGATGTCCCAGCAGTTCGGGAAGGTGCGCCGCTGGGGGGATCGACGCTGGATGAAGATGCGGCAGTCGTCGTCGACGATCAGCGCGCCGGCACAGCGGAGGGGATCGGTGGGCACCCCCCGACAGTAGCCATTCGCACGATCACCGGCGATGCCCGTTCTTGTCCCGGTACGCATCGGTGGCCCACCATGTCCGTACTCAGGCCGCCGTCCCACAGGGGTGATGCGTGATGCAGGTACGCGAAGCGATGTCCAGCGAGGTTCTCGTGGTCGGCCCGGAGCACACGCTCCGGCAGGCCGCCCGGATGATGTCGGCCCGCGGTGTCGGGTCGGCGGTGGTGATCGACCCGGACTCCGAAGGGGTCGGGATCATGACCGAGCGTGATGTGCTGAAGGCGATAGGCGCCGGGCTCGACCCGGATGTCGAGCGCACCGGGGCGCACCTGACCTGGGACGTCGTCTACGCCGGCCCGGACTGGACGGTGGAGGAGGCGGCCGCGGCCATGGCCCGGGGTGGATTCCGCCACCTCGTGGTGCTCGACGGCCGGGAGGTCGCCGGGGTGATCTCGGTCCGGGACCTGATGCGGGTCTGGGCGGGGGAGCACGCACCGACCCGGACCTGAGCGCCGATCAGGCCCGGAACGGGCGATGGCCCGGCCGATACCGGCCGGGCCATCGTCACGTGCGTTCGTCGCTTTTCGTTCCGCCCGGTCAGGGGCCGACGAAGACCGCGGTGCCGCGCCAGTCCACGTCGTCGATGCCCGGGCCGCTGCGCACCGTGGCGGAACCGGTCGGCACGCCGTCCGACCACGCCATCGTGGACAGGTTGCCGGTGCTCCGGGAGACGACGTAGAGCGTGTCACCGTCCAGGAACATGCCCCCCGCGTCGGCGAAGACGGTGGTGCCGGTGACGGTGTTGCGCTCGGCGCCGACGGTGCCGGTGTCCGGCGCGAACCCGCGCCAGAACAGCGTGCTCTGGCCCGCCAGCGAGTAGTAGACGCGGCCGCTCTTGTAGAACATCGCTGTCACGTTGGGAAGCTCGGCGGAGAAGTTGCCGGTCATGCCGGCATAGGTGGAGCCCTCCGGCGCCGAGCCGGTGACGACCTTGTCCCACTTCGCGTCGTGGTACGGGTCCAACTTCTTCGGCGTGCCGAAGTCGGTGCCGTCGAACGACCGCTTGTAGAGGTCGCCGCCGACGCCGTAGAACAGGTCACCGCCGACCCAGAACGCGCCCTTGACGCCCGACCAGCGGGTGTTGTCCGGGTTCGGCACCGACATGCCGTTGCCCACCGAGGTCGCGCCGTCGTACGTCCGCTTGGTGATGCTGTCCACGGTGGTGGCCGGCGGTACTGCCGGGAGCCTGACGATTTCGATGCCCTGCACCAGCGGGTTCTCCAGGACCCGACCGAAGTCGATGTCGATGTTGCCGTCGCTGGTGATCGGGAACGCCCGCATGGTGCCCCGGTTGGTGGCGCCGATGGCCGCGATCGGGTCGAAGTTGCTCAACTTGACCACGCCGTCGACGCTCACGTTGAACTTGCGCTTGCCGGCGGTGGCCGTGCCGGCCCAGCGGTTGGCCAGGTAGAGGCGCACCTGTACGGGCGTGCCGGCCGGAACCGGGAAGTCCCACTGCATGTCCGGCGCGGGCGACTCGTCCCACCGCTCCGCGTTGAACAGCGCGACAGGCGTGCCGGCCGGCACGGTCGGGTCGAGCGAGGCGTCGCTGGTGTAGGTGCTCACCGTGTTGCCGGCGTTGTGGTAGGTGCTCGGCGCGGTGGCGCTGTCGCCGGCCCAGGCCGGGCCGCTCGGCGCGGCGAGCTCGGTGCCACCGGCGTTGACCCGGTAGAGCACGTCCGAGGCGTCCGGCGTGGGCGCGGTCTTGACGATCTCGATGCCGTGCACCAGCGGGTTCTGGACCACCCGACCGAAGTCGATGTCGACCACGCCGTCGCTGACCACCGAGATGGACTGCATGGTGCCACGGTCGGTGCCGCCGGCGGCGACCACCGGGTCGAAGTCGTTCAGCTTGAGCACACCGTCGACGCTGACGTCGAACTTGCGGTTGCCCGGCTTGCTCGTGCCGGACCAGCGGTTGCCCGTGTAGATCCGGACGTCGACCCGGGTGCCGGCGGCGACCGGGATGTCCCACTGCATGTCCGGCGCGGTCGCCTCGTCCCACCGCTCCGAGTTGAACAGGGTGGCCGGGGTGCTCGCCGGCACGGTGGCGTCGAACGTCGCGTTCGTGGTGTACGTCGACGCGCTGTTGCCGCTGTTGTGGTACGGGCTCGGCTCGGTGGTGCTGTCGGCGGCCCAGTCCGGCCCACCATCGGTGGCCGGGATGGCCGGTCCGCCGGCGTTGACCCGGTAGAGCACCTCGGTCTGCGCCGCGCGCCCGGCCTGGTAGACGTTGCCGGGCAGGCCCTTGGTGCTGGTCGAGTGCGGGGTCTCGCCGCCGGCGAGCGGGAAGAACGCGAGCCGCTTGCGCTGGTATTCGAAATCGCCGATGTATTCCTGGTCGCTGCCCAGCCAGAGGCCCTCCTGGGTCACCAGCATCTCGGTGACGCCGTAGCCGCGCGGGTGGCGACCCGGGTTCCAGGCCAGCGGCAGGCCGCTGACCGGGTCGAGGGCCGCGATGCTGGCCCGCGGCACCGCGCCGGGTCCGGCCTTGTCCCGGGCGAGCGGGTTGTTCGACCAGCGGAAGTGACCGCCGACGTAGATGGCCTTCTCGCTGATGCCGACGGAGAGGAAGGTGTCGCCGCCGCTGAAGTTCGTCCAGGTCGGCTTCTGGTCACCGCCGGTGGCGTCGGTCTCCCAGCGGGCCGCGGAGTCGCAGAGCGTGCCGGGGTAGGACGCGCCTGTGGTGACCACCACGAAGTACTTGCTGTCCGGGGAGAACTGCACGTCGCGTACCCACGAGTCGAACGCGGCGTACTTGCAGGCGGCGGAGTAGCCGTCGGTGTTCCAGTCGGCGATGGTCGTCGAGTTGGCACCCAGGTTGATCCGCACGATCTGGTCGTGCACGACGCCGTCGGCCTTCTTGAAGTTGCCGATGACCACGAGGTGCTTGCCGTCCGGGGAGACGGTCAGCTTCTCGGTGCCGACCCCGGCGGAGGCGCCGTTGTTGGTCGGGGTCCAGTTGTGGTGCTCGGTCAGCGCCACGGTCAGGTAGTCGTCCACCGCGCCGGTGGTCGGGTTCAGCGAGGCCAGCCCGTTGCGGTTGGTCGTCGCGGTGACCGTGGTGAAGATGCCGCCCACGATCAGGTGGCCGTCGACGAGCGCGATGTCGTTGATCGTGCCGTTGAACGCCGGGCCCTTGAAGCCGTCGACGGGGGTGCCGTCGGCGATGTTCAGCAGCGCGAGCTTGCGGAAGTTCTTGTCGCCGACCTTGTTGAACTTGCCGGCGACGTAGACGGTGCCCGGCGTCGGGCCGGCGACGAGGGCGGTCACGTCGCCGTCCAGCAGCGGCGCGAACGCGTTGTCGATCTTGCCGGTGGCCTTGTCGAAGGCCAGCAGACCGCGGCGGTCGACCGGGGTGGGCGAGGAGCCGCGGTTCTGCGCCTCGGTGAACGAGCCGCCGACGATCACCTTGCTGCCGGCGTCGTGGACGGCCAGCACGTTGCCGTCGTTGATGTTCGGGGTCTTGTCCGAGGGCACCTCACCGACCGTCGTGCTGTGGTCGGGTGCGCTCGCCGCGGCGGGCGCGGCGAGCGCCGGTACCGGCGTGAACAGGGTGGCGATGCCGAGTACGGCAGCACCGAAGGCGGACACCGAGCGGTGTCTCAGGAGCGAGGAAGCCACAGGCTACTCCGGGGGGAAATGTCGGAGGCGCTGCGATCGGAGCCGGTGTCGACATGAGGCGGGGCGCCACTCGACTGATCGCAGACGTGAGAGCAATACTTTCTCGCATCCTGGTGTCGCGCGTCCACCCGGCACCGGCCTTTTTGTCCGAGGAACGACCCGGGTCACACGAAAAGACGAGGAATGATCACCGGGCGGGCACGGAAGGTTGCCCGGCGGAGACGCTGAGATCCGGCATCGGCGGGGCGAAGTAGGGATCGGTGGCCATCTCCCGGAACACCTGTTGGCTCTCCGGGTCCTTGCCGAACGTGCTGTCGTACAGCGGCTTCTGGGTCTGCAGCGCCGCGAAGTAGACCGCGGCCTTGATCTGCGGGTGCTTCTTCAGGTACGGCCCGACCTCGCGCATCCAGTCGGCCCGCTGGCCGGGGCGCCCGTCCTGGGTCAGCCCGTACTCGCCGATCACGATCGGCCTCGGGTGCTTGCGGGCGAACGCCATGAAGTGGTCCATCCGGTTGGTGAAGCTGTTCCACTCCGGGCTCGGGTAGACGTCCGCGCAGAGCCAGTCGACCTGGTCGTCACCCGGGTAGTAGTCGGCGGCCCGGCGCTGCGGCTCGGCGAAGCCGTCAGCGTGCGGACACCACACCCAGGCCGCGTTGGTGACGCCGACCTCGGTGAAGATGGCCCGGACGTGCTTCCAGGCGGCGACGTAGTCCTCCGGCGAGTGCATGCTGGCGGCGAGGTTCGGCCGGTCCATCTCCCACCGGTACCGCAGCAGCACCGGGATCCCGAACTCCTTGACGTCCTTGGCGCGTTCCCGGATGAGCGCGTCGTAGACGCCGCTGACCGTGGACCGGGTGTCGGTGCCCTGCCAGGAGATCATCTGAAGCTTGCCCATGCCCTGGAACGACCGCTCGGTGGCGCCGGGGAACGGCTCGTTCCACTCGTGGAACATGTGCGCGATGGTGAGCCGGCCGCCGGCCGCCCGGTTGAACTCGTCGAACGCGGCGGCCCGCCCGGTGGCGTTGTGGTACTGCGGCTTGACCCAGGCGCCGAGCCAGGCGCCCTCCTCCGGCAGCTCCGGCCCGCGCCCGGTCGTGCGCACCGGAGCGGTCCGCGGCGTCACCGTCGGCGGGGGCGGTGCGACCGAGGTCGCCTCGTCGGGTCGGTCGGCGGCGACGTCGCACGCCACCACCGCCGGTGCCAGGCAGGCCAGGGCAAGCACGGACGCCAGCGCCCGTCGAAACCGTCGTACCACCGCAGCATCCCCTCAGGACGGTCGCCGGCCCACGCCTCGGCCCCACGAACCCACGTCAGCGGAGAGGCGAGCCGGCCGGGTGCACAAACCCCTGGGACTCTACCCGTGGCGGGTGTCCCTCAGGCGGGATAGCCGAGCTCGGTGAGCAGCGGCCCGGCCTGTGCGAGCACATCGGCCAGATCCTTTTCGGTCAGTCGCTGCCGCCAGCGTCCGACCGAGTCCGGCCGCGCCTTCGCGAAGCGTGCATGCAGCGCCGCCCGCCCGGCCGGGGCGTCGACCGCCAGGAAGTCGGCCACCACCTCGGCCGCGTCCGCCGGCCGGGTCACGACGTCCTCGTAGCGCAGGTGCCGGACCCGCTCCGCGGGCAGTCCGGCGAGCTGCGTCAGGGCGCTGCCGGTGAAGCGTCGCCACATCCAGGCCGACCGGCCCAGATCGGAGGCCCGCGTGAACTCCGCGCGTCGCTCCGGCTCCACCCAGAACCGGGGGGCGGCGCCCCACGGCGTACCGCCCCGGCCACTGCGACCGCTGCCCGTCGACGCCGCGTTCAGCCACGGCTGCTCGGCGTGCGAGACCGCCACGTCCCGCCCGTCCCGGTAGACGTGCAGGAAGACCGCGTCCGGGAAGACCTCGGCCAGGAACGGCACGATGAAACAGTTCTCCGGGTCCTTCTCGGCGAAACGCAGCCCGCCGTGCCCGGACGCGGCCAGCAGCGCCCCGTAGTAGCCGCGGAAGTAGCGGGCCGCGCGCTGCGGCGTCCAGCTTCCCTCGTAGACACAGCGGGCCACCGCCTTGGTCAGCCGCGGTTCGAAGTGGTACGACACGTCCGGCAGCGCGCCGACGCAACTGCCCAGGAACGTGGTGCCGGAGCGGGGCGCACCGAGGATGAAGATCGGTCGCTCCACCTTCAGCGTCAGCCGGCGGTTCCCGGCGTCCACCGGACGCTCCAGCTCACGGCGTTCCCTGCGGTCCGCCAGCAGGCCGACCGCGGCGAGCTTCGCGGCCTTCACGGTGGACAGGCCGGAGTGCGGGGCGAGGGGGGAGTCGGTGCTCATCGAAGGTCCCATCGGTGCAGGAACGGTCAGGACTGGACGGCCGGGTTGGCCCCGCCGCGGTTGCCGCCGCGCCGCAGGGACCGCAGCGCGTCGAGGTGCAGGGTGCGCCGCAGGCGCCAGGCGCCGCCCAGGTACGCGGCCAGACCGGCGACCGCCACCAGCGCGAGCACCGGCGACGTCGCGCCGAGCAGGACGGCGACGCCGAGCGGTAGCCCCAACGCGACGACGGCCAACGCCATCGCCGCCCGGGCACCGGCCCCGAACGGGTGCAGGCGCATCGACCACCACAGCTGGGCCAGCGGCACCAGGTTGGTGACCAGGATGGAGACGGTCCAGGCCAGGGCCGCGCCGAGGATGCCGTGGCGCGGGATGAGCAGCAGGTTCCCGACCACGTTGAGCACGGTGCCGGTCATCGCGTTGTAGAACGTCCACGCGGTGCGCCCGGCCATGTTGAGCACCATGTCGACCATGCCGCAGCCGGTCGCCACCAGCATGGTGAACGCCAGCAGCACCACCACCCGGCGGCCGTCGCCGTAGCCGGACCCGAACAGCGCCAGCATCGGGCCGGCGAAGGCCGCGAAGATCAGGTACGCGGGCCAGGACAGCAGCACGAGCCAGCCGGTGGCGGCCTGGTAGAGCCGGCCCGCCTCGGCTCGGTCGTTGCGGGCGAAGGCGGCGGCCAGCCGGTGCTGGACCGAGCTGGACAGCGCGACGCTGGAGAGCTGACCCAGGGCCAGGAACCGGGTCGCCGCCGTGTAGACGGCCGCCTCCACCGGCCCGCGCAACGCGGCGAGCAGCACGATGTCCAACCGCTGCACCACGATCGCGGCGAGGCTGCTGACCGCCCGGGGGCCGGTGAACCGCCAGAACGGGCCGACCATCTCCCGCGCCGGCACCGGCCGGGTCACCTGCCGGCCGGCGCGGCCGACCAGCTTGCCCAACCAGAGGAGCGCGATCACGGCAGCGAGCAGGTACGGCACCACCCAGGCCAGCGGCAGCGCCACCGTGGCGGACAGGCCGAGCCAGGCGGCCACCGCCACGGCCAGGAACTGCACGAGCGTGCGGCCGAGCCGCTCCACCGTGAGCAGCGGACGCATCTGCCCGAAGCCGCGACAGGCGGCCAGCGCGTAGTCGTTGAGCGCGGCCAGCGGCACGAACGCCAGCAGGATGCGCAGCGCGGTCACCCCGTCCGGCCCGGCGGCGGGCATGGTCGCTCCGGCCAACGCCGGAGCGACCAGCCAGCCGACGGCTGCGAGCAGGAGACCCACCACGAGCACCGGCAGCAACCCGACCAGGACGGTGCCCCGGATCTGGTCGCGCCGGTCCAGCGTGCGCTGGCGGCTGACGAAGTAGACGGTGCCCACGTCGGTGCCCAGCCGGGCCGCCGACGCCGCGATCATGAAGGCGCTCGTCGCGGCGAAGAACATGCCGGCCTCGCGGACCGACCAGCCCCGGGCGATGACGATGTTCAGGCCGAAGCCGGCCACCGCGGCCAGCCCGACCCCCACCAGGTTGGCGAAGCCGTGCCGTGCCGCGCCGCCCAGCCCCCCGCCCGGCCCGGCGGGCGGTGCGGTGAGCGTGGGGGTGGCGCCGGCGTCCGCCCGGGTCACCGCCGCCACGACGGCACGCGCCCCCACCACGCCGCCAGCCGGTCGTCGTACGGGGCGAAGTGGTCCTCCAGCCGGGCGCGCAGCGGGGCCGACATGGGTGAACGGGACCGCGAGTTGTGCTTGCCGAACGAGATGTCCGCCCACCTGGGCAGTTCGAGGAAGTCGCACACCGCGTCGAAGGACGGACGGGGGTCGGCGAAGAAGTCGTCACTGTCGATGACGTGCAGCCGGTCCCGGCCGACAAGCGACTCCAACCGCTCCACCTGCTCGATGTAGCGGCCCCGGGCCAGATACGCGTTGTGTTGCAGGTGCTCGCTCGCGTACCCGGGGGAGCTGATCATCCGCTCCCGCTCGCCCGCGGTCCGCTGTTCCTCAAGCGCGAGCGCGCGCTCGAAGTCCGCCTCGGTCTCGTAGCCCCGGGCCAGCTCGTGCGAGTGCGCGGAGTAGGCCCGCTCCACCGGGTCACGCAGCAGCACCAGCAGCTTCACCGAGGGCAGGTCACGGGCGATGCGTTCGCCGGCCAACGGGTGGAACATGTAGTAGGGGCTCGACTCGCCGGTGATCCCGCGTACGCCGATCTGGGTCTTCACCGCCTCGGCCCGGCCGGTGGTGGGGAAGTGACCGAGATACCAGCTCATCCCCCGGTGGTAGTCCACGTCGAAGTAGTGCACGCCCTTGTGGTAGGCCGGCGGCAGCACACCGGGGTGCTGCGACAGCGTCTTGAACAACGAGGTGGTGCCGCAGCGCTGCGCCCCCACGATCAGGAATCCCGGCACCATCCGCGAACCGGCGGTCAACCGACCGACCGTCCGGCTCACCGACTTCACCGCGCGGAGCGCCTGCTCCTTGGCCAGCGTCACGTCCCCACTCCTCACTTTCACCCGGCCCGCCGGGCCAGGTGTTCCTCAACGGCGGGCAGCAGCCAGGTGTCGACGTGTCCCAGCCGCGCACCCGCCTCCGCCTGCCGGTCCCGCAGGTAACGCGCCGCCAGCTCCACCAGGTAGAGCACGGCGACCAGGTCGGCGCCCCCACCGACCTGGTCGAACGGCGCCAGGGTGCGCGCGGCCCCGGCGATCAGTGCCCGCGCCGCCTCGACCGGCTCCACCCCGTCGTGGCTGATCGCGCTCTGCACCGCCAGGTGCAGCGCGTCGTAGCCGACCGGCACGTCCGACTCGAACCGCTCCCAGTCCCAGACCAGCACCCGGCCGTCGGCCAGCACCGCGCTGTTGCCGCCGTTCCAGTCGCCGTGCCAGGCGCCGAAGGCCACCACCGGGTCGGCGTCCGCGACGGACTTCAGCACCGCGCGCAGCCGCCCGGCCTCCGGTCGGGGACCGAGCGCGTCCACCGCGTCGGCCAGCCGGGCCGCGTGCCCGCCGGCCGCCCATGCCCCCCGGCGTACGCCGAGACAACCGGCGACCGCCACCATGGCCGCCCGCTCGGTCGCCTCCGCCTGCGCGGGGGCGGCCCGGGGCAGCCGCACCGGCAGCGCCTCCTGCACCAGCAGCGCGTGCCCGTGCCAGTCGCCGTGGTGGCGCACCCCGGGCAGGACGACCGGGGCGAGCGGCACGTCGGCGAGGCGGCGCAGCGCGGCGGCCTCCGCGTCGACCAGGGCGCGGGTCAGCGGGTCGACGCCGAGCTTGGCGTACCCGAGAGCGCGGCCGTCCGGGGCGAGCAGTTGCAGCACCGGCTTGCGGTTGGCCCGGGCCGGCCCGATGTGCAGGCTGACGAGCGCCGGCTCGCCCAGCACCTCGGCGAGGTGGGCGTCGAGCCCGCCGTCGCCGGCCACCAACCGGTCGCGGAACACCAGCGGACCGAGCCCGAGCCGGAACGCGGTCGCCAGCGCCTGCCGTACCAGCCTGGCCTTGCGGCCGACCGCCTCGGTGGAGTGCCGGACGGCGTTCGCCGCCGCCCGGCCCGAGCCGGTGGGCACGAGGAGCCGGGGGCGGGCCGCGGACGGCACCACCACCCAGCCGGCGCCGCCGCGGCGCAGGCGGGGTTCGGCGGGCGCGGGCCAGATCAGCCCGGCCAGTTCACCGAGGTACGCGGCGCGGCCGTCGCCGTCCGGGGGTACGCGGAACACCATCAGCGGTCACCGGCTGCTTCCAGTCGGGCCCGTAGCCCGGCGATCGTGCCCTGCGGTGACGCCGGTGCGAGCGACCGGCGGATCCGGTCGTTGCGGGCCAGCAGAGCCACCGAGATCAGGGCATAGGCGAGCGTCGCTTCCATGGCACCGTAGGTGAACTGGAAGAAGAGCATGAGGATGAGGACGAGCGTGCCGGCGATGCCGACGGCGCTGTGGTCCCGCCGGTAGCGCCAGAGGCAGTAGAGGAAGAAGGCGTTGTAGCAGATCGCGCCCACCCAGCCCTGACCGACGAGCAGCGCCCAGAGTTGGCCGTTGCTGCCCAGCTCACGGTTGCCGCACTGCTTGCAGTCGTCGGTCTTGCCGATGGCGATCGACCGGTTGCTGCCGATCAACGCGCGGTTGCCGCCGTACCCGAGGACCGGCGAGTGGTTGGCCGCGGTGACCGCCCCCTGGGACAGCGTGGTGCGGATGTCGTCGCTGTGCCCGTTCTGCAGGCGTTCGTCGAAGGTCCGGCCGAGTGGGGTGGCGACGACGAGCACCCCGACCAGGCCCACCGCCAGGGCGAGCCCGCCGAGCACCACCATCCGGCCGCGCAGCGCCAACCGCAGCGCCACGTAGGCGGCGGCGATGCCCAGACCGATCCAGAGGCCGCGGTTGAGGGAGAAGACGATCGGGAACACCGCGGCCAGCACGAGCGCCACACCTGTGGTCCGGCGCAGCGGCTTGCCCAGCACCACCCAGCCGACGATCAGCCAGACCAGCAGGATCGCCGTGTTCTGGCCCCACGAGTTCGTGTACGTGAACGGCGCGGACGGTCGGGGTGAGCTGGCCTCCCCCTCGATCACCTGCTGGACCTGGGCGAACTTGACGTCCATGAGCGAGGCGACGTACGGGTGGCTGGCGATCGACTGGGGCAGGACGAGGCGCAGGGGCGCGACGAACCCGAGGGTCGGGAAGAGCGCGCCGATCCAGCCGCCCACCACCACGACCACGCCCATGAACCCGAACAGCCGGATCATCCGGCGCTGGGACAGCTCCCGTTCGCGCAGGTTGTAGACGTAGAGCATCGTCACGGTCATGGCCACGTAGTTGGCGAGCCGGATGCCCCAGCCGATGTACTTGCTGCTGCCGCCGGGGGACAGCGTGTTGGGCGCGGTGAGGTCGAGGGTGAGCACGGACAGGAACACCCACAGCAGCAGCACCAGCCAGATGCCGAAGCCGGGCGGGACCCGGACCGGGCCGCGCCGGCGCATCTGCACCATCATCGGCACCGCGAAGATGATGAAGACGAAACTGGACACCCCGAGCGCCCACCACAGCGGGTAGAGCAGGAAGAGCGAGATCAGCGGCCATGCCGTCGGCAGCCGCGGGGCCCAGCTCTTCGGTCGCACCCGGACCGGCGGGAGCCGGTTTCCCTCGGACGGCATCACCGCGCCGAGCGGAACCGACCCACGTGCCGAGCGGGGCGGGGTGACCGTGCTCATCTCACGGTGACCTTGGCGGTGGTCGGCGCGTAGATCACCCATGCGTTGCCGGGCTGCGGGCGCAGGAGGTCGCCACTGGTGTCGGCGAGCGTGCACACCATGCCCAGGCCGGGTTTGCGCCACCGGCCCTTCGCGCTGTTCGGCCCGGACACGGCGAGCACCGCGCCCTCACCGAAGACGTTCGCCGACGGCAGTGAACGCGGCGACGGCTTCCGGACGTCGAGCGTGCGGTACTCCATGGTCAGCACGATCACCGAGGCGGCGGTCACCGTGGCGGTGCCGACCTTGCCGGCCCAGTGCTTCTTCGCCTGGTCGTACCGCCAGACCATCGGCGGACCGCCGGCCACGGCGATCGACAGCTCGGTGGCGGGGGTGAGGTCCCGGGTGGCGAGCGCGTCGGTGTCGGTGGCGTGGTCGAGGAGCGGGGTGGGCGGACGGCCGCCCTTCGGGGCGGCCTTGAGCAGCGCGGTGGTCGAGGTGTAGCTGCCGGAGAACACCTTGCCGCCGTCGTCGGGGGTGACGCCGTCCAGGTCGGAGCTCTCGAACTGGCTGAGGAAGCCGGTGGGGCCGCCGGCGTACCCGACGAACGGGCGCAGCACCGCGACCGAGCGGATGTCGACCGGCCGGATCTCGGTGACCGGGCCGATCTTGGCGGCGTCGCGGGAGTGGAACACGGCGGTCAGGTGCAGCGTGTCGGACTCGGCGAACTCGGCGTAGACCAGGTCGGCGGCGTCCAAGCCGGCCGGGGTGGTCGCGGGGCTCATTCGCAACGGCACGGCGACCGCCTGGCGGGTGGCCGCCGTCGGTGCGCCGACGGGCGCGCCGGTCAGCGGCCCGTTGGGCAGCCCCGGCGTCGGGCTGGCCGACGACGGGGTCGGGGTGACGTCGCCCGGGTCCACCACCTTGACGCTGCCCGGCGAGGGCGGCGGTTCGCTGCATCCCGTGCCGACGCCGAGGACGACGGCCGGAGCGAGGGCGACGCGGAGCATCTGCCGGCGGTTCACCCCAGGTCCTCGCCGGAGTCCAGGGCATAGCTGCGGCCGTCGCCGTCCCCGCGCGAGCGGTAGGTGCCGCCGGTGCCGTTGAGCGGCAGCGGCTTGCCCGGGACGTTCGACTTCCCGGGGACGCTCGGGTTGTTGGGGACGCTCGGTTTCCCGGAGACGTTCGGGTTGCCCTGGGCGTTCGGGCCGGCGGCGTTACCGGGGGTGGGGCGTCCCGGTTTGCCCGGGCCGGGTCGAGACGACTGCATCCGCGGCAGGACCATCGTCGACTCGGCGGACGGGCCGGGGCTCGGCCGCGGCTTGGGCCGGTTGACCGGCGTCGGGGTGCTCGACCCGCTGGTGGCGGGCGCTGCCGGGCGGGCGCTGCCGGCGGCCGGTGCGACGGGCATACGCGGGGCCAGCACGGCACCGATCACGGGCGCGTTGACCTGCTCGAACTGCTGGAGCGCCGCGGTGATCTCGCCGCTGCGGGTCTTGCCGGCCTCGGCCACCATGATCACCGCGTCGACGTACCGCCCGAGTGCCTGGGCCTCCACGGCGAGGGTGGGCTGCGCCGTCTCGATCAGCACGTGGTCGAAGCGCGCGGACAGCTCGTGCAGGATCTCCAGCAAACCGGAGACCGGCAGCTCGATCTCGGCGTCCAGGTCGCCCGGCACCAGCACCCGGAGCTGGCCCAGCCCTGGCACCGGTGCGAGCGCCTTGAGCGGGGGCACGTCGCGGCGGAGCACCGAGGCGAGGCTGTGCCGCCCCTCGGCCACCCCGGTGATGGTGCCCAGCATCGAGTCGGCCTTGGTGGTGATCAACGCGACCTGCTGGCCGGTGCGGGCGTACGCCGCGGCGAGGTTGGCGGCGACGAAACCGGCGGCGGTGCCGGCGGAGGCGTCGCAGAGCAGGAGCTGGCGACCCCGCCCACCCTGGACCGGCTCGGGCACGGCGGAGAGCAGCACGTTGCGTAGTCGGCCGAGCTCGCGGGAGACCCGGTGCGTGGCCGGCAGGACGGCGAGCGACGGGGTGCGCGTCGGGAGTTCCAGCAGCAGCGGCAGGCCGACCCGGTCGGAGATGTCACGTCCGCGCCGGATCCGGGTGTCGAGCCGGTCCAGCACCAGCGCGAGCACGATGCCGAGCAGCAGGCCGGCACCCATTCCGCTGGCGAGGTTCAGGGTGCGGTTCGGTGAGCTGGGCCGTTCCGGCAGCCGGGCGTCGGAGATGATCTCGCCGGGGTCGGAGCCGGCCGAGACCAGCGGGCTGAGTCGGTTGTTCAGCCCGGTGATCTGATTGGTCAGGACGCTTCGTTCGGCCTCGGCGCGCTCCCGCTCCGGGGAGTTGGACGGGGCCGCCGCGATCCGCCCGGCGACGGCGCTCAACTGCTTGTTCAGGTCCGTGATCTGCTGCTTGAGCGCGTTCGTCTCGTTCTCCAGCGCCTTCTGCGCGGTGGCCTTGCGCAGGTCGAGGTAGGCCTGGGCGAAGGCGTGCGAACCGGACTGCGCCAGGGCGGGGCTGGTCGCCTCGTAGGCCACCTGGAGGATCTGGCTGTTCGGCGGGACCTTGACGGTCACCGACTTGACCAGCTGGTCGGCCCCGGTGTCGACCTTCATCAGGGCCTTGGCCCGTTCGGCCACCACCAACGAGCGCACCACCTGTGCCTCGGTGTCGAGGTTGACCTTGGCGTTGGGGTTGCTCTCCGCGCCCGAGCCGAGCGGGCGTACCAGCAGAGAGGTGGTCGAGGTGTAACGCGACTCCTGGAGTTGGCTCACCGCCAGGCCACCGGCCAGACCGAGGACCGCGGCGAGGAGCAGGATCCACCAACGGCGGCGCAGCCAGCCCAGATAGGCCATCAGGGCAAGACCGTCGGCGTCGCTCTCCGCCAAGTGGGGTGAGGGCATCAGAGTCTGTCGCTCCCTTTCGACCGAGCCGGGCAGTCCACGGCAGCTGGACCTGACCGTGACCTTGAGTGTCCCCGATCCGAACGACGAGGGAAAGTCTGCTCACGTTCCGGTAAGCCTGCCCGGGTGTGGGCAGCCCGCCTAGAGACGGCCCATCGGCGCTGGCCCGTTCGGCGGGGGTTCCCGGGGTGGGATCCTGACCTGCCCTCCGGAAGCCGGCGTCGTTGCCGCCGGCTCTCGTGCGGAGTGGTGACGGAATCCTGACACATCCCGCCGCACCGGGGCGGCCCGGCCCGTCCTCCCGCCGTCGACGGCGCTGACCTCGTCGGTTACCCGCGATGCGGGTCCCGGTGACGGGAATCCCGAGCTGACCCGACCGGCTGGTCGAGATCCATCCAATGGCCCCTTCAGTTGCCCCGGGGCGCGCCAGTAGGTTGTCATGGCGTCCGAGGGTCATTCACGAAATTCCGGGCGCGGTCGTCCGCGTACGGGAGGAACGTTGTGGTGAGCGGGTCAACCGAGGACTCGGGGCAGGTCCTGCTGGTCGGCTCCAGTGGCGGGCACCTGGCCCAGCTCCTGGCTCTGGAACCGTGGTACCGGGACCGACACCGGGCATGGGTAACGTTCGACACCCCGGACGCCCGCTCGCTGCTGGCCGGCGAGGACGTGGTCTGGGCGCACCACCCCACCACACGCAACGTCAAGAACCTGGTCCGCAACGCGTTCCTCGCCCTCACGGTGATCCGTCGGCGCCGCGTCGACGCGGTGGTCACCACCGGCGCCGGGGTCGCCCTGCCGTTCGTGGTGGCGGCCCGGCTGCGCCGCATCCCGACGGTCTACATCGAGGTGTACGACCGGATCGACAGCGCGACGTTGACCGCCCGGCTCTGCCGTCCCTTCCTCTCCGCGATGCTCGTGCAGTGGGAGGAGCAGCGCCGGATGTACCCGGAGGCGACCGTCGTGGGGAACCTCCTGTGATCCCGAGGCAGCGGGACCGGCGGTCGCCGGCGCCGTTCGTGCTGGTCGTGGTCGGCACCGACGTGCACCGCTTCGACCGCCTGGTGGAGTGGCTGGAGCGGTGGCACGCCGCGCGGCCGCACGTTCGACTGGTCCTCCAGTACGGCCACAGCCGCACCCCGGCCCTGCCGGAGGCCACCCCCTTCCTCGGTCACACCGAACTTCAGCGTGCGATGGCGGAGGCCACGCTCGTGGTGAGCCACGGCGGGCCGGCGACGATCACCGAGGCGCGGCGCAACGGGCACCTGCCGATCGTGGTGCCCCGTGACCCGGCGCACGACGAGCACGTCGACAACCACCAGCAGCTGTTCTCCCGGCGACTCGGCGCGGCCGGGATGGTGCGGCTCTGCGAGTCGCAGGCCGAACTGGTCGCCGCACTCGACGAAGGGCTGGCCGATCCGGCCCGGTTCGTCCTGGCCGCCGAGCCGGGTCGCCCGGACCCACGCGCCGAGGCGGTCGCCCGGGTCGGCGCGGTCGTCGACGACCTGGTGGCCCGCCACCGGGGCCGGCAGCGCGCCGGGCGGCGCGGATGAGCGGCCCCGACCCGGCCACGCCGCGGGTGCTGTTCGTCGGTGGCCTCGGCCGAAGCGGTTCCACCCTGCTGGAACTGCTGTTGGCGCAGAGTGCCGACGTGTGCGCGGTGGGCGAGGTGGTGCATCTCTGGGAGCGGGCGCTCGGCGCCGACGAGAGGTGCGGCTGCGGCGAACGGTTCACCGCCTGCCCGTTCTGGCACCAGGTCGGTGAGCTGGCGTTCGGCGGCTGGGCCACGATCGACCGCGACGACGTGCTGGCCCTCAAGGACCGGGTCGACCGGACCCGGCACATTCCCCGGCTGGCCAAGAACGCGTTGGCGCCGGAGCAACTGGCCGACGTCCGCCGCTACGCCGACCTGTACACCCGGATCTACCGGGCGGCGCTCACGGTGACCGGCGCCCGGGTGGTGGTCGACTCCAGCAAGCACGCCTCGCTCGCCTTCGCGCTGCGCTGGGCCGACGGGCTCGACCTGCGGGTGCTGCACCTGGTCCGGGACAGCCGGGCGGTGGCGTACTCGTGGGGCAAGCAGGTGCGCCGGCCGGAGGTGGTGGACCGCGAGGACTTCATGCCGACGTTCTCGCCGTTCGAGGTGAGCAAGCTGTGGACCGCGCAGAACGCCGCGTTCCACCTGCTCGCCGCCCGGGCGAAGGTGCTCCGGCTGCGCTACGAGGACTTCACCGCCGACCCGGCCGGCACCCTCCGCCGGGTGCGTGACTTCGCCGGCCTGCCCGACGACCCGGCGGCGCTGCGCATCCTGGCCGCCGGCCGGAGCGGCCCGGCCGGCGAGACCGACCGGGCCGGTGCCGCGCCGGAACCCGTCGCCCCGCTCCGGGCGCACAGCGTCGCCGGCAACCCGCTGCGGTTCAGCGGCGGGCCGTTGACCGTGCGGCGGGACGAGGCGTGGCGGGAGCGCCTGCCGCGCCGCAGCCGTGCCGTGGTCAGCCTGGCCACGCTTCCCCTGCGGGTCCGGTACGGCTATCTGGGCCAGCGGGGATCCGACGAGTCCGTGGAGAAACCATGAGTGGGCCGAGCATCTCGGTGGTCGTACCGACGCGGGACCGTCCGGAGCTGCTGCGCGCGGCGCTCGACGCGATCCTCAGCCAGGCGCACCCGGGCCTGGTCGAGGCGATCGTGGTCTACGACCAGTCCGAGCCGGACCGGTCGCTGGAGACCGACAGTGGTGACCGCCGGGTCCGGGTGATCACCAACGCCCGTACCCCCGGGTTGGCGGGGGCCCGCAACACCGGCATCGAGGCGGCGGTCGGCGACTGGGTGGCGTTCTGCGACGACGACGACGAGTGGCTGCCCGGCAAGCTGGCCGCCCAGTTCGGGGCGCTCGACACGCACCCCGACGGCGCGTTGGTGAGCTGCGGCATCCGGGTCAGCTACGACGACCGGACGGTGGACCGCTCGCTGGACCGGGCCCGGATCTCGCTGGAGGCGCTGCTGCGCGACCGGCTCACCGAGCTGCACCCGTCCACGTTCCTGATCCGCCGGGCCGCGCTGCTGGACGCGATCGGGCTGGTCGACGAGCAGATCCCGGGCAGCTACGCGGAGGACTACGAGTTCCTGCTCCGGGCCGCCCGGTACGCCCCGCTGGTCAACGTGGAGAGCCCCTACGTGCTGGTGCGCTGGCACAAGCGGTCCTACTTCGCGCAGCGCTGGGAGACCATCTCGACGGCGTTGCAGTGGCTGCTGCGCCGCTACCCGGAGTTCGCCACCGTGCCGCACGGCGAGGCCCGGGTGGCCGGGCAGATCGCCTTCGCGCAGGCGGCCATGGGCAACCGGCGGGACGCGGTCCGGTGGGCGCGCCGCACGCTGGCCCGCAACCCGAGGGAGCCGCGCGCCTACCTGGCGTTGGCGGTGGCGAGCCGGGCGGTGCAGGCCGACCGGGTGCTGCGCACGCTGCACAAGCGCGGCCGGGGCATCTGAGCCGTACGCGGACGGGGGGGGGGCCGGGGGGGGGCCCCCCCCCCCGCCCGGGCGGGGAGGGCGGGGCCGACGCGAGGCGACC
>NZ_JBNCKZ010000021.1:12947-39961 GCF_049841795.1 Micromonospora sp. DT31 | reverse complement strand
CCGCCGGGGGGCTGCGCCCGGGGCACAGGCGGGGCGGGGGCATCGGCGCCGTCCGCGGCCGGGCGGGCCACCTTTCGGTCACCCGCCCGTCCGCGCGTTCGGTCAGGCCGTGCAGAAGGACTTCCACGCCTGGATGCTCGGCTGGTCGAGCAGCCGGAAGTCACCCTGGCTGACGGTCTGGTTGTAGTACGCCACGAACTCCGGCCGCTGACCGTTGAGGAAGCCGGTCATGGACCGGATCCACGCCGCCCGGCCGGTGCCCGGGTCACCAGGCACCAGGTCGCTGCCGGTCTCCGCGATCCCCCACGGCTTGCCCAGCGCCTTGGACTTGCTGATCATCGGGCCGTAGATCTCCTGCGGCGGGGCGTACCGCTTCCACTTGGCGCCCCAGTTGTAGCAGTCCCAGCCGAGCGTCTCGATCACGTTGGAGCCGGGGTAGAACGCGTCGAAGCTGCGACCGGACTTCGGGTCGAGCGTCCAGCACATCAGGATCAGCGTGTTGATCAGCTTCGGGTTTCCCGTCCGGTCGGCCAGTCCGGCGACCCGCTGCCACGCCGTCCGGTACGCCGCCGGGGTGAAGGCGCCGCGCTCGACGTCGTCCTCCGGCTCGTGGAAGTAGGACCAGTAGACGTTGTGGTCCCGCGGGATCGAGGCGAACCAGGACGCCAGGCGGGAGTCGTGCTTGCCGCTGTTGATCTCCTGCGGGGCGGCCTTGAACGAGACCACCACGGTACGGTCCACCACGTCGGCCCGGCTGCCCGACCACGCCGGCGGCAGGCCGGGGAAGAACACCCGGGCCATCCGCAGCCGACCGAAGGTCCGGTCGGAGCGGGTCAACGCCTGGCCGAAGGTCTCCCCGTTCTGCACGCCGATCGAGGCGCCGGGCAGCGTCAGGCGCGCACCGGCGAAGCCCGGCCCCGCCTTCGGCGAGGCCGACGGGCCCGCCGACGGCTTGCCGCCGAGGCCCTGGTCGGCGGTCGGGGACGGGCCGGGCGCGGACGGCTTGTCCGGGCCGGCCGGTTGCGTCGCCGCGAGCGAGGCGGCCGGGCTGCCTGCCTGCGGGCCGGCCGGCTCGGTCCGGTTCGTGGCCACGGCGACCCCGCCGCCGGCCAGGGTCAGTGCCAGGGCCGCCACGAGCGCCAGCCGCCAGCGGCGGCGGGGCCCGTCGGGCGGCGGAGGCCCCGCGGGTGACCCACCGAACGGCGGCGGAGGCTGCGGGCCGGCCGGAGTGTCCACCGGCGACGGTCCGGCCGCGGTGGCGACGGATGTCGCCGATCCCTCGTTCCAGCCCACCGGCCCCTGCGCGGCCCAGGCCGCGTGGGGGCCCGCCGCCCCGCCCGACCGGTCCGCCGTGGCCCCGCCACCGGCGGGTGCCCACTCGGCGCCGACCGCCGGCTGGCCGGAGGTGGGCAGGTCCGTCTCCGGCCAGGGCAGGCCGTGGTGGGCCCGGGTCGGTGCCGACGGTGGCGCGACCTCGACCTCCGGCCAGGGCAGCGTCCGACCGTCCGCCTGACGCGGAATGTCCTGACCCGGCCACAGACCGGTTGGCTCCCCGAACGCGTTGTGCGGGTCTCGATCGGCCGGCATGACCCTCCTTGGCTGTCGGTGGCCCGTGTCTCGGGACTCAGCTCGCGACGCGCATACCCGCCCGACGATAACCCTCGTCCACCTGGACCGTACGTACCGTGATACTCAGCCGAACGCCTCACCCCGGTCGTCGGTGACGGCCGAAGCGGGCATCTCGACTCCGGTACGGGCGATGGCGTCGAGGAGTCGGTCGGCCAGTTCCGGTCGGCAGACCAGCAGGTCGGGCAGGCGCGGGTCGGCCCGGTTGTAGCGCAGCGGCGAGCCGTCGATCCTGGACGCGTGCATGCCGGCGCCGAGCGCCACGGCCACCGGAGCGGCGCTGTCCCACTCGTACTGGCCGCCCGCGTGGACGTACGCGTCGACCTCGCCGGTCACCACGGCGCAGACCTTCACGCCGGCCGAGCCCATCGGTACGGCGGTGGCGCCGAGCAGCTCGACCAGTTCGCCGACGAAGGCGGGCGGGCGGCTGCGGCTCACCGCGATCCGGATCGGTCCGTCGGCCGGCTTGGGCGGCGGGCAGGTGGTGCCGAGCACGAGCGGCCCGCCGTCCGCAGTGGTCCGTGCCGGCATGCCGACCGCGCCGGCGACCAGGGCGCCGTCCGGCGCGGCGGACCGCTGCCAGAGCGCCACGTGCACCGCCCAGTCGTCCCGTCCGGCCTCGGAGAACTCGCGGGTGCCGTCAAGCGGGTCGATGATCCACACCCGGTCCGCCTCGTGCCGCGGCGCGCGTTCCCCGTCGGCCCAGGCGCGGCGCGCGTCGGCCTCCTCCTCGGAGAGGACCGCGTCGGTCGGCCGCAGCCGGGCCAGCGCCGCGGTCATCAGCTCGTGCGACGCGCGGTCGCCCGCGTCCTTGAGCGCCTTCGGGTCGGCGAAGCCCTGCCGGTCCCGCAGCGCGGTGAGCGCCGCGCCGGCCTCGGTGGCCAGCCACTGCGCGAACTGCTGGTCGTCGAGCCGTCCCGCGTCGTCCTCGGTCACGAGCCTCGTCCCCTGTCTCCTGCGGATCTGCCGCGACCCGTCATCCTTCGGCGTCCGTGGGTGCCGGCGCCATCGTCCGGTCGGATCGTAGACAGCCGCGAATCGTGCCCGGACAGCCGCCGGGCCTGGTGGCTGCCCGCATGTTGAACTTCGCGTGTATCGCGGTCGGACCCGCCGGGGCAGGCCCTAGGCTCTGCGCATGACCGCCGAGCAGCTGATCTCGTTCGCCCGTGGCGCGCCCTCGCTGGACATCGTCGATGTCGAAGGGCTCAAGGCCGCCGCTGTCCGCGCCTTCGACGCCGACCCCGCCGGGGTCACCGCGTACGGCACCTCCGTCGGCTACCCGCCCCTGCGGAAGTGGATCGCCGCCAAGCACGGTGTCGAGGCCGACCAGGTGCTGATCACCAACGGCTCGCTGCAGGCCGACGCGTTCCTCTTCGACCACCTGGTCCGCCGGGGCGACGCGGTGGTGATCGAGCGCCCGACGTACGACCGGACGCTGCTCAACCTGCAGCAGATGGGCGGCGAGGTGCACGGCGTGACCATCCAGCCGGACGGCCTGGACACCGCCGAGCTGCGCAAGCTGCTGGAGTCCGGGGTACGCCCACGGCTGGCCCACGTGATCCCCAACTACCAGAACCCGGCCGGGGTGACCCTCTGCCTGGAGAAGCGCCGCGAGCTGCTCGACCTGGCCGCCGAGTACGAGTTCACGATCTTCGAGGACGACCCGTACGCGGACATCCGGTTCCGGGGCGAGCCGCTGCCCTCGATGCTGTCGATGGACACCCGGGGTGTGGTGGTGCACGCCTCCAGCTTCACCAAGACGGTCTGTCCGGGGGTGCGCGTCGGTTACCTGGTGGGCCCGGCGGAGCTGATCGCGGCGATCGCGAAGCGGGCCACCAACCTCTACATCTCGCCCGGCATGGTCTCCGAGGCGATCGTCTACCAGTTCTGCGCGTCGGGCGCGATCGAGGAGTCGATCCGGACGGTGCGTTCGGCGCTCGGCGAACGCTCCGCGGTGCTCGCCGACTCGCTGCGCCGGCACATTCCCGAGGCCCGGTTCGTGGAGCCGGACGGTGGCTACTTCCTCTGGGTGGAGCTTCCGGAGGACGTCGAGGTGGACCGGCTGGCGCCGGCGGCGGCGGAGCGTGGTGTCGCGGTGGTGAAGGGCAGCGACTTCATGGTGGACGGCGGCCGGCATGCGCTGCGGTTGGCGTACTCGGCGGTGACGGCGGATCGGATCGACGAGGGGGTCCGTCGGATCGCGGAGGCGATGGCCGCCGTTCGCGGCTGATGGTGTCGGGTTCCCGACAGATATGCCCTGCCGGGCGGTTCGGCCCTCCCGCCGCACCGCCCGGCGGCCCACAATGTTGCGAGCGTCGTTCACCTTTCCCGGTGGTCGTCCGTTCCGGGTGGCCCATAACTGCCCTGCCGGGCCGACGACGACGCGCCAGCATCACTCTCGCCCCCCAGGGGGTGCCGGGTGGGCCGTGTCGCCCCTCACCCCCCTGACGCGGCCCGGCCCGCCCGGCGCCACCACCTCCGGCCGTCCGCCTCCGCCGCCGCGTGCACCCCTGCGGCGCGTTCCGCCGATCGGCGTAACCTGCAAGCCGCAGTCCAAGGCGAGGGGGCGAGAGATGACCGACCGGGTGCCACGCGACCGCACCGCCGGGCCGAACGGCGGCCGCGCGCTGCGCCCTCGCGCCTGGGCTGGCCCGGTGCGCGCCATGTCCCGCATCCTCAACGCGGACGGCTCCCCGCACACCCCGGAGCCGGCTGACCCCGACCGCAGCGGCATCGTCGACTGCGGGTTGTACGTCGACGGTGAGCGGCGGCCCGGCCGCCCCCGGTACGCCGAGGCGCTGGCCGCCGCCCGCGAGGAGCGTGACGCCTTCGTCTGGCTCGGCCTGCACGAGCCCGACCTGGCCGAGATGACCGAGATCGCCGCCACCTTCGGCCTGCATGAGCTGGCGGTGGAGGACGCGGTCAAGGCCCAGCAGCGCCCGAAGCTGGAACACTTCGGTGAGATCGTCTTCCTGGTGCTGCGGACCGCCCGCTACTGCGAGCACGCCGAGCTGACCGAGAACTCCGAGGTGGTGGAGACCGGTCAGGTGATGCTCTTCATCGGGCCGCACTTCGTGATCAGCGTGCGGCACGGCGACGCCTGCCGGCTGGCGCCGGTGCGCGCCGACCTGGAGGCGAAACGGGACCTGCTGCGGCACGGTCCGTGGGCCGTCGCGTACGCGATCACCGACCGCATCGTCGACCTCTACCTGGAGGTCGCCGACCGGCTGGAGGACGACCTGGACGTGCTGGAGGCGGACGTCTTCGACCGCCAGAGCAGCGGCCGCATCCAGCGGATCTACCAGATGAAGCGGGAGCTGGTCGAGTTCAAACGGGCGGTGTCGCCACTGCAACGACCGCTGATGACGCTCACCTCCGAGGTCAACCGCGCGGTGCCGGAGGAGGTGCGGCGTTACTTCCGGGACGTGCAGGACCATCTCAGCCGCACGGTCGAGCAGGTGAACTCCTACGACGACCTGCTCAACTCGATCCTCCAGGCGCGGTTGGCGCAGGTCACCGTGGACCAGAACAACGACATGCGCAAGATCGCCGCCTGGGCCGCGATCGGCGCGGTCTGGACGGCGATCGCCGGCATCTACGGCATGAACTTCGAGAACATGCCGGAGCTGACGTGGACCTACGGCTACTCGGGCGTGTGGCTGCTGATGCTCGTCGCGTCGTTCACCCTCTACCGGCTGTTCCGGCGCAACGGCTGGCTGTGACCGGGTCGCCCGGCCGCGGACGCGGACGCGCCGGCCACGCGGGACGGGCCCGCGCGCCGGCACTGTTCCGGGGCTACGAGGTCAGCGACCACCGCTGGCCTTCGCGGCGTTCTTGCCGCTCTGCATGGCCTTGGTGATGTCGTCGGCCGGGCGGCCGGAGACATCCCGGGCACCCTCGGCGACCGAGGGGACCTGGTCGTTCGGGTGGATGACCGGCTGGCTGCCGGGCTTGGTGGTCGACGCGCTGCTGCCGTCGGCCACGGCCGAGCTGCCGGCGCCGGTCGGGCCGGCCTGGGTCACCTTCGCGCTGGCGTCGGGGGTCTCGACCACGATCGTGTCCACGTCCTCTCGCATCGGCTCCAACTTGTCCTGACCGGTCGCGCCGAGCGAGCGGGTCGGGTCGTACTCGGCCCACTCCTGCTGCTCCCGGCGGCGGCGCATGGCCATCGCCCCGGCCAGGCCGGCAACGACGCCGGCGACCAGGAGGCCGGTGGTCATGCCCCGCGACCTGCGCTGCTTCTTCTTGCCGGGCTTCATGTTCTTCGCCTTCTTCGTCATCGCGGACTGCTTCGCCGCCACGGCCTTGCGACCGGTCGATGCCTTGCCGGCGGCCTCGGTCCGGGCGTTGCGCACGGCCACGACCACCGGGGCGAGCGCCGCGGCGGTCGAGGCGAACCCGGTGGACGCCCGGTCCCGGACGAGGACGGCGGTCGGCGCGACGGCGACCCGGGCTGCCTGGACGCGCGGGCCGACCGTGGCCCCGGCACCCTTGGCCGCGTGCGTGGCGGCCTGCCGCAGGTGACCGATGCCCTGGTTCAGCTCGACCTTGGCAAGCTGGCCCTGGGTCTTTCGCCGCCCGATTCCAAACACGGTCCCACCTCCTGGGAGTTGTTCCTTCTCATCCTTCACCTTCGGATGCCTCCGCATGGCCAGATCGGGCACATGGGAGGATCCGCAAGGAACTGACCAACGACTGAGGAGTACCCGTGGCCGAGGCTGTCTACGCCACCTTGCACACCAACGCCGGCCCGATCCGGCTGGAGCTCTTCCCGAACCACGCCCCGAAGACGGTCCGCAACTTCGTGGAGCTGGCCGAGGGCACCCGTGAGTACATCGACCCGCGTACCGGCCAGCCGGGCAGCGGGCCGTACTTCGACGGCACCGTCTCGCACCGCGTGATCAGCGGTTTCATGGTGCAGATGGGTGACCCGACCGGCACCGGACGGGGCGGACCGGGCTACAAGTTCGCCGACGAGTTCCACCCCGAGCTGCGCTTCGACCGGCCCTACCTGCTGGCCATGGCGAACGCCGGTCCGGGCACCAACGGCTCGCAGTTCTTCATCACGGTGTCGCCGACGCCACACCTGAACAACCGGCACACCATCTTCGGCCAGGTCGCCGACGAGGAGTCGGTGAAGGTGGTCGACTCGATCGCGAACACCCCCACCGGGCCGAGCGACCGGCCGTTGCAGGACGTGGTGATCGAGCGGGTCGAGATCGAGCGCAAGCAGTCCTGATTGCCGCCCGGGTACCTTTGCTCGCATGACTGAGCGCTCCGGGCAGGCAGGCGACGCCACCGGGGGTCCGGTGCCGACCACTCCGGTCTGCTTCCGGCACCCCGATCGGGAGACGTACGTCCGGTGCACACGGTGCAACCGGCCGATCTGCCCGGAGTGCATGCGGGACGCCTCCGTGGGCCACCAGTGCCCGGAGTGCGTCGAGGAGGGCCGGCGCAGCGTGCGGCCGGCGCGTACCGCCTTCGGTGGCGGTGCCGCCGGCCGCGAGGGATACGTCACGAAGGCGTTGATCGCGCTGAACGTGCTGGTGATGCTGCTCTCCATCCTCTCGGCCGGCAGCGGGAACGCGCTGGCCGGCGGTGGTCTCGGCGGCCTGATGGGCAGCTCGACGCCGCTGACCGAGTGGGGTGCGGTGTTGGGGCTCGCGCGCTTCCCCGACGGCAGCATCGGCGGGGTGGCCGACGGCGAGTGGTACCGCCTGGTCACCGCGATGTTCCTGCACTACGGCGTGCTGCACCTGCTGCTCAACATGTGGGCGCTGTGGGTGCTCGGCCGGACGCTGGAGGCGGTGCTCGGGCCGATGCGCTTCCTGGCCCTCTATCTGCTCGCCGGGCTCGGCGGCAACGTGGCGGCCTACGTCTTCACCGAGCCGAACCGCTTCACGGCCGGCGCGTCCACCGCCGTCTTCGGCCTGTTCGCCGCGGTCTTTGTGATCATGCGGCGGTTGGGGCGGGACACCTCGGCCATCGTGCCGATCCTGGTGATCAACCTGATCTTCACGTTCACCGTGCCGAGCATCTCGGTGGCCGGGCACCTCGGTGGGCTGGTGGCCGGCGCGGTGATGGCGTTGGTCCTGGCGTACGCCCCACGGTCGCGGCGGACCGCGTTCCAGGTCGCCGGCGGCGCGCTCGTGCTGGTCGCGATGATCGGTCTGAGCCTGGTGCGCAGCGCGGCCCTGCTCGGCTGACCGCCGCGGGCGGTGGTTCAGCCCGCGGCGGCGCGGGCCTCGGCGAGCGCTTCGGCCACCTCGTCCAGCGGCGCGTCGAGGTCACGGCGGCCGAACAGATGCAGCGACTCCCCGGCGTCGATCTCCAGCGTCTCGGCGGTGAGGCCACGCCGGCTGCGCCGGTCGAGCTGGATCTGCTCCACGGTGTGCCATGGCAGCCGGCGTCGCCCGGCGAACCCGCGGAGCACGGTGAGCCCGTCCGGGTCGACGGCGAGCCGGACCGGCGCGACCAGGTCACGCAGCGCCCAGGTGAGCAGCCCGACGGCGGCGAGCCCGGCGAGCGCCGGGCGGATCGGGTCCCCACCGGCGAAGAGCACACCCAGGGCGACCAGGGCGAGCGCGCCGAGGGCCTTGACCGCCGGCGTCTCCCGAGGCACCCGCCACTGTCGGGTGCCGGGCGACTGTGGATCCACTCGCCCAGCATGCCAGCACCGGCGGCCGGCTGCCGGGGGAGGACGATCGGCCGGATCGGCACGTAGGATCGGGGCAAGCGAGGTTACCCGGGAGTAGACATGAGTGACGCGGTCATCGTCGGCGCGGTACGGACCCCGGTCGGGCGGCGTAAGGGCAGTCTCGCGGCGGTGCACCCGGTCGACCTCTCGGCGCACGTGCTGCGCGCTCTCGCCGAGCGCACCGGCATCGACCCGGGGCAGGTCGACGACGTGGTGTGGGGTTGCGTCTCGCAGGTCGGTGAGCAGTCCTGGAACGTGGCCCGCAACGCGGTGCTCGCCGCCGGGTGGCCCGAGTCGGTCCCGGGCACCACGCTCGACCGCCAGTGCGGGTCGAGCCAGCAGGCGCTGCACTTCGCCGCCGCGACGGTCCTGTCCGGGCAGGCCGACCTGGTCGTCGCCGGCGGCGTCGAGTCGATGACGCGGGTGCCGATGGGCGCGAGTGTGGGTGAGGGGATGCCGTTCAGCCCGGCCATCCTGGAGCGCTACCGCGGGGTCGAGGGCGTCGCGGCGGACTCGCCACTGCCGTTCAACCAGGGCGTCGGCGCGGAACTGATCGCGCAGCGGTGGCGCTTCTCGCGCACCCAACTCGACGAGTTCGCGCTGGCCAGCCACGAGAAGGCAGCCGCCGCGCAGGACGCCGGGGCGTTCGACCCGGAGCTGGCGCCGGTGGCGCTCGCCGACGGCGGCAAGTTCACCGCCGACGAGGGCATCCGCCGGGACACGTCGCTGGCCAAGCTCGGCGAACTGGCCACCCCGTTCCGGGCCGACGGCGTGGTCACCGCCGGGTCCGCCTCACAGATCTCCGACGGCGCCGCCGCGCTTGCGGTCACCACCGCCGAGTGGGCCAGCCGGCACGGCCTGCGCCCGCTGGCTCGGGTGCACACCGCCGTGGTGGCCGCCGACGACCCGGTCGTCATGCTCACCGCGCCCATCCCGGCGACCGCGAAGGCGTTGCGGCGCGCGGGCCTGGGCATCGAGGAGATCGGGGTGTACGAGGTCAACGAGGCGTTCGCACCGGTGCCACTGGCCTGGCTGGCCGAGACCGAGGCGGACCCGGAGCGGCTCAACCCGAGGGGCGGGGCGATCGCGCTCGGTCATCCGCTCGGCGGGTCCGGCGCCCGGATCATGACGACGATGCTCCAGCACATGCGGGACAACGACATCCGGTACGGGTTGCAGACCATGTGCGAGGGCGGCGGGATGGCCAACGCGACGATCGTCGAGCTGCTCTGAGGCGACCGCCGGCCGGTCGCACCGGGGTGCGACGGGCGCGGTGGAAGTTCCAGAAATCGGGCGTGACCCATGTCACCGCTGGTCACCGGCTCGTTGCACCGGGCATGGACGTGTTCTCGCGTACGTTCCTCCCGGCCGCCGCCGAGACCGGCCTGGCGACCCAGGCCGTCACCCGTCACATACCGGTGTTCCGTCGATGCGTCGGCTCCGGGGACGCCACGATCCTGGTCACCCGGTGCAGCCGCCCGGACCATTCGGTGGGCGGCGACTATCTGATGCTCCTCACCCACCGTCGACTGGTGGTGACCCGGCAGACCCGGGTGCTGCACCGGCTGCGCCTGCACCTGAACACCGAGTTGCGGGAGCTCAGCAACGTCACGTGGAGCCCCGACCCGCGGTCACACAGCGTGGAGCTGGCGGCCACCGCGATCGACGGGGCCCGGGAGCGGTTCCTCATCCGGACCCACCACTCCCGGCAGGTGTGGCAGCTCGACGCGCTGCTGCACCATGCGTTCCGCACCCGGTTGCGTACCCCGGCGGAGCGGCTGGTGGCAACCATCGGTGAGCCCGCGACGGTTTCCCGGCCGGTGGTGCTGCGGCCCGCGACCGCGCGCTGACCGGCGCTCCGCGCCCGTACGGCGGCCGACGTCCGGTCCATCGGTGGGTATAGGGTGCGTGGGCTGTGGTGACTGATGCAGTGCGCCAGGCTACGCTATGCCCCGACCTGTCGTCGCCTCCATGGAGATTCCGTGAAGCTCTCGATCCTCATGCCGGTCTACAACGAGGAAGAACGCATCGCGGATGCCCTGAAGCAGGCGCTGGCGGTCGACTACCCCTGCGAGATCGAGCTGGTCGTGGTGGACGACGGCAGCCGGGACGGCACCAGCGAGGTGCTCGGCCGGGTCGACGACGCCCGACTCCGGGTGATCACCCACCAGCGCAACGCCGGCAAGGGTGCGGCCATCAAGACCGCCGTCGACAGCGCCGAGGGTGAATACATGGTCATCCTCGACGCCGACCTGGAATACGACCCGCAGGACATTCCGCGCCTGCTGGAGCCGGTGCTCGACGGGCACGCGACGGTGGTGTACGGCAATCGCACCTTCGGCAGCCACAGCTCGTACAGCTTCTGGTACGTGATGGGCAACAAGGGCGTCACGCTGGCCGCGAACGTGCTCTACAACTCCTACATCGGCGACCTGGAGACCTGCTTCAAGTTGATGCCGCTGGAGTTGTACCGCTCGTTGCAGGTCCGCTCCCGCGGCTTCGGCATGGAGGCCGAGGTCACCGGCAAGCTGCTCCGCCGGCGCATCCGCCCGTACGAGGTGCCGATCAGCTACCGCGCCCGGGGCCGCGAAGAGGGCAAGAAGATCACCTGGAAGGACGGCGTCGAGGCGCTCTGGATCCTCGCCCGCGAGCGTGCCCGCCGCCGCCCGGCCGCCGTCACCAACTGAGCGCACGACGCGGACCCCGCACCCCGGCCCGGCCGGAGTCGCGGGGTCCGCGTCGTTTCCCCGGGGGTACCCGTCGGTCGCGGCCGGCGGTGCGGATGGCCCATCCCTGTTCGTTCTGCGCTGGCGCGAGCATGATGGCTTGTCTGTTGCGCACGGAGCCGCCGACCGCCGCGGCCACCGGCAGCAGACCGGCCAGCAGGACCAGTCCGGCGTTGCGGGCCAGCAGCAGAAGCTGCACCATGGTGGACAGGAACACCATCAGCGATATGCCGGTCACCGCGAGAGCGGAGAGGCCCGTGGCGGTGGCGGCGCCGGCTGAGGGAGCGAGCAGCAGGAGTCTCTTGCCGAGGTCGCCGTCGGCGGAGGCGGTCAGGATCCAGTTGGCGTACTCGTCGCCGATCGCGGTGAGCAGCCGCACTGCGGGCACGCCGGCGCCGGCGATCACGACCAGGAGCGCCAGGTTCCTACCGAGCGTGCCGGCCTCGCGGCCGTTGTCCGATGGCCAGCTTGATCGCGGCGATCAGTACGGAGCCGACGGCGATCGCGGCGACCGCCCAGTTGGTGTAGGCCTGCAGACGCGCCACCACGCCGGACTCTTGCGACACGGCGGGGGTGGGGAGGGCCAGCCATCCGGTGACCAACGCCCTGAGCATGTCCGCAGCGGCCTGCGACGCCTCCTCAGCGATCTCGTCGAAGAACCGGGAAGCGGCGTTCTCCAGGATCCGCCCGGGGATGCACCCTGGGTCAGCGATGGGAGCGCAGGGGGGCACTAGCGTGCGCCCCACTCGACGACACCGACAAGGTCGGTCGTCTGCCGGTTCACCGAGGTCCAGGCCCCGCCGGGCGGGGCGACCATGCGCCAGTCGCCGTCGCGCCAACGCAGCGTCAGCGACAGGATGTGATAGCGGGCCGTTCCGACGGACGGTGCGCGGAAGGCGAGCCCGATGACGGCGGTGTCGGGACTGTAGGACTGGTAGCTGAAGCCGGCGATCTCGCTGAGTGAGCCGGGCTGGGCGGGGGCGTCTTGGACGTCGCGGAGCACCGCGAGGAGCCGGTCGCGGTCGGCGCCGGGCTCGAACTGCTGGCTGATCGTCGGCTCCCACGAGTCGCGGCCGGAGGAGAACCCGGCCCGGGTGCTCAGTTGCGCCGCGGCGATCAACGCACCTTCGGGGGTGTGCGCGTAGCCGGCAGCCGTCGCGCCGGAGACCCGGGTCGGGCCTGCCGACGAACTGATCGGCACGGCAACCTGACCGAGCAGCTCCCACCGCACCCCGGCAGGCGCGGTGGTCGGCACCTCGGTCGGCAGGTCCTGCGGTGTGCTGCTGTCGACAGGTGCCGGGCTCGCCGGCGGCGCACCGGTGCTGCCACCGCCGTCACCGCCGCGTGAGGCGATGGCGACTACCACCCCGGCGATGACGACGATCAGTACGAGGACCGCGGAGGCGATGAAGCCGGGTCGGGTCCAGGGCGGACGGTCGGCGAAGTCCTGGGGTGCAGACGGGGCCGGCATCGGACGTTCCTCCTAGATCAGCGCGGAGACCACTGCGGACGCGCTCCCGATGAGGATGCAGGCGGCGAACACCCATCCGAGCTGGGAGAGGTTGGCCATGTCGCACCGCCGCGGCGGTGCGACATGGCCATCTTCGCCGCGGGTGAACAGCACCCCGTCGACGCACGCGGCGGTGGCCAGGTAGGCCACCCACTTGAGCAGCTCAGGAGCTTCTTGCCGATTTCCGGCGGACCGGGGTCGGGGGCTGGTTGGGCGGCGATCGCGGCCTGGAGGTGGTCCAGGTGTTCGATCAGGGTCATCGTTTTGTCTCCTGGGGGGTGTGGACTTTCTGCCAGATCGCCGCGCGCAGCGCCTTGATGTCGGGGGTGCGCCGATGTCGCGCGGATCGTCGGCGGTCAGCAGCGCGTCGATCCACCCGACGCGCCAGAGGGTGGGGACCCAGCCCTTTAGCAAATGCAAGCGTTCGGACGCGATGCGCGGTGCGCGGCGGGGGGACGCGTCGACGGCGACCACGCCGTGCAGCCGGATCACGTTGGACATGCCGGAGCGGCGCCACTGCTCGACTGCGCCGGTGGCGGCCCACGTGCCCGACGCCGAGGTCCGGCACACCAGGACCACGTGGGCCTGCGGCATCGGCGGCGTCACCATCGGCCAGCCGCGGTTGGCGAAGTCCAGTCCGAATCCGACGAGGCTGGCCAGTGTGCTGACGCCGGCGCCGCCGTGACAGCCGAGCCACCACACGGGCGGCCACTGCGACAGATTCGGTGGAATCGCGGCGTAGGGGAGCTGCGGTGCGCGGCCGGGACGGGCGCGGGTGAGCGCTGCAGTCTTCCGTGACCGGCGCGGGTCATTACCACCCGTCACCCGATGCCTCCCCCGCGTTCAGGTCACCGACGAGTATCAGACAGTAGCACCGTGTTTTTAAATGGATCTATGGTGTGGGCTCTGCCGCGATAGGACGCGAAAGGCACCACGGGGAGGCGTCGAATGGCCCGCAGAGCCGAGCTGTCAGCTTGCGTTGGCCGGGCGGTACGGATCGTCGTCGCCGGGGCGGGAGTCGCGTTGGCGTTGGCGCTGGCGGCGTGTGCGGTCGACCCGGCGGCGCCGGTGCCCGGCAGCGCCTCGGCGTACCCGACGCCGGCTGCCGCCGGCGCGTCGGGCGTGTCCAGCGCGGAGCCGCCGGGTCGGGATGACCACGGCCATGAGGTGCCGGATGCGCCGCCGCTGCCGGCGGATCGGGCGGCGCCGGTGGCGGCAGGGTTCGCGGTGGCGTGGGCGCGTTCGGACCTGCCCGGGTCGCCGGTGTGGGCGGCCGCTGGCGTGTCACCGACAACGACTTCCGTCGGGCGGCCAGCCGCGTGCAGGAAGCAGGGCGGGCACCTTCGCGGCGCCCGCCCTGCTTGCATGTCCGCTGGTGGCACAGGTTGAGCTACGTCGGCGTTGCCCTACGCGGCGGCGGGACGCTCCCGCCGGGCAACCTGGGCCAGCGCGCGGACGACGTCGGCAGGCCGCACGGTGATCGGCTCGTCGCCGGCGGCGTCGCGCGTGGCGTAGTGCGCCTCCACGATCTCCCGCAGGATCGCCCCCGGCTTCACGCCCCGGGCCTCCGCGTCCTCCATCACCCGGCGGGCGATGTCGCTCGGGTACCGGGCGGACATGCTCACCTTCGTCGTCGGCGGGGTGTCGTCGACCACCGCGTCGGACCAGTCCCGGCTGTTCAGCGCCTCCTGCGCCGCCCTGACGTCCTCTGCTCGGCTCATCGTCCGCCCCTTTCCATCAACTTGCGCAGTGGCTGCGCCTCGTCGTCGTCGAGCCACCGAGCCCCGACCACCACGTACTCGTCGTCGGTGTCCTCGATGAGCGCCACCGCCAGCAGCCGCCCGTCCGGCACCGCGCCGACGACGTGCATCACCGCGCCGATGTGCCGCACGATCCGGGGTCGGGAGGCGGTGAGCACGTGCAGGGCGGCCTGCCACCCGACGCCAGCGCGGTCGAGCGCCTCCTAGGTGGTGTACGAGAACCGGTACGGGTCTACCGACATGGGGAAAGTATGCAAACGCATACGCCGCGCGGCGTAGCTTCCGGCCGGTCAGTTCAGAAGGCCACCCAGCCGGACAATAGATGATCATGAAAAATCTGGATGCCGCCGACCGTTCGTCGCGACCGCACCACAGCCCTACCCGCACCAAACTCGGCCAGATCCCCGACGGCGGCGGGTGGCGCTATGTCGGCCGAGCCCAGGGCAAACACAACCGTGAGGCCACCGCTCGCCGCACCGGCACCCGTAACCACCTGTGGCAGCCGCAAGTCGGGACAGCCTTCGTGCACACCGTCGTCGACGACCACTCACGGGTCGCCTACGCCGAAATCTGCGCCGACGAGAAAGCCACCACCGCCATCGGCGTACTGCGCCGCGCAACCGCCTGGTTCACCGACCGAGGCGTCACCGTTGAGCGTGTCCTGACCGACAACGGCTCCGCCTACAAGTCCTACGCCTGGCGCGACGCCTGCACCGAACTCGGCATCACCCCGAAGAAGACCCGCCCCTACCGGCCCCAGACCAACGGCAAAGTCGAGCACCCGTTCCCCTGGTGCTGCGCGTGCATCCCGCGTTCGTCGGGCTGTTTCGGCCGGCGGATCTGCAGGTGATCGCAGCGCAGTTCGATCGGGTCCGAAAGTGGGGGAACGGCGACAAACACCAGGTGAGCATCGTACCCGTGCTCGCCGACCCCTTCGCCCGCAATGACCTGGGCAGCGGCACGGACGTCATGCAGTTGCGCGACGAGATCGCCGAGACGTTATGGGAGTTCAGTGCCACCAAGCTCCCGGACGTCTGCCGGGCGCTCGGGCTCGAAGATGGCGACGTCGACGAGGCGATGGCCAGCAAGCGCGCGTACGTGCGTAGCCGAACCAGCGACTACACCCTGGACGGTCAGGTGCCCGTGGCGATGAAGCCGTCCACCGAGCGGCGCAGCCCGGCCGCGTCCAGGCCGTGCCAGCGGTCGTGGTCGTCGGCCGTGCCGTAGCGGCGGAGATCCTCACGACCGACCCCGAGCGCGAGCAGCCGGTGCGGCCGGTCGGCCAGCGCCTCGGCCACCACCCGCGTCGACGTGCCCGCCAGGTACGGCTCGACCAGGATCACCTCGGTGCCGGCCAGCGCCCGCAGCCCGGCGGTGTCGAACGGTCGCGGCCGGTGGGTGTAGGCCACCGTGACCGGCCGGTCGGCCACCGCGGCCAGCGCCGCGTCCAGCATCGGCCCGACCGCCACCAACAGCGGCGTGCCCGGCCCGGCGTCGCGGATCACCCGCAGGTCACCCGCGTCCGGGTACGCGGACGTGTTCTCCCGGACGGACAACCGCAGGTACGTCGAGTGCGACCCGCACACGGCGGAGCGCAGCAGCGACGGCACCTCGTCGGGGTGGCCCGGCACGTGCACGGTCCAACCGTGGAGCGTGTCGAACAGGGCCACGTCCCCCGGCGCGAGGTGGGTGCGTCCCGACTCCGCCCGGTCGTACGAGCCGCCGATGCCGACGAGCACCGCGCCGACGTTCTGGTGGTCGAGGTCCAGCTTGATCTGCTCGTACGTCCGCTCGACCAGGAACGGGGCGTAGCTGTGCACGATCGGCCGCTGTCCGGTCAACGCCAGCCCACCGGCCACCCCGATCATCAACTGCTCCCGGATGCCGACGTTGATCACCCGGTCCGGGTACCGGGCGGCGGCCGGCTCGAACGCGTCGGCGGAGATGTCGGCGAGCACGACTGTCGTACGCGGATCGGCCAGCACCTCCTCGGTGGTGGTGACGAACACATCCCGCATGGTGTCGATCATCGTCATTTTCCGTCCGGGACGACCGCGACGACGACGTGCGGCCGGTGGTTGTCGTGCCCGGTGAGGGCGGTGTGCAGGGCGTCGTGGTCACGCCCGTCGACGGTGGTGGCGCTCCACCCGTTCACGGTGAACCGGCTCGCCGCGCCACCGGGCCAGCCGTACGTGGCCGAGCGGTTGTCCACCACGATCGCGGTCAGGTTGCCGAGCCCGGTCGCGCCCGCGTACGGGATCGCCTCGTGGTTGGAGCCCTCGTCCAGTTCGGCGTCGCCGAGCAGCACGTACACCCGGGGGCCGGTGCGGCCCTGGGCCCGCAGCCCGAGGGCGGTGCCCACGCCCAGTCCGAGGCCGTGGCCCAGCGAACCGGAGCCGATCTCCACGCCCGGCACCAGCGTCCGGTCCGGGTGGTCGCCGAGGCGGCTGTCCGGGCCGCCCTGGTCGTCGAGCCATTCGGCGGGCAGGAACCCGTGGGCGGCGAGCACCGCGTAGTAGCCGGCGACGGCGTGCCCCTTGGAGAGCAGGAAGCGGTCCCGGTCCGGGTCGTCCACCGTGGCCGGGGTGATCCGGAGCACCCGGTCGTAGAGCACGTGGAGCACGTCGAGCGTCGAGTAGACGTTGGGGCCGAACTCGCGGCCGGCGCGTACCCGCTCCAGCAGCGCGCCCAAGTCGGTGGCGGTGGTCGTCGTCATGCCGATAGCCTCCGACCTGAACCGAACTTCAACTCAAGGGGTGTGATGCACGAAGCAACCCTGACCATCGGTCAGCTCGCCCACCGCAGCGGGGTGGCCCAGTCCGCGCTGCGCTACTACGAGCGGCTCGGTCTGATCCACGCCGCCCGCACCGGCGGGAACCAGCGCCGCTACGCCCGCACCGAGCTGCGCCGGGTGGCGTTCATCCGGATCTCCCAGCAGGTCGGGGTGTCGCTGGAGGAGATCCGGGAGGCGCTCGACTCGCTGCCGTCGGGGCGTACGCCCAGCCCTGACGACTGGGCGGCGCTGTCCCGCGCCTGGCGGGACCGGTTGGACGAGCGGATCCGGCTGCTCGGCAAGCTCCGCGACGACCTGGACGGCTGCATCGGCTGTGGCTGCCTGTCGCTGCAGCGCTGCGCGCTCTACAACCCGGGGGACTCGCTGGCCGCCGAGGGGCCCGGCGCGCGCCTCATGCTGCCGCGCCCCGACCAGGGCTGACCAGCAACACCTTGCCCAGGTGGTCGTTGGTCTCCACCAGGCGGTGTGCGTCGGCGGCGTCGGCCATGCCCACCCGGGCGTGCACCACCGGCCGGACCCGGCCCGCCTCCACCAGCGGCCACACCTGCTCGCGTACGCCCCGGACGATCGCCGCCTTCTCGTCGACCGGGCGGGACCGCAGGGCGGTGGCGTGCACCGCCGCCCGCTTCGCCAGCAGCATCCCCAGGTCCAGTTCGCCCTTGCGGCCGCCCTGCATGCCGATCACCACCAGTCGCCCGCCGGTCGCCAGCGCCGCCACGTTCCGCGGCAGGTAGGACGCGCCCATGATGTCCAGGATCACGTCCGCCCCCCGCCCGTCGGTGACCCGGCGTACCTCGTCGACGAAGTCCTGCTCCCGGTAGTCGATCATGTGCGCGGCGCCCAGCTCCCGCAGCCGGTCGTGCTTGGCCGACCGGGCAGTGACCACCACCGTCGCGCCGAGCGCCACCCCGAGCTGGATCGCGAACGTGCCGATCCCGCTGCCACCACCGTGCACCAGCAGCGTGTCCCCCTCGGCCAGCCGGGCCAGGTCCACCACGTTCGACCAGACAGTGCAGGCCACCTCCGGCAGCGCCGCCGCGTCGACCAGGTCCACCCCGGCCGGCACCGGCAGCAACTGCCCGGCCGGCACCGCGACCTGCTCGGCGTACCCACCGCCGGCCAGCAACGCGCAGACCTCCTGGCCCACCGACCACCCGGTCACCCCCGGGCCCAGCGCACGCACCGTCCCCGAGCACTCCAGCCCGGGGTACGCGGACGCGCCCGGCGGCGGCGGGTAGTGCCCCTGCCGCTGCAACAGGTCGGCCCGGTTCACCGCACCGGCGCGCACCTCGACGACCACCTCGCCGGGGCCGGGCTCGGGGTCGGGCACCTCGGCCCAGACGAGTGCCTCGGGTCCGCCGGGTTCCGTGATCGTGATCGCGCGCATGACTCAGTCTTACCCGATCTGCCCCTCGGTCCACGCGCGGGCGAGGATCTCGGTCACCGTCTCCTCGGGCGTCTGGTCCGAGGTGTCCAGCCAGAGCCCGAGCCGGGGCGTGTCGGCCCGGAACCCGGCGTCCAGGTCCGCCACCGGCCAGTCGCCGTACCCGTTCTTCGGCCGGTCCCGCTCGCGGGCGGCGACCACCTCGGGGCGGGGCGCGAGCACCACCACGGCGAGCGGCCGGTGCCGGATGCGGCCGATCATGGCCGGCAGCTCGGCGCCGAGCACCACGTCCTGGAGCACGACGGTGAAGCCCGCGGCGGCGTACCGGTCGGCGGTCGAGGCGGCCAGGTCGTAGCGGAGCCGCAGCTGCCGCCACGCCTCGTCGGTCGGTGCGGCGGTCATCTCGGCCCGCCCGCCGACGATCATGCTGCGGAACACGTCACCGCGCAGGTGCACCGCGCGGGGCAACCGCCGGGCCAGCGCCTCGCCCACTGTGGACTTTCCGGCCGCCATGATTCCGCTGATCAGCACCACTGCCGGGCTCTCCCACACGCACCCATTCTCGCAGCAGGGGTGGGACGGCGGCTTGCCCGGTGCGGGGTTCGTGGCAGACTGGTGCGCGGTCGCGTACCCCTCGGGGACGTGCCGGGAGGGTTCGCCTAGTGGCCGATGGCGCTGGTCTTGAAAACCGGTAAGGCAGCGATGTCTTCGTGGGTTCGAATCCCACACCCTCCGCCCATCTGGACCGCAAAAACGCCCCCTGACCAGCGCGAACGCTGGCCGGGGGGCGCTTCTGTGAATGGCGAGTAAGTCTGCTTCCGTGCGACCTCGTCCTGACCGTCGATGCATGAGGCGACGCGGTGTGGAAGACTATTTCACCGAAACTGCCCACCAGTCGCGGGCGGGCAGCCGCACCCACCGGTCCGGCTCGGTGAATGGGCGGGCGTCGGCAGGGCGCACCGCGGCGTAGGCGCAGCAGTACTCGATGGCGTGGCCCTGGTACAGGAAATCGCGCAGAACTTCGGCCGTGGGCGCGTTCGCCTCGGACCAGCCGCCGCCCGGGTGCAGGTCCCAGCCGGTGATGACACCATCGTGCACGGCCGCGCCCTGGTTGCCGCTCTTGGGGTTGGCGTACATGCCGTAACACACCGTGTCAGCCGACAGCAGCAGCGCGACCAACGGCATGGATGCGCCGTACGCCCAGGGCTGGCTGACGACGAGGCCGCCCGGCACGTCTGTGACACCGAGTGTCCGGATCGACTCGTCCTCGTCAGCGCCCCACATGTCCTCGACGACGATCTGATCCTCGATCACCGTGGCGTCCAGACGCCGTACCGCCTCGGTAGCGTCGATCCCGGCCACGCAGCACAGGCTCATACCTTCGCTGTCGATATCGGCCAGCGCATCGATGAGCCCGCGCGCCTCTGCGACCGTGGCGGCCTCCGCCTCCGTCAGCGTCACGCTCGTGTCGAACAGATCAGGCGTCGCCCCGGCCAGGCTCAGCCGCGCCGGTGACCAGCCGGCCATCATTGGCAGCTCCGGATCCGCGCCGGCGGCCACGAGCGCGCGGGCGTTGGCGGGCTTGCCAGCATGTACGGCGAGCCAGAGCGCGGTGCGTCCGTCGTCGACGGCGTCCACGTCGTCCACGAGCCGGGCCAGTTCCGTCACCACCTCGGACGAGCCCAGCCATGCCGCGTGGTGCAATGGCCGCCCGCGCCCGCCTACGAGGGCGTTCGGGTCAGCGCCGGCCGCGAGCCGTTCCCGCACCACGGCAAGGTCCGACCACGACCCGTACCCCATTCGCGACCAATCGACATCCGTCACCCATGCCTCCCCGATGCCCTCCGAAGGCATCAGAGTAGGAGACGACAGACGGGATACACCTGCCGGCCCCGCGAAGCGGTACGTATAGGGCAAACCCGGGTGCCGGACAAAGCTCGATGCAAACGACAGTGACGTTTGGCACCGCTTGATCGTCGGCAGACCTTGTGTCCGCGAATTCTGACACCACTGCTCAGATAGTCATCCATGCCTCGACTCAAGTTCAGCCGGTCAGCTTGAAGCGGGCCCAGTACTGCCAGCGATACACACCGGCGTCGGGCGGATCGCGCGGCGGCGGTCAGCATGGTCCAGGGCTCGGCTGGCAGATCACCGTCCAGGTCGAGCGCCACCCCGGATTCACCGGCCAGGGCCGGCCCCGCAGTCAGGGCGAACGGAGCGATTCAGCATCGAGTCATGATGCGCCCTGGGCGCGTCAGGGACAGGGCCCGCTGATCGCTCTGGCGCCTATCCGACGTCGCGTAAGCCCCTCGGTCAGCCTGGGTGAGATCAGGCAGTGAACACGCGGCGTTCCGGCTGCTGCCCGTGCGGCGGCAAATAGCCGGCGCGGGCAGGCGACTCGATGACATCTGTCCTGGTCAGGACCTGTGGGCTTAGGTCTTGAAAACCGGTAAGGCAGCGATGTCTTCGTGGGTTCGAATCCCACACCTCCGCTCGGCCGGGCAGGCCCGTCTAGATCAACGAGATGGTGCGCCGACCGCACGGCGACACCGGCAACGGGGTATGAAGGGGCGCAGGACATTTCGCGCGCACCGGAAGGACCCGCTTCGATGACCCTGGAACGACCGATCGCCCCGGACCCGTACGAGCTGCTGCCGACCGTGCCGTCGTTCGACCTGAGCAGCGACGACGTGCACAACGGCGAGCCGATGGACGGGCGGTACGCGCACGGCAGCGTCGGCGGTGGGAACGTCTCCCCGCAGCTGTCCTGGTCGGGCTTCCCGGCCGAGACGAAGAGCTTCGTGGTGACCTGCTTCGACCCGGACGCGCCGACCGGCAGCGGCTTCTGGCACTGGGTGCTGGTGAACCTGCCCGCGTCGGTCACCGCACTGCCCAGCGGGGCGAGCGAGGCCGACCTGGGCGGCGCGTTCAGCGTCCGCAACGACTACGGCGACACCGGCTACGGGGGTGCCGCGCCGCCGCCCGGCGACCGCCCGCACCGGTACGTCTTCGCGGTGCACGCGGTGGACGTGGAGCGGCTCGACGTCCCCGCCGAGGCGAGCCCGGCCTTCGTCGGCTTCAATCTGGCGTTCCACACCCTGGCGCGGGCGGTGATCCGCCCCACCTACCAGGTCAAGGAGTGAGTGTAAGGAAGGCCCCTTATTAACAGACGTCTGTTAATAAGGGGCCCTTCCTTACACCTCAGGCGGGTACGCGGGCGACGGCGAAGACGGACTGGCCGAAGGGCGGCCGGACCCGCTGCTCGGCGGCCTTGGTGACGGGGAGCACCACCGTGTCGTAGACCTTGACCATGGGGCCCTCCTTCGGCATCAGCCGGAAGACCTTGGTGGCCATGAAGTAGCCGATCAGGCCGAGTGCGTTGGCGTAGTGGATCCGCTCCACGCTGAGCCCGGCCTCGGTCATCGCGGTGGCCAGGCTCTTCTTGGTGTAGCGCCGGACGTGGCCGGTGGCGACGTCGGCCGGGCTCATCGCGAACTGGAACGCCGGCACGATGATGATCACCGCGCCGCCGGGGCGGACCAGCTCACGCATGCTGCTCAGTGCCCCGACGTGGTCGTCGATGTGTTCCAGCACGTTGTAGGAGACGGCCGCGCTGTAGTCGCCGGCCTCGTGGTGCGGCAGCAGCATCTGTCGGACCTCGACGTTGGGGTGCTCGCCGAGCCGTTCCTTGAGCTTGACCAGCCGGTCGGGGTCGGCTTCGGTGGCGGTGAACCGGGGTGCGTGCTCGGCCCACGCGGACGCGTAGTCGCCCAGCCCACTGCCGATCTCGATCGGGTTGTCACCGAGGTAGGGCACGGCCAGCTCGACGAACCACTGCCGGTGGTTGACCGCCGTCGCCAGGCCTTCGAGCACCTCCGACTGGACGCGCTGATCCCCAGTGATCTCTGCCATGCGTCGATTCCTCACCATATGACTGACCCGCGCCTGGACCGTCAGAGTCAACCATCTGGATGGCTGTGGGGGAAATCGGAGGACCCGGCTTGGCCGAATTGTTGTCGGATGCGGCGGGTGAAACGCGTCACGTGCAGGTCAGGGCCTGACTACGCTCTGAATTGTCATGACTACTCCCGAATCGGACGCGCCGCCGGACCGGGGGCGTGGCGGGCGGATCGACGCGCTCGCCGTGCTCAGCTTCGTGCTGCTGGCGTTCTGGGTCACCGTGCGGTTGTGGGTCGATCCGCGCAACGGCGTACGGGACAATCGCACCGATCAGGCGCAATTCGAATGGATGATGGCACACGGTGCACGGGTCGTCACCGACTTCGCCTATCCGTTCACCTCGGACCGGATGAATGTGCCGGACGTCGTCAATCTCATGGCGAATACGTCTGTATTATCCATTTCAATCCCGTTGTCACCGGTGACCATCTGGTGGGGTCCTCGCTGGTCATTCTTGATCTTCCTCACCCTCGGGCTGGCCGCCACCGCCACGGCCTGGTACTTCCTGCTCTCCCGGGTGGTCGTCAAGGCCCGCGGCCCGGCCTGGCTGGGCGCCGGCTTCTGCGCGTTCGCGCCGGCGATGATCTCGCACGCCAACGCGCACCCCAACATCGTCAGCCAGTTCGTGGTCCCGCTGATCATCTGGCGCACCATACGGTTGGCCGAGCCGGGTCGCTGGTTGCGCAACGGTGTACTGCTCGCCCTGGTGATCGTCTGGCAGGCGTTCCTCAACCTGGAGATCCTGTTGATGACCGCGCTCGGCCTCGGCGTGGTGGTGCTGGCGCTGGCCATCGGCCGACCCGCGCTACGTTCGGCGGCCCGCCCGTTCGCCGCCGGCCTCGGCGTGGCGGCCGTCGTGTCCGGGCTGCTGCTCGCGTACCCGCTGTGGGTGCAGTTCGCCGGTCCCGGCGCGTACCGCGGGCTCTCCCCGCTGATCCGCGGCTACTCCACCGACCTCGCCTCGTACGTGGCGTGGTCCCGCGAGTCGGTCGCCGGCGACGCCCGGGGCAGCGAACCGCTCGTCAAGAACGCCACCGAGGAGAACGCGTTCTTCGGTTGGCCGCTGGTGATCCTGGTGGCCGCGCTGGTCTGGTCGCTGCGCCGGGACGCGCTCGTGCTCGGACTGGCCGCGGTCGGTGCCGTGTTCGCCCTCTTCTCCCTCGGGCGGGAGATCCACTACGACGGGCGGAACACCGGCATCCCCGGCCCGTGGGCCGCGCTGGAACACCTGCCGATCCTGCACTCGGTGGTGCCCACCCGCTGGTCGCTCGCGCTCACCCCGATCATCGGCGTGCTGCTCGCGCTCGGCGCCGACCGGGTCCGCCGGCTGGCCGCGCGACATCCGGACGCACGCGGCCAGATCCGCTTCGCGACCGGCACCGTGCTGGCCATGGCGTTGCTGCCGATCCTGCCCACCCCGCTGCCGGCCACGCGCCTCGACCCGACCCCGGCGTTCGTCACCTCCGGCGCCTGGCGCCCGTACGTCGCGGGCGACCGCAGCATCGTCACGCTTCCGCTGCCCGACACCACGTACGCGGTGCCCCTGCGCTGGTCCGCGCAGACCCGGCTGGACATGCCGCTGGCCCGCGGCTACTTCCTCTATCCGGACACCCGTCCCGGCGGCGACCGGATCGCCCTGTTCACCGCGCCGCCGCGCCCCACCAGCACGTTCTTCGAGAGGGTACGGGACACCGACGCGGTCCCCCCGATCACGCCGCAGGACCGGGTGGCCGCCGTCGACGACCTGCGCTACTGGCGGGCCGGCGCGGTGGTCCTCGACCCCCGGTTGCGGCAGGCCGAGGCGCTGCGCCGGGCGATGACCGAGCTGACCGGGATCACGCCGACGGCCGTCGGTGGGGTCTGGGTGTGGGACGTCCGCCCACTCGTCGACTGAGCGTCAGTCCTGGCGGACGCAGCAGCCCTGGCAGACCTTGGGCCGGGGCAGGGTGAAGGCGAGGCAGCAGGTGCGCCGCTGCACGGTCGGCTCACCGGCCGTGCCGGGCACCACCTCGACGAGGTCGCTCAGGTCGAGCGCGTCCAGCAGGGTGCCGACGGCCGCCACGGACGACCCGGGCAGCGCGTCCGCCGCGCGCAGGACGCCGTGCGCGATGCCGGAGGCCACCGAGCCGAGCAGGGTACGTGTGCCGATGCGGACCTCGCCCTGGATGGCGGTGATCAGCGGGGCGAAGTGCGCGTCGAGCAGGGACGCGCGCAGCGCGCCGAGCAACGCGGCCTCGTCGGGCACCACCCGGACGCCGGGCGCACCGGAGAGCGCCAGCGGGTCGCCGGGCAGCACGGCCACCGGGGTCGACGCGCGCAGTCCCAGGGTGAGCAGCTGGTGGTGGTCCTCGAAGTGCACAAGCACGTCGGACGGGTCGAGCAGCGGCACGCGCCGGGCCGACGCCCAGCCGAGCACCGCCGGCAGCGCCGTCCAGTAGCTGTAGGACTTCCAGGCCAGCGCGGCGCAGGCGTGCGGGGTGCCACCCCAGCGCCGGCCGGCGGCGGTCAGGAAGCGCGGGAGCAGCGTGCCGTCGATCAGTCGGGAGGCCGGGGCCCACATGTCCAGGTCGTCGTGGACCAGCAGGCCGGGGGCCAGCCCGGGCAGGTCGTCGGTGCCGAACATGGCCCGCAGGGTCGCCGTCACCGGGGCGAACGGGGTGACGGCGTCGCGCCCCGGCATCACCGCAGTCACCTGGCCGTCCCCTGTCTGGTTGCCACTCGGCCGGCGTGCCGTCGACCAGAGCTAAGGCTAGCCTAACCAGCCGCGGAACGGGAGGGGAAGCGGCGGCATCTGTCGGCTGCCGGACGACGACGGCATGAGGGTCGGTGCGTTTCGCCGGCTTGTCAAGATGAATGTCGAATATGAGGCAGTTTTCGTACGCGTGCGACCACTCAACGTGAAAATGGTCTTTCCCTGCGTACGAGGGAGCCGATGACTACCTCACCGATCGAGCGCGCCGCCGACTCGTTCGCGACCGAACTCGCCCGGCACCGCACCGGCCGAGGGCTGTCCAAGAAGCAGTTGGCCACCCTGATGGGCTTCGACCCCTCGTACGTCAGCCACGTCGAAGGGCGCCGGCACCGACCCACCGAGGACTTCGCCCGCCGCGCCGAGGCCGTCCTGGAGGCCAGCGGCGCGATCTGGCAGCGCTTCCGCGAGTACGACGAGCTGCGCCACGGCCGGGCCGGCGGGCCCCACCGCGACCAGGTCCCCGGCCAGTGGCTGCCACCGGGCACCGGCCTGGTGGTGGAACGCGAGATGGCCACGCTCACCCACACCGGCGACGGCTACCACTGCGCGATCCGCCGGGAGCTGTACAACGCCGGCACCGAACCGGTCACCCGCTACCTGGTCCGGGTCGCCGTCGACCGCTACCCCAACGACCCCGGGCGCTCCAACCGGCACCACCGGGAACACCCGCTCACCTTCGCCGAGCTGCAACTGAGCGCCCACCGGGACGATGGCAGCGGACGCGAGTCGATGCACTGGCGTGCCAAGCACGACCGGGACGCGTTCAAGGAGATCTGGCTGCTCTTCGAAAACGACGAGGGCCGCTTTCCGCTCTACCCCGGCGACCGGGTCACCATCGAGTACGCGTACCGCGTCGGGCAGGACAAGTGGGGACCCTGGTTCCAACGCGCCGTACGCCTGCCCACCCGGCACCTGGCGGTGCGGCTCGACCTGCCCGCGGACCTCGACCCCAAGGTCTGGGGCGCGGAGACCTCGCTGTCGGCGGAGGAGGGGCCGCTGCGGACGCCGATCCAACGCCACCCGGCCGACCGCCGGGTGATCTTCGACTGGAGCACCGACGACCCGCCGCTCAACGCCCGCTACCGCATGCAGTGGCGGTTCCGCGGCGCGGCGCCGGACACCGAACCGGAGGCCCCGCCCACCGGCGCCCGGGTCCGGGCCAGCGACCGGATGCGTGCCGTGGGCATCGTGCAACGCGGCGACGACGCGCTGCGGCAACCCGCCCGCCCGTTCCACCTGCCGGCCGAGGAGCCGCAGGCCCGGCAGGTGGTCGACCGGCTCGCGGGGATGCTGGCCCGACTCGACGAGCTGCACCCGTTCAGCAAGGGCGTCGGCCTGGCCGCACCCCAGCTCGGCCTCGACCGGGCCGCCGCACTGGTCCGCCCCGCCGACCGGGCCGCCGACCCGGTGGTCCTGCTCAACCCCCGGATCGTGGACGCCGCCGGGGAAACCGACGAGCAGTACGAGGGCTGCCTCTCCTTCTTCGACCACCGCGGCCTGGTGCCCCGGCCACTGCGCATCGACGTGGAACACGCGCTGTGGGACGGCAGCCGCGTGATCACGTCCTTCGAGTACGCGATGGCCCGGCTGGTCGCCCACGAGATCGACCACCTGGAAGGGCTTCTCTACGTCGACCGGATGGCACCCGGCGTACCGCTGGTGCCGGTGGAGGAATACCGCGAGACCGGCAACCCGTGGCGCTACTGACCGGGCGCCGGTGTGCGGGCCGGTTGCCGGCCCGGCCCGCACACCGGAAACGGGGGGCCGGGTCGCGTGCCCCAGGGGGCGGGGGCACGCGACCCGGC
>NZ_JBNCKZ010000021.1:0-12937 GCF_049841795.1 Micromonospora sp. DT31 | reverse complement strand
ACCCCCGGGCCCCCCCCGCGGCGCCGCGCGGGGGCGGCCGGGGGGCGCCCCCCCCCCCCACCCGGCACCGGGGGGGGGGGGGGGGGCCCCGGGGGGGGGGGGCCCCCCCCCCCCGGCTCGGGGGGAGGAAAGCTCAGAGATCGCCGAACGTGTCGTAGCGGATGTTCGCCGGCGGAACGTCGTCGGCGGCGAGCGCCCGCAACGTCGCCCGGACCATCGCCGCCGAACCGGACACGAAGCAGTCGTGCGTGGTCCACGGCCCGTACCTGGTGACCACCTCGGAGATGTCCCCCAGCTCGCCGCCGAAGTCCGGGTCCTCGCTGCACGCCGGCGTCACCGACAACCACGGGTGGGTCGCCACCAACTCCTCCAACCCGGGCAGCCCGTACAACTCGTCCGGGCGACGGGCACCGTAGAAGACGTGCACCCAGCGGGTCCGGTTGACCCGGGTCAGCTCCTCCACCAACGCCTTGATCGGCGCCAGCCCCACCCCGCCGGCCACGCAGAGCACATCCCGGGTGGAGTCCGGGTCCAGCGTCATCGAACCCATCGGCGCGGCCACCCGCAACAGGTCACCCGGCCTGGTCCGGCGGACCAGCGCGCCGGAGACCCAACCCGCCGCCCCGGGGGGCGTGCGCACGTGGAACTCCAGCACGTTCTCCTCGTTCGGCGCGTTCGCCACCGAGTACGTCCGCCACACCCGCGGATGGTGCCGGGGTGCCTCCACGCTCACGTACTGGCCGGCCTGCCAGGGCAGCGGGTCCTGCAACGCGCGTACGGTCAGCACCGCCGTGTCCGGGCCGTACCGCTCGTGCGTGAGCACCTCGGCATGCCAGAACGGCGGGTTCGTGTCGGCCGCCGCGCCGGCCAGCATCCGCTCGCTGATGCCGGCGTACGCCTCCCGCCACGCCTGGTCGTACTCCAGGTTCCAGCCGTCCCCGGCGGTGCTGCGCAGCGCGTCGAGCAGCGCGACCCCCATGGTCGCGTAGTGCTCGGCCGCGACGTGGTACTTGCGGTGGTCCCGGCCCAGGGCGCGCAGGTACTCGTCGAAGCTCTCCGGGTCGTCCACGGTCTGGGTGGCCGTGACGATCGCCTCCAGGATGCGGTCGCCCTGCCCGTTCATCTGCACCGGGAAGAGCTTGCGCAGCTCCGGGTCGAGGAGGAACAGCCGGGCGTAGAAGTGGCCGCTGAGCCGCCCCCGGTGCTCCTCGACCAGGGTCCAGCTCTCCTTCAGCAGCCGCGCGAAGTTCTCCACAGGGGCACGCTCCTTCTCCGTACGGGCGGATCGGCCCGGATAGAATGTCCACGGAGCGTGTACATCGGTCGCACAATCTGTGCGACCGGCAGGTCCGGCCGCCGAAGTGCTTTCATGGTCCGGTGACGGTTGACGAGCGGGCCCGTCCGGTCTCCCGCCGGATGCTTGGCACCGAGACGCTGCTCGTGCTCGGTCTGTCCCTCGGCCAGTCCGCCGTGTACGCGCTGGTCTCGCTGATCGCCAAGCTGACCGCCTCGGGTGGACTGTCGAAGCAGACCGCCGCGCTGAACACCTCCGCGTCGGCCCGGCCCTACCTCGACCTCACGTACCAACTGCTCGGGATCGTCTTCGCGCTGCTGCCGGTGCTGCTCGCCGTGCACCTGCTGGCGCGTGACCCCGGCGACCCGGCCCGGACGCTCGGCGTCGACTTCCGTCGGCCCGGCTCCGACCTGGGCCGGGGCGTCGGCCTGACCGCGCTCATCGGCCTGCCCGGGCTGGCCCTGTTCTGGGCGGCGGCGCAGCTCGGCCTCAACGCCACGCTCGTCCCGGCCGCCCTGCCGGACCTGTGGTGGACGGTGCCGGTGCTCATCCTCGCCGCCGTGCAGAACGCGGTGCTGGAAGAGGTGATCGTGGTCGGCTACCTGATCACCCGGCTGCGGCAGCTCAACTGGCGGCTGGGCGCGGTGCTCGCCACGAGTGCCCTGCTGCGCGGCTCGTACCACCTCTACCAGGGCTTCGGCGCGTTCGTCGGCAACGCCGTGATGGGCGTGATCTTCGGGCTGGTCTACCTGCGCACCCGCCGGGTGGCCCCGCTGATCATCGCGCACACGCTGCTCGACGTGTTCGCCTTCGTCGGCTACGCGCTACTGCCCCGATCCTGGTTCGACTGGCTCTGAGGCGCGGCCGGGCCGGTACCGGGCGACCGCCCGCGCGGCGACCCGCCCGGCGGCCGCCGTACCACCGGTCGCCGCCGCCAGCGCCGCCGCGCCCGGCAACCACCGCGCGGCCAACCGCAGCCCCAGCCACCCGCCCGCCTGCGCGGTCACCGGCATCGCCAGCCGCCCGGCCGCCTGCGCCACCCGGCCCCACGGCGCGCCCACCGGCTCGTCGGCCGCCCGCGCGGCCGCCAACGCCGCCCGAGCCGTGCCGTCGTCCGGGTGCACAAGCGTCAACACCAGCAGCTCCACCGCACGATCCGGGTGGGCCGGGTCCCGCCCGTACGCGGCGGCCAGGTGCAGCACCAGGTTCGCCTGCGTCCACAGCACCGCGGCCAGCTCCGCGGCCGGCGCGAACAGCCCCGCGCCCGCCGCCAGCGCCCCACCTGTACCGGCCAGCCGGACGAACCGGCGGGTGGCCAACCGGGCCACCCCGTCCGCGTCCGCGTGCGGGTAGGCCCGCCGCACCTGCTCCACCCAGGCCGCGGCCCGCGGCCCGAGCACGTCCACCGCCGCCAGGGCCAACAACTCCGGTGCGAACCCGGGGTGGTCCCGCAACCGCGGCCCCACCGCCCGCCAGCCCACGATCGGCGTACGCGGGACCGGCGCCCAGCCGGCCCCGGCTTCCGCCACCGCGATCAACGGTTCCTCGGTGGTCGCCTCCGTGATCGGCGGCTCCTCGGGGGCCGGCACGATCGGGGCGACGTCGTCGCCGCCGGTGGGGCCGGCAGTGCCGCCCGGAGTTGGCCGCGGCACCCGCTCGACGGCGTCGCCGGGTGTGGCTGCCGCGGTGCGCTTCGCCGGGCCGGTCTTCGCCACACCGGTCTTCGCTGCGGGCGCGGCCCTGGTGGTCCGGCGCGCCCGTGCCGGCCGGGGCGCGGCCCCCGGGTCCTCCGCCACGACCGGCGCGGCTCCGCCCGGCGGCGGCCCGCTCGCCGGTGGGGCGGTGAACTCGGGCGGAGCGGTCGCCTCCCCGACCCGGGGAGCCGCCTTCCGGGCGGCCTTCCTGGCCACCGGTGCGGTCTTCTTCTGCGCGGGCGCACGCCGCGCGGGCTTCGTCGTCTCCGGCGCGACGGTTCCCGCCGACTCCGGTGCCGCCTCGGCGGTTCTCGCCGGCTCTGGTGCCGCCTCCGCCGGCGCGTCCACGACCGGAGATTCCCTGGCCGACGCGTGCTCGTCCGCCTCCGGTGGCGGCTGGGGTGCCCCTGCCGCGGGCGGCTGCGTACCCGGATCGGCAGCCGGGCGCGGGCGTGGCGGTGCGGCGGTGGTCGGCGTCGGCGGCTGGAAGACGACCGAGGGCGCCGCCCGGCGCGGACGCCCGCGCGTCGGGGCGTCGCTCGTCGGTTCCACCGGGGTGGCCTCCGGCGTCGGCGGCGGATTGAAGGCCGGTCGGGCGGAGCGGCTCCGCCGAGGCTTGGCGGCGGGCTCGCGACGGGGTGGCTCGCTCGGCGGCTGCTCCTGCATATCGATGGAGCGTAGCCCTGCACGTGATCCGGCACACGGTGAAACACCTGCGGCTCGGCCGGCGGCGGATAGTCGTTTTGCTCCCGGCGGGTCCAGGCCTGTATCCTCGGGCACGGTGACCTACGGGTCACCAGGGAGACTTCGCCTAGTCTGGTCTATGGCGCCGCACTGCTAATGCGGTTGGGGTCTTAAAGCCCCTCCCGGGTTCGAATCCCGGAGTCTCCGCGCGAAAGCCGGTGTGTAGACTGGCCGAGCACCAGCGCCCGTAGCTCAACGGATAGAGCATCTGACTACGGATCAGAAGGTTAGGGGTTCGAGTCCCTTCGGGCGCACACAGTTGAACAGGGAAAACGCACAGGGCCGGTCGCTTGCGACCGGCCCTGACAGCAAACCGGTGACAGCAACGTCATTCCGGGGTCCCCTCATCGAGCAGGCCGCCGAGCTGATCCAGCGCCCCCCGCTTGTCGTCCAGGCTCACATGCCCGTAGACGGTCATGGTCATCTCCAACGTGCTGTGCCCCACGATGTCCATGACGGTCCGGGGCGGCACGCCCAGGGCCAGCAGGACCGAGACGCAGCCATGCGGAAGATCATGCAGCGGGATCGCCGGCAGCCCGGCTTCGGCGCACTGGTCCTGCACGAGCCGAGTGCAGTTGCGCGGATCCAGCGGCGTGCCGATCGGAGCTGTGAAGACGTAGCCCAGGCTCGGCCACCTCGCCCCGAGCGCCAGGCGTTCCGCCTCCTGGCCCCGCTGGTGATCCTGCAGCGCCCGCACGACCATCCCTGGCAGCGGCACCTGACGGTGCCCGGGTAACCCGATACAGTCAAGATCGTGAGTCTCGTGTTCGCCGACCGCGGCCTGCATCTCGGCGTACTGAACGCCCTGCTGACAAGCGGTGTGGTCGCCGAGGCCGACCTCATCGCGATCGTCGAGTCGACCGGCCCGGACGGCCCCGACGACGGCTATCCGGGCCCCGGGCCACGTCTGGCGGCGTCGCTGGGACTCCTGCACGCCGTCGCGGTGCCCGCCGCCGAGGTCGCCGCGATCACCCACCTGTACTTCGACGGCGGCAACGAGATATACATGCTCATCGAGCAGACCCTGGACATCGACACCGGTGGCGAGACCGACGACTACCAGGTGCTCTCGCTGGACGGCATCCAGGCGCTGTCGGGTCTGCAGTGGTTGGACCTGGACGGCCACGGCTACCGCTCGACGGGGTTGGACCTGACCCCGCTGACCGGCCATCCGAGCCTGTCGAGACTCTGCCTGACCGGATTCTGCACGCAGGCGGCGGTGTTGGATTCGCTGCCGCGGCTGGAGAACCTGGACGTCCACTACGCGAGCCTGGACGATCCGGAGGTCCCGGACCGCCTGGCGGCTCGCGGCGTGACGGTCCGCCACAGCTGGCGCCGTTGACCACACCGCCGGGCCGGGCAGCCTCCGCGCCCGGCGGCGACGGCGGCCGGACGGGGTCAGGGCGGCGGCGGTCCGGGCAGGGTGGGCGGGGTGGTCCGCGTAGTTGTGGTGGTGACCATCGGCGGACGCTCTCCTCGGTCTCGGTTCCCGCCCAACGGGCCAGGTCTCCCCGGGCGTACAGGTCGTGTGTCCCGCGCTTGCCGGTCGGGGTTGGCGCCGGCCGCGCGCGATGTGGACCACCGCGCCGCACCGCCCTCGCGCACTGCCCGTGCGCGAGAAGGTGCGCATCCCGTCTTGACTGTGACGTCGGGCGTCGGCTGCCCGAGCTGACCCTGCTACGTCACGATGGCGTTCCCGTGCCGCCGGCCACACCCGACGCGTGGACGGTGCTCTACTGCTTCCCCGGCGCGTTCGCGCCCGGCACGCCGGGCCCGCCGCCGCACTGGGCGGACATCCCGGGCGCGCTCGGCTGCACCCTCGAATCCACCACCTACGCCGCGAGCTCGCCGCCTTCGCCGCGCACGCCGCGCTGCCGTTCCCGCTGCTCTCCGACGCCGACGGACGGCTCGCGGCGGCGCTGCTGCTGCCCACCTTCCGTGCCGCCGGCACCGACCGGTTCAAGCGCACCACGCTGCTGCTCGACCCCACCGGAACGGCACGCGCCGTCCAGTTTCCGGTGACCGATCCCGCCGGCTCGGTCAGCGAGATGCTGCACCTGATCCTGGAGCGCTGATCGAGAGGTCCAAGCGGGCAGTCGTCTACACCGACTTCACCGACGAGCTGGGCGTGCCCGCGGTCGTCACACTGAACGACATCAAGATCGGCACGGACTTCGAGCGGTTCCGCGCCAAGGCCCCGAATCTCCTGCGCGCCTGCGAGGACCACCTGGCGTTGCAGAAGCTGCGTCGCAACAAGCAGCACTCCCCGACCGACCTCGGCGAGCTGGAGTGGTCGCGGCCGACCGGCCGGTCTTTCCGGAAAACTTCCGGAAAATCATTGACGTGTTCGAAACGCCGCTGCAATACTCCGAGCACGAGTGGCATCAAGATCTGTCGATTGAAGCCATGCGTCGTCAGGTATCACCCGTCCCAAGGAGGACCTGCGCATGTACGCCAGCATCGGCTCCCGCCGCCCGTCCGCTCCCCGAACATCGCGTCTCACCGTCCGGCTGGCCGTGCTCGCCTCCACCGTGGCGCTGACTGCCGCCGGTCTCGCGGTCGCCGCCACTCCGTCCAGCGCCGCCACCTGCAACGGGTACGTCGGCCTCACCTTCGATGACGGGCCGACCGGCAGCACCAGCGCACTGCTGTCCGTGCTGCGCGCGAACAGCGTACGGGCGACCATGTTCAACGTCGGGCAGAACGTGCAGAACAACCAGTCCGCCGCACGGGCCCAGGTCGACGCAGGCATGTGGGTGGCCAACCACAGTTGGAACCACGCGCACATGACCTCGATGAGCCAGAGCCAGATGCAGTCGGACCTCTCCCAGACCAACTCGGCGATCCAGTCGGCGACCGGGGTCCGGCCGCAGTTGTTCCGCCCGCCCTACGGGGAGACCAACTCGACCCTCCAGTCGGTCGCCACGTCGCTTGGCCTGCGCCAGGTGATCTGGGACGTCGACTCCCAGGACTGGAACGGCGCCAGCGTCAGCCAGATCGTCTCCAACGCCAGCCGCCTCCAGGCCGGCCAGGTGATCCTGATGCACGACGGCATTCAGAACACCCGCGACGCGATTCCGCAGATCGTCGCCAACTTGAGCAGCCGCAACCTCTGTCCGGGGATGATTTCACCGAGCACCGGCCGAGCGGTGGCCCCGGACGGCACTCCGCCGCCGACCACTCCGCCGCCGACCACTCCGTCGCCGACCGGCACGCCAACCACTCCGCCTCCCACCGGCGGGTGCACAGCGACGGCGACGACCCCCAACGTCTGGGGTGACCGGTACAACACCTCGGTGACGGTTCAGGGGGCCAGCAACTGGACCGTGGTCGTGGCGGTGACCGCGCCGCAGCGGATCGTCACCACCTGGAACGGCACCCCCAGTTGGGATAGCACCGGTTACGTGATGACGATGCGGTCCAACGGCAGCGGCAACACCTTCGGCTTCACCACGATGATGAACGGCAACAGCGGCGCCAGAGCCCAGATCCGCTCCTGCACCACGGGCTGATCCCGGTGGCCCGCCCAGGCCACCGAAAACGGCTCAGGCGGTCCGGGCGGGTGGCTGTGATGTGAGCGTGGGTACGGAGCTGACAGAACAGGCAAGGCCAGCACGCACCGACCAGCAAGGCGGGTGATTCCCGGGCGCGACCGACGGTGCGAGCGCCGAAACATGGGGGTTCAGCTTCCCGACCGCGCGTGGCTCGGCCCTGAGCAGCGGACTTGACATTCGGGCATCGCCCCGTCGCGGGGTCCGAGCTGCGGAACCGCGGTTCGGACCCTGTCCGGCCTGTCCGGCCTGTCCGGCCTGTCCGGACGGTGGGTGTCACGTGGGTGCGGTGTGGGTGCGGCCGCGTTGCCGCGAGTTGGCCGGTTCGTGACCTGGGTGCCTGCCGTCGGCTTCCGCTTTGCCGAGGCCGGATCACCTGTTTTCGACCTCGCCTCGGGGCGCTCGTGATGGTCTGCGGTTGGGCCGATTCCTGCGAGGCTGGCTTTGATTTTTGCGGGTGCGGCTCAACTGGGCAGGGTTTCGATCGGCTGGCCGGTGAGCGTGGCGATGAGGTCGAAATCCTTGTCGGCGGCCAAGACGGTCAGTCCGGTCTTTTCGGCGGTTGCGGCGATCAGCAGGTCGGGGATCGACGGGGCACGGTGTTGGCCGCGGTCGGCCAGCAGCATCTGCACTTCCAGCGCCCGGTGCTCGATTACGGGTGTCACCACCCCCGCCCGCGTCAACTGCCCGGCACTGCCGCTAGCTGGGCCTTCGCCGTGGTGCCGCCGACGCCACGAGGGACAGTCGCCGAGCCTCGACCACCTCATCTCCGTCGAGCGCCACCTCGACCGGCAGTTCCCGGCCGAGGAAGGCGACCAGGCTGGCGGTGAGGCCGTACGCCCCGACGTTGGGGATGGCGAGCACCTGACCCACCGCGGGCCGGGCCACTGTGGCCGAGCGGCTCAGGATGTCCAGCGGGGAGCACAGCGGGCCGACCATGACGGTCGGTGTGGCGGTGCCGTCGCCGTCCGGGTCGGTGGGTTGCGCGGCCGGGGCGAGCAACCGGCCCAGCCCGTGCATGCCGCCCAGGGCGTTGATCCCCGCGTCGCAGACGAGGTACGTGTGCGGGCCGCTGGTCTTGACGTCGAGAACCGTGGTGAGCAGCGTCCCCGACTCGGCCACCAGGTGGCGGCCGGACTCCACCACCACCCAGGGCTCGCCCGACCGCCAGCCCGGCAGCGAACGATCGAGCAGCCGGGTCAGCTCGTCGCGCAGGCCGCCGTAGTGCGGGCGGTGACCCGGTGCGGCGTACGGCGCTCCGAAGCCACCGCCGATGTCGATCGTCGTGGCCGTGAAGCCGGTCTGCTCGGCAGCCCACACCGCCGTACCGATGTTGGTCTCCAGCTCGGTGAGCAACGCCGCCTCGTCCGGCACATTCGTCGCCGAGAAGATGTGGAACCCCACCGGCCGGGCGCCGGCTGCCGGCCGCAGCAACTCCGGGGTGGACACCAGGTCGGCGGAGTCGACGCCGAACTGGGAGGGACCGCCGGTCATCCGCAGGCCCGCGCCACGGCGGCGACCCGGGGCATTGATCCGTACCAGGTATTCCACGCCGGTGTCGCCGGCGGCGGCAACCAGCCGGTCGCGGTCGGTGAGCGACTCGATGGAGAAGCGCCGGACTCCGTCGCGGATGGCCGAGGCCATCTCCTCGGTCGTCTTACCCGGGCCGGTGTAGAGCAATTCCGTGGTCGGCGCTCCGATCCCGGTCGCCGCGCCGACCTCCCCGACGGAGCTGAGCTCGAGGCCGGCCCCGGCGGCGGTGACCGTACGCAGGATCGCCGGGTGCGGGTTCGCCTTCGCCGAGTACAGCAGCCGGACCTCGTCGGGCAGGGATCGCCGCAGGCCGTCCACGGCGTCGCGGACCGCGTCGAGTTGGTACGCGTAGAGCGGGGTGCCGTAGTCGCGAGCCAGTTCGTCGAGGAGACCCCGACGTCGGTCGGCCGCCAGCCTGCTGTTGCCGATCATCGTCCGCCTTCGTCGTCCGGATGGCTCCAGGCTCGCCGAGGGTACGAGCCGTTACCAGGCGCTGCCACTGGCCGGCTTCGGCCGCCGGATCGGGCCGCCGTGCCGCCGGGCGCTCCCGACGGTCGTGACCGGCGGCCTCCCCATTCCGTCCCGGTGGCGCCGGTACTGGCCGCAACCGGCAGGCAGCACGATGCCACCGGTCCGCTCTGGACGGGCTCGGGAAGGGCAGATGAGACTTCCGGGGAATCGATGGCTCGACTCACCGGGGACCGGAAGACGAGTCTGCCGGCTGCTCGGTAACGCGCGACGCCAGTCATGGCCCCGGACTCGCTCTCCCGCCATCCTCGCGTACCCGGGACGAGGATCAGTGAGGCATCACATGAGTGGACGCGACAACCGCCGGGCCGACGATGTGACGGCGGTTCCGGACGAGCCGGTCGCGATCATCGGACTGGCCTGCCGGCTGCCCGGTGCGTCGAGCCCGGACGGATTCTGGGAGCTACTCGCCGCCGGACGCGACGCGATCATCGAGGCCCCCGCCGAGCGGTGGGATCCCGCGGTGCTGCCCACCCCCCGCTTCGGCGGTTTCCTCGACGACGTCGAGACGTTCGACGCGGCGTTCTTCGGCATCCCGCCGCGGGAGGCCGCGGCGATGGATCCCCAGCAGCGACTTGTGCTGGAGCTGAGCTGGGAGGCGCTGGAGCACGCCCGGATCGTGCCCGATCGGCTGCGCGGCAGCCGGACCGGCGTGTTCGTCGGAGCCATCGGTGACGACTACGCCAGCATGGTGCACCGGCGCGGTGCCGCCCTCATCGACCGCCACACATTCGCCGGCCTGCACCGCAGCATCATCGCCAACCGGGTGTCCTACCGCTTCGGCCTGCGTGGTCCGAGCCTCACCGTCGACGCCGCCCAGTCGTCATCGCTGGTGTCGGTGCATCTGGCGTGCGAGAGCCTGCGCCGGGGCGAGTCGACGCTGGCGCTCGCGGGTGGGGTCAACCTCAACCTGACCGCCGAGAGCACGCTGAAGGCCGACCGTTTCGGGGGACTGTCCCCGGACGGCCGGTGCTGGACCTTCGACGCCCGGGCCAACGGCTTCGTCCGTGGCGAGGGCGCCGGTGTCGTCGTTCTGAAGAAGCTGTCACAGGCTGTCGCCGACGGGGATCCGGTCTGGTGCGTGATCCTCGGCGGCGCGATGAACAACGACGGCGAGAGCGAAGGCCTGACCGTACCGAACCAGCGGGCCCAGGAGGACGTCCTGCGCGCGGCGTACGCGCGTGCCGGTGTCGACCCCGCCGCGGTCCAGTACGTCGAACTGCACGGCAGCGGCACGGCCGTCGGCGACCCCATCGAGGCGGCAGCGCTCGGTGCCGTGTTCGCCGCCGACCGCCCTGCCGCGGACCCCCTGCTGGTGGGCTCGGTGAAGACAAACATCGGGCACCTCGAAGGTGCCGGCGGCATCGCCGGCCTGATCAAGGTCGCGTTGAGCATCGGGTACGGGCAGATCCCGGCCAGCCTGAACTTCGACACCCCCAACCCCCGCATCCCGCTTGACGAATGGCGGTTGCGCGTCCAGGCGGGCCCCGGGGCGCGGCACTGGGCGGACCGGCCCCTCGTCGCCGGCGTGTCCTCGTTCGGCATGGGCGGCACCAACTGCCACCTGGTGCTCGGCGGGGCGCCCCGGGAGGCGAGGCCGGCTGTCGACGACCCGGCCGTAAAGGCGGTCGATCCGTCTTCCGGGCCCGCCGCCGCTCTCGCGCCGTCGGTCGATTCCACGGAGACCGAGTTGGCGTGGGTGCTGTCGGGTCGTTCGGTGGCCGCCCTGCGGGCAGGAGCCGAACGGCTGGCCGGCTCGGACGTGGTCAGCGGAGACGGCGCAGCCGCGCTCGCCGACGTCGGCTGTTCGCTGGCACAGTCCCGAACGGCGTTCGAGTGGCGCGGTGTCGTGGTCGGTGCCGACCGGTCCGCCATGCGGGACGGGCTGGCCCGGCTGGCCACCGGCGCGCTCTCGACCGACGTGCTGAGCGGATCGGTCGTCGACGGGCCCGGCCCGGTCCTGGTCTTTCCCGGTCAGGGCGCGCAGTGGGCCGGCATGGCGGCGCAGCTGTGGGAGACCTCGCCCGTGTTCGCCGCCCGCATGGCCGAGTGTGAGCGGGCGCTGGCTCCGTACGTGACCTGGTCGTTGCGCGAGGTGGTGCGGGCGGTGCCGGGCACGCCGGGCCTGGACCGGGTGGACGTGGTGCAGCCCGCCCTGTGGGCGGTGATGGTGTCCCTGGCCGCGATGTGGGAGTCGGTCGGTGTCACGCCGGCCGCCGTGGTGGGACATTCCCAGGGCGAGATCGCCGCGGCCGTCGTCGCCGGGGTGCTGCCCCTCGGTGACGCGGCGCGTGTGGTGGCGTTGCGATCACAGGTCCTGGCGTCGGCCGCCCCGGGCGGGGCAATGGTGTCGGTCGGCCTACCCGTCGAGCGGGTATCGGCCCGACTTGCTCCCTCGGTCTGGGTCGCGGCGGTCAACGGCGTGGCGTCGACCGTCGTGGCGGGCACCGTCGAGGCTCTCGCCGACTGGGTGCCGGGGTTGGAGGCCGACGGGGTGCGGGTCCGGTGGATCGAGGTGGACTACGCCTCACACACTCCGCTGATGGACCCACTGGCGGCCCCGCTCGCGGAGCTGTTGGGTGAGGTGCCGACGGTGTCGGGGCCGCTGCCGCTGGTCTCGTCGATGACCGGGGACGTCGTGGAGGGGTCTGCCCTGGGCGCGGGCTACTGGTTCGACAATCTGCGGTCCGCGGTCCGGTTCGATCGCGCGGTGACGACCCTCATCGGGCAGGGGCACCGGCTTTTCATCGAGTGCAGCGCACACCCGATCCTGACGCAGGGCATCGAGGAGTTCCTCGATGCCGCCGGGTGTGCGGGAGCGGTGGTCGGGACGCTCCGGCGGGGGGAAGGGGATCTGAGCCGGTTCCGGCGGGCGGCCGGCGCCGCGTGGGTCCACGGCGCGCCGGTGGACTGGGCCGGACTGAATCCCCCCGGTCGTTCGGTGCCCCTGCCGACGTACGCGTTCCAGCGGGAGCGGCACTGGTTGGCGCCGGCTCCGCACACCGACGAGGACCGGTTCTGGACGGCCGTGGCCGGTCAGGACCTGGCAGCGTTGACCGAGACGCTGGATGTCGGCCTGGACGAGCGGGCCGCGCTCGGATCGCTGCTGCCGGCCCTCGCCGACTGGCGTCGGCGACACCGTGCGCTTCCGGCTGCCCCCCGGGAGGCCGCTGACAGTCCTGCCCCGGTCCGGTCGGATTCGCGGTTCGCCGGCCTCGGCGTCGAGGAACGCCGGCGTGCGGTCCTGGCGGTGGTGGGGGCTGTCGCGGCGGAGCTGCTCGGGCACTCCAGCGCCGACGACGTGGCCGTCGACCGCACCTTTAAATCGATGGGAGTGGATTCACTGGGGGCGGTGGAGCTGCGGAACCGGCTGAGTGCCGCGACCGGGCTGCGGTTGCCGGCCACCCTGGTCTTCGACCATCCCACCCCGATCGCGGTCGCCCGGTACGTGACCACGGCCCTGACCGGCACATCCACCGCCGGCTCGGCCGACCAGGCGCTGCCGGCCGCAGCGGCCGACGAGCCGATCGCGATTGTGGCGGTGAGTTGTCGGTATCCGGGTGGGGTGGATTCGCCGGAGTCGTTGTGGGATT
>NZ_JBNCKZ010000020.1:0-80909 GCF_049841795.1 Micromonospora sp. DT31 | reverse complement strand
CCGGCACAACGCCGCCCGGCCGACAGGCCGCGCGGCGTGTCAACCAACACCGTGAACGTTCGTGGTCACGGCACTAGCATGAACGATCTGACCGGCAGGACCGCCCTGGTGACGGGCGCGTCGCGGGGCATCGGGCAGGCGATCGCCCTTCGCCTGGCAGCCCGGGGAGCGGTGGTCATCGCACATTTCGGCAGCGACCAGCAGGGTGCGGCCGCGACGGTCGACAGGATCGTGCGCGACGGCGGGACCGCGTACGCCGTGGGTGCGGAGCACGGCGTCGACGGCGACATCGAGACCCTGTTCGCCCGGGTCGATGCGGTCCTGGCCGGGCGGCCACTCGACATCCTGGTCAACAACGCGGCGGCGCCACCCGCGGGGCCGTTGGGCGCCACCACGCGGGCCGCCTTCGACCACCTGTTCGCGGTCAACGTCCGAGCGCCGTACTTCATCATCGAACGGGCGTTGCCCCGGCTCGGCGACGGCGCCCGGATCATCACCATCTCGTCCGTGGCGACCCGGATGGCCAACGCCACCCAGACGTCGTTCGCCATGACCAAGGGCGCGATCGAGACGATGACCCGGACCCTGGCCAACGAGCTCGGCGTCCGGGGCATCACGGTCAACGCCGTCGCGCCCGGTGCCACCCGGACGGCGACCAACGGGCCGGACTTCGCGGCACCCGGCCTTACCGAGCTCATCGTCGCGATGACGGCACTGCACCGACTGGGCGGGCCCGACGACATCGCCGACGTCGTCGCGTTCCTCGCCTCCGACGACGCCCGTTGGGTCACCGGACAGGTGATGGACGCGAGCGGTGGCCTGTTCCTGGGCCCGCGCGCCTGACCGCCACGGTGTCCGCGCGCCGTCGAGGTCGCTGACGGGCCGGCAGGTCAGGCCGGAATGCGGAGCAGGACGCCGTCCGCGTCCCCCGATCCCGGCGCGAGGTGGTCGGCTACCGGACAGCGTTCAAGGAGGTGAATCCCTACCGTTGGCACTGCGCGGGCTCAGTCGGTCCACCGGGGAGGACATCATGAGCAGGCGGCAAACCCTTTTCTGCGGCGTCGCGGCGGTCCTGCTCGCGGTCACCGGTTGTACCGGCGGGGACAAGAAGACCGAGGTGAACACGAAGGACGCCTTCACGGCGGCCGTTGACGCGATGCGGCAGGCGCCCGCGTTGCAGTACACCTCCGACCTGGGGGGTGTGGCGGTCACGACGCGCGTGACCAGCGCCGGCCAGTCGCTGAGCACGACGTCTCTCGGCGGCATCAACCTGGAGACGTTGACTGTCGGCGGCAAGGCTTATGTGCGTTTCCCAGCGGGCTTCCCGGTTCCCGGCGCCACGGGAGCGCAGTCGAGCCTGTTGACCGGCAGGTGGCTCACCGGAGGAGCCGCGGTCAGTCCCGCCGCTCAGCAGCCGCTCACGCCCCGATCCCTGGCCGACTCGGTCGGCGAACGCCTTCGTGCCGAGGGCACCGCCTTCCCGCGCGCCGGCGAGACGACGCCGGTGGAGGGGGTGACGACCTGGAAGGCCACCACCTCCCAGGCTGACATCTTCGTGAGCGCGCAGAGCCCGTACCGGCTGGTGCAGATCACGCCGAAGGCCGGCGGTGGGGCGCTTCCGCCGTTGCCGAGCCTGCCGGCCCTCCCGACGAGGACCGGCACTCCCTCCGCCCCGGCCCCACCGAGCCTGCCGTCACTGCCGAGCCTGCCGTCGCTGCCGAGCCTGCCGTCGCTGCCGAGCCTGCCGTCGCTGCCGAGCCTGCCGAAGGTGCAGGGCGCGGCAGCCACCTCCACCGGTCAGCCCGGCGGCTTCGGTCCGCAGCAGGTGAGCCGGCGCCGGCTGGCCCCCGCGGCACCGACGCTGCCCGGGCGGATCCGCCTGACCGGCATGGGACAACCCGAGGTGGACCGCCTGTTCCGCGACCTGACCGACGATGCCAAGCAGCTGGAGAACTCGTTCGATCTGTCCTATCAGTTCACGGCCAGGGGCAACGCCCGCTTCACCGGATGCGGCCCCGGCGCCTGCCGGATAACCGTCACCATCAGCAGCCGCTTCGTGGGCAAGGACCTGGAAACGCCCAGGTCTGCCAGCGCCACCATGACCGTCACCATGACCGGTGACGGCAGGCCGGTCGGCGGCTGTTCCACCACCGGCACCCTGCCGGTCAACGCGACCGGCCAACTGACCTGCGTCAACGCCTCCCCCGCGTGGGCCAGTTGGTATCTGCGGGCCCGTGCTCAGCGGGGTGTACATGTCTACGCCGCGCAGGCACAGGTGCTGGCGCGCGCGACGACGCGGGTGCAGGTCCAGCGGGTCCTCGAAGAGTTGCAGGAGTGGCTCGACGACGCCCGTACCCGCCTCCAGCCGACGCCCACGGCCGCACCGGCGCCGAGCCCCAGCGCGTCGCCCGCGCCGGGCACCCCCTCCACCTCGCCCGGAAGCACGTGCGTGAGTTCCCCTCCGTCGGACGCGCAGGGCAGCGGCGGCGGGTGGATCCTGAACACCACCCAAGGGGTGCCCCGCCGCAACAAGACCACCACTCCCCCGGGCGGCCCCGGTGCCCGCGCCGCCCGGGCGACCGCGTGCATAACCAGGCCCGCCGCCAGGGGAACCGCAGCTCAGGGAGACATCACCGGCTGGCAGGACGCCCAGTTGTTCGCCACCAGGATCGGCGGCGGCAGCCTCGCCCGGTGCCACCTCGTGGCCAACATCCTCGGGGGCAAGGGCATCGCGACGAACCTGGTCCCCTGCTGGCAGGTGGGCATGAACACCGGCACGCCCAGCATGCGCACGTACGAGCAGACCGCCCAGACAGCGGTGGGGCGGTTGGCCGCCGGCGAAGCGGTGTCCTACGAGGTGACACCGCAGTACCGTGACGCCACCAGCACCATCCCGACGTCGGTCACCATGAGCGCTAGCATCCAGAGGGCCGACGGAACGACGCAGCCCCTGTTCAACGGCAGCGTCGTGCCCAACACTCGGACGGTCAACGGAGCGGTGGTCAATCTTGGAAACTGACAGTCCCGGGCCATCAGCAACCGCCGCCCCCCGCAACACCCCGCCACGGCCGGTGTCCGTCGCGGCGATGTTCCCGCAACTGGCGCCGCTGGCACGCACGACGACGCGGCTGCACCCCCGTCCCGGCTCGCCCGCTGGCAACGGGAGCTCGATCGGCGGGCCGCTGCTGTGGCCCGTCACCGAGGCGTGGCCGACCTGCGACGGTCCGCACCCGGCGGACGGACGACCCGCGACGACTGTGGAGGATGTGCGGCTGCTGCGGCACCTCATGACGGCTGCGAACAACCGTCCGGCCGGTGACATGTTCCTCACGCCGCAGGAGCAGGAGGTGGTGGACCGGATCGATCGTGGCCGGCCCTGGCCCGAGGAGCCGGTGGCGTTGCTTCCCGTCGCCCAACTCCACCTTCGCGACGTGCCCCACCTACGTATGCCCGACCAGGCGGACGTGCTACAGGTGCTCTGGTGCCCGTTCGACCACCCCGAGCAGCAGATACCCAGGACGGCACTGTTCTGGCGCTCCTCGACGCGGCTCACCGAGGTGACCACCGCGCCCCCGCAACCCGTTGCGGTCCAACACGAGGGCTACGTGCCGGAGCCGTGCCTCATCCACCCTGAACAGGTGACGGAGTACCCCGCGCCGTTGGAGCTGGAGACGGGCCTGCGTGAGCAGGTGGAGCGGTGGAGCGCGGAGCAGAAGGCCGGCGCCGCCCCGGGAAGCGCCTACGACCAGGCAGAGACGGCTTTCTACCAGTACGAACTGTCCGTCGCGCCAGGCTGGAAGGTCGGGGGTTGGGCGCCCTGGAGCTTCACCGACCCTCGACCGCTGCCCTGCGACAGCTGCGGAACACCGCTGGAGCCACTGCTGACAATCGCCTCGAACGAGTGGGACGACAGCAACCACAGCTGGATCCCGTACGAGGACAGAGCCGACGCCACCGGCGACATCCACCCGGACCCGGCGCGCCCAAGCCTGGTGTCCATAGCCGGATTCAATCTCCAGATCTACACCTGCCCGACATCGCCGCAGCACCCACACGCCGAGCTGTTGCAGTAGCGCAGCCACGACTGACAGGGCGCACCGCCCGCCACGGGTGGAGCCGCGGCACCCCGCCGGAGCGCAGTACCGTAATCGGGCCGGAAGCCGGGCACCCGCACCCGGCAGCCTGCGCACCGCGCCTGCCTTTCGACGCCGGCCGGGTAATGGGGTGACGGTCTCCGGCCGGCCGGCAAGGATGGTGCGTCAAGGAGGTTCGACCACTGATGGCACCCATGGATGGCACGGCCCGACAGCATCGACCGGTCGCCCTGGTGACTGGCGCCGGCCGCACCGCCGGCATCGCCGCATCACTCGTGCTGAACCTGGCCCGGACCGGCTGGGATGTCGCGTTCACCTATTGGACGCCCTACGACGAGCGGATGCGGTGGGGGTCAGATCCCCGAACCGTGACGCAGCTCGGCAACGAGGCCGCCAAGCACGGGGCAAGAACTGCGGCGGTGGAGGCGGATCTCAGTGAGCCCCACGCCGCCACTGACATCTTCGAGGCGGCGGAGCGCGAGCTGGGCCATGTCACAGCGCTGGTTCTCGCCCACTGCGAGAGCGTCGACTCAGGCCTGCTCGACACCAGTGTGGAGAGCTTCGACCGTCACTTCGCGGTCAACGCCCGGGCGAGCTGGCTCCTGATCCGCGAGTACGCCAAACGGTTCCGGGGGGTGCCCGGCACGGGACGGATCATCAGCCTGACCAGTGACGCGACCGTCGGCAATCTGCCTTACGGGGCCAGCAAGGGCGCTCTCGACCGCATCACCCTGGCCGCTGCCCGGGAACTGGCCCACCTCGGCGTGACCGCCAACGCCGTCGATCCGGGCCCGACGGATACCGGCTGGATGACCGCGGAGATCAAGGATGCGGTTCTACGCTCCACGCCGCTCGGACGGCTCGGGCGTCCGCAGGACTGCGCGAACCTCGTCGCGTTCCTGTGCTCGTCGGACGGCGGCTGGATCAACGGCCAACTCCTGCACAGCGACGGCGGATTCGCCTGACCGGACGGCCACCTCGGCTCAGAATCCCCGGAAGACACCGTCCGCGCCAACTGACGTCGCGAACTCGATGTAGTCCATGTTCGCGAGTGACAGGTTGTTCTGGATGGCCTGCACCTGCCGTGGCAGCGCCCGGAACGGTCGCGCGTTCACCCCGGGCTACCATTTCACCCATGTTCAGTGCGCGTCGGACGCCCACGGCTCTGAGCAGACGAGCCCGCTCGTTCGTCAGCGTCCACGGATTCTGGCTCGAAGAACCGCCGGTGGCCCAATATCGAAGCGCGTGGCAGCAGGCGCAGATCCCCGACGAGGTCATCGACCGCGCCGAGGCGTATCAGGCATGCTGGGGTGGCCTTGTCCTGCCGTCCGCGCCGGGCCTGCCCGAGGATGCCGCGGGCCCGCGGATGCTCGGCGTGGAACCGCCGGAGTGGGAGGACACGTTTGTGCCCCCGGGTTGGTTCTTCCAGGCCGGGCCGCAACGCACCGCCGTACCGTATGCGTTCCTGATCGGTCCGGACGGCACGTTCGGAATTGCCGGCAGCGACGATGGGCAGTGGGTCCCGTTGCATCGCAGCATCGACGGCTGGGTCGAGTCCCTGGCTCTCGCGTATGCGGCGATGGGCATGGCGGACACGGTCACCAAAGTGACCGGTTCGGCCATCGACCAGCTCGACCTGGCCGCGATGCAACCGATCGCCGAGGTCGGGGGCATCACGAACGGCTGGTGGTACCGGCCGGGGCTGCTCGCTGCCGTGTACGCGGGCGAGTCGGAGTTGTTCGGCGGGTCGGCCTCCCGCACCGCCTACCTGTACACCGGCAACATCGATACGCAGTGGCTGTAACGCCGGCAGCGGTCAGCCGACGGCCGCCAGGAAATCCGAGTAGAACAGGCCGAGGCCGGCCGCCACGCAGACACCGGCCACGATCCAGAACCGCACCACGATGTTGACCTCACTCCACCCGGCCAACTCGAAATGGTGGTGCAGGGGCACCATCCGGAAGACCCGTCTGCCGGTGGTCCGGAACGAGACGATCTGGATCACCCAGGTCGTCGTGATGATGACGAAGAGCCCGCCGACGACGACCGAGAGCAGCGTGGTGCGGGTGGCCACCGCGAGCCCACCGATCAGGCCGCCGAGGCCGAGCGAGCCCACGTCCCCCATGAAGATCCGCGCCGGGGAGGTGTTCCACCACAGGAAGCCCACGCAGGCGCCGGCTGCCGCTGCCGCGATCATGGCGATCTCCAGGGGATCCCGCACCTGGTAGCAGTAGTCGTTCACGCGGGCGTACGCGTCGTCGGCGCACCAGTGCCGGTACTGCCAGAAACCGATCAGCGCGTACGCGCCGAGCACCAGGATCGACGCGCCGGTGGCTAGGCCGTCGAGGCCGTCGGTGAGGTTCACGCCGTTCGACATCGCCATGATCACGAAGACGATCACGAACACCGCGCCGACCTTGCCGACGTCGAGCCAGCTGATGTCGCGGATGAGCGAGATGTGCTCGCTGGCCACGGTCTGACCGTCGGTGCTCGGCACGTAGAGCGCGGCGACGCCGAACGCTGCGCCGACGATCGCCTGGCCGAGCAGTTTGCCCTTGGCGGACAGTCCGTCGGAGTTGCGCAGACGCACCTTGAGGATGTCGTCGAAGAAGCCGACCACTCCGCAGAAGACGAACAGCCCGAGCAGCACCAGGGCCGTCATGGTCGGCCCCTCCTGCGCGATCTGCCGCTCCGGCAACGTGGTCAGGGCGAGATGCCCGGCGACGTACGCGAAGACGGTCGCCACGATGAAGACGACCCCGCCCATCGTTGGCGTGCCCGTCTTGCCCTGGTTGCTGGCGAGCCCGATCGATCGGATCGGCTGACCGGCCTTGAGCGCGGTGAAGACACGGATCGCCACCGGCGTACCGAACAGGGAGATGACGAACGCGACCGCGGCAGCGACGATGACCGCCCTCACGGGCGCACCTCCCCGTGATGCGAATCTCTCACCGCGTCCCCACCGGTCAGCACCCGGCCCGTCGACCTGAACCGACCTCGCAGATGGCCATCGGCACATCATCGATCACGAGAAACCAGCTCGCCATCCGGCGGCACGCGGAGCTGCCCCGGACCGCACGGGGCCGCAGTTCGCACCGACACGGGCCGCAATTCGTCCAGACATGAGCGTGAACTCACCGTCGAAGTTCGGCCACCTCGACCAACCGCTGGAGCTTGTGCGGGTTGCGGATCCCGTAGATCCGGGTGATCCGGCCCTCGTGGATGACGAACGACAGGGCCGTGTCGATCTCGCCGCCGGGGTCGATGCGCGCCGCGACGCCGCCGTTGAGGTCGATGATGAAAGCCCTGGCGCCGGGCGCGAACTCGGCGAAGCGGGCCATCACCGGGGCGAGCTTCGCCGCCCCGCGCACCGGCTTCAGGGTTGCCGGGGCCAGACCACCGCCGTCGCCCACGACGAGCACGTCGGGAGCCAGCACGTCGAGCAGCCCGGGCACGTCGCCGGTGGTCAGCGCGGCGAGGAACCGTTCGACCACCTGTTCCTGCTCGGCGCGGCTCACCGACATCCGCGGTCGGCGCGCCGCCACGTGCTTGCGGGCCCGCACCGCGATCTGGCGCACCGCCGCCGGTGACCTGCCGAGCGCCTCGGCGATCTCGTCATACGGCACGGCGAAGACTTCGCGGAGTACGAAGACCGCACGCTCCGCCGGTAGCAGCGTTTCGAGTACGGCCAGCATGGCGATCGACACGCTCTCCGCGAGCTCGACGTCCTCGGCGACGTCCGGACTGGTCAGCAGCGGCTCGGGCAGCCACTCGCCCACGTACTCCTCGCGTTGCCGCGCGAGCGTGCGCAGCCGGTTGAGGCAGAGCCGGGTCACGACCCGCACGAGATACGCCCGGGGGTTGCGGACCTCGCGGCGCTCGGCGTCGACCAGTGCGGCCCACCGCAGCCACGTTTCCTGCACCACGTCCTCGGCGTCGGAGACCGAGCCGAGCATCTCGTAGGCGACGGTGAACAGCAGGCTGCGGTGGGCGAGGTAGGGGTCTTCGCTCATGGCGCGGACGCGACTGGCGGCCGCTCGGCCAGCGGCTTCAGGCCGCACGCGGCGGCGAAGCCGTCGGACTCGATGCCGAGCGCCACGTTGCCACGTGTGCTCATGTTCGCGAATGCGATCACCGAGGTGAGTTCGACCACGGCGCGGGGCCCCAGTTCGGCGTGCAGCCGGTCCACCAGCTCGTCGGTCACGGTCGGCGGTGTCTGGCTCATCGCCTCGGCGTACGCCAGGACGTCGCGCTCCAGCGGCGTGAAGACGTCCGCCTCCCGCCACCGCGGGATCTCCCGCGCCTTCGCCACGTCGAGCCCCTTGTTGCGGGCTTCGAAGTAGTTGAAGTCCAGGCACCACGTGCAGCCGACCAGCGACGCGACCGCCATGTGGGCGAAGGACTTCAGCCCTTCGTCGCAGGCGTCCCACTTCTGCAGTTTGCCGCCGAGGCCCAAGCTGGCGAACAGCACCTTGGGGTGGTGCCAGTAGATGCCGACCGGAGTCGGCACCCTGCCCATCTTCCTCTCGATCATCCGCTTGATCAGCGTCCCCTTGACGCCGGTGATCTCGGCCGGGGCAATGCGGGTGGTGTGCGCCATGGCTCCTCCGTTGTCTGTGGCTGTGCCGACGCGTTGGTAGGTCGTCATGCCATGGAGACACCGGCCGGCCCGCGAATGTGACATCGGGTGCAGCGGCCCGGCCGTGACCGGAGGGCCCCACGGCTGGTCACGCTCGGGTGCGCTGCCGCAGCCGGGTCGAGAGGACCGCGCCGGCTGCCATGAGGACCGCGACCACGAGGGACGGCAGGGCGTCGGGCCGGCGCAGTAGTTCCGCCGACATGGTGTTGCCCAGTTGGTGGAGGGTGCCCAGCAGCAGGGTGGGGAAGATTGCGATCAGCAGGCGCTGGTCGGCCGTCGCCACCCACAGGAAGGCGGCTGCCCCGGCGATCACCATGGTGGCGGTAACGATCTGCGTGTTCCTGTCGACCAGGCGGAAGCCTTCCGCGGAGATCAGGTGTAGCCCGAGTATGCCGGCGGTGACCAGGACGGCGTTGGCCCGAGGCGCCGGCGGCACGTCCGCCGGACGCCGCAGGCCCGCCACGATCAAAGGCGCGGCGACAACCGGTGCCCACCACTGCGGCAGGCCGTTGAGGAACAGGTACGGGGAGATCACGGTCGGCACCACCGCCGTCGCCACCACCAGGACGGCAGCGGTGCGGGCGCGGCCCGCGACGAGCGCCCCCAGCGTCGCGGCCACCATGACCTCGTGGATGCCCTGACTCCGCAGGACGGCCAGGGGGTCCGAGAGTCCGCCGAACCGGAACGCTTCGACGATGTCGTCCAGGCCGATGAGCGCACCCAGCGCGAGCACCGCCATGGCGCCCAGGTGGATGCCCTGCCAGAGCAGCACGGCGGTGGGCCGGGCCGCGGTGCTGCCACCGTGCACCCGCAGGGCGCCCCGGATCAGCGAGGCTGCCTGCCGGATGCTGGGCCAGCGGCGGCTGGTCGGCTCGTCGCCGATCAATGTGTCGATCAGTTCGTCGGCGCGTTCGCGGCGGTAAGCGGCCGGATAGGCCCGCAGCAGCATGCGGTAGCGCTTCTCCAGGACATCAGAACTCATGCTGGTCTGATCCTCGCGGTAGAAGGTCGGGGGATGCTTGCTTGTGACGAGCCCTGGCGCGGCAGGCGGTCCATGACCACCCGGGCGGCCCGGGCGAGCCGGTCGGCTTCCTCGCCGAGTACGCGGTAGCCCTCTTCGGTGAGCCGGTAGTAGCGGCGGGCTCGCCCGTTGACGATCTCCTCACCGTCGGCGGCGATGAGTCCTTCGCCGAGCAGTCGGTCGATCACCGAGTACAGCGAGCCGGCGGCGAGGGTCACTCGATCGTCGGACAGCTCGGTCACCCGCTTGATCACGGCGTAGCCGTGGAGCGGTCCACCGAGCAGGGCAGCAAGGACGAAGTACGACGGTTCCCGCAGCGCGGGGCGCGATGTCGATCGCATGATTTGAATATACAGGCAACACGACTATCCAACCAGAGTGACTGTGCACATTGTCTGGTTGAGTGATCGTCTGCACGGGCAACGTGCGGCGGCGTTGGCGGTCCGGGGCTCCCTGCCTCGCGCCCTACAGGTCCATCGCGTAGACCCGGACCCGGCGGCCGGTGTCCGGCTGCACCGTCTCGCGTTCCAGCGACATGCCCAGCTTGACCATTACCCGCGCGGACGCCTCATTGCCGACGACATGAATGCTGACCAGCCGCCGCAGGCCAAGCTCTGCCCGCGTGTGGGCGACCACGGCCTGAGCGGCTTCCGTGGCCAGGCCCCGGCCCCAGTAGGCACGGCCGAACCGCCAGCCGATCTCCACCGCCGGCATGATCTCGGGCAGGAAGGTCGGCGTCGCCAGGCCGGTGAACCCGGCCAGTTCGCCGGTCTCCCTGAGTTCCACCGCATAGAGACCGAAGCCGTACTCATCCCAGTGCCGTTGATAGATGGCCAGGCGCTCTGCGGTCGCGGCCCGATCCAGCGTGCGGCCGTCGTGGATGTAACGCATCACCTCAGGCTGCGCGTTGACCGCGGCGAGCCCGTCCAGATCCTCGTCCTGCCAGCGACGCAACAGCAGCCGCGGAGTCCGCAGGGACGCAGCATCGCCGGAGCTTGTCGGGCCGGGCACACTCCTTTCGTACCCCCTTCGACAACTCCGGTCAATCCACCTTGATCTGCAGCTCTTCAGCCAAGATCGAGAACGCGACCGGATCGGCGAAGACATAGCCGGACTGCTCGTAGGCCTCGTCCGAGAGGTTGATGAACACCCGGGGATCCGCGTCCCCGTCGGGCAACAGGTCATGGTAGATCTCGTGGACCGTCATCACGTCGAGGTACCGCCCGGAACCAAACTCCACGTCCCAGCCAAACTCACGGCCGTTGACCAGCATCCGGATGCGCTCCCCGTCGTCGCCGTCAAGCAGCTCCACATCGGTGATGGTCACGGCGCCGCCAGTACAGGCGGCGGACCTTTCGAACAGCTCTCGGTAACCACCCAGCAGGGAGTCCACCTTGGGATCTATTCGGACGCCGACACCCAGCTCTTCCATGAGGTCGACCAGGGCCATTGCGTTGTCATCGCTGTAGAACGACAGTTGTTCGTCACGGATGTCCGCGAGACTCGCCACCGCTGCGGGCGCGACGATGCCCAGTTCCACTGCCCGGTCCGCGATCTGACCGAGCGTCGCCAATGGCGCCATCTGTTCCCTTTCCCCGATGCGGACGCGCCGACGCGTGATGCTCGCACGGCACCGCCGAACGGGCAACCGGCCAGGGTGATCCGTTTTCGGTGACGTCGCCGTCAGAAGCCCAGGCGCGGATCGTGCCGTCATGCGCCAAGGCTGTTAACCGTCTGCCCGCGCCCACGGACTCCATCACACTCCGCCGACCATCGCTTCTGACCGCCGTCCACGGTGGCTGACACGTCAGCGAGCTGCGGGGCAGCCGGAGCACGTGTGACAGTCAGGGGGCGCGGCCGAGCAGCGCTGTGATCAGCTTGCCGGGCTCGGTGGTGGCCGGGCGGTCGCTGACCTGCCCATCACCGATCTCGATGACCCGCCAGACCCCGTCGGCGCGTAGGGCAAGGTCCACCGTGACGAACGGCAGGCCCAGTGCGGTGATCATCGGTGTGACGGCGTCAAGGTCCACGTCGCGGGCCGGGAAGTCGTTCGGGCTGTCCGGATGTGAACTGACCAGGACGCAATCACCGTTGATCCACCAGGTTCGCGCCTCGGCGGAGGTGAATCGCTCATAACGGCGTAGGACGAAACCGCCGACGAAGTCGTCCCCCCGCAGGTCCCGCAGGCGGCTTGCCACCTTCCAGGCCGTCTCGCCATCGGCGAGGTCGGGGACGAACGCCGCCTCGTGCCAGTAGTGCTTCATCGACTTGGTGTAGTCGCGCAGGACGGCCGGGCCCGTCCCCAGCTCGACACGCGCCCGGTCGAAGTCCGCTCGCGAGGCGCCTGCGGTCCACACTGACGCAGGGGTGAGCGCCGCCAGGGCGGCATACCAGCCGGGCAGTTCGTGGGCCCGCCGGTACTGCTCGGTGGAGGTCCGCAGCATCACGCCGCGCCGGGCCAGCGCTTCAGCGAAAGCCGCGTACTGCTCACTGCGCAGCATCCAGCCACGGTAGACAGCCTCACCGTCGGCTGGCACCAACGCCACCGCCTGCTCCGCGCGATCCGGCCTGGTAAGTGCGTCGTGGTCCACCACAGCCACGCCCAAACCGGCCTCACGAGCGGCCACCGCCTCCGCCCTGAAGTGCTCGTCGGGGCGGCGCGGTCGCAGTGGATCAGCGGGCACCAACAGCATCACACCCGTATCGTCCCAGGCCCGGCCGGGAACCTCCATGACATTTCCAGCCGTCTCGCCGTCCGCAGAGGTGGACACCCCGGCGGCTCGGTGAACACCGTGGACGTGTCGGTGCGTCCGAAGACCGGCGGAAAGCGGGTTCCTCTCAAGCTGGACACCGACGACAGGCGCCGCACCGACGCAGGTGGAGTGAGGGCCGGATTCCTCGGCGTCCACTTTCCGGCGCGTGGTGACCGATAGGTGACTGCGGTGTGACGCCCCGTGGATACGCTGCCAACCATGGCCCCGGGTCCGCCGACCTTTCTGGAGGCCGCCGACGAGGCGGCCCGGCCGCTGCGCGCCGTGCTGGACGACGTCTGGCTGACCCTCGACACCGCGGTCGAGGGCGAGGGCCGCTGGCTGGAGCTCTACGGCGGCGTGCCGGCCGATCCGGTGTTCGTGTGCCTCGACGCGATGAGCAACGTCCTGCACGTCCGCTTCGACGGCACCGATTCGCTGACCGTCAGCTATCTGCCCGGCTGGTGCTACGAGGCCGCCACCGCCGCACACGCGGACCGGCGGCCGGAGGCGTCCGCTGTCCTGGTGACCGACGTCGACACCGCCGAGCCGCTGGTCTTCGAACTGAGGGTGGAGCACCGGATCGCCGGTGCCGAGCGGAGCGTGACGGTCGGCGGAGCGACGGTCGCGTACGCGCCGCTGCCGATGGGGTACACGTTCACGCCCGCGCGCGCCTTCGAGATCGAGGAGGCGGTCCCGTCGGCGACTCCCCTGGTGCACTGGAGTGCGATGCGGCTGCTGCTGGCGATGGCGCCGGGGGTGTCGTGCTCGGCGCGGCCACTGCTCGACGCGGACGGGTTACGGGCGCTGCGGGCCGCGTACCTGCCCGGCGACGGTCCCACACGCTGCGACCAGAGTCTGGCCTTCGAGATCCGGCGCCACCGGCACCCGGACACGCTGCCGCCGCTCGGCGGTCCGCTGGGGGCGGTACCGCTCACCGAAGCCGACCTGGTGGCCGGGACCGTGGCGTTGGACGCGGCAGTCGGGGGGATCGAGGGCGCGCTGCTGCCGACGACCGTCCAGCAGGCCCGAGCGGACGGGCTCGACCTGATGTTGATCCGCCCCGAGCAGGGCCGCCCGCCTCGCGGCCAGCCCTGGTCCTGGCAGCCGGACTGGTTCGTCGCCGCCGCCTCGGTCCTCGACGACGTCGCGTTCACGCTGGCCAAGGACGTGTACGACACCTATGTCGACTGGCTGGGCGGGATACCCGACGGCGTACCCCTGCCGATCCACATCCGGGTCGACCCGGCCAGCGGCGAGGACCGCTTCGCCTACCGGCTGGACCTGCTGGACGCCGACGGCGAGCCGGTCGCCGGCCCGGCCGCCACCGTGCCCGACGGGCCGGTGTGGCAGCTGACCGTGATCCGCACCGCGGGCGTGCGGGTGTTCCTCGACGACGCGGTCGGTGCCGCCGGGGTGAGCACCCTCAAGGACGTCGTCCGCTACCGGGAGCGGGTGGCCACACACTTCGACGACGTACCCTTGGAGATCACCGACGAGGTGGTGCCGGTACGGGACCTGCCGGCCCGGCCGGCCACTCTGGACGAGATCGCCCACGTGGTGGTGACGGTGGGTCAGTTCGTTCCCGTACCCGCCATCCAGGCCATGTACGACCTGCGTGACCTCGGTTCCGTCGCCACCTGGGTGTTGACCGGCGCGGATCTCCAGGGCAAACCGATGAGTGGCCTGGCCGCCGCGCTGACCCTGGGCGGCGTGCTGGTGCCGCCGGTGGTGGAACGGGTCGGTGGTTCGCTCGTGACCGCCGGCCGGCGGGTGCTGACCCGTGGCGACGTGCCGCTGCCCCGACTGACCCGGGCCGCGGCGGCGGCAGCCCCGGTCGACGCCGACCTGGCCGCCACCCTGCTCGAGGAACTGCCGCGGGTGTCGCCGTGACCCGGCCGGTGGAACTGCTGCGACAACAGGCGCTGCTGATGGCTCAGCAGAGGCTGACCGCCCAGGCCGCCAAGAAGGCGGCGGAGGCGGCGACGAACGTGCCGGTCCCGACCTCGTTCCTGCGCGACCCGGCGCACCTCGTCGACCGCTCCGGTGTCGCGCTGGAATCCGCGTACCTGCAGGATCTCTACCAGGCGGCCCGGCGGGACAACCCACGGCTGACCACCGGCGAGTTCCTCGCCGGTGGTGCCGCCGACCCGCTGTTCCACGACATTGTCGACGCGCTCCTCGGCCCTGCCGCCGCGACCATGCTGCGCACCACCGACCCCGACCTGTACCGCCGGGCGCTCGTCCAGGCGTTTCACGACTTCCGGTTCAGCCCGACGCCGTACGACGGCGGCATCGCCTACAGCAGGTACCGCTACCGGACCGGGCGCCACGTCGCGTTGCCGGAGGAACTCAACGTCATTCCGATGAACGCGCCGACGGGCCCGGACCTGCACTATCCGCCCTACGGACCGCTCGTCACGGCCCGCGGCCACCGCACCATCGCGATGGTGATGGCATCCCGGGCGTGGGGACGCGACATCCCGCTGGACGCGCGCGGAGCCGCCCTGTTCCAGGCGCTGGGGCTGACGAGCCGCGACGTGCTGCACGCCTGGGACTACGACCCCGACCTGATGCTGTCCGAACCGCAGATCGCCCACATGATCTCGACCGGTGCCGCGCCGGTCTACCAGTTCCGGATCGTCCGGGAGCAGCCCACCGCCCGGACCGCCGAACAGGCGCGGTGGGAGCTGGCGGCCCGGCTGGAGGACGACGCCCTCCTCGGGGCCGACGACGCCGGGCTGCAACGACTGTGGAGCCACCACGGCAGCGACACCGCCCGTAAGACAGGTGACCCCGCGGACCTGACGAAACGGTACGCCCGGGACCCGTACCACCGGATGTCCCGGGACGAGCTGTTCGAGATGGCGCTACGCCGCCCGGGCGCCTGGAACGTGGCGATGCGCTCCTACGAATGGGAGCACGGCCTGACCCAACGGTTCACCAGGCGCATGGTCGGCTGGGCACGACGGGTGCGCAGGCACCTGGACGAGTCCGTCTGGAGCAGTCGGCTGTCCATGCTCACCGGCGCCGCCGAGCCGGCCAACCTCCAGCTGCTCTCGCCCTGGGAGCACGCCCGGGTCGACCTGCACGCCGGGCGGATGTTCCACGGCGTCACGCGCGTCGACAGGTACGGCAACCGGGCCGTCCCGACGCTTCGCGAGGTCGCCGCGTACGACGACGCCGCCCGGGCGGCCGATTCTCCGCTGTCGCGTGGCGGGACGCTGCGGGCGTTCCCGCTCTCCGACACGGCGCGCGCCGACGAACCGATCGTGGCGTTCGACCAGTTCACCCTCGGGGAACTCGTCGGCGCCCTGCACGACGACGAGTGGCAGAAGGCCCTGCGGACGGCGGCCGGGGAAAGCGCCCGGCTGCAGGCCGAGTGGAACCAGCTCGTGGACCGGCTCAACACACACCTCGCCGCGTACGGCATGCCCGCGGCCCTGCACCTGCCGAACATCTGAGACCAGCGAGTCGGAAGACCGGAGGGGAACCATGACAACCCCTGTCACCACCCAGGTAGGCCTGCGGTTCGTCCAGTTGCGCCGGGACGGCGGTGCCGCCCCGGCGGCCTGCACCACCGGCCCGAAGCTGATCGACGCGGTCGTCGACTTCCGGAACGCCTGGTCGGATCCGGTCCGGGAGGTCGTCACCGACGGGGACGACGACCGGGCCCGGCGACTGCTGGCCAAGCGGCTGGCCGCGAAGGACGACCGCCTGGACGCCCTCGGCAGGCAGACGCTGTGGCTGTTGCTCCGGGCCGCCGTCGATGCCCGGCTGACCGTCGGTGAGCTGCGCGACGGCATCACCCGGTGGGCCGGCGAGCACGACCTCGGTGCCGCACAGCTCGCCTCGGCCGCGGCGGAGCTGACCGGTTGGGTGGTGGACGTGCTGGTCCTGGGCCGGTTCCTGCGGATCCCCCGGTCACCGGCGGCCGTCGTGCTCGTCCGCGTGCTGCGCGGGTTGGCACTGCTCCGTCTCGCCCGGTCCGACGCCGACGGGACGTGTCTGGTCCGGGCACTGCTCGGCGGACGCGACGTGCTGCTGCCGGACCCGCCGGCGCCACCGCGGGCCAACCCCGACGCCGATCGGGCCGACCGGTTCGCCGACCTCGGCCAGACCCTACGACGGCTGCGCTCCCGGGCCGGCGCCGTCGGGCTGACCGACGCCACCGTGCGGGACCTGCAGGACAGCGGCTTTCCCGATCTCGGTGCGGCCGTCTCGGCCACCGCGCAGGCCGCGGCGGACCTCGGTGTTCCGGCCACCACGACGCTGAGCCGCCTCGCCCGGGTGTTCGCCGCCGAACGGGACGATGCCCGCCGCCGGGCGACCGCGAAGCTGACCGGGGGCGACTTCGAACCGGTCCCGTCGCACCCCGGCCCGGCCGACCCGCTGCCCTATCCGGGGCAGCCGCGGGTGCCGGTGCTGGACGCGTACGCCCGCGTCGCCGGCCGGGGCGACCTCATGATCATCCGAACCGCGCTGCTGCGCTACCAGCCCGGCGAGATCTCGTACGTCGAGAACGTGCTGGCCAGCGAGACGCGCGGGCGTTCCCACGTGGCCGACACCAGCACCAGCGAAACCGTGACCACGAGCAGCAGGAGGATCGAGGCGTCCACCGAGGAACTCGCGTCCACCGAGCAGAACAGCCTGGACCGGGCGTTGGCGACGGCCGCGTCGCAGCAGAACTCCACCTCCCTTGGCGTCAGCGTGTCCGGCGGGCTCGGGCCGGTCCGGGCCGGCATCGAGGTCAACGCCGACCAGTCCACCTCGACCGAGACGAGCAGCAGTTCCGCGGTGTCGTACGCCAAGACCCTCACCGAGAGCGCCACGCAGCTCCTGCGTACCGAAACCGCTCATCGCCGGACCACCACGAGCACCGTCCGCGTCACCGAGACCAACACCCACTCCTTCGACAACTCCGCCGGCACGGCCGACATCAGTGGCGTCTACCGCTGGCTGGACAAGGTCGACCAGGCGCAGGTGTACAACTACGGCGAGCGGCTCATGCTGGAGTTCATCGTCCCCGAGCCCGCCGCCACGCTGGTCTGGCTGAACACCCGGACGTCCGAGGACACCAGCCTGGGCGCCGTCCCCGAACCGCCCGCCTGGTTCCTCGACGTCGACGACCTGGACGACGACAACTGGGCCGCCAAGGCCGCCCGCTGGGACGTCTTCGGCGTCGAGCCGCCCCCGGATCCGGAGGTCTTCGCCACCGCCACCTTCGTCGACCCGCCCGCCCGGCCGTTCGACCACGCCAAGAACTCCACCGACAAGTCCCAGCCCGAGTGGGGGTACGCCTCCTACACCGGCGAGGTCGCGGTGCCGGCCGGGTACGTGGCGAGCATCGCGTACGTCCGGAGCACCTGGGGCCTCACCGAAGGTGAGTACACCGCCGAAGCCGGCACCCCGCCACAGGCCGTGCAGGTCGCCGTCGGTGAGCACCGGTTGACCCTCAACGACAGCAGCGAAGGCGTGTCGACCGTCGAATTCGACCACCCCGCCCCCGGTCCGGTCCCGATCGGCATCAGCGCCGACCAGCGGGGCGGGCTCACCGTCGTGGTGCGGGTCCGGTGCACCCGCACCGACGGCGCGTTCCAGGCGTGGCGGTTGCGGGCCTGGGCGGCGATCCGAGCCGGATACCTGGCCCAGCGCTCCGCCTACGACAACGACCAGGCACGCCGGCAGGCCCGCACCGCCTACCAGGCGAACGGGTCGGCGGCCGGCCTCCGGCAGGTGGAGATGCTGGAACTCAGGCGGGCCTGCCAAACCGTGCTCACCGGGCAGGAGTTCGACCTGTACGGCGCCCTGGACACTCGGGACGACGAGGCTCCCCGCGTCGACCGGATGCAGATCGTGGCCGAAGCCGACCACATCCAGTTCTTCGAGGAGGTCTTCGAGTGGGAGAACCTGACCTACCTGTGCTACCCCTACCAGTGGGCCGGCCGGGACCGCTGGGTCACCGTCCGCAGCCGCACCAGCAGCGACGCGCTGCACCAGGCGTTCCTGCAGGCCGGCGCGGCCCGGGTCATCGTGCCGGTACGCCCCGGCTACGAGTACGCCGTCGGCGGATATCTCGCCTCGTCCAAGGTACCCACCCTGTCGCCGCGGCCGTGGCGGGACGGCCGCAATCCGTACCCGCCGATCGAGGAGCTGATCGCCGACGCCCTCGACCGGCCGGGTGAGGAGGTGGCCGTCGGTGATCCGTGGGAAGTCGTCACACCCACGTCGCTCGTCCGGTTGCAGGCCGGTCCCGACCTCAACCCGCCGAGCCCAGGCAGTGAGCCGGCGCCTGCCGGCGGTGTGGCGTCCGGAGGCGGAACCGGAACCTCCCCTGGCCCCGCCTCCGGGGCACCGCAGGCATGACCTCGTCGCCGCTAACGGATGGAATCGGGCGGCGGCTGGGGCTTACCCGCGCGCCGGTGTGGTCCGGGCGATCCGTGCGCCGGGGCTGGTATGACGCGGCTCGACGACCATGTCGGTCACGGTGCTCGCGGCGAACGACGTCGCTCCGGCCATGACGGCGCAGACCGCCACCGCCAGCAGCGCGGTCAGCGGGTGACGCACGCCCCGTGGATCGCGTGGATCAGGAACAGCAGCGAGCGCCTGCAACAGTCCGCCGTGTTCACCGTCGGTGACTGGCACGGCCTCGGCGATGGAGGCGGGTGCGGCTACGGCCAGTGCGGGGACGAGAGATGATGCCATCGACGGGTGGGGTCTTCCTCGGAGTCGTGAAGCCTCACAACTCCATGATCAGCGATGCGGCCTCATCCGTCTCCTACGCCTCCGCAGGGGCCGAGTCTGTCAGCGGCTTGCCTCGGGACGAAGTGAACAGGACCGCTACCGAACGCGTCCGCCGCTCCCCGCTGTGATGTCCGGAGGCTCGAACCCGACAGATCTGACCTCACTGACGTGAGCGGCCAGTTCCTCGGTGGCCACAGCATCCAGATCCACCCCTGTCGTACTGTCGTGAATCCTGCATTCCAGGTCAGCCGGTGAGCGATGTCTTGCGCGATGGCGGCGCCCACGCCGCCGATGAGCGGCATCGTCGAGGCCGACCACCCGGTTTGATCCATCAGGGCTGCGCTGCCAGGACGTTGGGCAGGTCGCCAAGGCGGGCTTTCGCGTCGCTGCTGAGGAGGACTCGCCCGGTTTCTGCGGCGTGCCCGGCAATGATCAGGTCATGCGTTCCGCGTGGTGTTCCGGCGCGCCTACGTGCGCGATGAGTCTGACGCAGTGAGCGGCCGTTGCGTCGGTGTAGTCGAGCACGTCGACTGCGGAGACGATCACAGCCAGCGCTCGGGCCCGATCCGCCGCGAGGGCGACCGCGGCGGAGTTGGAGAAGGGTGATGCGGCCGAGGGGAAACTGATCGATGGCGTGGGTCACCGGGAGTTCACGGAAGCCCATGTCCCCTACCCGCTCGGCGAGTGGCTGAGCCGATCCGCTATGCGGCGCCGGCGATGGTGGCGCCGCTGACGGTGTCCACATACCACCGCTGGTACTGCTCCAATGACCATCCGCGTTGCCGGACGAGCCAGTCGAAGTTGCGGACGTCCTGGGCCAACCAGAGGATGTCGGCCACCCGTTCGACGTCCAGGTCAGGGCGGAGGGCTCCCGTGCCGATGAGTTCCGCGGCGAACATGGCCATGCCACGGCGACGCTCTTCGATGTTCTTGCGCCAGATCTCGGCGGCGTCCGGGTCGGCCGTGGCCGCTGCGGCCAGCGCGAGCATCACCTGAACCTGCCGCGCGTTGACGTCGACCAGGTGGCGGGCGTAGCGGGCCAGCTTGGCGCGGGGGTCCGCGAGCGCGCGGATCTCGGCGACGAAGGGCCGGTCCGGCAGGGCCACCGGTTCGTCATCGCCGGCCAGGGTGACGTCCACCAGCTGGGAGAGCAGCTGCCGCTTGCTGCCGAACACCGCGTACAGAGTCTGGACCGCGACGCCGGCTTCCGCAGCGACAGCGGTCAGCGGTGTGGCCGCGTAGCCGGGGTCGACGAACAGCCGGCCAGCCGCTTCGAGGATCGCTCGCCGGGTCTGTCGTGCCTGCTCTTGTCGACGGGAAGAGTCATAGCGTCTCTTGACAACCACTGTGCGAGTGTAGTGCTCTATTGGATAGAGTCTAACTCTATCGAGAGGTGGTGGCCATGCCGTTCGGCGTGTTGCAGGAGATGCCCGGCGTCAGCGAGGCGGAGTACCAGCAGGTGGAGCGGCACCTCGGACCGAACCGGCCGCCGGGCCTCATCGCCCATGTCGCGGGGCCGACCGAGGACGGCTGGCGAATCATCAACATCTGGCAGGACGAAGCGGCATTTCGTCGGTTCCAGTCCGAACGGCTGGTCCGTGCTGCGGGCTTGGCGGCGCAGGAGGACGGCTTCGACCCGACGAAGGCGGCCCACTTCCGATCGATGAGTGTCGACGGCTCCGAGATGCCGTTCTGATGGCCGACGCCGCCGCCCTGCGGTCCCGCAACGCCGCATTCTGGACGGGAGCGGCAGCTGGCTGGATTCGCCACGCCGATCGACAGGACGAGATCGGTCGACCGTTGGGCGCGCCGGCCATGGATCGATTGGCCGCGCGGCCCGCCGAACGGATCCTTGATGTGGGCTGCGGCTGCGGCGGCACCACAGCCGAACTGGCCGCGGCGGTCGGCGAGACAGGCGCGGCGGTCGGTGTCGACATCACCGAGGCGATGGTGACCGCCGCTCGGCAACGGTTCCCCACGGACCGGTACCCGGGTATCCGGTTCCGCGCGGCCGACATCGACACTCTGGATGTTGTGCCGGGGGCACCGTTCGATGCGGCGTTCTCGCGAATGACCCTGATGCTGTTGGCGGATCCGGTCGCCGGCTGCACCACGATCCGGCGGTCACTGCGACCGGGAGGACGCCTCGCCGCGACTGTCTTCCGCGACGGCAGCGTCAACCCGTGGATGTTCGCGCCGATGCTCGGCGCAGCACCGTACCTCGGGTCGCTACCACCGCTACCGGTGGGTGACGAGCCCGGTCCGTTCTCCTTCGCCGACCCGGCGAGACTCGCCCGGGTCCTCACCGTCGCCGGCTTTACCGCCGTAACGATCACGCCGTGTGACGTCACCATGAACGCTCCGGACGACGCCGATGCGGTGGCCGAATGGCTTATCGAGGTCGGCCCCGCCGGTGCCGCGTACCGGGCGGCTCCGCTGACTGAGCAGGCTTCGGCCCGGGCGGGGGCGGTCCGCCTGCTCGACCGGTTTCGTGAACCAGGCGCCGGCTACCGACTGCCCGCCGGCCTTTGGCTCATCACCGCGGTGGCCGCCAGAACTGACAAGCCGTCCGCCGTGGCCCGTCCGCCGGCCATTCACCACCGACAACCACGTGAGGACGACAACCGATGAGAACGATCCGAATGCTCGCGCCGACCCTCTGTCTTGTGCTCGCCCTGACGGCGTGTGCCGACGCCGACGCGCCCGAGCCCTCCGGGGCCGCGGCACCGGACACTCCCGCAGCAGCCGGCGCGTCCAGCGCCGTCGGATCCGCTCCGGCCGGCGGCTCTACGCCGGTGTCGGCGAAGGAGGTGTGTACCTACCTGGACGGCCAGTTGCCGACGCTGAGGGGGATCGGGTCCGAGACGGGCACGATGGCCAACCTCACCGTGAACCTCTACTCCTGGTACGAGAAGCAGGGTGCCGTGCCGACCGGCCGTCAGATCGACGACCAGACCCGGCAGGAATGTCCGGCGACCCGGACGGAGGTACTAGAACTCGCCGGCATGGGGAGCTTCGAACGGCTGTAGACGCCGCAGCCGGCGACGCCCTGATCGGCATCCGGTCGCCGGCTCAGCTGTCGGACCACCCGCGATCGAAGACGCCTTCGCCGGCTCGGAGATCGGCTGGCCAAGCGTGGGGTGGTCGCGAACTGCCCGTGCCGAAGGACCTGCATCGCCACCCGGGGATGCGCGTCCAGCTCGGCCAGGAGCGAGGCGCAGGCCCGCCGGGCGTTGACGTCCGCCCAGGTGGACGGGCTGCCCGACGACGAGCTTTGGCAGTCCTACCCGCCTGATCCGTGCTCACCGCGTCTTCCGTGGACGCAACCGCGAGCCACCACCACTGAGCGTCGGTGAGGTCGTGCCGCCTCGTCACCGCCAAGGCGGCCACGAGGTCTCCGGTATGAAGTTCCTGCTTCGTCGCAGAACCAGATGCCGGAGACCTCTTCAGTAGTCGATCACCGCCACGCCGGGACGTTCATCGACCACCACGACTTTCTGAAACACGCCTTAGCCGGTGATCACCGGCCAGGCATAGGCCAGCAGGGCGCACGCCGCCCCGAGCAGTGCGAGCGAGACACCTCGGGTGGGAAGGGGCAGCGCGGCGAGCACGAGCAGGATTACCGCGACGACATACAGAAACGCTTGCACAGACATGACAGTCTCCTCAGGGGTTGGCTGACGGGCGGTGCGATCCTTGCCCCTGCCCACCCGATCGTCAAGCCCGTGCCTGCTCGTGCACCCTGACCTCCGCACCGTCTTCGAACTCGAGCCCGACCACCTCGACGATGCCAACCAGATCGACGCCCCTCGTCGGCCACGTGCCCGGACGGTGGCGACTCCGATCTCGAAGCCGGCAGCGAGTCGCGAGTAGGTGCCGCCGTTACGCAGATGAGCCAGGGCGAGCAGCGCCTGCCGGCCGGGTTCGAGGCGCCGCCACCGGGATCAGCGCTGCTTACGGTGGCCGCGGATGCGTTCGGCGAGGTGGCTCAGGGTGCCTGCCACACCCGCCGTGAGCTGCAAGATCAGCTTGGAAAGGCTCAGGATGCCGTCGACATCGCGTAGGCCAGCAGGCGGATCCTGGTTATCGCCGTGGCCAGGTCGTCGGTGGTGGCGGCGAGCAGGTTCCTCCTCTTCGCGACCTTCGCGGTCAACATGGCCGTGGGGTACGCCCAGCGCGGCCGATCCTGTCGCAGGCCGTCATCACTGGGCGAGCCCCGCTCGACCAGGAAGAGCTCAAGGTGCTGCGGCTATGCCGCGCGGCGGCCGGCCGCCCGATCCGCGTGCATCAGGTCGATGATCTCAGCCTGCAGGTGCGGCACCAGACTGGTGTCCCCGCACGCCCCCAGCGCCGTGACGACGGGTGCCACGTCGTCGTAATCGTCCCGCCAGGTCCACGGCGTGCCGGACCACGGCCTCCAACGCCCCACGACTGTCGATCGCCCACGCACCATGCCACACCGCTGAAACGAGCCTCATCGACGAAAGCCAGGGTCGACAATTCGGTTGGTCGGTTCCGCGTGCCGGCCTCATCCTCTGCGTGATGGACCGTGAAACCGATCGCCTCTCGCACGAGTGGCACTACGCGCCCTACCGCACCACTCTGGGAGCACTCCAGCGCGGGCGGGGCATCGCGGTCATGCGGCTGCTGGAGCGGCCCGATCGCGCCCGCCTGGTCTACGAATGCACTGCTCGCGACACCCGATGGGACTGGCAGGTGGACGACCGCTACACCTACCTGGCCCGGCTGCTGCGCGATCTGCGTCTCGACATCACCCCGTTGGTCGCGCAGCTCGACGCCTGCGGGCCGTACCGTCCCTGGCCGGAGGAAGACCCGGCCGACGACGACAACCAGTTCAACCTCGCTGTCGGCGTCCTGGAGACGCTGGCTCGCCAGGGAAGCGAGCAGGCACACGAGACGCTGCGGGCGTATGTCCGTCAGGGCGCCCGCTGGATCGACGCGCTCACGACGGTGGCGCTCAGGTGGCCCCCGCAGTGGTGGGACAACCTGTGGGAGGTCGCCGCCGGGCGCATCGCGCCCTCGCACGCGACAGAGGTGTGGCCGGATGCCGAGCCGTGGCGCAGCTGGCGTGGCCGCGACGCGGGAATGGATGCCGTGCTGGACACGGCACGCCGCAGTCGGCAGCTCGCCCCACCCCAGCGGATCGACCTGTCAGCGAGCAGCGACGCCGACTTGATCATGCTGCTGCGGTCGGCGGACACCACTCGGCCGGTGAAACCAACCGCGCTGCGCCAGATCCGCCACCGAGGCCGGCCGGTGCCGGAGCTGCTCGACGTGACGGAGCAGCTGGCCGCCGAACGGCAGGCCGGACTCTTCGGTGCGCTTCGCGTCCTCGGCCCGCAGATCGTCCCCACCGCCCGGCGGTGGTCCGGCGACAGCGCCCATCCCCTGCACGATGCCGCCGCGCACCTGCTCGCCGAACACGGTGAGGAGCAGGACATGCCCACGATCCTCGCCGCGCTAGACCGGCTCACCGACGACTGGTGCGGCCACGACCGACTCACCGAAGGGCTCGCCCGGATCCTCGCCGATCACCCTTCTCTGGCCCACGCTGACCTACGGACCAGGCTGATCCGCCGTCTGCGGTGGCTGACACAAGCGTCCCCACACAGCTACGAGCGAGCCAGCTACCTGCGTAGCCTGCTGCGTCTCGATCCAGCAGGAACGGCCCGCGTTCTGCCGATCCACCTCTTCGACTGTGAGGTGGACGTGCGGCTCCTGGCCGTCCGGCACGTCCCGCTGACCGACGACACCCGACGCCGGCTGGCCGCGCTGCGGGACGACGCCGTCGAGGATGAAGCGGTGCGCCAGGCCTCCGCCGAGCGCCTGTCTCAGGCGTGAACGCCGACCGCACTATGCCCACCCGTTGGGGTCGCGCAACATGGAGGATGGTGGTCATGCTTCGCTCCCCGCATGCGCTCCTGGTGGACTTCGGTGGCGTCCTGGTCGACGCGCCTTCCCCACAGCCTCCGGCGCCGCCTGCGTTGGTCGACCGGCTCTTCCGCCTCGTCGCCGGCACGGTGCCCATCCAGCGGATCACCGCCGACGTCAGCGAGGGCGCTCGCGCCTACGCCCGGTGGCGGGACGACATCGGCAACACGGATGAGCCGACCGAGCTGCCGCACTCGCGGGTGTGGGCCGATTTCGTCACTCACTCCTGGCCCCAACCGGCCCGCACCGCCGTCGAGCGGGAAGCCACCTCCCTGGCGTACGCATGGACCTGGCGGCCGGAGTGGGAAGTGCGGCCCGGGATTCCGCAAGCGCTTCGGGCGGCCTCCGACGCCGGTCTGCCTCTTGCCGTCGTCAGCAACACCCTCTGCGGCGCGGCCCACCGTGACTTCCTCGCTCGCGCCGGGCTGTCGGGCTTCTTCGCGGCCGAGTTCTACAGCGATGAAGCCGGCCTCCGCAAACCCAACCCGCACCTCGCGCTCCTCGCGGCCGACGCCATCGGGGTTCCGATCGACGCCTGCTGGTTCATCGGTGACACCCGCAGCCGCGACGTCGCCTGCGCGCGACGTGCCGGCGCCCAGGCGGCGATCCTCATGCGTTCGCCCCGCACGGACCGTGAACCACCACACGATGATCTGCGACCGGACGCCCGGGTTGAAGACGGCTTTGAGCTGCTCGCACTGCTGCGACGAACCTGGGAAGCTTCCGCCGGGTCGTCGGCCAGTACGTGACGATGGGTCGTTCGGTGGACTCGGGTGGAGACAACTCGCGCAGCACCTGACCCAGCTGCACGGCTGCGGCGGCCACCGACTCCGGCTCACCGGTGGCCGCGGACCGGATCGTCGTATCGATCATAGGTGGGCAGCGTGGTTGATCGGTGGAGGTTATGGTCGACTACAACTGCGCCCTGCTCCGCGGGCACTACCTCCCCACCAGATCGGTACCTGCAACATGTGCGACGCCGGCCGGTACAACCAGCTGCAGCCCGTGGCTCAAGGGCTGGGACTGGACACCACCGAGGAGTGCGCGGGACGAGCCGGCTACGGCGCCTGGTCGCGGATCCGCCTCGCCACACAGCAGGAGGGCTGACACGTGGACATCACAGCGCTGCGCCAGAGCTGGAGCCAACTTGCCGTCGCCGGTCCCGAGGCGGCCAAGTACTTCTACGCGACCCTGTTCGTGACCGCCCCCGAGGCCCGCGCCATGTTCCCCGTCGACATGCGATACCAGGAGGACAAGCTCCTCGCCGCGCTCGGGCACATCATCACGAACATCGACGATCCTGACGCGCTCACCACGTTCGCGCATCGCCTCGGTGCCGACCACCGGCGGTTCCACGGAGCTGACCGCGAGGGCCGATCGGTGCAACTGTCCGAGCGTCACTACACCTGGGTCGGCCAGGCGCTGCTGGCAACGCTGCAGCGTTTCCTCGGCCCCCGGTGGACGCCGAGCCTCAGCGCCGAGTGGGCCTCGGCGTACGAGGCGGTCGCGAAGCTGATGCTCACCGGCGCGGCTGAGTCCGAACGGCTCACGCCCCCGTTCTGGCAGGCTGAGGTGACAAGCGTAGAACGCCGCCGCGTCGACGTCTGTGTGCTCACCGTCCGACCGAACTACTGGTGCGAATACCTGCCGGGGCAGTCACTGCCGACGCAGATTCCCGCCCTGCGCACCTGGCGGTACCTGTCTCCTGCCAACGCACCCCGTTCCGGCGGAACCATGGAGTTCCACGTTCGCGCGACGGGTCGGTTCTCCACGCACCTGGTCAGGCGGGCGGCCGTTGGCGACAAGCTCCTGCTGGGACACCCTGTCGGCACCGCCCTGTCGGCGTACGACCGGGCGCCCCACCGGCCGCTGCTCCTGATCGCCGGCGGCACCGGCGTAGCGCCCCTTCGCGCGATCGTGGAAGAACTTCAGCAGGGCCACGGCCGGCCCACCACTCTGGTGGTAGGTGGTAAGACCCCCGACGACCTGTACGACCACCAGGCGCTCCTGAAGCTGGCGGCGTCCTCGCCCGCGGCGGGGTGGGCTGGCAGCAGCGCCGAGCCGTGGTTGCGTTACGTACCGACTGTGGAGATCGGGTGGGGCTGGGACGGCGAGGTCGGTCGGGCCGTCGACACCGCCCTTCGCATCGGCCCCTGGGCCGATGCTGACATTCTCGTGTGCGGATCCCCCGCGATGACCCGGGCATCGATGGCTGCCCTCACCGAATGCGGTGTGGACGCCGCTAGCGTTCTCACGGAAACCTACGACCACTCGCACTACCCACCTCTGTCGGCCGCTCGACCGCCGGCCCCGCGAGACCTCACCTGGACAGGAGCACGATGACCATCGACGGTGCCCGACACCTCGCGCCGGACACTGAGCTACCCCAGCCGGGCGAGGTCGCTCAACGGCTGACGCTGATCACCTCTCGCCGGTCGCGAGGCAGGCAGTGGTATTCGGCAGCCGAGGTGGCGGCGACCGCGCAGTTCGCAGACGACCGGATCGAGCTGCTGCGCGGGGAGATCGACCGCAGGGGGCGCGAGGTCCACAGCCTGCTCGGCCAGATCGAGATGCTCCGCCACGGAACCCTGCCCAGCGCCTCACCACAGGCGGTTGACCCGATGGTTGTCGAGCTGTCGATGCGGGCTCAGGAGGAAGCCAATCGAACGATCGGTGACGCCAGCGCGGAGGGCGCGGAGATCCTTGCCGACGCTCGTCGTCAGGCTGAGGACATCATCAGGCAGGCCCACGAGCAGGCCACTCAGGGCACCGGATACGCCGGCCCGCAGGCCGCCGAGTTACGGCACCAGCTGCAGAGCCTGCGGGCGAGGCACGAGGAGCTGCTGGACGCCACCCGGAGCGCACACGAGCACCTGGCCCAGTGGCAGGCACACCTCGCCGACCAGTCTGAGCGGTTGCGGGCCACTGCCCTGGCCGCCGGGGAGGCCAGCGAGATGCTGATGCGTGCGATCAAGGACTAGCGGATGCGGCCGGTGTCCAACCCGCCGATGAGGGCGGCGACGACGAGGACACCGAGCCCCGGCACCGCCGCAGGCGGCAGCATCTCCTGGTACGACGCCTGCGCCAGTTCGATGCCGGGCGCCCACCGAGTTCCGCCGGCGCGACCCGCCTGCACCGACTGTCGCTCCGCAGTTACTCGGGGTGGGTTCCCGTGTCGGGGCACTTGACCAATCCTATCGATGGACGTAACTTTTTCTTCCAGAGAAATCGATTTCCGCCGCTGGGAACCCTTGAGATCGCCTCCACCCGCGACTAAGGACGGTCATGACGATCACCCGCCGCTCACTTCTGGGCACCATGGCCGCCGCCGGCGTGGCCGCGGTCGGCGCACCGGCCCTGGCCCCCGGTACGGCTCACGCCGCCACCTGGCGCAAACGTCTCACCGGCGCCGACCTCGACACCAACCACAGGTGGCAGGTCGCGGGCACGGACCTCGGTATCCCGTACGTACTGGAGAACGGCTCCATCGGTTACCTCTTTGGTGACACCTTCAACACCCCGTGGCCGGAGGGGCCGCCGGTGCCCAACGACTGGCGTTCACCGGTGATGCTGCGATCGGCCGTGCACCCCGGCGCCGCCGGTGGAATCGTCTTCGACAGCGCTGCCCGCGTCGCCGGTAACGGCCGCGCCCCAGAGTTGATGCGCAACGGCCACAACGGGATCGGCATCGACGGCCTCTGGGAGGTGACGGTCATTCCGAGCGACGGCATCTCCTTCCCGGAGACCCGCCGCCAGATCGTGTCGTACATGAGCATCGAGAACTGGGGCGCACCGTACTGGCGGACTCGCTATGCCGGGCTGGCGTACAGCGACAACGGCAACGACTTCATCCGTACGCCGCTGAAGTGGTGGAACGACGGAACCAACACCGACCCGTTCCAGATGTGGACGATGCAGCGCGACGGTGACTGGGTGTACGTCTTTTCGGTGCGCGCGGGTCGCCAGCCCGGGCCGATGATGCTCCGCCGGGTGCGCTGGGACCGCCTGTTCTTCCCCGAGTCGTACGAGGGTTGGGGCTACAACGGCAGCAATTGGGGTTGGGGTCGCCCGTGCACGCCCATTCTGACGGGCCGCTTCGGCGAGCCGTCGGTGCGCCGGCTCGCCGACGGCACCTGGGTGATGTCCTATCTCAACGGCAGCATCGGGTGCATCGTGACCCGCACCGCGTCCGGCCCGGACCAGGTCTGGACGAACGAGAAGATCCAGGTCACCCCCCTCCAGGAGCCCGGCCTGTACGGCGGTTTCATTCACCCGTGGTCCAGCCGGCGGGCCAATGACCTGCACCTGATGGTCTCGAAGTGGACCAGGACGCCGGACAACCGCAGCACCGCCTACCACGTCAGCCAGTTCGCCGGCTCGGTGTGAGTGGTGCCGTAGGCGGTGCCGGTCGCGCAGTGGTCCCGCTTCCGATCGGCATTCCGCTCGCTGTCCGCAGTGGATGGCAGTCGAGGCCGTGACCGGATTCGAACCGGCGTACGCGGTTTTGCAGACCGCTCCCTGACCACTCGGGCACACGACCAAGGCGCCCACGGAAGGACTCGAACCTCCGACAACCCAGCTCCGGAAGCTGGTGCTCTATCCGCTGAGCTACGGGGGCGTGGTGCGGGTGAAGGGACTCGAACCCCTTGAGCGTTGAACGCAACGGCTTTACAGGCCGCCCCACCTCTCCATCGGTGGCGCACCCACTGGGGTGACTGGCCGGTACTGACCCGGCACCTCCGGGACCACAACCCGGCGCTCTGCCATTGAGCTACAGCCACAACCTCGGCCCGAAGGCCAGTGCCCGCGGAAGGTGTCGAACCTCCTACCCCCTGGGTGTGGACCAGGTGCTCTCCCGTTGAGCTACGCGGGCGTACACGCAAGGGGTGGGACTCGAACCCGGGACCCCTCCATCGCGCCGGCGACTGGACTCGAACCAGTACCTGTACGGATTAACAGTCCGCTGCCCTACCGATTGGGCGACGCCGGAATGGTCGCGCGTGCGGGACTCGAACCCGCTTCACCAGCTTGAAAGGCTAGGGGCCTACCCATAACCGAACGCGCGTCTGTGCCGCGAGCTGGGATCGAACCAGCGACCTACGCCTTGTCGAGGCGTTGCTCTCCCGCTGAGCTACCGCGGCGGGAGCGGAGGCGGGATTCGAACCCGCGATTTCCGGCTTATGAGGCCGGCGAGGACGACCGAACTCCTCTACCCCGCAAGTGCCGCCGAGAGGAATCGAACCTCCGCAGTCCGGATTAAAAGTCCGGAGCCCGGCCATCAGGCGCCGGCGGCATCGTGCTGCGCCCCACGCTGGACTCGAACCAGCGGCACCCGCTTTAGGAGAGCGGTGCTCTATCCGCTGAGCTAGCGGGGCAAGTGGTACGCCGGGTGGGAGTCGAACCCACGCCCTACGGATTAAGAGTCCGCAGCTCTGGCCTCTGAGCTACCGGCGCATGGCGGTGAGGGAGGGAGTCGAACACCCAAGGCCTTGCGGCCCTGTCCGCTTTCGAGGCGGCGCCCGTCACCTGTCGGGTGGCCCCACCACGAGTCGGGATGGCCGGGCTCGAACCGACGGCCTCCGGTCCCCGAGACCGGCGCGCTACCGACTGCGCCACATCCCGATACGTGCCCCCGGCGCGATTCGAACGCGCGACCCCTGGATCCGTAATCCAGTGCTCTATCCGCTGAGCCACGGGGGCGTGGTGTCGCCGGGCGGGCTCGAACCGCCGCCCTCTTCCTTGTCAGGGAAGCGCTCCGACCTGCTGAGCTACGACGACCTGGCGGGGAGGACAGGATTCGAACCTGCGGCGGTGTGACCCGCTACGCGTTAGCAACGCGCTGCCATCGACCGGACTCGGCCACCTCCCCGTGGCGCCCTGTACCGGATTCGAACCGGCGCTCTCCCGCTCGACAGGCGGGCGTCCACTCCGCTGGACCGACAGGGCTCGGCCGGCTGACGTAAAGGCGTCGTCGCGGATCTCTACCAACTGAGCGACGACCCCATGGTCTTGCTACGTGCGCTCGGGGGGAGTCGAACCCCCACGCCTCTCGGCACCGGCTTCTGAGGCCGGCGTGTCTACCTGAGTTCCACCACGAGCGCGTGGTGCCGACGCCCGGTGTCGAACCGGGGACCTGCCGGTTATGAGCCGGCCGCTCTACCACCTGAGCTACGTCGACGAGGAAGAGCCAACGTCAAGCCTCGAACCGGATCCTCCCGCTTACGAGACGGGCGCACGGCCTGTCGTGCTGCGCTGGCGTGGTGCCCTCGGGGCGATTCGAACGCGCCACCTGTCGGCCGCCTCACGACCGTGCCTCTACCGTTGGGCTACGAGGGCAGGGCTCCCGGGCCAGGATTCGAACCCAGCTCTCCGCATCCAGAGTGCGGCGTCATGCCGACTAGACCACCCGGGAAGGGTGGCCGGCGGGCCGCGGGCCCGCCGGCCCAGATCAGCGCTGCATCATGTTCGACCAGGAGGGAACCGTGGGCTGCCGGAGCAACCGCATGCCCGCCTCGGCGGGAGTGAGGTTCGCCTTGCGCTGGTTGCACGCGTAACAGGCGCCGACCGTGTTCTGCCACGTGTTCCGCCCGCCGCGGGAGCGGGGCAGGACGTGGTCGACCGTGGTTGCCGGCGCGGCGCGGTAGCCGCACCGGTGGCCGTCGCGACGCAGCACGGCACCCTTGCTCCAGGCCGGTCCGTGGGTGTAGCGCCACCGGGTGACGACGTACCGGACGAGGCGCAGCACCCGGGGCACCGGGAAGATGCCGATCAGCCGGTCGGGCTCGGCCTCGTGGATCTCGGCGACCTGGCGCATGAGCATCCGGATCGCGTGTTTGATCGGGACCCGGTGCAGCGGTCCCAGGTCGGCATTGAGGACGAGAACGGCGTCCACCGGGCCCGCCCTTCTTGTTGTGGCCGGTGATCGTGAGAGCGGACGACGGGGATCGAACCCGCGACCTTCACCTTGGCAAGGTGACGCGCTACCAACTGCGCTACGTCCGCGTGGGGCCGTCGGCCGGGATCGAACCGGCGGCCTGCGCCCTACCATGGCGCTGCTCTACCAACCGAGCTACGACGGCGTGAGTGCCCCGAGCGAGATTCGAACTCGCACTGTGCGCGGTTTGACGGCGCTGCCTCCTACCAGTTGGGCTACCGAGGCGTGATCCGGGCGGGCACCGACCCCGCTTCTTCGGTGTGGAGGACCGACGTGTCCGCCGAGTTCACCACGACCGCATGGCATTTCGGGCGTAGGCCGTACGGGGCTCGAACCCGTAACCTCCTGGCTGAGAACCAGGTGAGCTGCCAGCTTGCTCCAACGGCCCATGGAACTGGCGGGGATCGCGGTCGCGCGCCAACGACCCCGCCAACGTGCCCTCCCCCCGACTCGAACGGAGTCCTCGGGGATTTCACCCCCGTGCGCTGCCAGGTACGCCAGGAGGGCATCGGTACGTGGAGAAGGAGGGACTCGAACCCTCGGCCTTCGGCGTGCCACGCCGACGCTCTGCCATCTGAGCTACAACCCCATGGTCCGGGACCGGGGTGTCGAACCCCGTGTCTCTCGCTCCCAAAGCGAGCGGGTCAACCGTCTCCCTCGTCCCGGAGGTGATGCCCCCGACCGGCCCGTACAGGCGCCGGCCGGGGGTCCAACAATGCCATCCACTGTGGAGTTGAGAATCAACAACGCCGCCGGCCGCGGCCGGGACGAGAAGCAGGGACGGCAGGAATCGAACCTGCAACCTTCGGCTTTGGAGACCGGTGCTCTACCAGTTGAGCTACACCCCTATGAAGTTGTTCGGGTAACGAAAAAGCCGCCCTCTCCCTGGCGGGGTGGGCGGCTTCGCAGCTTGCGCTGGCGCTATTCGCGCCGCCACCCCGGCTTCCAGTTCTGCTCGCTCAGGCAAAGGTCATGGGCTCGCCCGACCGAGGGCAGCACGACACCGCCGCGCGGCATGAACCGCGTGGATTCGGTGAAGAAGTACTGCGACACGGGGAACTCCTCGGGTTGGTCCGGTTGGCCTTGCTCATTCAAGGTAAGCGCTGTGCCGACAGGATGGCAACGGATATTCCGAGCCACCTTCATGCCGCCGTGAGTGACGCGCCAAGGGCATCACCGCTTTACTCCTCGCCATCCTCAGTCACCAGGTGGGGCTTACCTGAGCGGGCTTCTCGCCTAGATCAACTTTTTTGTGATCTACGCTGGAGGCCACGGCCGGCCCCTTGGCGCGCACCAGCGGGGGACCTGACACCGCTGGGCGGCAACGTGTGGCGCGAGGAAGCACGCGGTGGCTTCGCTCAGCCGGAGGCGGAATCGCCGTGTTGGTACTCCGCCCACAACTCCTGCGCTTCCCGCGCCATCGCCTTTGCCCTGCGTACCTTCTTCTTGCCGGAGTGTGGCGTGGCGGCGTGGCGGCGTGCCTGCGGTGTACCGGGACGGGGCAGTTTCTCGAGCCGCGCCGCCTGCTCCTCAAGCGCATACGACAAGATCTTGAGATTGGTGGCCCGGTTGCGGGCGACGGCCTCGCGAGCGACTGTGATCGCTTCCTCGCCGAGCGCCAGCGCCTCGACCACCCGGCCTGCGTCGTCCAGCCATCCCGCCTGTCGCCTCAGCATCTCTGCCCATCGGTGTTCTGGGCAGTGCCACCGGCGGGCGTTCGCGCACTTCGGCGAGGTGCCCAAGTCGATCATCCATGGCCGGACAAATACGGCCCCGGGCAACACCACCCGAACATATCCGCTGTCCCGGGTGCGGCTGTCCGTCCACGTGACGGATAGGGTTCACGTATGGCGTCCCGTGAGACACCGGAACAGATAGCCCGCACGAGAACGGTCACCGCCGACGCGGTCCTTGGCGGCAGTGTCGACTTGCACGTCTACCCGTATCGGCTTCTCACTGTGCTGTCGCATCGCGGGGTGGGGGGTGATCAGGTCACGCAGGCGGTCGCCGCCGCCGAGGTGCTGGAACGATTCGGCTGGGAACTGATCACTGTCTCCGAGTTCGCGAGCAGCAGGATGGTCTACGCGGTCATGCGCCGGCGGTGACAGCGGGCTTCCATGACCACCGCAGATGAGGTCCGGGACGGGTCGCGTCTGGGCATGGCCCCACCGGTGACGCCAACACCGAGCGCGTCTGCCACTCCCGATGACGCGGCTGTCCCTGCCAACTGCCGTTGCAGTGGTCCGACGACGGTGACGGTGGCCCGGTACGAGGTGGCGGTCTTGTCGTCCTCGGCCACGGCTACTACTACGCGGTCGATGCCAGGCCGTGGATGGCGGAGAATGACCGGCGGGGCGTGCTCTCGCAGACCGTCGCTCTCGGACGGGCTCGTCGCCCGGCAATCGCTCAGCGTCCCGGTGCCGTGACTGATCGAGACTGATCCGCCGACACGGCGGCGCGAGCGCGCCACCAGCGGCGCGAGGTCAGCGCGGCCAGCCCGGCGCCGGCGGCGTTGAGCAGCACGTCATCCACGGACGACACTCGTTCCAGCAGAATGTGCTGCGCCATCTCGACCAGGAGCGAACAGCCCGCGCCGAGCGCCAGGATCCGCGGCACCGACGCCAGCACCGCGAACCGCTGCGGAGCGAAGAACCCCAGCGCCGCGAACACCAGCAGGTTGACGACGACCTGACCCGCCAGCCTCAGCGGTCCGGCCGCAGAGATCGCGAGGAGATCCTGCCCTGGTACCAGGATGATGCGATCGGCTGCGACGGCGCCCGCCGGACCGTCCGGCAGCATCGTCATCCATACCCATGGCACCGTCCCGTAGACCATGCCGACCTCGGCCAGGGACATCCGCCACGCCCATGCCGGCGTGACTCCGGCGGCGACGCGACGGCGGGCAAGAGCCCATACCACCAGCGCGGCCAACGGCAGTACGACCGCCGCGAGCAGTGCAATGCCGGTGAACGTACCGAACCAGCCGTGCCAGCCAGCAACCATCCCATCTCCACTTCCTGTGCGACCGCGGATCAGCCCCGGTCGTCCCGACGGACGGCCGGCTGTTCCGGTCACAGCCCGGCGTGACGCGCAGTCGCCCGGACCATGCCACACCGCGGCGGAGTATGCCCGCCCCGGCAGGCCGGCACGGGCCATTTGTGGAGAACATCAGAACATGTCTCCCCGCGGGGCGTCCGCTCAACCGCCCACCCGGGCCTCACCACGTCTCTCACGCTACCGTCGACCTTTTGCGGGCGCCGATACTTGACGATCGTGGCGGGCCGCGCATCGATCCGGCCGTCAGAGGTGACGATCTCGGCGGGCCCCCGCGAGGCTTCCACGATGGCCGTCGGCCGGTAGTTCGGGTCTTCTCGGGGCCACTTCGACGACGCCGGTGCCGTTGCCCGGCGGTGAGCCGTGGGCCGGGCACCCGTTGCCGTCAGGGCGCGCGACGCTCCGCGCGGCGGCGTCGGGGGCCGAGGTCGGCCACGGAGGCCGCGGTCGCGAGGACTTCCTTCACTGCTCCACCAGCCGGATCGCCAGACCGGGACACACCGCCGCGGCCTGTCGCACCCCCTCATGCTGATCGGGGCCGGGCGTGGCGTCCAGGACGATCGCCACGCCGTCCTCGTCGCGCTGGTCGAAGACGTCCGGCGCGGCCATGACACACTGACCGGCGGCGATGCACCTCGGCTCGTCGAATTCCACTCGCATCGGCGATTCCTCCACCGCTGGTTGGCGGACGGCGCCCGGAGGCCAAGGGCGGCCCTTCCCAGGCGGGGACGACGGGATCGGCACGACGGCCGCCATCGTCGGCTGACGCCCGTCAGGCCTACGCCCTGGCCTGCTCACGCTCGACCGCCTCGTACAGGGCCTTGATGTTGTTCGTGCCGAAGCTACGGGCACCGCGCCGTTCGATCAGCTCGTAGAAGAGCGTGTGTCGCGGGTGGGTGGAAGCCGTGAAGATCTGGAGCATGACGCCGACATAGTCCCGGTCGGCGAGGATGCTGAGCTCGCGCAGCTGCTCCACCGGCACGCCGAGTGGGCCGAGGCGCTCCGGCAGCGCCTGGTAGTACTCGCCCGGCGTGGACAGGAAGGGCACGCCCTGGGCGGCGCAGGTTCGGACCCCCGCCACGATGTCCTGCGTGCGGAAGGCGACATGTTGCACACCAGCGCCACCGTGATCTTCGATGAAAGCGTCGATCTGCCCCGGGTCGCGCGTGGTGTCCGGCTCGATGATGGTGAACGTGACGCCGCCCGCGCTGCGGCGCTGCCACGCCCAGCCCGGCAGGTCAGCGGTGATCCGGTCAGGGTCAGCCAGCAGCCCCGTCACGAACTGCCGCGCCGCACGACGCGGCTCCACCCGCCCGAACCCTAGATATATCCACACTCCCGTCGACCGTGACGTTCGGTAAGCGTAGGTCGACGGTTCGGTTCCGTCAGGAGCCTCGAAGGAGGCCCTGACCAGCTGAAGTGCTGGGCAGGGCCTCCTTCGGTTTGACTCGCCCGCCGACGCGCACCCGCCCGCGTGTTCGCCGTCACGACAACGTGGTCGCCGTACTCGCGGGCGGTGGCTTCACCGCCCACCACGGGCAGACAGGGCGCACTCGGCGTCGTTGACGCGCTGCCCTCAGCGCACTGCTGGTGTCTGTCCCCAGTATTCGTCGATCCAGGGACCCGTCGACGATGTGCGGTGGTAGTAGTGCGCGGAGGCGATGAACAACGATGAGGAGTTCCTGCTCCGGATTTTCGGGGTGACACAAGTGGTCTCACCGGCTTTGACGTGTCCGTTGCCTCCGGGCGAGTCGCAGGAGTAGATCGCTGTGCGGACCCCGTTGTCCCAGCGGCTGACCCAGGCCTGTGCGTACTCGTTGGAGGTCAAGGCGCCGCCGTAGATCTGGACGTAGGCCCAGTAGTTCCCGCAGTTGTCCTCGCGAAGTTGCACCGCACCCAAAGATGAATCGGAGGCTTGTCCCCGATAGGTGACGTACTGGGCGGACCTGATGTCCGTCGCACAGGCCGCCGCCGCTGCCGCGCTGCTGGCCGGAACGGCCAACAGGGCGGAGAACGCGGTGATCAACAGCGTCACCGCCGCCATGATGTTCATTCGAAGTCGCACCATCAGGTTCCTTCCGGTCCACTGGCGGCCGTCCCGCCGGGTTACGTCCACACTGGCGGAAGGCCCTGGTGCCGGTCCAAGAATTCGAACCGGATCGAATGCGCCCCTTTTCATCCTTTGTAGCGGTTGGCTCGCCGGCCGTCGTAGGAAATGGTGGACGACCGGTTCGACATCGCAACCATGGTTGACCGGGTTAATCCTCCCCGGAGACCGAGACGACCTTGAGCGCTCGGGTGGGACGGGGCGAGATCATATCCGGGCGCGTTCCGCGCAGTGGCTTCTGCTCGTCCGTTCAGCGCCGGGGCCGGGTCGGTGTTTCACCGGTCATGAGCTGGTGGGTGCCGGTCGCGGCGTGGGTGACCTCGTGCCATCGGGGGTGGGTGAGGTAGTCGTCGTCGGAGGCGGTGGGTCCGAGTTCGTCGAGAACGGCGCTCAAGGGTTCGAGTGTCGCACTGATCGCGTCGGCCTCACCCGCGCCGGTAAGGATGGTGCCGATGTCGTCGCGGGGGTGACGCTGGTCCCAGAAGGTGTCGTCGATGAGCCAGTGGACGGCTTCGCTCAGGCCGGGCCAGGTTGTCGGCTCGTACGGGCGCAGCGTCGCGAGGACGTGCAGGGCGTTGACGATGTCGGCCCTGCGGTCGGGCCAGGCGACGGTGGACATGCTGCTGCCGATCCGGTCGTTGCGGGCGGGTGCGGTGACCAGTTCCATGATGCCTTCTGCGGGTCAACGGCGGCCGCCGGCCCTGGCGGCGGCACGGATGCCGCGGGCCTGCTGCGGACCGATCCGCCGAGCTCCCTGCGCCGCATGTCGGTCAGCGGTGATGGATCGGTGTGTCGAGGTCCGTCAGCCGTCGGCCGGAGCCTCCCGCGGCCAGGGCGACGAACTCGGCGGCGATCGCGACGGCGGTCTCCTCCGGCGTCCGCGCCCCCAGGTCGAGCCCGATCGGCGAGGCAAGCCGGGCGAGGGCGGCCTCGTCCACACCCGCCTCGCGCAGGCGGCACAGCCGGTCGGCGTGGGTGCGGCGGCTGCCCATCGCGCCGATGTAGCGGGCGGGGGTGCGCAGGGCGACCTCGAGCAGCGGGACGTCGAACTTCGGATCGTGGGTGAGGACGCAGAGCACCGTGCGCTCGTCGACGGCCGTCGACTCCAGGTACGTGTGCGGCCACTGGACGACGAGATCGTCGGCATCGGGAAAGCGCTTGCGGGTGGCGAACACCGGACGGGCGTCGCACACCGTGACGTGGTAGCCGAGGAAGCGGCCGATCCGGGCCACCGCGACGGCGAAGTCGATCGCGCCGAACACGATCATCCGTGGTGGCGGGAGGTAGGACTGGACGAAGACGGACACCTCGTCGTGCCGCTGCTGCCCGCGCGTACCGAGTTGGACGGTTCCGGTGGTGCCGAGGGCGAGCATGCCCTCGGCCTGCTGCGCTACCGCGCGGTCCAGGTCGGCGTCGCCGAGCGTGCCGGCCACCCGGTCGGGCCAGACCACCATCTGGGCCCTCCCGGCCGACGCCGTCGCCACCGGCGCACCCGCGCGGATCGCGGCGAGCACCGCGTCGGGCTCGGTCAGCACGACGTCCGGCTGGACCAGGACCTCGATGGTGCCGCCGCAGGTCAGGCCCACCTCGAAGGCGTCGTCGTCACCGACACCGTAGGTCTCGGTGCGTGCCTGGCCGGTGCGTATCGCCTCCCGGCAGAGCTCGTACACCGCGCCCTCGACGCACCCTCCCGAGATGCTGCCGACGACCTCACCGTCGGCGCAGACGGCCATGGCCGCGCCCGGCGGTCTGGGCGCCGACTTCCAGGTCCGGACGACTGTCGCGACGGCGAACCTGACGTCGGCGGCACGCCATGCGGTCAACCCGTCGACGATGTCTCGCATGGGCGCACGATCCGTGAGCGGCCGCGGCACCGTCAACGCCGACCTAAGGACTTGCTTAGGTCGGCGTTGACTTCCGCAGGCGCCGGCACCACATTGACGACTTCCGGAGGTGCGATATGCAGGTGCCGGCCCCGTTCGAATACGAACGAGCCACCAGTGTGGACCACGCCATCAGCCTGATGGAACGGCTGGGCAGCACGTCACGGCTGATCGCCGGCGGGCACAGCCTGCTGCCGATGATGAAGCTGCGGCTGGCCAGTTTCGACTATCTCATCGACATCAACGATCTGCACGATGAGCTCGGCTACATCGAGGCGGGCCCCGGCGAGCTGCGCATCGGTGCGCTGACCCGGCACCGGGAACTGCTCGAGTCCGCCACCCTGACGGCGGCCTTCCCGATCTTCGCCGACGCCGAGCGGGTGATCGCCGATCCGGTGGTGCGCAACCGGGGCACCCTGGGCGGCTCCCTGTGCCAGGCGGACCCGTCGGAGGACCTGTCCGCGGTCTGCACCGCCCTGGACGCGAGCTGCGTGATCCGTGGGCCGGGCGGCGCCGAACGGGTGGTGTCCATGGAGGAGTTCCACGTCGGGCCGTACGAGACGGCCGTCGGCGACGGGGAGATCCTGGTCGAGATCCGGCTGCCGGTGCGGCCGGGCTGCGGCAGCGCCTACGAGAAGGTCGAGCGCCGGGCCGGCGACTGGGCGGTGGTCTCGGCCGGCGCGGCGGTCTGGCTCGACGGCGGCGTGATCCGGGACGCCCGGGTCGGGTTGGCCGCGGTGGGCCCGAACACCACAGGCATCCCGGAGATCTCGGCGGCGCTGCGCGGGCAGGAGCCCAGCGAGCGCCTGTTCGAGCAGGCTGGTGCGGTCGCCGCCCGTAGCTGTGATCCGACCACCGACCAGCGGGGCAGCGCGGACTACAAGCGGCACCTGGCCGACGAGCTGACCAGACGGACCCTGCGCCGGGCCGTGGAACGGGCGAGGAGCTGAGCATGCAGGTCACCATGACCGTCAACGACGTCGAGGTCACCCGGGAGATCGAGGGTCGCCTGCTGCTGGTGCACTTCCTGCGCGACGTGCTGGGCCTGACCGGCACGCACTCGGGCTGCGACACCAGCAACTGCGGCACCTGCGTGGTCTGGCTCGACGGCGAACCGGTGAAGTCGTGCACCGTGCTGGCCGCGATGGCCGGCGGCCACCAGGTGCGTACCGTCGAGGGCTTGGCGAAGGGTGCCGAGCTCGACCCGGTCCAGCAGGGCTTCATCCAATGCCACGGCCTGCAGTGCGGCTTCTGCACGCCCGGCATGATGATGACGGCCCGCGCACTGCTGAACCGCAACCCGGACCCGACCGAGGCGGAGATCCGCGAGGCGATCTCCGGCCAGATCTGTCGCTGTACGGGCTACGCCACCATCGTGCGCTCGGTGCGCTGGGCCGCCGTACACGAGGCCAACGCGGCCGCCGCGGTCACCGAGACCACCGAATCACGCGAAGCCGGCGAGATCTCCGACGCCGGCCAGCCCGCCGGGAGCGTCGTATGACGACTGTGCACGAGCGCGTGGACACCTTCCACGACAACGACCAGAAGCCGGTCGGATACGGCCGCATGCTGCGGAAGGAGGACCCGCGTTTCGTACGCGGTCGTGGCCGGTTCGTCGACGACGTCCGGCTGCCCGGCATGCTGCACCTGGCCATCCTCCGTTCGCCGGTGGCGCACGCGCGGATCCTGAGCATCGACACGAGCGCCGCCGAGGCCTCACCCGGCGTCACGGCGGTCGTGACCGGGGCGATGCTGGCCGAGCAGGGTCTGGCCTGGATGCCGACGCTCTCCAACGACGTGCAGGCCGTGCTCGCCACCGACAAGGTGCGCTTCCAGGGTCAGGAGGTGGCGTTCGTCGTCGCCGAGGACGGGTACGCGGCGCGGGACGCGCTGGAGCTGATCGACGTCGAGTACGACGTCCTCGATCCGGTCGTGGACGCCCGCCGCGCGCTCGAGCCGGACGCCCCGGTGATTCGCGACGACCTCGAGGGCAAGACCGACAACCACTGCTTCGACTGGGAGACAGGTGACGAGGCGGCCACCGCGGCGGTGTTCGCCCGGGCGGACGTCGTGGTCAGCCAGGACCTGGTCTATCCGCGGGTGCACCCGGCACCGATGGAGACGTGTGGGGCGGTCGCCGACTTCGACGCCGTCGACGGCAAGCTGCGCCTCTGGTCCACCACGCAGGCGCCGCACGCGCATCGCACCCTCTACGCCCTGGTGGCGGGGATCCCCGAGCACAAGATCCAGGTGATCTCGCCGGACATCGGCGGTGGCTTCGGCAACAAGGTGCCGATCTATCCGGGATACGTCTGCGCGATCGTCGCGTCGATCGTCACCGGAAAGCCGGTGAAGTGGATGGAGGACCGCTTCGAGAACCTGATCAGCACCGGCTTCGCCCGCGACTACATCATGCGTGGTGAGATCGCCGCGACCCGCGACGGCCGGATCCTGGCCATCCGCACCAACGTCCTCGCCGACCACGGCGCCTTCAACGGCACCGCCGCCCCGGTGAAGTACCCGGCCGGCTTCTTCGGGGTCTTCACCGGCAGCTACGACATCGAGGCCGCGTACTGCAAGATGACAGCGGTCTTCACCAACAAGGCGCCCGGCGGTGTGGCGTACGCCTGTTCGTTCCGCATCACCGAGGCCGTCTACCTCGTCGAGCGGATCGTCGACTGCCTCGCCGACGAGTTGGGCATGGACCCGGCCGAGCTGCGGCTGAAGAACTTCATCCGGCCTGAGCAGTTCCCGTACACGACGAAGACCGGCTGGGTGTACGACTCCGGCGACTACGAGCCGACCATGCGGCTGGCGATGGAGATGGCCGGCTACGCCGACCTGCGGCGCGAGCAGCAGGAGAAGCGGGCCCGGGGCGAACTGATGGGCATCGGCATCGCGTTCTTCACCGAGGCCGTCGGCGCCGGCCCTCGCAAGAACATGGACATCCTCGGCCTGGGCATGGCTGACGGCTGTGAGTTGCGCGTGCACCCGACCGGCAAGGCCGTGGTCCGGCTCAGCGTGCAGTCCCAGGGCCAGGGGCACGAGACGACGTTCGCGCAGATCATCGCCGAGGAGATCGGCATCTCGCCGGACGACATCGACGTGGTGCACGGCGACACCGACAACACACCGTTCGGTCTCGGCACGTACGGCAGCCGATCCACCCCCGTCTCCGGTGCCGCGGCGGCCCTGGTCGCCCGCAAGGTCCGCGACAAGGCCCGGATCATCGCCTCCGGCATGCTGGAGGTCTCGGTCGCCGACCTGGAGTGGGACAAGGGCTCCTTCCGGGTCAAGGGCGACCCGGGAAAGACCGTGACGATCCAGGACATCGCGATGCGGGCCCACGGTGCCGGCGACCTGCCCGAGGGCATCGAGGGTGGGTTGGAGGCGCAGATCTGCTACAACCCGTCGAACCTGACGTATCCGCACGGGGCGTACATCTGCGTGGTGGACATCGATCCCGGCACCGCGCAGGTCACAGTGCGGCGGTTCATCGCCGTCGACGACTGCGGCACCCGGATCAACCCGATGATCATCGAGGGGCAGGTACACGGCGGGCTGGCCGACGGGGTCGGCATGGCCCTCATGGAGATGATCGCGTTCGACGAGGACGGCAACTGCCTCGGCGCGTCGCTCATGGACTACCTGCTGCCGACCGCGCTCGAGGTGCCCGACTGGGAGACCGGCTTCACCGTCACCCCGTCCCCGCACCACCCGATCGGCGCGAAGGGCGTGGGCGAGTCGGCCACCGTCGGGTCCCCGCCCGCGATCGTCAACGCGATCGTCGACGCCCTCGAACCCTTCGGCGTACGGCATGCCGACATGCCCTTGACGCCGTCGCGCGTCTGGGACGCGATGCGCGGCAACGCCCGCCCGCCGATCTAGGGGAGGTGGCCATGACGACGATTGCCCGCCGCGCGCGTGATCTGACCGTCTCGCGCGCGCCGTTCGTGCACGCCACAGTGGTCCGGGCGCAGGACCCGACGTCGGCCCGGCCCGGCGACGACGCCGTGATCCTGCCGGACGGCACCATCGAGGGTTTCGTCGGCGGGGTGTGCGCCGAGAACTCGGTGCGGGCGGCCGCCCTGGACGCCCTTCGTGACGGTAGCGCGCTGCTGCTGCGGGTCCTGCCGGACGGTGCGCCCGCCTTTCCCGACACCCCGGGGGCACGGGTCGTGGTCAACCCGTGCCACTCGGGCGGCGCGCTCGAGATCTTCCTGCGCCCGGTGTTGCCCATGCCCGTGCTGGGTCTGGTGGGCGACACGCCGATCAGTGCGGCAGTGGCCACCCTGGCCGCCTTCCTCGACTTCGAGGTGGCCACGTCCGGTGACCACGCCGGCGCGACCGCGGTCGTGGTGGCCGGCCTCGGCAAGGGCGAGCAGGGCGCCATCCGTGCCGCGCTGGACGCCGGTGTGGGCCACATCGCGCTGGTCGCCAGCCGTACCCGCGGCGCGGCGGTGCTCGACGAGCTGGCGCTGACCGACGCCGAGCGCGCCCGGGTCCGGACCCCGGCCGGACTGGAGATCGGGGCGCGCTCACCGCAGGAGATCGCGCTGTCGGTCATGGCCGAGGTGGTGCGGGCGCTCCGGGTGGACGGCCTCACCTCCTCCCCCGCCGCGCCCGTCGCGCTCCCCCAGCAGGCCGTCGACCCGGTGTGCGGGATGACCGTCCTGGTCGGGCCGGACACCCCGCACGTGCGGATCGACGGCACGGACCACTGGTTCTGCTGCCCCGGCTGCCTCGACCGGCTTGTGGCGGCGTAGCCGTGTTCGTGACGGGCCTGGTCCTGGCCGCCGGGGCGTCCGTGCGCCTCGGCGAGGCCAAACAGCTGCTGCCGTACCGCGGGCGGACGCTGCTCGACGCCACCCTCGACCTGGCCCGCTCGTGCGCCTTCGACCAGTTGCTGGTGACCCTCGGCGGCGCCGCCGACCTGGTTCGCGAGCGGGTGGACCTGGCCGGGGTCCAGGTTGTCGAGAACGCCGAGTTCAGCACGGGTTGCGGATCGTCGATCCGCGCCGCGACGCAGGCGGTGGACCCCCGCGCCGACGGGCTCGTGCTCCTGCTCGGCGACCAGCCCGGCGTACGGGCCGCCGACGTGCGCCGGGTCGCGGCGGCGACCACCCCGCTCGCGGTGTGCCGGTACGTCGACGGCCCGGGGCACCCGTTCTGGTTCGCCCGTGACGTCCTGCCGGAGCTGCGTGTCCTGCACGGTGACAAGGCGGTGTGGAAGCTGCTGCACTCCGGTCGGTATCCGGTCACGGAGATTCCTGTGGACGGGCCGGTGCCGATCGACGTGGACACCCGCGCGGACTACCGGCGGCTCCTTGCGGGCGAGTCGCGGTGAAGGATCCCCTAGCCGTTCGGCGCCGGCTCGATGCCGTCGACTACCTGGCCGACGACGGCATGGCGATGGCCGTCTTCCTGGCCCTGGAGCTGGGCAAGCCGCTGCTGCTCGAGGGTGAACCCGGTGTCGGCAAGACCGCGGCGGCGAAGGCGCTGGCGCGGGCGCTGGACACGACGCTGATCCGGCTGCAGTGCTACGAGGGCCTGACCTCCGGCGAGGCGCTGTACGAATGGAACTACCAGCGGCAGTTGCTCGCCATCCGGCTGGCCGAGGTCCGGCACGACTCGCTCACCGACGCCGACCTGTTCGGCGCGGAGTTCCTCCAGGAACGGCCGATCCTGCGGGCGGTACGCCACGCGGGACCGGTCCCACCGGTGCTGCTGATCGACGAGATCGACCGGGCCGACGACGAGTTCGAGGCGCTGCTGTTCGAGTTCCTCGGCGAGTCCGGGATCACCATCCCCGAGCTGGGTACGTTCACCGCGACCACGCCGCCGGTCGTGGTGCTCACCTCCAACCGCAGCCGCGACCTGCACGACGCGCTGCGCCGTCGCTGCCTCTACCACTGGATCGACTTCCCGGAGCCGGGCCGCGCCACCGAGATCGTCCGGCGCGCCGTGCCGGGCGCGACCGAGCGGCTGATCCGCACGGCGACCGCCTTCATCGGCGACGTGCGCGCCCTCGGCCTGGACAAGGCACCCGGCATGGCCGAGGCCATCGACTGGGTCGCCGCACTGTCAGTGCTCGGCGCCGCCGACCTCGCCGCCGACGACGTCGTGCAGACCATCGGCGCCATCGCCAAGACCCCCGACGACCGCGCCGCCGTCGCCGCCGCGCTCGGCGTACACCAGGAGAGGCCGGCATGAAGATCACCAACGAGTTCACCGTCGACATCCCGATCGCGCGGGCGTGGGCGATCCTCACGGACCTGGAGGGCATCGCGCCGTGCCTGCCGGGTGCCCAACTGACCGGCGTCGACGGCGACGTCCACCAGGGCACGGTGAAGGTCAAGGTCGGGCCGGTCGTCTCCGAGTTCGCCGGCACCGCACGCTTCGTCGAGAAGGACGACGGGCGGTATCGGGGGGTGATCGACGCGAAGGGCCGCGACCGACGGTCGGCGGCCAACGCGTCCGCTCTGGTCACCGCCCACCTGCGGCCGGACGAGCAGCGCACCGTCGTCAGCGTGGACACCGATCTGAAGATCTCAGGGCGGTTGGCCCAATTCGGCAGCGGCATGATCAAGGAGGTGTCCGGCAGGCTGCTCGCCCAGTTCGTCGCCAACCTCGAGGCAAGGCTGGCGGCCGATGAATCCGGCAACAGCACGGCTGGCGGCCCGTACCCGACCACCCCGCCGGACACGTCCGAGCCCGCAGCGGCCGCCGCCTCGCCCGCCGTATCCCCGTCCGCCACCCCGCCCGGGACCACCGCGGCCGGCACCCCCGTGGTCGCGTCGGCGTCCACCGGTCGGCCAGCGGCCGGCGCCCGCGCCGAGCCGGTCGCCGAGCCGCAGACGTTGGACCTGCTCGACATCGCCGGCGGTGCCGTCATGAAGCGCCTCGTGCCGGCGCTCGTCGGGATCGTCGTGGTCGGCGCGGTGATCGCCTGGCGGGTCGCCCGGCGGTGAACGCCGGTCTGCTGCGTGGCACCGACCGCGCGGCGTTCGCGATGGCGTTCGCCAGCCGGTTGCGGCGGGCCGGCGTGCCCGCCGGGCTCACCGAGGCCGGTGACTTCGTCCGGGCACTCGCCGCGTGGACCCCCGGGGAGACGACCGCGCTCTACTGGGCCGCCCGGATCAGCTTCGTACGGCGGCACGCCGACCTCGCCGCCTTCGACCGCGTCTTCGCCGCTGTCTTCGTCGACGCACCGCCGCTGCCGCTCGCCCGACCCGCGGCCCCGCCGGGCGCCCGTGACGACGTGCACCTGCCGGTGCCCACCGACACCGACGACACCGGTGAGGGTGGCGGGCTGCCGTGGGCGACGTTGCCGGCGCCCGTCGCCGAGGAGGAGCCCTCCGATGCCGGGGTGCGGCTGCCCGAGCGACGGCCCAGCGCCCTCGCCGGGCTCGCCGAACGGCCGTTCGACGACCTCGACGGCGCCCAGGTCGAACTGCTCGGCGACGCCCTGCGCGAGGCCGTCGCGCGCTGGCCGTCCCGGCGCACCAGGCGGCACGCCGTAGGCCCGGCCGGACGGCGGGTCGCGCTGCGTCCGACGATCGCCCGTGCCCGTCGTACCGCGTGGGAGCCCGTCGAGGTCGTCCGCGAGCGGCCGGTACGCCGACCGCGCCGGGTCGTGCTGCTGTGCGACGTCAGCGAGTCGATGCGGGCCCAGGCCCACGCGTACCTGCACCTGCTGCGGGCCTTCGCGGTGGTCACCGACGCGGAGGTGTTCGCCTTCGCCACGACGCTCACCCGGCTCACTGTCGCGCTGCGGCACACGTCGGCGTCCGCGGCGATCGCGCATGCCAGCGCCGCGGTGACCGACCGGTTCGGGGGTACGCGCATCGCGACGAACCTGCGGGCGCTGCTCGCGTCCCCGCACGGCGACGCGGTACGCGGGGCGGTGGTGCTGATCGGCTCGGACGGCTGGGACAGCGACCCGCCGGCCGAACTCGCCGCCGTGATGGCGCGGCTGAGCCGCCGCGCCCACCGGATCGTCTGGCTGAACCCGCGAGCCGGCGCCCCCGGCTTCGCTCCCCTGGTGGGGGGCATGGCCGCAGCCCTGCCCTACTGTGACCGGCTCCTGCCGGCCGCGACGTTCCGGGACCTGCTGGACGCCGCCGGTCAACTCCAGAGCGTGACGTGCACCGAGGGCCGGAAACGGTTCACCGCGACGCCCACGCCGCGCATCATCGCCTGAATCGCCCGGGGCGTCGACGCGAAGCGGCACAGCTCGGCTGCCGCGGACGGAGTGCCGGGGGTCACGAGTACCAGCGAATGCCACACCGCCTCGGCCGTGACGTGCGGCCCGGACAACGCCACGAGTTGGCCGCCGCGGACGTCTGGCGCGACGGTGAACGACAGCGCCGGCGCGATCCCCCGGCCACGCTGGGCCTCACCCAGCGTGGCCGCGTGGCTCTGGAAGATCTGCTGCCGCTCCTCGGGCACACCGAGCCGGCGCAGCATCGCCGGGACAGCGCCCACCGTGTTGGTGGCCGAAGGCCCGAGCAGCCAGGTCTGGTCACGCAACTGCCCCGGCGACGCCGACACACCGACCAGCGGATGATCCGGGCCGACGACCGTCACAAGCCGGTAGTTCATCATCGGCCGGCAGGAGATCGCCGGATCAGCCACCGGCGGCAACGGCCCCATCGCGATGTCCGCGGCCCGGGTCAGCAGCAGCGACTCGAAGGAGCGGGGGTCGCAGACGCTCAGCTCGATGTCGAGGTCGGCGGCGCGTCTGGCGAACAGCTCGATCAGCCTCGGCGCGGCGAACTCGGCGAACTCGCTGGATGCGGCAACGCGCAACAACCGGCGGCCGTGTGCCGCCGAACTGACCTCCAGGACCGTACGGTCCTGCAGGCCCAGCATCTCGGCCGCGCGGCTGGCGAGCCGCAACCCGCCGGGAGTGAAGGCCAGCCCCGCCGCCGTCCGCGTGAACAACTGATCTCCGAACTCCCTGCGTAGCTGGCCGATGAGCAGCGAGACCGCCGACTCGGAGACCTCCAGCTGCGCGGCGGCCTGCTTGACGGATCCCAGCCGGACCACAGCGACGTAGGCCCGTAGCTGCGTCGGAGTCATCGGCGTCGACCCGCCCTTCTGCTGCGCCGTGGACTGCTGTCGCGCAGCCCGCGGTGTACCCCGATCATTCCCCGCCGGCCGCCCCGCCGCCAGCGACAATGCACCGTGGAGCGACCTGATCGGCACGCCCGGGTGAACGTCCGCCAGGTCGAGCGTCAGCTCCGGCAGAGCACCGCGAAGGGATACCGCGCCTCGGTCGTGGTGACCTTGCTTCTCCCTATCTCAGCACGTGCCTTGACCTCAACCAAGCTTCAGCTTGAACACTGGCCGGGACGCTGTCTCATGTAAGGGGTGCTACCCATGCGCGCAATCCAGGTGGCCGTGTTCGGTGGTCCGGAGGTGCTGTGCCCCGTGGAACTGCCCGACCCGGTACCCGGGCCCGGCCAGGTCGTCGTCGGTATGGCTGCGGCAGACGTCATTTTCCTCGACACCCTGCTGCGCAGCGGCTGGGGCCAGGACTTCTTCCCGCGGGCGTTGCCGTACGTGCCGGGTGGCGGAGGAGCGGGGGCGGTGGTGGAGACCGGCGAAGGGGTGGACCGGGCATGGATCGGTCGGCGTGTGGTCGTACGGACCAGCACCGGTTACGCCGAACGGATCGTCGCGGACGTCGAGGAGATCATGCCGGTGCCCGACGGACTGGCCATCGAGGCGGCGGCCGCGCTGGTACACGACGGCGTGACGGCGCTCAACCTGGACCGGCTGGGCAGGCCGGAGAAGGGAGAATGGGTGCTGGTCTCAGCGGCTGCCGGTGGAGCCGGCTCGCTGCTGGTGCAGTTGGCCGTCGATGCCGGCGCCCGGGTCATCGCCGCCGCATCCAGCGACGTCAAACTGGCACTGGCCCGCGACCTGGGCGCGGAGGCTGCCGTCGATTACACCCGGTCGGACTGGGTCCGCCGGGTGCGGCAGGCGACCGGTGGCGGTACGGCGTTGGTCTACGACGGGGCGGGTGGCCCGCTCGGCACGGCCGCCTTGGACACGGTGGCCGACGGCGGCCGGTTCGTCACCTACGGCACCGCCGACGGGTTCGCCGCACCGGACCCAGAGTCGGCCGCGCGCCGCGGTATACGGGTGCTCACTCCGCTACTGGACGGCCCCCCGAACCAGGAAACCGTGCGCGAACTGCTGGGCCTTGCACTGAAACGGACTGCGGAGGGACGGCTGCGGCCGGCGATCGGCGCCACCTACCCGCTGGAGCAGGCCGCTGATGCCCACCGTGCACTTGCCGCACGCACAACGGTGGGCAAGTCACTGTTGAGGTTCCCCGGGTAGCTCGGAGGCTTTCGATCATGCTCCGATGGAGCTGAAGGGAGTCATCCGTGGCAGCACCGAAGAAGTACCCCGATGAGCGCTCCGGGTCCTCAACATCACCGTTTCCACCTACTACGACTGGCTCGCCCAGGCCGCGAACCCGTCGGGTCGGCGGCGTGAGGACGCCGAACTGGCCGTGGAGATCGCCGAGATCCACGACGTCTCCGGTGGCACCTACGGCAGTCCGCGAGTGCACGCCATGCTGCGCCGCCAAGGCCGGCACGTCGGCCGCAAGCGGTCGAGCGGTTGATGCGGACCCCCGGCCTGCAAGGCGCGTTCCTGCGCATGAACTGGCGCAGTACAACACCCGCCGCATCCAGAAGACCTCGGCTGACTATCCCCTCCGGCAAACCGGGGAACCTCAGGCAGTCGGCAGTCGGTGCGGCGGCTGGCCGTGTCCTCCAGCGGCTTTTGCGGGGTCGGCTTCCACCGGAGCGGACGATCGGGCAGGATCTGACCGTGGTCTCCGACGTCCATCGGCTCCAACGCGCCTTCGACGAGGCCGAGCTGCGCGCCGACACTGATGCGCTCAACGCATTGCTGGCCGACGACTTTCGGTCCATCGGCGAGCAGGGCTATGTGCTTGATAAGGCACAGTGGATCGGCAAGTTCACCGAGTTCGCCTACACCAGCCTGGAGAGCGGCGAAGTAGAGGTTTCCTTCTACGGTCACGCGGCCATCGTCCGGTGCGTGCAGCGCAGCAACTCGACCTGGCGCGGGCAAGACATGGCCCTGACCGTCCGCGTCAGCCAAACCTGGATCGAGTTGCCCGATGGCTGGCGGCTCGCCGGCATCCAGTTCAGCTCTCTTGCCGGCATGTGACGAGCACATTCGAGGTGCCGTGATCCCCGCGAACGTCGCAGATCAGGTAGCGGACGACTGTCGCCCATCATCCGATGGAGGACAGAACGGCGGCCGGCCGTCTCATACCGGCCTGAGAGAGAGCAGGTTGCGTCCGCGGCCCGGGGCGTTTCAGTACCTCCTCTACTTATGCCGGTTGCGCTGCACTGGCCTGATCACGTCTCGCCACAGTCCTCGCATCAGGCCTCGATGACGGTCGGTTCCGCCGTGCGGCATCAACCGGTCGACTCGCAGCTTGATCACGCCCGCCCAGCAGAGACACACGCCGACGGCGATCCCCAGCGCTGCCATGGCGAACAACGTCATCGTCACCGGTAGGGAGCGAACGACCGTCGACACCAGAACCAACAGACCAAAGACCAACCCGACGGAATCGCAGCGGTATCCCACGACCAGGCTGCGGTAGCCGCCGCTGGCTCGGATCTGCGCAACAGCCTCGTCGAGTCCTGTCGCCACCACAACCACCGTCCTCATCCTGGGCGCCCCGTATGCACCTGACCCAATACCCGACTTACAAATCGACTCGTCCGTCGCCCACCAACCCAGATACCTAACCCATCAAGGCGCTGAGCTGTCGTTCAGCTAGTCCTGTTGGTTTACCTTGGTCATCGCTTGGTGGCGTTTGACGGCCCAGTACTCCAACGTCACCCGATCTTTCGGCTGGCGTATCTGCGTTGATGGTGGGATCGTCGGGCTCGGGCTCGGGATGCCCCGTCGCCAGGTCGACCAGTGCAGGGCGTGCGCTGGTGGTAGCGGCAGGATGACGACGAAGGCGTGGTGCCAGCCCAGCCGCCACCGCGCCGATTGTTGGTCACCCAACGGCCGACGGGTCCGCAGACGCATATTGGCGTACGTACTCCCAGACCGGTTCGGAGAGATCCTCATCGGATCGCTCCTGTCCCACCACCTCGTACCAGGCAAGGTTCTCGATCCAGAACCGGGCAATGAACCGGTCGAAGTCGTCGGCTACCCGCACCAGGTCCTCATGCGCTTCCTCCTGGGGGACCACCCGAAGGTCGTACGCCTCGGCACCGCACAGGACCTCGTGGTGGCCGTCTGGCAGCAGGTGCAGATACCAGAACAGACAACCCTGCTGGTCGTTGAGGAACCGCACCAGCTGCGCGCCATGGTGGACAGGGCTCGGCGCCCACGGAAGGTCGGAAGCCCAGTAACACGACGTACAGGTCGGCACCGAATCGCGCAGCACCGGATCAGCCATGAACGCGACGAACTGCTCCGGCAAGGCCGCCACATTCTCGGACACGGGCGCGCCGTGGGTCAGTGTGTCCAGGCCGTACTGACCGGCAGCGCGTTCACCGAGTGGCACCAACTCCCGCATCCAGCTGTGCAGACCACCTGGATGCCCGAGGGAAAGCGCCGGCAGCGCCGTCTGGGAGCTGCCGCTGTACGTGGCGGAATCGAACTCGTGGCTGCGGAACCTGCCGAGATCGCACGAGATCCAACCGTCTCTGATCGTCATGGCGGCACCATAGAGCCGGCCACCGACAGTGCCCGCCGCGTGGGTACTCACGCCCAACCGAATCACCGGTCCGGAAGCCGGTGATCGTGTGCGGACTACGTCTACAACCTTCGACGGCGAGTTGCGGAGAGCGCGTAAGAGCCACCCGTGCCGTAGCGCGCGTCCGCTCCCTTCGGGCAGCCGTCAGCCCGATCACCGAGCTAGCTAAGGGGCGCACCGATGCTGGCGCAACGGCGTCCGGAGCTGCAGGACATCAGCGGTTCACGTTGGCGGTGAGTCTGACACCAGGCGGAGGTTGCCACGCTCTGACATCCTCGAACCGATGGACGGGTTCGTCTCACAGCTGCCGGCATTGCTGGGCGTCGTCGTCGGGGCCCTGGCTACCGGCTTGGCAACCTTCTTGTCCACCAGAAGTCAGTGGAAGCGCGGTCAGGTCGTGCGATGGGACGAACGACGACTGGAGGCATACAGCGAGTTCTCGCAGGTACTGAAGGAGATCCAGGCGGTATCGCTGAACATTCTAGCCGCGGCGGCAGGCGACAGATTCCGCTCGGGGTTGGACAAGGCCGAAGCGCTACCTCGGCTCGCCGACGCCGACATCAGGCACACCCTCGTATGGGAAAAGCTTCTGTTGCTTGGGGACGCCACTACCGTTGCCGCAGCGCAGGAGTGGCGAGAGGCTGTATGGAGGCTCGAGCACCGAGCCCGTGGCGTCGAGGACACCCCCGAACCGCTGCCAGAACTCATTCAGCAGACCAACACGGGGCGTGACCGCTTCTACCATGCGGCTCGGCGCGGCCTCGGTGTGAGCGGCGGATCAGTGGCTCAATCCGACCGCCTGGTACGCCGTGATGCTGTTGGGCTCGCGTGATGTGGTTTGGCCCCTCGTCGAGGTGTGCCGATCGATCGGCGAGAAGGTGTCGATCTGGGTGAACCCAGCCGACCCGAGCGACTTCGTCACCGACTTCGACGAGCTCAGCGGGCACCGGGGCCGCATTCAGGGAGGGCTGGGCGTCGCCGGTTTCGCGACCCTGGTCGTGGCGGTTCCCCTGCTGCTGTCCCACATCCCGTTCCTGCGCTGGTTTCCTCCGCGTAGGCCGCGGCGCCGGTCCAGTGCGCCCGGCCACGGACGTGCCGCCTTCACGATCCGCTCCAAGCACAAGCGGGGTCCTCGAACCTGAGCAGTCGGCTGATGGGCTCAGCGGGCTCGCCGACCAGACCAGTCTTGGCCGCCACCCGCGTACCCCGCCTGGTCACCGGTCGTCCGCGGACCCGCCCGGACCGGGTCCCGGCCGACAAGGCGTACACGTCCAAGGCGAACCGGCAGTATCTGCGCCGGCGTGGGATCGCCGCGACCATCCCGAGCAAATCGGCGTTCGGAAACTGGTTACTGGCTGCCCGTGCGGGCAAGTCGGCGGTCTCGGTGGTGCTGGCCGGGCCCACCGATCCGGCCAGGTCGTCGGGCGCCTTCGGGGCATGTGCCGAAGGTGATCGTGGGGAACTGATGCGGGGCGCTGCTTCCTCGCCTAAGCTGCGTCCATATGCATCGATGCTGATCAATTGCAGGCGTTGGTGGCCGGGGCCAGTTCACTGGCGACCACGGGCCTCGCATTCACCGACCCCGATTGGAGTACCCGATGGCCCGGCGTCCAACCATCGCCGCACTCACCGGCCTGTGCCTCGCACTCACCACCGCACCAGGCCCCGCCGGCGCCGTACCCGCACCGCCGGCACCTCGGCACGCCGCTCATGTGAACGTTCACACCAACCCGCTCGCCGGCCCACCCGGCGCGCCCCCCGGGGTCTGCCCGGGCGGCACCGGGTACGGCCCGCCCCTGCCGGCCAGCTCCGTGTCCGCGACGAAGATCCAGAGCGGGTTCTCGTTCCTCGAAGGACCGGTCTGGATCGCCGACGGCGGCTACCTGCTGATGTCCGACATGGCCGCGGGCGCCGGGCCGAACAACGTGCAGCCCTCCACGATCCGCCGGTTCACCCCGCCGGCGATCTTCGACACCTTCATCGCCAACGCCGGCAGCAACGGCCTGGCGCTCAGCCCTGACGTCCAGCAGATCATCGCCGCCACCCACGACCAGCGGAACGTCTCCGCATACCGGCTGAGCGACCAGGCCCGCAGCACCGTCGCCGCCGACTACCAGGGCCGGGCGTTCAACTCACCCAACGACGTCACGGTCCGATCCGACGGCGTCGTCTACTTCACCGACCCCAACTTCCAGCGCGGCAACCGACCCGACCAGATGAGCGGACGTACCAGTGTCTTCCGCGTCTCGGGCGGCCAGGTGTCGCTGGTGGACGACCGGCTGCGGCAACCCAACGGCATCGCGCTCTCCCCGGACGGCAGCACGCTCTACGTGGGCGCCTACTCCGAGAACAAGATCTACAAGTACGTCGTCCAGCCCGACGGCAGCACCGGCACCCGCAGCGTCTTCGTGAACTACCTCGGCGGTCCCGACGGGGTCACCATCGACTGCGCCGGCAACGTGTACTGGGCCTCCGGCTCGGACGGGCTGATCCACGTCTACTCGACCGCCGGCGCGCAGCTCGGCACGATCCGCTCCGGCGGCACCGGCACCACCAACGTGGCGTTCGGCGGACCCGACCGGCAGACCCTCTACATCACCTCCGGCCGAACGAACGACTCCGGCCTGTACAGCGTGCGACTCAACGTCCCCGGCTACCCGTACTGACCAAGAACCCCGGAAAGGAAAAGCATCCATGCGCAATAGTCCTCACCACCTCCGACACCGCGTCCCGCTCGCCCTGCTGATCTGCGCCGGCACCGTCCTGACCGGCGTACCCGCCAACGCCGCGCCGGCCGCACCGGCGACCGGGAGCCGGCCAGCGGCCCGGCTCGCCGCCGACACCAGCCCGCCCACCCGGCCGACCGGCCTGCGCAGCACCCGGCTGACCTGCCAGTCCGTCACGCTGTCCTGGTACGCCTCCCGGGACAACGTCGGAGTCGCCTTCTACGACATCTACCACGACGGCCAGCTCGTCACCTCGGTCTCGGGATGGACGCGGACCGCCACGCTCAGCGTCGTGCAGGGTGTCACCTGGGGCTGGTACGTCAACGCCCGCGACGCCGCCGGCAACGTCTCGCAGGCCAGCTCCACGCTCTCGGTCACCCCGCCGTTCTGCCAGCAGGACACGTCTGCGCCCAGCACGCCGACCAACCTGGCCGCGACGGTCAACGGCACGGCCGTGACCCTCACCTGGTCGGCCTCCACCGACAACATCGCGGTCACCGGCTACACCATCCTGCGCAACGGTACGGCGGTCGGCTCCACCACCGGCACCGCCAGCAACCCGCCGGCGACCACGTTCACCGACACCGGGCTGACGCCCGACACCGACTACCGGTACACCGTGACCGCCCGGGACGCCCAGGGCAATGTCTCGGGGGCGAGCGCCGCGGTCACCGCGCACACCGGCTCGGGCTGCACGAGCCCGATCTGCGGCGCCACGGCGATCACCACCGAGAAGGACCTGCCCTGGGGCCTGGTGCAACTGCCCGACGGCACGGTCCTCTACGGCCGGCGCGACCTGTTCGACATCGTCGCCATGAACCCGGACGGCACCGACAAGCACAGCATCGGCACCGTGCCGAACGTGGCCGGCACCAACGGCGAGGGCGGCGTGCTCGGGCTGGCCGTCTCGGCCAACTTCACCACCGACCGCTGGCTGTACATCTACCACACCACCACGACCGACAACCGGATCGTGCGCATCCGCTACGACGGCACGCTGCAGACCGGCACCGAGCAGGTACTCGTCACGGGAATCCCGCGCAACAAGTACCACAACGGCGGCCGGCTGCGCTTCGGCCCCGACGGCAAGCTCTACGCCGCCGCCGGCGACGGACAGGACCCGGACGTGGCCCAGGACACCAACAACCTGGGAGGCAAGGTGCTGCGGCTCAACCCCGACGGCACCGTGCCCGCGGACAACCCCTTCGGCAACTACGTGTGGAGCTACGGCCACCGCAACCCGCAGGGACTCGCCTTCGACTCCCAGGGCCGGCTCTTCCAGCAGGAGTTCGGCAACAACGCCATGGACGAGACCAACATCATCGTCAAGGGGGGCAACTACGGCTGGCCCGCCTGCGAGGGCACCTCCGGCGACTGCGCCAACCCGAACTTCAGGGCCCCGATCCGGACGTACCCGGTGGCCGAGGCCTCGTGCAGCGGCATCGCGATCGTCCGGGACATGCTCTACATCGCCTGCCTACGCGGCAACCGGATGTACCGTGCGGAGATCAGCGGCAACACACTCACCAACCTCCAGCAGTATTTCGTCGGGACGTACTTCCGGCTGCGTACCGTCGAACCGACCATCGACGGCAACCTGTGGCTGACCACGAGCACCGGCGGGGACAAGGACAGCATCCCGAACAACAGCAACGAGAAGATCCTCAAGGTGACCCTCGGTGGGGCGGCGTCCGGCCCCACGAGCTGAGGGCGAGCCGGGAGACCGGCACCGCCGGCCCTCGGAGGGTGCCCGCGTCGCGCGGGCACCCTCCGAGCGGTACGGGCTATACCAACGCCGTTCCGTTGGGTGTGGGCGGGGTTCGTCAAGGGGTGTGTTGATCAGGGAGTGAGGGGCGGGGTTCCGGTATCAAGGTTTGTCACTCCAAGACAACCCGAACCAGGAAGAAATTCGGCGGGCTCTCGCCATGTGCTCCTCCCCCGGCGTGCGCTGCATTGTCGTCAGGTGCCCCATTCCCAGAACAGGTGCCCCTCGGCCGCGAGGATGTCGAGGGAACTGACCAGGTCCTGCGGGTCCACGTCGGGCGCGATGTCGAAGACAACGATCCGATCACCCCAGTGCGTGCGGTATCGCGTCGAACTCCGCGACCGCCACCAGGCTGTCGGTGAGCCCGGGCGGCGCCGTGGCCGTGAACATGGTGCGGAGCACCTTGTGGCCGGATTGTTCGTGCACCAGGATCGGCCCGCCGGCCGGGTCGAGCGCCATCACGTCGTGGCGGGCCAGGCCGTCGGCCCAGAACGGCACGCAGTCGATGCGGGCCAGTCCTTCGCCGCAGTCGGTGACCCACAACTCCTCGACGTGACCGGGCAACTTGTGCGCAACGCTGACGTACACCTTGCGGCGGGGTCCCGGGGGTCGGCCGGCTCGGCGTGCACCACATAGGCGAGTTCGGTCACCGAGGGCTCCGTCTTCTTCTCTCGGCTCATCCTGCGTACGGAGGGCTGCTGGATCATCGATGCCCAACCGGTGCCCGTACACCTCGATGAACGGCAGCCGACGATCAGCCGGCGTCGGCGCCGATCCCGTGCTCCGCCAGGCGGCGTACGCCCGCCTCACCGAAGTCGCCACCGGGCCAGAGCTGTTCGGCCGCCCAGTTCAGCCACTCGCGTGGCGGCTCGTCGGCCCGGAAGTAGGCGATCCTTTCCCCTTCGTCCATCGACGCGGACTCCCACCAGTGCCACCACACCATCAGGTACCACTCGCCGTCGCCCATGCGCCAGCCGATTCTGAACGGCTCGATCTGTGGGTACGCCCGCCACGGCGGCAGGACCCGCCCGTGGGCATCAAGCTGTTCCCGTACGGCAGCGTCGAGGAGTTCGCGAATCCGGTCGCCCACTGTTGGGCACTCCTCGACTCAGGCCTGCGACGGCTCGGAGATCGTGGTGGGATCCCGCAGACGGTGACACCAGTCCACCATGGACCCACGTACGAGGTCATCATCGGGTTGGAGACGATCGCTCTCGTCGGCTTGGCACCGGGGCTTCCTGGCTTACCGGGCAACGCTGCGAGACCTCGGCGCCGAACTGCACCGGGAGGCATCCGCCGTCCTCGCCGCGATCACCGCCGCACCGCCGCACCGCCGCACCGCCGTGGAGCCTTCGCCGCCGTACACGGCTGGCGGTCCGGCTGCTTTTCAACCTCGATGGCCCGGACCAGTCCCGGGCCCGTGGGACGCACGGCCGGAAGGACGCAGCGCGGTGACGGTCAGGACAGGACGGGCCGACCGGTACGGCCATCGTCGCGACGATCCATGGGCATGCGGGCGACGACCACGCCGAGGAGGCGGTCGACGGGAACGGGCCCGACGTGGCGGGAGTCGTAGCTCCTCGTGGCGTTGTCACCGGCGACCGTGACGAACCCGGCGGGTACGGTGCCGCCGGGGCGACCGATGGCCTCGGTGGGGTCGCCCGGAAGGCCGACGACCCGCTTGACGGACCACTCGACCGGGCCTCCCGCGGGCACCGGCGGGTCGTCCACCTCCGGCTGCTGCCTCGGCAGTTCGAGCACGACGACGCGGTCACGCCGGACCCGACCGCGGTGGACGCGCCGCACGAGCAGCGAGTCGCCGTGGAACAGCGTGGGGACCATGCTCTCGCCGGTGACCGAGACGACGACGAGGCTACGGCGCAGCCACCAGATCATCGGCAGGGCCGTCGACATCAGCATCAGCGTGACCAGCATTGTCGTCCTCTCCCGTGTCGTCGCGGTATCCGCGCGCCTGCACGGTGAACAGGCGGGCATAGACCCCGCCGCCGCGCATCAACTCGGTGTGCGATCCGCACTCGACCACGGTGCCCGCCGCGAGCACGACGATCAGGTCCGCGTCCCGGACGGTGCTGAGCCGGTGCGAGATGAGCAGGCTCGTGCGTCCACGCCGGTGCTCACGCAGCCGTTGGTGGATCTCGTACTCGGCGGCGGCGTCCAGGCCAGAACTCGGTTCGTCCAGCACGAGGAGGTCCACGTCCTGGCGCAGCAACGTACGGGCGAGCGCGACCCGTTGCCACTGCCCACCGGAGAGCACGATGCCGCTGTCCGGGTCGTCCTTGTCCTCCTCCCTGAGGTAGGTGCGCGAGAGCTGCGTGTCGTAGCCCCGAGGGAGTCCCGCGAGCGCACCGTCGATGCCGGCGAGTTTGGCCGCAGCCGCCACGCGGGCCGGGTCCGCGTGGGTCAGGTCGCCGAGGGCGATGTTCTGCCCGGCGGTGAGGTCATATCGCATGAAGTCCTGAAACAGCACGCCGACGCGCGCCCGCAGTTCGTCGACATCCAGGTCCCGGATGTCGACCCCGTCCCACCGGATCGATCCGCGCACCGGATCATGTAGTCGGCACAGCAGCTTGACCAGCGTGCTCTTGCCGGAGCCGTTGACCCCGACCAGGGCACAGGACCGGTTGGCCGGCAGTGTCAGGTTGACCCCGCGCAACACCCACGGCTGCTCGTCACCGTAGCGGAACCACACGTCGCGCAGCTCGATGCCCTCGCGCAGGTGCGGCACGCTCTCGGCGGGCGGATCCACCACCGGCAGCGTCGACGGTTGGGCGACGATCGATCGGTAGTGCCGCAGCAGCATCACCCCTTCGTGGCCGGCGGCGATCGCCTCCACCGCCGATGTCAGCGCGGCCTGCGTACCGCCGACCGCGGCGACGAGCAACAGCACGTCGCCCACGGACATCACCTGCCGGCCCGCCGCGAGCACCGCCCACACCAGCACGCCCCCGGAGATGAGAGCGGCCAGCGTGGCCAGCCCCGCCTGGACCCGCAGCTGCGCCCGGTCAACCGCGCGTTGCCGGGTGATCGCGGCTCGCTGCTGGGCGAGCATCAGCCGACGCAAGTGTTCACCCGTGCCGAGGAGGCGGATCTCCTGCGCCGCCTGCACCGTCGTCAGCAGGCCGGCGAAGAAGCCCTGGCGCCGCTGGATCGGGCTGATCAGGGCGAGCATCGCCACCCGGCTGCGGCCCATTGCGAGCTGGGCGATCAGGGCAGGCACCGCTGCCACCACGACGACGGCGGCCACGAAGATGTTGACCGTCACGAGTGAGGACACCAGGGTCGCGGCGATGACGACGGAGCGCAGGACCGCGAGGACACTCTGGACGACCTCGCCGGGAGCGTAGTCGCCGGCCTGCCGGGCGAGCTGGAGGCGGTCGAGGTAGGCGGGTGACTCGAAGGGTGCGATACCGCGTTGTGCGTTCACGGCGGCGAAGAGTTCGCCGTGCGCAGCCACGGTGATCCGCCGGCCCAGCTCCTGGGAGGCATACGAAGTCCACAGCGGAATCACCGCGGCGGCGAGGCTGACGGCGGCGAGCCCGACGACGATCCACAGCACGCCGACGCCGGCCGTCAACCGGTCCACCATCGCCCGGGTGAGCAGGGCCAGAGCTGCCGGGATCAGACCCGACAGAAGCGAGACGACCGCGTACCCGATCAGTAGGGCCGGTCCACCTCGGGCGGCGAGGCGCAGGGATGCCCAGACGCAGGCCGCCGCCTCCCGCAGTGCGCTCACCGGACGGGCCGGGGAATCGCGGCAAGCACGGCCGGCAGGTCGCGGACGTCGTGCCCGAGCGCCGTGACCGCGCCGTCCGCGACCGCCACGAGCGACGGATACTCACGGATACCCAGGGCCCGCTGCACCGCACCCGTTACCGGTGCCTCGATGACGACCGGCGCGTCTGGGCCGAGCGCCCGGACCATCGCCTCGGCCTCGACCGGCTCGGCGGCGACCACGATGACCATGGGCGGGCGCCCGGGCTCGGCGAGCGCCGCCACGAGTCCCGGAACCGCCTCCTCGCAGGAGCCACAGCCGGGACTGACGACCGCGATCAGGCCGCCCGCGGCGAGGTCGGTCGCCGCGGCGAGCGAACCGCCGACGGTCGGGACCTCGAACTCGCCGACCGGGTCACCGGGCTGGAGCAAGGGCGGCTCCCCGTCGGTCAGCCGGTCGAGGCGCTCCGTGTGTACGCGCAGCCGGCGCACCACGGCGAGAGTGAGAAGAAGGTTCGCCAGACAGAAGGCGGCCAGAACGGCTTCCATGGCGGTCATCGGATTCGGCTCCTCACCGGGACGGCTGACAGAAGCAACTCACACAGTCGTCGAAGCGGGTCAGTCCCCGCCTCGTCCTGGAAAAGGACGGCCGACCCACCCCCGCGGGTCGGGCCGACCGTCCACCGGGTCAGGCCGGGATGCAGCCGGAGACCCTTTCCCAGGCGCCGCAGGTGACGTTGCAACTCGGCTGGACGACGCACTTCCGCCGCCACCTCGTCTGGCCGCCGGAGCAGCTGCGGTACTGGTACTGGTAGTAGACCTCGGTGATGCAGGCAGCCGAGGCAGTGGTCGACGGCAGGACGAGGCGTAGGGCCCGGTCAACGACATGGGTCAGGCGCATGTTCCATTCCCTTCCGCGCGGTCCGGCAGGGGCGCCGGTCCGGGCGGGTCACACGCTAGGCAGGGCCGTCACAGATCCATCACAGAACCGTCACAAGGCCCGTGAGCAGGCGAGTGAGCTCCGAGCGCCCAGCCGACACGCCTCAACGCGGCACCGCCCGGAACCACACCTCCCGATCCCCCGGATCGGGCCCACGTCGGGGTAACGTCGGCGGGTCCTCGCCGGTGACCGGCGCGTAGTGGTCGAAGGCGGTGGTCAGGACGGCCTCGCCGCCGGTGAGGTCGGGAAGAGTGGCCACCACCTGCGGCACCCGCGCCGACGGCAGGGTGCCGCTCACCTCGAGGTAGCCACCGGCGACGGCGGTGTGGTCGATGACCGCTCCCGATCGGCCGAGCAACGCCAGCACGGTCTCCACCGCGTGCTGCGGAAGGTTGACGTCGAACCGCTCGATCGGCTGGCACACCCGGGTACCGGCCCGGCGCAACGCCGCGGCAACCACCACCGGGGCGAGATTGCGGAAGTCACCGGCCACCGTCGAGATGGACTTGTCGAACTTCTGGTGCGGCTTGCTCTGCCGCGGCCAGTACCGGGAGGCCGTCATGGTGACGGTGCAGTCGGTCACCGGCCAGCCGTGCCGGCCCTGTCGGAGCGCGGCCCGCACGCCCTCCTCGGTGGCCACCACGAAGGCCGGCGGCAGCCGGCCGAGTTCGACACCGGGCCGGAACTCGACGCCGTGCCCGACCGGGGCGGCCTCGATGCGCAACCCCAGCCCGGCCAGGTACGGGTTGCCGCGCACATGCGCCTGCTCCTCCGCGGTTCCGCTGCCGACGACCCGCTCGATGCACGCCGTCAGCGTCCCGGAGAACCGCACCCGAACGCCGTACCGGTCCGCCATGAGGGCGGCCAGCACCTCTTTCTGGACCTCGCCGTGCAGGCGGATCACCGCCTCCGCCTGCTGCTCGTCGAGCCGCAGGTCCACCAACGGGTCCTCGTCGGCCAACTCGGCCAGCCCGGCGAACATCGCCAGGCGCTGCCCGGGATCGACGGGCTCGACGACGGCTTGCCTGGTCGGCGGCGGAAACCGGTAGACGTGCCGCCGCGGCGGGTCCCCGATGTGCTGGCCGATCCGGGCCGACACGCCGCGTACCGCGGCGATCTGCCCGGCGGACACCGTGGGACGCACCACGACGCCGTCCGGTTCGGTGACGGCGATCTGGGTCACCGTCTGGGGGCGCGTTTCGGCGAGCCGCACCCGATCCCGTACGCGCAGACTCCCGGACCACACCCGCAGCCAGGCCCGTCGGCCGTGGACGTCCCGATCGACAGCGAAGACCGTACCGGCCAGCGGGCCGTCGCGCTCCTCGGCGCGTGGCAGCAGATCGGCCAGCAGGTCGCACAGCTGCCGTACCCCGGCTCCGGTGATCGCCGAGCCGCACGCCACCGGGGCAAGTTCGGCGCGGCGCACCGCGTTCCGGATCGCCCGCCGGACGGAGCGGACCCGCACCGGCTCGTCGGCCAGCCACCGCGCCGCCACCCCGTCGTCGACCTCGGCCACCGCCTCCAGCACCGGTTCGGCGTCGAGGTCCACGGCTCGCACCCGGGCATCGCACCCACCCTGGCCGACGACCGTGGTGAGCATGACCGCAGGCGCGCCGAGCCGCCGGCGCACCTCGGCCGTCACCCGGCCGACGTCGGCACCGCGACGGTCCACCTTGTTGAGGAAGAACATCGTCGGTACGCCGATGCGGCGCAGCGCCCGCCAGATCGCGACGGTCTGCGGCTGGACCCCCTCCACGCTCGACACCACGAGCACGGCGGCATCCAACACGGCCAGCGAACGCTCGACCTCCGCGATGAAATCGGGATGGCCGGGGGTGTCCAACAGATTGATGCCCAGGTCACCGATCCGGATGGACGTCACCGCCGCCCGGATGGTGATCCCACGCCGACGCTCCAACTCCATCGAGTCGGTCCGCGTCGTGCCGGCGTCCACGCTGCCCAGGTGCGACACGGCACCGGCCTCGTAGAGCAGGCGTTCGGTCAGGCTGGTCTTTCCGGCGTCAACATGCGCGACGATTCCGAGGTTCAACAACGCCAAGGCAGAGCTCCACGATAGGACGGTCAAGGGTCCGGAACGTGGAAGCTGCTCGCATTGTCACTCCTCGTCGTGGTTGTGCGGCGGTACGCCCTGCCACCGGTGTCAGCGGCGGGCGCCGCCAGAATCGCACACCTCCGGTGACGTCGCGACTGACTTTGATACCAAGCCATATCGCCACCGCGGCCGTCACCTACGCTGGTCGACTCGGCCTGCCGTCAGATGCCATCGCTAGGCTGCGCGCCATGCTCACACGACCCACCGAGGAGTGGGCCCGCGAGGTACGGGACCAAAAGAGCCGCATTGCCGCAGGCGCCCTCGCTGAAGTTGACGCCTACGCCGTACACCTCTGGCCAGAGTCCTTCATTGCTGCTGTCGATGCGGCTCTGGACGCCTACGAAGCCGACGTTCGCTCGCTCTCCCGGACCGGGAGCGTCACGCGGTCCGGGCCCGAGGCGCTTCCAGGGATGCCGCCGATGCCGATGCCGTCACCGTCCGATGATGAGATCGTCGCATCGGTCGAGCGGGGCGTCATGGCTCTCAACGCGATCAACGAGGAGGACGGAAGGATCGAGACGGACGAGCGCGAAGGGCTCTGTCAGTACATCGACGACGTCCTGACAGATGCGGGCATTGATGTCAGAGCTCTCACCGCCCGCCGCGACATCGCGCGGACCGAACTCACTGACGAGTGGCGCGAATGGTGAGGGTGTTGCTCAGCCGGCGGCTCGCCCGCGCAATGGCCGGACTGGGTCGCGTCCGCGCTGGTGGTGTAAGAGACGGCCAGCGCGGACGTGACCCGCCAGCTACGCTCCTTCGCGGGTGCTCGCCGAGGTGCTGCACTTTCCCGCGTGGCGGCCCGGCTACGCATCGCCCAACCCGCGCTCAGCCAGCAGATCTGCGCCCTGGAACGGCAGCCTGGCATGCCGTTGGTGCACCGCACCAGCCCCGGTTGCACGCTGACCGAGGTGGGCGCGCAGGTCGCGGATGGGGCCAGCCGGCCGTTCGCCGATGTGAACGCCGCCGCCCGCTCCCATCCGCGGCCTGGTGCGCGGTCGCGGCGGACGGCTGCGGCTGGCGTCCACCCGGTCGACGGTGGCCGGGTGGACGCACTGGTTCCCCGGCTCCGGGCCACCCGCCCCGACATCGGGGCGGTCGCCGAGAGCGCTTAGACCGCGCCGGACGTGGCCGGGCTGCTCGCCCGCCGGTACACGAGCCGGCGCTGGCCTACCGCACGGTCGACACCGTGGAACTGCTGCTGGCCCTGCCGGCGGGGCATCCGCTGGCCGCCGTCGGGGCGGCCAGGCTGACGTGGTCGACCTGCCGGCGGTGAAGTGGCCGTGGGAGAACGGCACGACTCCTTCGTCGCTCGCTTGGGCAGACCCTCGCCCGCGCGACCTGAAGGTCCTACGGGAATAACCTCCTCGCGAACTCGCGGTAGGACTGCGAGTAGAAGTCCGGGGCATCGCCCACACGGATCAACTCTTCACTCACCATCGCTCTGGCTGCGGCCTCGTCGCCGTCTAGCATGGCGACGACCGGCAGCACCACACTGCGCTGCTCCCGCAACAACAGGCTGTTCTCCTGATTCGCCAATCCGCTGGAAAGCGTCTTCCAGTCCGACCATTGATCCACGAACGGCATACCGTACTCAGCGACAGCGGCAGCTAGCTCTTCCGCAACGGTTTCCAAGTCCGCCCCCCGCACGAAGTCCCACTGAGTAAAGGTGCCCTGCGGCATGAGGTAGCCCAGCGGTTTGGTCGGACAGGCAACCGGGGCCGGCCAGCCCGCCAATTCGACCAGCGCCTTCTCAAGCCTAATGTGCCTAACCCCCACAACCGGGTTGATAGCAACACTCGCAGGGAGATCCCAGGTAGCGGCATTCAGGCCCAGCCATCCTGTCACCCCCTTGACATCCAACGACTTCGTCAACAGCCCGCGCTTCTTGGCGACAAATCCGTAACGTCTTAGAGCTGCCGCACAGGAGCCCTGGCTCATCCGCTCCAGGTCGCTCATGGCCGCCACACTACCATCAGCAGAATTTGTATCCTCCGTAGCCGGCAATGTTGACTCTCGTTGGGCCGATTGCCACACCAGCGAGACCAGCCTTGGCGGCGTTAGGCCCCCAGAATCGACCTCCGCTGGTTTCGATGGAATCGTAGCCGCCCTTCTTCCCCTGAGCCTTAGTGAATGTGGAACCGCGCGGTGATCGCCCGCGCCTGCCGGCTGGTCGCCCAATATCCACCTGCCAGCACGGGTACGGCGTGAGCCGCGCCCACCACGCTCGGCAGCCGACACACATGTCGTCGAGCCCTCGGACGTGCACCGCGAGGATCGCCTGTTCCTGCCCGCTGGTCACTGCTCGCCCTCCCGTGGCCAGTGGCCACGATTGATCGGAATCCGGTGCCGGGCGCGGCACGGCAGGTCGGCTCCACAGCGGCAGACGCGCCGCACGGACCCTCCCTCGCTCGCGAATGAGGGCGGCCTCCTGCCCTCAACCTGAGAGGGACGCGGCGACCAGGTGATACCCGCACCGCCCGCCGCATCCCGTGAGCAAGAAGCCACGGTCGGTCGCGCAGCGGAATGGGTAAGGCTTCTACGATTACGAGAGCAGCCCGACCTTGACCGCGAGGTCACAGGCATCGTTACGGGTGGAGCGTCCGGCCATCGAGCAGGTCCAACGTGACCTGGCGGGCGCACCCGTTGAAGCGGATCGTCTCCGGCGCCGACTCGTACGCCTGCCGCAGGGTCTTCACGGCCGCTTCCTTGTCGTCCTTGCCGTATGCGCCCGAGCGACCTCGATGAGGTGGCGTGCACGGCGCGGCCTCGACGGGATCACCGCCGAGTCGTGGCGGCGTGCCTGCCTCGCACCGTCCCGGGCAGGACCTGCGCAAACGCATCACCTTCGAGGTGCGCGGGGATCGTCGGCCGGTGATCATCACTGCCCACAAGCAGGAGTACCGGTCACCGTGGCGGGCCGCCGGGCCGTTCACTCACGCGGCGGCAGTCCCGTGCGGCGTGGCCCCCGTCGTAGGCCCGCTCCAAACCGGCCTCGTGGATGCGGGGCCCGGCTCTCGGGAAAGCCCCGCATCCACGCCCTCGACTCGTTCTACCTGCGGCGGGCGCCGCCGTCCTTCGACGGTGCGTACGACTTCGGCGGGGAGGGGGTCCGGGACTTCCCGGAGGACGTCCCGGAGGACAGGTCGGGCGAGTACCGGTCCGTCCTCGGCTCCGTGCCAACCGGTTCACTGCTCGAGCTTCCCGGAGCCACAAATCCGGAGGGACTGCCGGGCGCGTGCGGCCGGCTGAAGTACTGAGCTTGTTGATATGGAGTACCCGCGTTCAGAGCCGCCGCATTGACACGCAGCTCACTGTCTTCGTATCCATACGTCGTCGTGGCCGCACCCTGGGCGTTCGGCCGTCCACCGGAGGCCGGGTAGGTCCTGTTGTTGTCATAGGCCGACTGCAACTTGATGCGGTACTGCCCGGACCTCGAACTCTTTGTCATCGGCAGCATCTTGGCCACGTCGTTGACGAACTTCTGCTGCCTGTCCTTGCACTCGTTGCACGTACCACTGCTGACAACCAGGTCCACCTGGATACTCCGGATATCCTTCTTGTTCGACAACCTGGAGATCTTGTCGTATGCCCAGTCCAGGGCGTGCACCTCGGCGTCCTTTTTCGATTTCCTGACCTCGCTCCCGGCCCCTGTCCAGGTCGAGTACCGGCTGCCGCTCTTCGGTTCGGTGCCGCTCATGAACGGCGCCGACTGATAATCGGTCTCGTTGCCGTTCTTGTCCTTGATGTAGATATGGGCCTTGAGGGCAGTGCCGGGCGCCCCCTGGTTCTGCACCGCGTTGAACGCCATCGCCCGATTCGTCGATGCCCTCCCCATCGGCATCGCCAGTGCAGCTGATGCGACCGTGTACGGCTCTGATGCGACCGTGTAGGTCGGCGCCGATGCAACTGATGCCACCGTGTAGGTCGGCGCCGATGCAGCTGATGCCACCGTGTACGGGGAACCCTGATAAGAGGTTTCAGGATAGGACCCGTAGGACTGATATCCGTAGGAATTCGACTGGTTCGGATCGTAATTCGGCTGGTTGGGATCGTAGTACGGCTGATTGGGATCCACGACTGCTCCTTGGGTAGGGTGCGGACGGATCGAACGTCGACTCAAGCCGGGTACCGCCCTGCCGCCGGCGGCTCCTTCGGCCGACACGAGTCCGGCTTGCAGCCGCCGAGAGCCCGGAGGTATCCGAGTCCGTAGGTCACCTGAACGACGGATCACCGATGGCGGCGGTTCACGATTCCGGGAGACGTATCAAGGCGCGCCGGGAGCCGGCCGTACCCGCTGCGAGCGGCGAGGCCGGCTAGAAGGCGAGCGGTTCGACCGGTGGTGGCTGCTTGTCGCGATGTGAACCCGGCTTGCACCCGGCGAACGGCCCCGACGGATCGCGCAGCGACGTCATCACCGGCGTCAGGAAGTCACGGTGCCAGGTGGCCGGGCCGCTCAGGTTGCTGTCGGCGCCGGTCATCTCCTGCCACGCCATGGAGAGGCCGTGCAGCTGAGCCACCGCCTCCGGGTGGCGCCACCATTGGGAGCACCACGGCGCCCCGGAGGTGACCTCCCGGGCGTACACGGAAATGAGGAGGTGGTGCACCCAGACGGCGAGACGGTCGAGCGTCTCGCCGTAGCGCTGTCCGTCCTGGTAGAGGATGAACGGGGGCTGGAGGTCCTCCTTCGGCGGCGGTTCGGGCGTCTGGATGCCGGGGTCGTTCGCTACCTGGGTCATCGGGCTGCTCCCTGCGATGGACGGTGTCGTCCGAACAACGGACCGCCGCCCTCACCGGTTCAACCCCGTGCCCGTCCTCTTGGCGGGGGCATCTGCCTGGATCGGGGCCGGCGTGCCGACCGAGCATCGGGCTGCCGGCCGTTCCGCGGTGCGGCGCGTTGCCGCTCGAAGTCCCCTTTCGCGGCCTCGGCGATGAGACTCGGCAGGGTAGGTGTGCGCGGCTGTGCCGGGGCGGGACCGGCGGGCACCGGCTGGTCGAAGGCCTGCTGCGCCACCCGCTCTTCGCCCTTGTGGATCGCCTTCTCCAGAGATCTGGTGGTGTCCTCGTGGAAGTGCTTGGTCCGCTCCAGCCTTCCGCCGTAGAACAGCCGTCGGAAGGCGTCGTTCTGCGGGTTGGCCACCAGCGCGGCGTCGAGTTGGTCGAGCTGCCGCGCTTCCTGCAGCATCTGCGGCGCGTACTGCCGAGCCCGCTCCGTCCAGGACAAGGGCTGGGCGGCCGCCCCGGGATGCCCCCTGGCTTGGCTGTTCAAGGCCGGGCTGCTCATGGCCGGCCCGTGATATTCCATGGCCGGACTGCTCGTGGCCAGGCCACCCGTGGGCGCGGTCGCCATCGGCTCCCGCTTTGGCCGGAAAAGGTGGACGAAGCGGCGGAGGTAGTCACGCCACTTCGGTTCCAGGTTGCCGTCCGGCGAGGCGAGCCGGTCGACATACCGTTCGGCCTGGCCGAGGCGGATGGAGGAGGGACGGCTCTGGGAACCAGATTCTCGTAGCCGGTCGAAGTCGGCGGCGACGTACCGCATCCAGCGCTCGTCCGGTGTTCTGGGTCTGGGTGGCATACCGCTATGACGGACGACCACCCCGGCAGGTTCATCGCCGGCCGGCGCTGGCGCGGTCCCGCCTGGGCAGGAAGACCACCGCGAGGGTCGGCGTCGTCGGCAATCAGCACGGTGGTCACGGCAACGTGGCCTCCGACGGCGTACCGATCAACGACGTGGCGAGGTGATGGGCCACGAGCAGACGACAACGACATTGAACCGCTACACCCACTCCACGGCAGAGCGGGACCGCCGGATGTTGAAGGGGTCTGCTGCACCAATAGGTGACATCTGAGATGGCTTGCCCTGTGGGCGAGCTGGAAGGATGTCGCTGTGCCCAAGCCCTACCCTCGTGAGTTCCGTGATGACGTCGTGCGGGTGGCTCGTGACCGTGACCCGGGTGTGACGGTCGAGCAGATCGCCAAGGACTTCGGGGTCCACCCGATGACGTTGTTCAAGTGGCTGCGCCAGGCCGACGTCGAGGTCGGCGCCAAGCCGGGTGTGACCCGGAGCGAGTCGGCCGAGCTGCGGGAGGCGCGCAAGCGGATCCGCTTGCTGGAGCAGGAGAACGAGGTCCTGCGTCGGGCCGCTGCCTACTTGTCGCAGGCGCATCTGCCGGGAAAAGGCTCTACCCGCTCGTGAGCGAGTTGGCCGCCGACGGGATCCCCGTGGCGGTGACGTGCCGGGTACTGAACATCGCTCGTCAGCCCTACTACCGGTGGCTCGCCCAGCCGGTCGGCGACGCTGAACTGGCTGCGGTGTATCGGTCGGACGCGTTGTTCGACGCCCACCGCGACGACCCGGAGTTCGGCTACCGGTTCCTGGCCGATGAGGCCCGCGACGCCGGCCAGCCGATGGTCGAGCGCACCGCCTGGAGAATCTGCTCTGGCATGGCTGGTTCAGCGCGTTCAGCAGAAAGAAGCGTCGGGGCAAGGGCGGCAAGGTCGGTCCGCCAGTACACGACGATCTGGTGCGCCGCGACTTCACCGCAGACGGCCCGAACCGGTTGTGGCTGGCCGACATCACCGAAGACCGCACCGGCGAGGGCAAGCTCTACCTGTGCGCGATCAAGGACGTGTGGTCGAGGCGGATCGTCGGCTACTCCATCGACTCACGGATGAAATCGAGGCTGGCCGTCAACGCCCTGCACAACGCCGTAGCCCGCCGTGGTGACGTGGCCGGCTGCGTGCTGCACACCGACCGCGGGTCGCAATTCCGAAGCCGGAAATTCGTCCGCGCCCTCCACCAGCACCACATGACCGGGTCGATGGGCAGAGTCGGCGCCGCTGGCGACAACGCCGCCATGGAGTCGTTCTTCGGCCTGCTGCAGAGCAACGTCCTCGACCGCCGAACCTGGACGACCCGCCAGCAGCTCAGGACCGCGATCGTGACCTGGGTCGAACGGACCTACCACCGCCGACGACGCCAACGATCCCTGTCCCGGTTGACCCCTATCGAGTACGAGGCCATCATGACCCCACCGGCCAGTCAGGCCGCGTGACTAAAACTGTCACCTATCTGTGCAGCAGACCCCTACGACCTCGCGGTGCGTCGCCCGGTCCGGGTGCGGGAGGTGCGGGCGGCGGGTGCGCGCTTGGCGGTGCAGACCGACTCCGAATCGTGGTCGGCCCGGTACGTCATCTCCGCGACCGGGACGTGGCAGTGCCCGTACCGGCCGGACGTCTCAGGTCGGGAGGAGTTCGGTGGCCGGCAGTTGCATACCGTGGACTACGCCTCGCCGCTGGAGTTCCGCGGGCAGCGGGTCGTCATCGTCGGTGGGGGCAACTCGGGGGCGCAGATCCTGGCCGATGTGTCGCGGGTCGCCGAGGTCACCTGGGTCACCCGACGCCCGCCACGGTTCATGCCGGACGACGTCGACGGGCGGCCGAGGATCTCCTCGACCATGGTGTTCCACTCGATGGTGATCTTGTTGTTGGTCAGAGCGCGGTCGGCCATGATGCGGCTGGCGCGGAAGGTGTCGCAGCGGTGGATGATGGTGACGCTGCGGGCAAAGCGGGTGAGGAAAGTGGCTTCCTCCATAGCGGAGTCGCCGCCGCCGATAACGGCGATGTCCTGGTCGCGGAAGAAGAACCCGTCGCAGGTGGCGCAGGAGGAGACGCCGTGGCCGAGCAGTTCGGTCTCGCCGGGCACGCCGAGGGGCCGCCACGCGGATCCGGTGGCGAGGATGACCGCTCGCGCCTGGTGGGCCTGCTGGCCGACCCACACGGTCTTGACGTCGCCGGTGAGGTCGACGCGGGTGACGTCGTCGGTGAGGAACTGGGCGCCGAAGCGGTCGGCCTGCTTGCGCAGGTTGTCCATCAGTTCGGGGCCGGTGATGCCGTCGGGGAAGCCGGGGAAGTTCTCCACCTCGGTGGTGGTCATCAGGGAGCCACCGGACTGGGCGCCTTCGATGAGCAGGGGTGTGAGGTTGGCGCGGGCCGCGTAGACGGCGGCGGTGTAGCCGGCGGGCCCGGAGCCGATGATGATCAGGGGATGCGGGTCGGACACGAGGGACTCCTGCTCACAGGGGTGGAACCGCCCGCCGATGGCTGCCCCGGCGGGCGGTGACAAGGGTGGCGTCAGGCGCTCGGGCGCAGCTCGGTGAGGAGCTTCTCCACCCGGGTGCGGATGTCGTCGCGGATCGGGCGGACGGCGTCGACGCCCCTGCCGGCGGGGTCGTCGAGCTTCCAGTCCTCGTAGCGTTTGCCGGGGAAGACCGGGCAGGCGTCCCCGCAGCCCATCGTCACGATGACGTCGGACGACTCCGCCGTGGCGTACTCCAGCAGTTTCGGGGTCTGGTCGGTGATGTCGATGCCGACCTCGCGCATGGCCTGCACGGCGGCGGGATTGATGGTGTCGGCGGGCGCGGAGCCGGCGGAGCGGACCTCGACGGTGTTGCCGGCGAGGTGGCGTAGCCAGCCGGCGGCCATCTGGGAGCGGCCGGCGTTGTGGACGCAGACGAACAGGACGCTGGGCTTGTCACTCACGGTGGTTCCCTTACCGGTTAGGCGGTTGTCGTAGTGGAAGGCGTGGACGTGAAGTAGCGGCGGCGCGCCCACAGGGAGACGTAGACGAGTCCGACGAGGACGGGGACCTCGATCAGGGGGCCGACGACTCCGGCGAGGGCTTGGCCGGAGGTGACGCCGAAGGTGCCGATCGCGACGGCGATGGCGAGTTCGAAGTTGTTGCCGGCGGCGGTGAACGCGAGGGTGGTGGTGCGTTCGTAGCCGAGGCCGATGGCTCGGCCGAGGGCGTAGGAGCCGGCCCACATGAGGGCGAAGTACACCAGCAGGGGCAGGGCGATGCGGACGACGTCCAGGGGTCGGCTGGTGATGGCGTCGCCTTGCAGGGCGAAGAGGATCACGATGGTGAACAGCAGCCCGTAGAGGGCGGCCGGGGCGATGCGGGGCAGGAAGCGGGCCTCGTACCAGGCGCGGCCCTTGGCGCGTTCGCCGAGGCGGCGGGTGAGGTAGCCGGCGAGCAGTGGGATGCCGAGGAAGATGAGCACGTTGCGGGCGATGTCCCAGGCCGAGATGTTCAGCTCCGCCCCCGACAACCCCAACCAGCCGGGCAGTACGGACAGGTAGAACCAGCCGAGTACGCCGAAGGCGATGACTTGGAAGATGGAGTTGAGGGCGACCAGGACGGCGGCGGCTTCCCGGTCGCCGCAGGCGAGGTCGTTCCAGATGATGACCATGGCGATGCAGCGGGCCAGGCCGACGATGATCAGGCCGGTGCGGTAGGCGGGTTGGTCGGCCAGGAAGATCCAGGCCAGGGCGAACATCACGGCGGGGCCGACGAGCCAGTTGAGGACCAGCGAGGAGATCAGCAGCCGGCGGTCGCCGGTGACGGTGTCGAGTCGGTCGTAGCGGACCTTCGCGAGCACCGGGTACATCATGATCAGCAGGCCGACCGCGATGGGTAGCGAGATCCCGCCGATCTGCACCGCGTCCAGGGCGCTGTTCAGCCCGGGGATCAGCCGACCCAGGAGCAGGCCAACGACCATGGCCAGGCCGATCCACACGGGGAGGAACTGGTCGAGGCGGGACAGGCGGCCGACGACGGCGCTCTCGCCGGGGTCGGTGTCAGGGGTGGTGCGGGTGCTCACGGGCACTCCCGTCAATTCTCGGTCGCTGGTGGTGTGGGTCGGGTCCGTCATGCCGGGTGGGTGACGTGGAGGTCGTCGAGGAGGCGCCGGACGCGGCGTTCGATGTCGTCGCGGATCGGCCGGATGTCGGCGAGGTCGCGTCCGGCGGGGTCGTCGAGGTCCCAGTTCTCGTATCGGGTGCCGGGGAAGACCGGGCAGGCGTCGCCGCAGCCCATGGTGATGACGACGTCGGCGGCGCGGATGACCTCGTCGGTCCACGGCTTGGGGAATTCCGCGGCGATGTCGATGCCGCGCTCGGCCATCGCGGCGATCGCGGCGGGGTTGACCTCGGCGCCGGGTTCGCTGCCGCCGGACCACGCGACGGCGTTGTCGCCGGCGAGGTGGGTGAAGAAGCCCAACGCCATCTGCGAGCGGCCGGCGTTGTGGGTGCACAGGAACAGAGCGACGGGGCGGCCGTCGCGGTGGTGGCCCTCGACGCGGGCGAGGGCCTGCAGGCGCTGGCGGGCGAAGCGTTCGGCGAGCAGCGGCAGGTAGTGGGGGATGCTGCCGGCGGTGGCGAACTGGTCGTAGCTGGTGTGCAGGAACCGCTCGATGGTTTCGGTGCCGTAGACGCCGGTGAGCTCCTCGGCGAGGCGGGTGGCGGCGGTGCGCAGGGCGAGCTGTTGGTCGATGGACATCTACGGGTGGGCGTGAGTGTCAGTCATGGGGTCCTCGCGAGCTCATGGCGGGGGTGATGACGGGGGCGACGCGGTCGACGCGGGCGGCGAGGTCGGCGAATGCCGTCTCGAACGCGTCGTCGGTGTCGAGGCGGACGGGGTCGGGTACCGACCAGTGCAGGCGGGGCCGGGCGGGGGCGGTGAGTTCCTCGTGGGCGTTGTCGCAGACGGCGATGACCAGGTCGTCGTCGCGCACGATGTCCGCGACACGGTTGGTGCTGCTGGGGTCGAGGTCCAGACCGTGCCGGTGGGCCACGGCGACGGCCCGGGGGTGGACCCGCTCGGCGGGCTGTGTTCCCGCGCACGCGGCCGGGGTGTGGGTGCGCTCGGACCAGAGGGCGGCGGCGAGTTGCGAGCGGGCGGAGTTACGGGTGCACACGAACACCACCCGTCCCACGCCGGTCAGGGGCGCGGGGTGCAGTGCGGTGAGGGCTTCGGGACGCAGCCGCAAGTAGGTGCGGCGCCGGTCGCCCTCGGAGCGCCCACGGACGACGAGGCCGGCGTCGGTGAGGACTTTGACGTGGTGGGCGACGAGGTTCGTCGGTATCTGCAGGTCGTGGGCGATTTCTCCGGGCGAGGCGTCGCCGAGGGTGAGCGCGTCCACGATCGCCAGGCGCGCCGGGTCGCCGAGCGCGGCGTGGATCCGGGCGCGCCCTTGCAGGGAAGCAAGCTCAGTAATCATTGACTCAATAATTACTGAGGGATCGCGGGAGTGTCAAATGACGGTTGGGTGGCGGGCGCGAGGCGTCCGCAGCCCCCTCGGCGCGGGGGTCGGTTCAGCAGCAGGTCTTGAGGTAGGACTGCAGTTCGGCCAGCGCTGCCTGCGGCCGCCCGGGTCGCCGCCCAGGCCTCAGGCCACGGCGGCCGGTTCGACGCTGAGCAGCCCGGCGAGCTGGCGCAGGATGGCCGGCCGGGCCCGGTAGTACACCCAGGTGCCGCGGCGTTCGGCGTCGACCAGGCCGGCCTCGCGCAGCGTCCTGAGGTGGTGCGAGATCGTCGGCCCGGTCAGGTCGAACGCCGGGGTCAGGTCGCAGACGCACGCCTCCCCGCTCTTCGCCGAGGCGATCATCGACATCAGCTGCAGCCGCACCGGGTCGCCGAGCGCCTTGAACGCCGGCGCGAGCACCGCGGCGGTCTGCGCCGGCACCGGGCTCTGCGCCAGCGGCGGGCAGCACGGCGTGTCGGCGGTGAGGTCGATGACGGGAAGCAACGCAGCCTGCTTTGACATGCCTCTAGGTTGACACGTGTCTAAGCAGCGTGCAACTCTCTGATTCGACAGACGTCAAGACAGACGTCGTGGAAAGGGAGTCGTCATGTTCGGCACAGCACGACGCACGGCGAAAGCCCAGGCGGGGGCGCGGTTCTGTGACTCCTGCGCGCGGGTGTCCACCGCGGCGCAGCGGGCGCAGCGGCACTTCGACCAGGTCCGTGACGACGCCTACGCCCTGATCGGCGCCCGGTAACCGAAAGGTTGTGTAATGAGCGAGAGCACCCAGACCAGCCCCGCGACGGCGGGCGGGTTCGCCGGTGATCCGGGCGCCGCCCTGGCCGTGACCGGTTCCGGTTCCTGCTGTGGCAGCCCCGCGCAGGCGGTCGGCTCGATCCTTCCGCCCGCCGGGCAGTCGCCGACGGCGGGACCGTGCTGCGGCAGCCAGCAGGCCGCCGAAGCGGCCGGCTCCTGCTGCGGCACCGAGGCGAAGACCGAAGCCGTCACGACGGGTCAGGGGTGCTGCGGATGACCGCCCCGTCGGAGTCGGTCGCCCACTTGGACGCGACACTTCCCCTGGTGTCGGCAGAGCGGATGGCCGCCACGGTCACTGCTCTCGCCTCGGCTGAATTCGCCGGCCGGCGGGTCGGCACGGCCGGCGGTGCCGCCGCCCGCGCCTGGCTCGTCGCGCACCTCGCCGACCTCGGCGCGGCGGTCGACACTGATGACTTCCCGGTCCGCAACGTGCCCGAGCTGTACGCGGCGCCGACCGTCGTCTGGGGCGACGGTGACACCTCGACGCGGCTGACCTTCGGCCGCGAGGTCGCGGTCCATCCCGCCTCAGCCGACAGATCTGAGGTCAGGCGTGGCCCGTTGGGTGTGGCCGGCAGCGGCGACCCGACCGGCCGGTGGCTGGTGGTGCCCGCGGGCGGGAACCCTCTCGACGCCGCCCGCGACGCCTCGGGCGCCGCGGGTCTGCTGGTGAGCCGGGCTGTCGACGCCGACGGCTGGCAGTACACGGTCCTCGCCGGACCGGACCCAGGACCGCTGCCCATCCTGACCCTCGACGCGGGCACGCACCGCGCCGTCCTAGCCGTCGCCACCAGTGCGGGTTGGTGGAGTGCGAACACCCCGCTGCGCCGCCGCGACGTGACCGGCGCCAACATCCACGCGAGGTGCCCGGCGGCAGCGCCGGGTGGGATCGAGGTGTTGCTGACCGCCCACTACGACGGCGTCGGCGACCATCCGGGCCTGCGTCAGCCCGGCGCGTCCGACAACGCCAGCGGCGTCGCCGTGGTCCTGGAAGCCGCCCGAATCCTTACCGCCGCCCGCCCCGCGGGGGTCGGGCTGGCGGTCGCGCTGCTCGACGCCGAGGAGGTCGGTGCGCTGGGCTCGGCCCACCACAGCCAGCAGCTGCACGCCGGCGACGTTCGGCCGCTGGTCATCAACGTCGACGGCGCCGGGCTGCTCGACCAGGCCGCCGCGGTCGAGGCCGGCGGGCCGGCCCACGCGCTGCTCGCCCTGCTCGACCAGGCCGGGCGGCACACCGGCCTTCCGCTCGCCGCCGGCCCGGTCGCCTCCGACAACCGCCGCTACGCCGCCGCGGGGCTCGCCGCGGTGGGCATCGGCGCCGGCATGGCCGGCTACCACAGTCCCGCCGACACCCCCGACCGCGTCGACGCGCACACCCTGCAGGCGATCGCCCGCCTCGTTGTCGCGACCGTCGGCCTCGCCGCTTCCGCGCCCGCTACACTTTCATCGTCAATCGGCGATAAGCGATAGAAGGGGGGTGGGCTGTGGACGAGTTGCTCGACCGGAGCACCGCGCAGCAGTACGCGTCGTGGTTCCGGGCCCTCGCGGACCCGACCCGGGTCCAGATCGTCGAGTACCTCGCCCGTCACGCCCGACCGATGAGCGTCGGCGAGATCGTCGCCGCCGTCGGCCTGGCCCAGTCCACCGTCTCCCAACATTTGAAGGTCCTTACCGAGGTGCGGTTCGTCCTCGTCGAGGCGGTCGGCACCGCCCGGCACTACCGGATCAACGACGCCTGCGTCGACTGCTTCCCCTCCGCCGCCGACGTCGTCATGGGCCGACCCGCCCCCCACCCGAACGGAGCGTGCTGATGGCCGACATCACCGTTCGCCCCATGAAGGCCGGCGACGCCGCACGGGTGCTCGCCATCTACCAGGCCGGCCTCGACGGCGGCGACGCCAGCTTCGAGACCACGGCGCCGACCTGGACGCAATTTGACGCCGGCAAACTGTCCGCGCACCGTTTCGTCGCCGCCGACGGCACGGTGATCGGGTGGGTCGCCGTCTCGCCCACCTCCGCCCGCGCGGTCTACGCCGGCGTGGTCGAGCACTCCGTCTACGTCGACCCCGCCGCCCGTGGCCGCGGCGTCGCCCGCCTCCTGCTGGACGCCCTGATCGCCTCCACCGAAGCAGCCGGTGTCTGGACCATCCAGTCGGGTGTCTTCGGCGAGAACACCGCCAGCCTCCGCCTGCACGAGCGCGCCGGTTTCCGGGTCATCGGCGTGCGCGAGCGCATCGCCCGCCACCACGGCCGGTGGCGCGACGTGATCCTGCTGGAGCGCCGCAGCCCCGTCATCATCTGACCAACTCTCGACCCCGCCGCACGGCCGCCGTCTACCTGTTTGATTCGACAACTCTCGACACAGAGGAGATACCTGATGAACGCCCTGAATGACCTGCCCGTCGTGGTGATCGGCGCCGGGCCGGTCGGCCTGGCCGCCGCCGCGCACCTGCACGAGCGTGACCTACCGTTCCTCGTCCTGGAAGCCGGCGACACCCCCGCCGCCGCCGTGCGGCAGTGGGGCCACGTGCGGGTCTTCTCCCCCTGGCGCTACAACATCGACCCCGCCGCCCGCCGCCTGCTCGACGACGCCGGGTGGGTCGCCCCCGACCTGGAGGTCCTGCCCACCGGCGCCGAGTTGGCCAACAACTACCTCCAGCCCCTCGCGGAGGTGCCGCAGCTCAAGCCGCACCTGCGCTACGGCGCCCGCGTCGAGGCGATCAGCCGCCTCGGCCTGGACCGGCTGCGCACCGCCGGCCGCGACACGACCCCGTTTCTGATCCGCCTCGCCGACGGCCAGGAGGTGCTCGCCCGCGCGGTCATCGACGCCTCCGGCACCTGGGGCACCCCGAACGTCCTCGGATCCTCCGGACTGCCCGCCCGCGGCGAGCGCGATGTCGCCGGGTACCTGGAGCACGCGCTGCCCGACGTCCTCGGGACCGACCGGGACCGCTTCGCCGGCCGGCACACCCTCGTCGTCGGCGCTGGCCACTCCGCCGCCAACACCCTGCTCTCCCTCGCCGAGTTGGCCGAATCCACCCCGGGCACCGAGGTGACCTGGGCAATCCGCACCACCTCACCGGCACGCACCTACGGCGGAGGCGACGCCGACGCGCTGCCCGCACGCGGTGCCCTAGGCTCCCGGCTACGCGCGCACGTCGACGCCGGCCGGATCCGCCTGCTCACCGGTTTCGCCGTGCACGCCCTCACCCCCACCGACGACCGGGTCAGCGTGATCGTGCGCCACGCCGACGGCAGCGAAGAGCAGACCACCGTGGACCGCATCGTCGCGGCCACCGGCTTCCGCCCCGACCACTCCATCGCCGCCGAACTGCGCCTCGACCTGGACCCAGTCATGGGCGCCACCCGCGCCCTGGCCCCGCTGATCGACCCCAACGAGCACTCCTGCGGCACCGTGCCCCCACACGGCGTGGACGAGCTCACCCACCCCGAGGCGGGCTACTACGCCGTCGGAATGAAGTCCTACGGACGGGCGCCGACCTTCCTCATGGCCACCGGCTACGAGCAGGTCCGCTCCGTCGTCGCCGCCCTCGCCGGCGACTGGACGGCCGCCCGCGACGTCCAACTCGACCTCCCCGAGACCGGGGTGTGCAACAGCAACCCGGACGAGTCCACCACCGCCGACAGCTGCTGCGGGCCGGCACCGGCCGCCCAGAGCTCCGGCCGGGGCCTGGCCACCGGCATCTCCGGCGGCCTACTCGCCGCACCGTTGAGCCTGCTCACCCTCGACGCCGCACCCGCTGACACGCAGACCGGCGGCTGCTGCGCCAGCTGATGCCCACCACCCTCACGGTGCCCGCCGACGCAGCCGTCGGCGGGCACCACGGGCGGCGCATCGTCGCCGCCCTCGCCGTCACCTCCACCATCGGATACGGCACCCTCTACTACGCCTACGCCGTCCTGCTCACCCCGATGGCCGCCACCCTCGGCACCTCCACCACCGCCGTCACCGGCGCACTCACCGCGAGTGTCCTTGCTGGTGCCCTCGCGGCGATCCCCGTCGGACGGTGGCTCGACCACCACGGCGGACGCGCCCTCATGACCACCGGCTCCATCACCGCCACCGCCCTCCTCGTGGCCTGGTCCCAGGTGCACACCATCGAACAGCTCTACGCGGTGATGATTGGGATCGGGATCACCGGCGCGATGGTCCTCTACGAACCCGCGTTCGCCGTCATCGTCGCCTGGTTCACCCCCGACCGACGCCCCACCGCCCTGCTCGCCGTCACCATCGTCGCCGGATTCGCCAGCACCCTCTTCATGCCCCTCACCGGCCTCCTGGCCGCCCACCTCGGCTGGCGCGGCGCCCTGCTCGTCCTCGCCGCCGTCCACGGCGCGGTCACCGTGCCGCTGCACGCCCTCACCATCCGCCGGCCCCGACTGGCAACAACGACGGCACCCGCCCGCACCGAGCGGTCCGAGCACGCCCAACGGCGCGCCGTCGCCCAGGCCGCGATGCGCGACACCCGGTTCTGGATCCTCGCCGCGACCCTGATCGCCCACGGCGCGGCCACCAGCACCATGACCGTGCACCTCATCGGCTACCTCACCAGCCGCGGCCACCCCGCCACCGTCGCCGCCACCCTGACCGGACTGCTCGGCGTCCTGTCCGTCACCGGACGACTCGTCCTCACCGCCGTCCGCCGCCACCTACGCGTCACCACCATCGTCGCCGCCGTCTTCACCACCCAGGCCGCCGCCGTGCTCGCCATGCCGCTGCTCGCCGGCACCCGTACCGGCGCGGTCATCACCGTCATCGGCTTCGGACTCGGCTTCGGCATCACCAGCCTCGCCACCCCCGCCCTACTCACCGACCGGTACGGCACCACCGCCTACGCCACCATTTCCGGCCGACTCTCCGCCCCCGTCACCATCGCCAAAGCCACGGCACCCCTCGCCGCCGCCGCCACCCTCCTGCACACCACCGCCGGATACACACCCATGCTCACCGCCATTGCCGCATGCTGCGCCCTGGCCGCCATCGGCATGCGGTAAGGGCCTGATTGCTCAGATGCTCGATGCGCGCAAGCAGGCCAAGAAGCTCCAAGCGCAAGCGGAGGCGCGCTGGCACCGCGAGTTGGTTGCCGAGCAAAAGCGTCAGGAGGCGGAGGCACGCCGCGAAGCTGAGCAAGCCGAGGCTGCGGCAAAGAAGGCCGAGGCAGCACGCCTGAGGCATGAAGTACAGGCGAAGCGTTTGGCCGACCAAGCGGCGGCGAAAGCAGCGCGAGAGGCCGCCCAACGCGAGCGTGCTGAGGAACGACGCCTAGCTGCCGACGCTCGCAAGAAGGCGCAGGAGGCAGCCGCCGGGAAGCGCCTGGCGGAGCGGGAGGCACACGCCCAGAAGATGGCAGAGGCCGAGTTCCGGACCGAGGCCGTCAGCACGAGGATTGCGGAGTACGCACAGCTGCTAGCCGGGAGGAACAAGCGGGCCGCCGAGTCTGACCTCGAACTTAGGGCGGCTCTGTCGAACGGCGGACCACCCGCGTTTGTTGAGCGTCTACAACACGTCCTCGCTCAGTCGCGATACCCGGAGGGCCTGACAGGCAAGGCCGCCGCTCACTATGACCCTGCCTCCAGGGAGCTACTCATCGAGTACGAGCTGCCACTGCGAGACGTCGTGCCCACCGTGATCGCTTATCGATACACGACGGCGAAGGGCATGGTTGCTATACCTCGCAAGGAGCCCGAGACTAACGACCTCGTGCGTGGTTGGCGGTAGCAGGATCTGTGCCGTCTCATCGTTGGTGGGGTGCGGCGGGTAGGGC
>NZ_JBNCKZ010000019.1:56949-90299 GCF_049841795.1 Micromonospora sp. DT31 | reverse complement strand
ATGAGCCCGCGCCCCAGCCCCGCCCGGGTGTCCCCGGCCGGGGCCACCCCCCCCCCCCCCGCCGGGGGGGGGGGGGGGGGGGCCCCCCCCCCGGCCCCCCCCCCCGTCCGCCGTCGGTCAGCTGCCGAAGAAGACCTCGGCCTCGGCGTACCGCTCCAGCGGCACGGTCTTCAGCTCGCGGGTGGCCTCGGCCAGCGGGACGCGGACGATGTCCGTGCTCTGCATAGCGACCATCTTGCCCCAGTCGCCCTCGTGCACCGCGTCGATGGCGTGCAGGCCGAGTCGGGTGGCCAGCACCCGGTCGAACGCGGTCGGGGTGCCGCCGCGCTGGATGTGTCCGAGCACCACGGTGCGGGCCTCCTTGCCGGTCTTCGCCTCCAGCTGCTCGGCCAGCCACTGGCCGATGCCGCCCAGCCGGACGTGGCCGAACGCGTCCAGCTCCTGGTTGTGCAGCACCATCTGACCGTCCAGCGGCTGGGCGCCCTCGGCGACCACCACGATCGGGGCGTACTGGTGCTGGAAGCGCTTCTCGACGTAGCCGGCGACCTGCTCGACGTCGAACTGCCGCTCCGGCAGCAGGATCACGTTGGCGCCGCCGGCCAGACCGGCGTGCAGGGCGATCCAGCCGGCGTGCCGGCCCATCACCTCGACCACGAGCGTGCGGTGGTGACTCTCCGCCGTGGTGTGCAGCCGGTCGATCGCCTCCATCGCGATGTTGACCGCGGTGTCGAACCCGAACGTGTAGTCGGTGGCGCCCAGGTCGTTGTCGATCGTCTTCGGCACGCCGATGACGTGCACGCCCAGTTCGTGCAGCCTGGTGGCGACGCCGAGGGTGTCCTCGCCGCCGATCGCGATCAGGGCGTCCACGCCCTGCCCGGCGAGGTTGTCCTTGATCCGCTCCACGCCGTTCTCGATCTTGAACGGGTTGGTGCGGGACGAGCCGAGGACGGTGCCGCCGCGGGGCAGGATCCCGCGCACCTCCGCGATGCCCAACGGCTTCGTCAGACCCTCGAGCGGGCCCTTCCAGCCGTCCCGGAAGCCCACGAACTCGTGACCGTAGGTGGCGACGCCCTTGCGGACCACCGCCCGAATCACCGCATTGAGACCTGGGCAGTCGCCGCCGCCGGTGAGCACGCCGATACGCATGATCTGCTCATCCTCCTGGACCATCAGGTGAAGCCCGAACAGCCCCAGGATATGTGTCGGATCAGACCATCGGCGCCGTTGCCGGCCCGGGGCGGGCCGTCACTGCGCACTGTAGTCGGCGCAGGCGTACGCCGGCACCGCGCCCCGGGCCGTTCCGCACGATGGACGGCTACCCGTCAGTAGCCGACCTCGTGGTTCTCGCCCGCCTTCGGCGGCTGGCCGGTCACCGCCGCCTTGGCGAAGCCGAGCAGGTTGACCACGGTGCTGCCGGGCGAGTCCCAGTACTCCGCGGAACCGGCGTGCACCTTGATCAACGTGAGGCCCGGCGTGTCCAGGCCGTCCGGGAACCACGCCTTGAGCAACGGGCTCCACAGCTTCTTCGCCCGCTGCGCGTCCCACTCCTCGGTGGCGGTGCCGGCCACCGACACCCAGGCGTGGTGCCGCTGGTCGGAGAAGCCCACGTTCACCTGCGGGTTCACCCGGATCTGCCGGACCTTCGGCGAGTCGGCGTACGCGAAGAACCACAGGTCCCCGTCGAACTCGGCCTCCTGCAACCCCATCGGCCGGCTGACCAGACGCCCGTCCACGGCGGTGGTGGTGAGCAGGCAGATCCGCGCCTGCCGGATCAGCTCGGTGACCCGGTGGCGGGCATCCGCGGCAGTGGTCGGCTCCTTGCTCATCGGCACTCCTGGTCTCGGATCGGCGTGATGCCGATCCCGTGCCCGGGTCCGAACCTGTCAAACCTCCCGCGCGGCCATCGCCCGCCACCGGGCCAGGTTGTGCCGGGCGTCGACGAGCGCGTCGTGCCGGTCGGCCTCGGCGTCCGGCAGCCGGGGACGACCCCGGTCGTCCCAGAGCTGGCGCAGGTCCTTGGTGAACCGGGGGATCTCCCGGGGCAGCGCCGGCATGGCGCCCCAGAGCTGGGCCAGCACCACGTGGTCGTAGGCGGCGTACCAGGCCCACAGCTCCAGCTGCTCGCCCGGCCGGTCCCGGACCGGTTCCAGCAGGAACTCGTGCAGGTCGTCGCGGATCCGCTCACGCGAGCGCCAGGCCCGGTCGGCCGGCGAGGGGAGCTTGTCCAGCACGTTGCGCCGCACCCAGGGCACCGCCCGAGAGTCGTCGAACTCGGTGGAGACCGCGTAGAACTCGCGGCCGTACTCGTCGACGACGCCGATCGACACCAGGTCGACAGTCCGGCCGTCCTCGATGAATTCGCAGTCGTAGAAATAGCGGTAGACCATCACCCACATCTTCGCCCATCCCTGCCGGCAGGTCGTCGGCGGGGCGTCCACCGAGGTCGGCGACGGGTCGACCGCCGACCGGTCATGGTCACGGAAAGGTTTCCGGGGGTGTACAGCACGCGACGGGACCGTCATGATCTGATGTGTACGCCGTCGGGCGCCGACCGGTAGAGCTGCCTCGAACCGGGACTGACAGCTTCACCCGGTGTGCGAGTGGTGACTTCTTGACCGGGGAGGGGTTGGGCCGTGGAGTCTCGCCTGCCGGAGCCGGGTGACGCGCTCACGGGCGTGGAGATGTTCGCCGGGCTGGAGCCGGAGGTGCGACAGCGGGTCATCGCCGCGGCCGTGCCCCGCACCTACCGCAAGGGCCAACTGCTCTTCGTCGAGAACGACCCCGGCGAGTCGCTGATCGTGCTGCGCCGCGGGGCCGTGGCGGTGTTCCGCACCGCGCCGACCGGCGAACGGGCCGTGCTGTCGGTGATCCGTCCCCCGGACGTGCTCGGCGAGGTGTCCCTGCTGGACGCCTCCACCCGCTCGGCCTCCGCCGAGGCGATCGAGGACTGCGCCGCCCTGGCGCTGTCCCGTCCCGCCTTCATGGAGCTGGTGCACTCCAACCCGCGCATCCTCGACGCGGTGATGCGCTCGCTCGGCCAGCTGATCCGCCGGCTCACCGAGCAGAACGCCGACCATGTCTTCCTCGACCTGCCCGGCAGGGTGGCCAAGACGCTGGTCCGGCTGGCCGGCGAGAGCCAGGCCCCGATGATCACCATCGAGCTGAACCAGAGCCAGCTCGCCGAGATGGCCGGCGGCTCGCGGCAGAGCGTCAACCAGGCCATCGGCTCGTTCGCCAGCCGGGGCTGGCTGCGTACCGAGGGTCGCCGCATCGTGGTCACCGACGTGGCGGCGCTGCGTCGCCGCGCCGGCATGAACGACCGCTGACGCATCCACGACGAGGGCCGGGGCGTGTCGCCCCGGCCCTCGTCGTGCTGCGGTCGTCAGACGCCGGCGCTGCCCGGCCCCGCCCACGAGTCGGGCGCGCTACCCGGCCCGGCCCACTCGTTCGTGTCCTTGCCCCCGGTGGAGCCCTCGCTGACGACGCCCTGGGCCTGCAGGGTGGCCAGGGTGGCCGCGTCCACGTCCACGGACTCGCCCGCGGTGTGGGCGACGCCGTCGCCGTCGGTCCAGTCGCTCTCCAACTTCACGAACACCATGAGATCCCCTTGGTCACGTCGTTCCCGTTCGGTGAAAGTGAATCTAGCCGCGGGAGGTCGTTCTCGGCCGCCCGGAGGAGTGTCCACAAACCAACAGCCCGGTACCTGACATTCGCGGCGCCCGGAATACTCAGGGTGACGCCGCGGGATGCGGCGTCCGGCCCGGCACCGGCCGGCGACCCAGTGGAGGCGTGCCATCTCCGCGCAGTGTGACCGTTGTGGACGTACCCCGGCCGACGGCGACCGGTTCTGTGGTGGCTGCGGCGCCGAACTGAGCGCGGTCTGCCCGCACTGCCTGCGGCCGCTCGCCGCGGACGTTGCCTTCTGCACCACGTGCGGCCTGCCCCGGCCCGGCGTCCGGCACCCGACGCCGGCGCCCCAGGAGGACCGCCGCCGCGTCAGCGTGCTCTTCGTCGACCTCATCGACTTCACCCCCTACGTGGAGCGGGCCGACCCGGAGCAGGTACGCGGCATGCAGACCGGCTTCTTCTCCGCCGCCCGACGGGTGGTCGGGCAGTACGGCGGCGTGGTCGAGAAATACATCGGCGACGCGGTGATGGCCCTGTTCGGCGCGCCGGTGGCCACCGAGACCGACGCGCTGCGGTGCGTACGAGCCGGCCTGGAGCTGCAACGGGTGCTGACCCGGTTCACCCCGACCGGCCACGACGAGTTGCGGTTCCGGGTCGGCGTGGCCACCGGGGAGGCGCTGGTGGACGTGGCCGCGGCCCGCGACGGCGGGCAGGCCATCGTGGCCGGCGACGTGGTGAACACCGCCTCCCGAATGCAGTCCGTCGCCCCGCCCGGCGGGGTGCTGGTCTGCGGCTCCACCCACGCGCTGACCAAGGACGCGATCCGCTACGAGGAGCAGCCTCCAGTCACGCTGCGGGGCCGCTCCTCCCCCACCGAGGTCTGGCTGGCCCTCGCCCCGGTCCGCCGGCAGCCGACCGACCGGGAACCGGACGACAGCCCGCTCATCGACCGCGAACACGAGCTGGGCCTGCTCGTCAACGCGCTGCACCGCTCACTGCGCGACCGGCTGCCGCAGGTGGTGACCGTGTTCGGCCGGGCCGGGCTGGGCAAGAGCCGCCTGGTCCGGGAGCTGCACCGGCACGCCGCCCGGCTGGTGGACGAGCCGGTGACCTGGCGTACCGGTCGCTGCCCGCCGTTCGGGGAGAACGTCACGTTCGCCGCGCTCGCCGACATCGTCAAGGCCGAGGCCGGCATCCTCGACACCGACCCGGCGTCCACCGCCGCCCAGCGCCTCACCGCCGCCGTCGCCGAACTGGTCGGCCCCGCCGAACGGACCCGGCTGGTCGACGCGCTGCGACCGCTGGTCGGTCTCACTGGTGCGGCGCTGCCCGCCGAGGAGGCGGAGTCGGCGTGGCGGCGGTTTCTGCTGGCGCTGGCGGCCCGCCGCGCGACCGTGCTGGTCTTCGAGGACCTGCACTGGGGCGACGACGCCATGCTGCGCTTCGTCGAGCTGCTCGGCGCCGCCGCCCGGGACGTGCCCCTGCTGATGCTCTGCACCGCCCGCCCGGAGCTGGTCGACCGGGACCCGAGCTGGGCGGGAACGATCACCGGCTCGGTCACCGTCACGCTGCCCCCGCTGCGCGACGCCGGCATCGTGTCGCTCTACGCGCACATGTTCGGCCGCGCGGCGTTCCCGGCCGAGATGCTCACCCCGCTGGTCGAGGTGGCCGGCGGCAACCCGCTCTACGCCCACGAGTACGTCCGGATGCTCATCGAGCAGGGCACGCTGCGCCGGTCCGGGCGCGGCTGGTCGCTGGACAAGCACCTCGACCTGCCGATGCCCGAGGGCGTGCACTCGGTCATCGCCAACCGGATCGACCTGCTCGACGCCAAGGACCGGCCGGTGCTGCTGGCCGCCTCGGTGGTCGGCGTGCAGTTCTGGCCCGGCGCGGTCGCGGCGGCGCTCGGGCAGCCGGTGGAATCGGTGGAACGCGCACTGCGCCGGCTGGAGCAGCGCGACTTCGTCCACGAGCAGGCCGCCTCCACCATGGCCGGGCAGGCCGAGTTCCGGTTCCGGCACGTGCTGGTCCGCGACGTCTGCTACCAGCGGTTGCCGCGCACCGAGCGGGTGGCCCGACACGAGCGGACCGCCGACTGGCTCGACACGTTGTCGCAGACCCGGGACACCGACCTGGCCGAGGTCCTCGCCCACCACCGCTGGGCGGCACACGAGATCGCCCGGACGCTCAGCCTGTCGACGCACCGCTACGCGGGCCCGGCCCGCGCCGCCCTGCACCGGGCGGCCCGCCGGGCGTACGCCCTGCACGGGCTGGACGCGGCGGCCACGCACGCCGGCCGCGCGCTCGGCCTGGCCGACGACGGCGACCCGGTGAGCCGGCTCCAGCTGGAGCTGCTGGCCACCGAGATCTCGTTCTACCGCGACGGCAACACGTTCCTGTCCGGCGGCGGCCTGGACCAGTTGCAGTCACTCGCCGACCGGCTGCACACGCACGCCGACCACGCCTGCGCGGCACGGGCGTGGACGCTGCTGGGCCAGGCGGCCTGGCTGCGCGCCGACCGGGCGGCGGCGGTGGCCTGCCTGGACCGGGCCGTGCAGCTGTTCGAGCCCCTGCCGGACAGCGCGCAGAAGGCCGACGCGTACGCCGAGCTGGGCCGCCTGCACATGCTCAACTACGAGCGGGACGCCGCGGTGTCCGCCGCCGAGACCGCCGCCGAGATCGCCGAGCGGCTCGGCCTGGTCGAGACGCGCACCAACGCCCGGGTCACCGCCGCCACCGCCCGCTACCAGGCGGGCGACCGGGCCGGGCTGGACGACCTGCGGGGCATCGTCGAGTACAGCCGCGGCAAGCAGTTGCTGGCGCTGCACCGGGCGGTGCAGAACCTGGCGTACGCGGTCCGCGAGGAGGGCGACTGGCTGCGCTCGGACGCGCTGCTGACCGCCGGTCCGACCCGTACGGCCAGCGGGCAGACGTTGACCACCAGCTACTCCGGCGAGGCGATGCGGGCCTACTTCGACGGCGACTTCGCCCGGGTGATCGCCGCCGCCGACGCGTTCGTGGACACCCCCACCGGCGGGTGGGACATGCAGGTACGCGGCCTGCGCTCCTGCCTGCGGGTGCTCCGCGGCCAACCGGTGCCGCCCGCGCCCGGTCCGACCGCGCCGCCGGACGGCGACGACGTGTCCGCCGCGCTGGACACCGCCCGCCGCAGCGGCTTCCACCGGCTGCGTTGGACCATGCTCGGCATGGCCGCGCTCTGTCGGGCCCTGCAGGGCCGGGCCGCGGACGCGGCGGAGCTGATCGACGAGCTGGCCGACTCCTGGTCGAGGGTGCCGGCCCTGGCCAGTGGCGAGTGGATCGCCGCGGCGGCGTACGCGGCGGCGCTGGCCGGCCGGGACGCGTCCGTGCGGGTGCGCGCGATGTTGGACCGCCTCGACCACCGGACACCCTGGTCGGAGGCGGCGTTGCGGACCGTAACCGGCGCGCTGGCCGCGGCGGACGGCGACCACTGTCGGGCCGCCGAGCTGCACCTGGCCGGCGCGGAGGTCTACGCCCGCATCCCGGACGTTACCGACCGGATGCTGGCTCTCGCGCTCGCCGTGGGGGAACTGACGCTGGCGGGCGACCCCGAGGTCGCCGGCCCGCTGGCCGAGGTGCACGCGTTCGCCCTGCGCAACGAGGCGCCGGGGCTGCTGGCGCTGGCCCGGCGCCCGGTGCCCGACGCCGGCCCCGCGGTGGCGTGCTGACCGGGCCGACCGGCCCTCGGTGAAGTATTCCTCTTTCACAATGAAGGTGACATTTCGCTTGCCGATCGGCGGAACAAGGGCACGAACCGAGCGGCGCGCCACAACGCACTCCCGCAACCGGGTGCGGACGTGTCACGATTCAGGGCGCGGGCAGCACGCGTGAAGGGGGGTGGCCGGTGTCAGGGGGCGGGCCCCGTCGGGGACGACGGGACAACGGGCTGGACGCGGCGGAGTACGCGGTCGCGGGCGACGTCGATCCGCGCGTCGGCGAGCACCTGCTCGACGTGCTGGCCGCCGGCGGCATCGCCGCCTACCTCCAACCCTCGGCCGACCTGAACCCGATCACCCGCACCACCACCGTGCCGTCCCGACCGGTCGACCGCCTCTACGTCGACAGGTCGCACCTGACCACCGCGCGGGACTACCTCACCCAGCTCGCCGACGAGGACGGCGACGCGCCGCGCGCCGAGGAGCCGGACATCGAGGCCGAGTGGGCCCGGATCGTCGCCGACTTCCACACTTCCCCGAGCGCGGGCAGCCGCCCCTGGCCGGCGGCCGAGGACGTCGACGACCCGACGCCGGGCGGCGCCACCACCGGGCGGGCGGAGGAGCCGGCCGGCCCGACCGCCACCGACGTGCGCCGCCTGCCCTACGCCGCCGACGTCTCCGGCATCTCGCTCGGCCGCGACCGGCAGGACGAGCCCTCCCTGCTGGACGGGCTGGACACGTTCGGCACGGGCCTGCCCGACGACCCGACGGAGGAGGAGCACTACACCCCGCCTCCGCCGCCCCCGCTGCCCCGCCTGTCCAAGTACGCCGTGCTGGGCGTGCTCTGCATCGTGCTCGGCTTCCTGCTGTTCCTGTCGCCCACCATGATGTCGCTCATCGACCCGTCGGTGGTGACCCTGCTCGGCTTCACCGGCATCCTCGCCGGCTTCGTGATGCTCATCTGGCGGCTACGCCCCGGCGACCCCGAGGACCACGACCCGGACGACGGCGCCGTCGTCTGAGGTCACGCCGGACCGCCCGGATGGCGGGACACCACCACACCCCGAGTCGCGGGTAACAGGGATGTAACTTACGGTCAGTAGGAATAGGCCGAACGTCACCTCCCGCACCGGCTGTCCGACACGCGTCTCCCCCGGGCCGCCGGTCCCCTGCTGAGCGGAATGACCGATGCGACAGAGCCCTCTGGTGGTAGTGGCCAGCCGCCTCCCCATCGACGACAGCGTGGCGCACGACGGCGCCTTCGAATGGCGCCGCAGCCCTGGCGGCCTGGTGAGCGCCCTGCACCCGTTGCTGCGGCACACCCCGGCCACCTGGGTCGGCTGGGCCGGCGGCACCGGCCCGGCCCCCGAACTGCCGGACGTGGACGGTGTGCGGATGCACAGCGTGCCGTTGAGCGCCGAGGACCTCCGCGACCACTACGAGGGCTTCGCCAACGCCACCCTCTGGCCGCTCTACCACGACGCCGTCGAACAGCCCGAATACCACCGCCGCTGGTGGGAGGCCTACCAACGAGTCAACCAGCGGTTCGCCGAAGCCGCCGCCCGGGTGGCCGAGCCTGGCGGCCTGGTCTGGATCCAGGACTACCACCTACAACTCGTGCCCGGACTGCTCCGCGACCTGCGCCCCGACCTGCGCATCGGCTTCTTCCTGCACGTGCCGTTCCCGCCGCCGGAGCTGTTCATGCAGCTCCCCCGTCGGGCGGAACTGCTGCGTGGCATGCTCGGCGCCGACCTGATCGGGTTCCAGCGGGCGCAGGCCGCGCACAACTTCGCCCAACTCGCCACGAAGGTGCTCGACCTGTCCGCCACCGACCGGCGGATCGGCGTCGACGGCCGGGTCGTGCGCATCGGCGCCTTCCCGGTGGCCATCGACACCGCCGAGATGGCCACGCTCGCCGCGCGCCCGGAGGTCGCCGAGCGGGCCCGCCGGCTGCGGCAGGACCTCGGCCAGCCGGACAAGGTGATCCTGAGCGTCGACCGGATGGACTACACCAAGGGCATCGAGCAGCGCCTCAAGGCGTACCGGGAGTTGCTGGCCAGCGGCGACATCAAGGTGCGGGACACGGTGCTGGTGCAGGTGGCGGTGCCCAGCCGGGACCGGGTCGGGCAATACCAGATCCTGCGCGACCGGGTGGAACACCAGGTCGGCCGGATCAACGGCGAGTTCGGCCGGGTCGGCGAACCGGCCATCCACTACCTCACCCAGCCGTTCGACCGCGCCGAACTGGTCGCGCTCTACCGCGTCGCCGACGTGATGGCGGTGACCCCGCTGCGCGACGGGATGAACCTGGTCGCCAAGGAGTACGTGGCGGCCCGGGTGGACGGCACCGGCGCGCTGCTGCTCAGCGAGTTCGCCGGCGCCGCCGCCGAACTCGACCAGGCGTACCTGATCAACCCGCACGACCTGGACGGGCTCAAGCAGGGGCTGCTCGCCGCACTGCGCGCCGGCCCGGACGACGTGGCGGCCCGGATGCGCGCGATGCGCGACCACCTGGCCCACAACGACATCCACGCCTGGGCGGCGTCCTACCTCAGCGCGTTGGAGGCCAGCGGGTCACTCGTCGCCCACCGCCCTCCCACCCGCTGACCCGGCACTCACCCCGAGGTCGGCGTCGGGTCCTTGTCCAGCCAGTCCAGGATCGCGTCGATCGGCTCCCGCCACCGGGCATCGAGCATCAGGTCGTGCCCCATGCCGGGAAAGAGCAGCGGCGCCGAGGCGTACCGGCCGGCCGCCCGGGTCAGAGCCGTCGCCGGCAGCACCCGGTCGTCGGGGCTGCCCAACACCAGCACCGGCGGCCGGCCCACCGCCGGCTCCGGCCCCCGACCGGTCAGGAGCTGCCACTGCGCCCGCCGACCGGCCCGCCCCAACCGGGCCAGGTGCCGCCGGGCGTCCGCGTCGGGCAGTTCCCCGCTGAACAGTTGCCGCCGGTTGAGCCGCAGGCCGCCGCCGAACACCGCCGGCAGCGTACCGACCGGGTTGCGCCGCAGCGCCGTGCCGAACGTCGCCCAGCCACCCAGCACCGGCGCCACCAGCACCGCCGCCCGCGCCGGGTAGCGGGCCAGCGCGTGCGCCACCACCCGGGCACCGGCGCCGTGCCCCACCAGCACCGCCTGCCGCGGCAGGCTCGCCGCCACCTGCACCACGTCATGGGTGTACGAGCGCAACGTCGCGTCCGGCGCCGGCTCGCTGTCGCCGTGCCCGCGCAGGCTCAGCGCGTACGCCGGGAAGCCGCGACCGGCGGCGTGGCCCAGCCAGTGCTCCGCGAACGCCCACGCGCCGTGCCCGAACCCGGGCACGAACAGCAGCGGCGGCTTCGCCTCCTCCCGCTCCGGCAGGGCGGCGAGCACCTCGCGGCGCGCCGGCCGCTCCGGCCGGGCCCACTCCCAGGAACGGACCACCCGAACCTGCTCGGACGTCACGGCGCCATCCCTCCGTTCGCGACTGCGGGACTCCGCTGCGCTACGTTCCTCGCGCTCACCGAGCTGACCTTCCGTTCGCGACTGCGGGACTCCGCTGCGCTACGTTCCTCGCGCTCACCGGGATCCCTCCAGGTCGTGCAACGCGCGCTGCAACGCGCGCAGGTAGTCGGCGTGGCCCACCTCGAACCAGTGCCGGGTGCTGTCCTTGACCTTCGCCGAGTACCGCTCGCCGAGGCCGGCGCGGACCTTGCGGTCGAACTCGGCGGCCCGCTCCGGCCGGCCGGCGCGCAGCGTGAGCAGCCGGGCGAACAGCACGCTCTGCCAGTGCGAGATGGCGAAGATGCCGGAGTCGGGCTGCACCAGACCCACCACGGCCAGGGTGGGGTGGCCGGCGGAGAACGCGTTCAGCCAGAGCCGGGGGCGCCCGGAGCCGTCCTCGTCACCGAGCACCCGTCCCTGGAGGAACTCGAAACGTGGCAGGTAGCCGGTGGCGAAGACGACAAGTTCCGGATCGATGCGCCGGCCGTCGGTCAACTCGACGGCGCGGTCGTCGAACCGGGCCACGTCCGGCACCGGGGTGATCTCCCCGTGCCCGACGTAGTAGACGAGCTGGCTGTTGGCGATCGGGTGCGTCTCGTAGACCCGGTGGTCCGGCTTGGGCAGACCGAACCGGGTCAGGTCACCGACGGTCAGCCGCAGCGTCCAGTGGTAGAGCCACTGGCGTACCCGCAGTGGCACCCGCAACGCCAGCAGCGTGTCGTTGACCTGGTCGGCCGGGCGACCGAGGACGTACTTCGGGGCGTACCAGTAGCCGCGCCGGGTGGAGTGCCAGCAGTGCGACGCCTGCTGGGCCGCCTCGACCGCGATGTCGCAGCCGGTGTTGCCGGCGCCGACCACGAGCACCCGCTTGCCGCGCAGCTGCGCCGGGTCCTTGTAGGACGAGGCATGCATGACCTCACCGCGGAACCGCTCCAGGCCCTCGTAGCGGGGCAGCTTCGGCGACCAGTTGTGCCCGTTGGCCAGCACCACCGCGGCGTACCGGGAGGTGCGCTCCGGGCCGTAGCCGCCGGTGCTGCGGGTCGTCACGTCCCACCGGTCCCCGTCGACCGGCTCGATGCGCACCACCTCGGTGCCGAACCAGACGTGCTGCCGCAGGTCGAAGTGGTCGGCGTACCGCTCGAAGTAGGACAGCAAATGGCTGTGGTGCGGATAGTCCGGCCAGTCGTCGGGCATCGGGAAGTCCGGGAACTGGGTGAACGGGCGGGACGAGATCAGGTGCGTGCTGGCGTACACCGGGCTGCGGTCGTGCCGCCAGTTCCACGCCCCGCCGACGCCGGTCTCCCGCTCGTAGCAGTCCACGCCGAAGCCGGCCTCGCGCAGGTTCTTGACGGCGGCCAGGCCGCTGGCGCCGGCGCCGATGACGCAGACCGTGTCGCCCCGGTCGGAGACCGGGCGGCCGTCCCGGGTCGGGGCGACCGTCTGATCCGGGTCGGGGGGGCCGAGATCGGTGGAGGAGGACACCGGGAATTCTCCTTTGTGCGGCACGTGTGCCGGGTCGGTGCGAAATCCTGCCGAGAATGCCCGCCGTTGTCCAGCCGTCGCCGTCGAGCCCTGCCCCGACCGGCCGACCGGGAGCCGGGTCAGCCGGTGGGCAGCAGCAGGTCGACCAGCACCGGGAAGTGGTCGCTGGCGCGCCGGGTCCGCGGTGTGTCGACCACGTCGTAGTTGACCACGGTGATCCGGGGATCGACGAACAGCGCGTCGATGCGGCGGCGCGGGTCGGCGCAGGAGTAGGTGTGCCGGTCCGCCCGGTCGGCGGCGACCGCCGTGTCGGTCAACCCCTCGGCGACGGTCCGCCAGGCCGGGCCGTCCGGCCCCTCGTTGAGGTCGGCGCCGGCCACCACCGGCAGCGTGGCGGCGGCCAGCTCCCGCTTGAACGCCGAGGCCTGCGCCGGCCGCTCCGTGGGGTCGGTGGACAGGTGCGAGCCGGCCAGCAGGAACTCGGCACCGCCGACCCGGCAGTGCGCGTACGCGGCACCGCGCATGTGCCGGCCGGGAGTCAGCGGGAAGCGCTGGCAGCGGGTGTCGACGACCCGCACCCGCAGGCTGGTCAGCAGCACGTTGCCCAGCGACGGCAGGCCACCGGCCGCCACGACCATGCCGAACGACTCGGCGAGCGCGGCACCCTTCTGCCGCCACCGGAACCGGCGCGGTCCCTCCTGGACGATCACCACGTCCGGGGCGGCCTCCCGGACCACCTCGGCCAGCGCGGCGGTGTCGTCCCGCTGGCTGTGCACGTTGTACGACAGCACCCGCAGCGGCACACCCGTGTCGGTCATGTCAGATCCTCCGGGCCAGGTCGGCGGCGCCGATCACGCCCGCGGTGTTGCCCAGTTCGGCCGGGCGCACCTCAGCCACGGGCAGGCGACTGCGCTGGGCCAACGCGTCGGCGAACGACCGCCGGGTCGGGCCGAGCAGCAGGTCACCGGCGTCGATCACGCCGCCGCCCACCACCAGCACCTGCGGGTCGAGGATCTGCGCCATGTCGGCGAGGCTGGTGCCGAGCCAGCGGCCGACCTGGGCGAACGCCTCGGTGGAGACCGGGTCGCCGCTCTTGGCCGCGGCCGTCACCATCGGACCGGTGATCGTCTCGGCGTCGCCGTCGGCCAGTTCCAGCAGCGCGGAGGCCCGGTGCGGCTCCTGCCGGGCCGCGGCACGAGCGAAGCGGACCAGGGCGCTGCCGCTGGCGTACTGCTCGATGCAGCCCAACCGGCCGCAACCGCACTGGTGGCCGTCCGGCACGGTGAGCATGTGCCCCAACTCGGCGGCGATGCCGTTGGCGCCGCGGACCAGGTCGCCGCCGAGCACGATGCCGCCGCCCACGCCGGTGCCGATGGTGAACATGACCATCGAGTCGTCCGCGTCTCGGCCCGCGCCGTAGCGGAACTCCGCCCAGGCGGCCACGTTCCCGTCGTTCTCCACGATGACCGGCAGGCCGATGGCGTCGCTGACGTAGGAGCGCAGCGGCTCGTCGCGCCACGCCAGGTTCGGGGCGAACAGCACGGTGGACCGGGAGGCGTCGATCCACCCGGCGGCGCCGACGCCGACGGCCTCGACGGTGTGCCCGGCGGACAGTTCGGTGACCACCTCGATGATGACGTCGCGGGTCTTCGCCACGTCCTCGGCGGGGGTGTCCCGTCGCGTCTGCACGAGTACTGTGCCGGCGTCGTCCACGACACCGCCGGCCACCTTCGTGCCACCGACGTCGACTCCGATGGTCAGCGTCACCGCTGCCACTCCCCTCTGCTGTGCTGCCCCGGCACCGGCCGAACCGGCCGTGCGGTGCCGGGATGTCCGGTGGTCAGGCCTCGTCGCCTGGTGCGTCCGCGCCTGCCTCGCCGGCGGCCCGCGAGGCAGGCACCACCGGAGCGCCGGTCGGCGGCCCGCTCACCGTCGGCGCGTCGGACGCGGGCCCCGGCCCGGCCGTGCCCTCCCCCCGGGTGGCGGCGGACCACACGTCCGGTTCGGATGCCGGCTGAGAATCATGCCCGGTACGGGTGGCCTCGCGCCACACGCGGTCGCCCGACCCTTCCGGGGCGGTGTCGGTGCCGCCGGCCGGGGTGGCCGGCTCGGCGGGGGTGAACGCGCGCAGCAGGCTGGCCACGCCGTCGGCCAGGTCCCCGGCGCCGGTGGCGAGCCGCTCGGCGAACTCGGGGCTCGGGTCGCGCACCGCGGCGATGCCACGACAGACGGGACAGACGCAGCATTCCGCGGAACCGGTGGCGAACCGGGCCTCGGGGGACGGGGCGGGCGTCCGGTGGCCGGACCCGGGCGGGGTGTGACCGAGGACACCGGAGAGGATCCCACCGAGCGGACCCCAGGGGCCGGATCCCGGGGCGGCGGCCAGCTTCGCGGTGGCCAGCAGCGTGGCGACGAGGCGCTCGGCCTCTTCCCGGGCCGAACCCGGATCAGTGGTGCCCATGGGTCGGCTCCTCCAGCGTGACGTCCGGGACGACGGTCGGGTCAGTCTGCCGCACCGGGTGCTTCTACCCTGCGCTTGAGCTGCTTCAACGCCGCATCCATGATCATTTTCTCGGCTTTGCGGCGGAACATGCCGAGCATCGCCACGGACAGCTCCACCTCCAGCGTGTACGTCACGGTGGTCGTCCCGTCCGGGTTGCCCACCAGGTCGTACGAGCCACGCTGGGACCGCTGCATCTTCGACGGGTCGAGCAGGTGCCACTCGATCCGGGAGATGTCCTCGGCATACTCGTAGACCAGCACGTACTCGTCGGCAAGCACGCCCGCGTCGAGCGTGAACCGCACCTGACTGGCGTAGCCGTCCTCGTACTCCTCGACCACCTCGGCGCGGCGCACCGCCTCGGCCCACTCGGGGTAACGGGGAAAGTCACAGATGACAGCCGCCACCTGGTCCGGTGACGCGTCGATGATGATCGACTGGGTGGAGGAGTCCGCCATGGGGGGAGGCTACCCGGCCGCCGCCCGGACGGCCTCGCTCCACCCGCCACCTGCCGTCCCACCAGGCGGGGGTGGGCAACCTCGCTGGTCGACCCCCCGGGGTGGGCGGGTAGGTTTCGACGCAGTCGACCAGGCCGGCCCCGCCGGTGCGAGCACGAGGGAGTGCAGGTGCGCGAGTTCTCCGTTCCGCCGATCGTCACCGTCGGCGACGCGGCCAACCTGACCGACCCGGTCTGGGACAACGCCGAGGTCGCCCCGGACGCCGTGCAGTTCCTCCGACCGGGCGCCGCCCCCGGCACCCGCGACGAGGTGACCTGTCGGCAGTTCCGCGACGAGGTGGTGGCGGTCGCCCGGGGCCTGGTCGCGGCCGGCGTCTCCCCCGGCGACCGGGTCGCCCTGATGAGCCGCACCCGCTACGAGTGGACCCTGGTCGACTACGCCATCTGGGCGGCCGGCGCGGTCACCGTCCCGATCTACGAGACCTCCAGCGCCGAACAGGCCGCCTGGATCCTCGGCGACTCCGGCGCGGTGGCCGTAGTGGTGGAGAGCACCGCACACGCCACCCTGGTCGCCGGCGTCCGGGACCGGCTTCCCGAGCTGCGCGAGGTCTGGCAGATCGAACTGGGCGCGGTGGACGACCTGGTCGCCGCCGGCGCGTCGGTGGACCCGACGGAGATCGAGACGCGCCGCGCGGCGCTCAAGGCCGACGACCTCGCCACGATCATCTACACCAGCGGCACCACGGGCCGACCCAAGGGCTGCATCCTGACCCACCGCAACATCTACTCCGACATCGCCAACGCGGTGCCGGTGCTGCCCAACCTGTTCCGCGCGGGCGCGTCGACGCTGCTGTTCCTGCCGCTCGCGCACGCCTTCGCCCGGCTCATCCAGGTCGGCGTGGTGCAGGCCCGGGCCACCATGGCGCACTGCGCGGACACCAAGGACCTCATCGCCGAGCTGCAGGACGTCAAGCCCACGTTCGTGCTCTCCGTACCCCGGGTCTTCGAGAAGGTCTACAACGGCGCGCGGCAGAAGGCCGAGTCCGAGGGCAAGGGCAAGATCTTCGACCGGGCGGAGCGGGTCGCCATCGCCTGGAGCGAGGCACTGGAGACCCCGAGCGGCCCCGGCCTGGCGCTGCGCGCGCAGCACGCCCTCTTCGACAAGCTGGTCTACCGCAAGCTGCGCGCGGCGATGGGCGGGCGGTGCCGCGACGCCATCTCCGGCGGCGCCCCGCTGGGCGCGCGACTCGGCCACTTCTTCCGCGGCGTCGGGGTGACCATCTGCGAGGGGTACGGCCTCACCGAGACCTCGCCGGCCGCCGCCGCCAACCTGCCCACCGGCACCCGGATGGGCACCGTCGGCCGGCCCCTGCCCGGCGTCACCATCCGGATCGACGAGGACGGCGAGATCCTGATCTCCGGCGACATCGTCTTCCCGGGCTACTGGCACAACGAGGCGGCCACCGCCGAGGCGCTCACCGACGACGGCTGGTTCCGCACCGGTGACCTCGGGCGGCTCGACGAGGACGGCTACCTGAGCATCACCGGCCGGAAGAAGGAGATCATCGTGACCGCCGGCGGCAAGAACGTCGCCCCGGCGGTGCTGGAGGACCAGGTCCGGGCGCACCCGCTGATCAGCCAGTGCGTGGTGGTCGGCGACCGGCAGCCGTTCATCGCCGCGCTGGTCACCATCGACGAGGAGGCCCTGCCCAAGTGGCTGGCCGGGCGCGGCCTGCCCGAGACCACGTCGGTGGCCGAGCTGCGCGAGGACGCGGCGCTGCGCGCCGAGGTGCAGTCCGCGATCGACCAGGCCAACCAGGCGGTCTCCAAGGCCGAGGCGATCAAGGTGTTCCGGATCCTGCCGCAGGACTTCACCGAGACGACAGGCGAGCTGACCCCGTCGCTGAAGGTCAAGCGGCAGATCGTGCACAAGACGTACGCCGCCGAGATCGCCGACATCTACCAGCGCTGACTACGATCCGTCAGGTGCCCGCCTCCCCGTCCGACCAGCCGCAGACGCAGACCCTCGCGGTCGCGGCCCGCGTGGTGCTCCTCCCGCTGGTCGCCGCCCTGACCCTGTTCGCCACCCGCGACGCCGCCCAGCTGTGGTGGATCGCCCTGCTCGGCGTCGCGGGGCTGCCCGCCGTGTTCGCCCCGCAGCACGGGCGGCTCGCCCCGATCAGCCGGTTCGCCGAGGTGGTGGTGCTCGGGCTGGCCGCCAGCCAGGTCGCCGCGGACACCCACCTCACCGGCGTGACCGGCGGGCTGGGCGCCTCGGCGGTGCTGCCGTACCTCGCCGTGCCGGTCACCGTCACCGCGCTGCGCCGCCGCTTCCGCGAGGGCGCCGCGCTGCTGGCGGTGGCGGCGGCGACCCTGCTGGCCAGCGCCGCGTTCACCCGGGTCGGCGGGGAGTCGCAACTCGGTCAGGTCGGCTACCTCGCGGTCTGCGCCCAGTGGTTGATCCTGGCCGCGCTCGGCCTGTACACCGCGGGCACGCTCCAGCGGGTGATGCGCGTGCGCAGCGAGAGCAAACCCCAGCCGTACGCGGAGGCGACCCGCCTACTCACCCAGCTCCGTACCGTCGCCCGGCAGCTGCCCGGGGCCACGCTCGACCCGGGCGGCATCTCCGAGCACCTGCTGGAGGAGCTGCGGGCGGTGGCCAGCACCGACCGGGGCGCGGTGCTCTCCGCCAGCGGCGGCGGCCGGTTGGTGGTGCTCGCGCAGATCGGCGCGGACCGGGTGGACTGGGAGACCACGCTCGACGCCGACTCGGCGATCGCCGACGCGTGGGCCAGCCAGCAGCCGACCGTCTCGGCCCGATCGCAGGCCCGGTCCCGGCGCTCCGGGGACGTGTCCGCGCTCATCGTCCCGCTGGTGGCCGGCGTACGCACGGTGGGCCTGGTGGTGATCGAGGCGGACAGCGCCGCCGCGTACCCGCCCCCGGTGGTGTCCCGGGTGACGGCGCTGACCGGCCCGGCCGCGCTGCGGCTGGAGGCCGCGCTGCTCTTCGACGAGGTGCGGTCGCTGGCGACGAACGAGGAGCGGCAGCGGCTGGCCCGGGAGATCCACGACGGGGTGGCCCAGGAACTGGTCATGGTCGGGTACGGCATCGACAACGCGCTGGCCACGGTGCACGACGACGCCGAGGAGACCGCCGACTCGCTGCGCACGCTGCGCCACGAGGTCACCCGGGTGATCACCGAGCTGCGACTGAGCCTGTTCGAGCTGCGCAGCGAGGTGGACCGGCACGGCGGGCTGGCCGCGGCCATCGCCGAGTACGCCCGCACCGTCGGCGCCTCCGGCGGACTGCGGGTCCACCTGTCCCTGGACGAGTCCACCGCGCGGCTGCCTGCCGCCACCGAGGCCGAGTTGCTGCGCGTCGCGCAGGAGGCGGTCACCAACGCCCGCAAGCACGCTGGCGCGTCGAACCTCTGGGTAACGTGCGAAGTTGATCCCCCGTACGCCCGAATCGAAGTGTCGGATGACGGTCACGGCATCGGTGACCAGCGCCCCGAGGGGCACTATGGCCTTGCGATCATGGCGGAGAGGGCGGAACGTATCCGGGGCCGGTTGGAGATCAGGCCACGGCAACCCAGTGGGACGACTGTGGCGGTGGTGCTCGGCTCGTCGCCACGGCGCGATAGGGTGCGCGGCAGCGCCGCAGCAGCAGAAGGGGAGTAACCCGAGGATGACCACCAGCCCGACACCGGCCACCCGTACCAAGGTTCTCCTTGTCGACGACCACGACCTCATCCGCAAGGGCCTGCGCCACGCCTTCGAGCGCGACCGCCAGTTCGAGGTCGTGGGCGAGGCCGCCACCGCTGCGGAGGGCGTGCGTCAGGCCGGCGCGCTTCAGCCCGACGTCGTGATCATGGATCTGCGCCTGCCCGACGGCAGCGGCCTGGAGGCCACCCGCGCGCTGCGCAAGTCCAGCGCGTCGATGGGCATCGTCGTGCTGACCATGTACGCCGGCGACGACCAGCTCTTCGGCGCCCTGGAGGCGGGCGCGAGCGCGTTCGTGCCGAAGACCGCCCCGGCCGACGAGGTGGTGGCCGCCGCCCGGCACGCCGCCTCCTCCCCCAGCGCGTTCACCGCCGCCGACCTGGCCGAGGCGATGAAGCGCCGGCTGGCGCCGTCCGGCCCGCAGCTCTCCCCCCGCGAGGGTCAGGTGCTGCGGCTGCTCGCCGACGGCATGAGCGTCGCCGGCATCGCCAAGCAGCTGTTCGTCAGCGAGTCCACCGCCAAGACGCACATCTCCAAGCTCTACGAGAAGCTGGGCGCGGCCAACCGGGCCCAGGCGCTGATGACCGCGCTGCGGCTCGGCCTGCTGGAGGCACCTGACGCGCCGAAGTTCTGACCGCTGCACGCTCGTCGCCCGGCAGAGGCCCGGTCCGCACGTCGGACGCGGGCCTCTGCGGCATTCCGGGCACGGCCCGACCGCGTACCGTGAGCGGCCGGGCGCACAGCGACGGTGGTCTTTGCACCGCGACGCCGGACGGGCAGAATACCCGGGTGATCCGCGCGGGCGGTGGCGCCCGTGCGGCGCCGACCACCCGAGGGGCAGGACATGCAGCGGCCGGACTGGGCACCGGAGACGATCGACATCGAGCGGCCCAGCGTCGCCCGGATGTACGACTACTACCTCGGCGGCTCGCACAACTTCGCGGCCGACCGGGCCGCCGCCCGGGCGATGGTGGAGGCCGTGCCGGAGGCCCCGCTGATGGCCCAGGCCAACCGCGCCTTCCTCCGCCGCGCGGTGCACCACCTGGCCGGGCTCGGCATCCGCCAGTTCCTGGACATCGGCTCCGGCATTCCGACCGTCGGCAACGTGCACGAGATCGTCCAGCGGATCGACCCGCGCGCGCGGGTGGTCTACGTCGACGTGGACCCGGTGGCCGTGGCGCACAGCCAGGAGATCCTGGCCGGCAACGAACAGGCCGCGGTGATCCGGGAGGACCTGCGCGCCCCGGCGAAGATCCTGGGCCATCCGGACGTCACCCGACTGCTCGACTTCACCCAACCGGTGGCGGTGATGATCGTGGCGGTGCTGCACTTCATCCCCGACTCCGACCACCCGGCGGAGATCCTGCGGACGCTGCGTGCGGCACTGGCCCCCGGCAGCCACCTGGTGCTCTCCCAGGCCTGCGAGGACAGCCACGCCGACGCCGGCGAACGGGCCGAGGCCGAACGGGTCTACCGGCGCACCGACAACCAGTTGTGGGTCCGCGACCCGGCCGAGCTGACCGCGCTGTTCGACGGCTTCGACCTGGTCGACCCGGGGGTGGTGTGGGTGCCGCAGTGGCGACCCGACAGCCCCGGACACGCGGAGAACGCCGAGCGGGCGGTCTTCATGGGTGGGGTCGGGCGGCTCGGTGGATGACGGCCTGACCGCGTCGGCCGCCTGCCGGCCCGGGGTGTTCGCCCGGGCGTGGGCCAAGGCGGTGGCCGGGACCAGCTATCTGCCGATGACCCAGTCCCAGCTGGAGGAGATGCTGCAACGGCTCACCGACCGGCTCGCGCAGGCGCTGTGCGCCGAGCCGTTCGACCTGCGGATCGGCCAGCAGGTCGGCACGGAACTGGTGCGGGCACACATCGCCTCCGCCGAAGGGCTGGGCCGCACCATCGAGGTCATCAAGCTGCGCCTGGTCCGCGACCTCGACCTGGCCGTCGACGACGTCGAGGACCGGATGGCCCGGCTGCTCGCCACCGTCGCCACCGGGTACGCCCGGGCGCTGCGCGACCGGACGCTGGACGAGCAGGAGTCCATCCGGCGGGCCGTCATGACCGCCCGGGCGCAGGCCGAACGGGCCCTGCGCGACAGCGAGGCCCGGTTCCGCCACCAGGCCACCCACGACCCGCTCACCGGCCTGCCCAACCGCACGCTGTTCACCGAGCGCCTGACCGACGCGATCGGCGCGCCGGGCGGGAACGCCGACCGGGTCGGGGTGTGCTTCCTCGACCTGGACCGGTTCAAGGTCGTCAACGACTCCCTCGGCCACCAGGTCGGCGACTCGCTGCTGGTGGCGGTGGCGCAGCGACTGCGCGAGGCGCTCGGCGAGCACCTGGTGGCCCGGCTGGGCGGCGACGAGTTCGTGATCCTGATCGAGCGCACCACCGGCACCGACGACGCGGTCACGGTCGCCGAGGCTGCGCTGGCCGCGGTCCGCGAACCGGCGTTGGCCGACGGGCACGAACTGACCGTGTCGGCGAGCATCGGCATCGTGGAGCGGCCGGTGACCGGCACCTCCCCGATGGAACTGATGCGCGCGGCGGACAGCACGCTGCACTGGGCCAAGGCCGCCGGTGGGGCCCGCTGGGCGTTGTTCGACGCCGACCGCAACCGTCGGGACCTGGCCCGGTACGCGCTGTCCGCGGCGATCCCCGCCGCGCTGGACCGGGGCGAGTTCTACCTCGACTACCAGCCGCTGACCTCGCTGCGCGACGGCCGGGTCCTCGGTATGGAGGCGCTGGTCCGCTGGCGCCACCCCGACCTGGGGGTGCTCCGGCCGGACAGCTTCATCCCGCTGGCCGAGGAGACCGGGCTGATCGTCCGGCTGGGCAGCTGGGTGCTGGCCGAGGCGTGCCGGGAGGCGGGCACCTGGCCGGCGGTGGACGGCGAGGCCCCGTTCGTCAGCGTCAACCTGGCCGTACGCCAACTGCACCGGGCCGACCTGGTGGCCGAGGTGCGCGGCGTGCTCGCCCGCACCGGCCTGACCCCGCGACGGCTGCAACTGGAGATCACCGAGAGCACCATGATGAGCACCGTGGTCGAGCCGGTACGGGCCCTGCGGGTGCTCAGCGAACTCGGCGTCCGGGTCGCCATCGACGACTTCGGCACCGGCTACTGCAACCTGGCGTACCTGCGGGACCTGCCGGTGAACGAGCTGAAGGTGGCCGGCGAGTTCGTCACCGGCCTGCGCGCCTCGGCCGGCGACCCGGGCGGCCACACCGACGAGCGGATCCTCGCCTCGCTCGTGTCGCTGGCCCACGCGCTCGGCCTGACCGTCACCGCCGAGGGGGTGGAGACGGCCCACCAGGCGGACCGGCTGCGCGCGATCGGCTGCGACGCCGGGCAGGGCTGGCACTTCGGCCGCCCGGGACCGCCGCCGGGCACCTGGAGGTGGGGCCGGGCCGCCGCCTGACGCATTCGGTCTAGCTCGACGCCGTCGCCGCGGCGCTCAGCCGGCGAGCAGGGCGGCCATCCGCTCGGCCTGGGTCTCCCAGCGCCACTCCCGCTCCACCCAGGCCCGTCCGGCGGCCCCGAGCTGCCGGGCCAGGTCCCGGTCGGCGAGCAGCGTGGCCACCCGGTCGGCGAGCTGGGCCACGTCCCGGCCCCGGACGACGTACCCGGTCTCCCCCTCGCGGACCGCGTCCGGCGCGCCGCCGGAGTCCCCGGCCACCACCGGCAGCCCGGTCGCGCTGGCCTCCAGGTAGACGATCCCGAGGCCCTCCACGTCCAGCCCGCGGTTGCGGGTGCGGCAGGGCATGGCGTAGACGTCGCCGGCCGCGTAGTGGGCGGGCAGCTCGGCCGACGGCACCGAACCGGTGAAGACGACGTCGCGTTCCACCCCGCTCTGCCGGGCCAGCTTCTCCAGCGTCGCCCGGTAGGGGCCGCCGCCGACCACCAGCAGCGCCGCGTCCGGCACCCGGCGGCGGATCTGCGGCAACGCGCGGATCAGCATGTCCTGCCCCTTGCGCGGCACCAGCCGGGACACGCACACCACCACCGGCCGGTCGGCCAGCCCAAGCCGGGCCCGGACCCGTTGGCCGTCGACGGCCGGGTGGTAGGTGTCCACGTCCACCCCGGGGGCCAGCCGGCGCAGCTCGGTGAGCCCGTCCAACGTGCGGGCCAGCCGTACCCGGGTGTACTCACCCAGGTAGGTGGTCACGTCGACGCCCCGACCGATGCGCCGCAGCGCCGACCGGGCGCCGGGCAACGCCGCCCAGCCGACCTCGTGGCCGTGGGTCAGCGCCACCGCCCGCCGGATCCCGGCCCGTCGCCGCAGCCCCGACGCGAGCAGCCCCAGCGGGGCCGCCGCGCCGAACCACACCGTGTCGCAGTCGTAGGCGCGGGCCAGCCGCGTCGCCCGCCGGGCGATCAACGGGGTGGGCAGCAGCACCCGGGTGCGCTCGCGCACCACCTCGAACGGCTGGTCCGCGTCGAACTTCGCCGCCCCCCGCCAACTCGACGCGTAGACCACCACCGAGCCGGGCGGCTGGCGTACCGCGAGGTTGTGCACGAAGGACTGGATCCCCCCGGGGCGGGGCGGGAAGTCGTTGGTGATCAGCAAGGTGCGGCTCATCGGCCGTGCTCCCTGACGTAGGCGCGGGCGGCGGCGATCCGCTCCACCGTGGACGGATGGGTCGCCGACCAGAGGAACTCCCAGCGCGGCGGGTCGGGGTCGGCCAGGTTCACCGCGGCCAGCCGGCGCTGCATCGCCTCGAAGGTCGCCGGGTCGCCGGTGAGCGCCAGCGCGTGCGCGTCGGCCCGCACCTCGATCCGCCGCGACACCAGTGCCTGCGCCGGGGTGGCGAGCAGACCGGCCACCGTGACCAGCGCGATCAGCAGCGGAAACGCCCGCGGCTGGGCGATCGAGTCGACGCCGGCCAGCCGCAGCAGCGGAGCCCACGAGCCGATCAGGTAGAGGGCCACCACGGCGGCGGCCGCGCCGAGCGCACCGAGCAGCGTGCCGGTCCACACATCGCGGTCCTTGGCGTGCCCCAGCTCGTGCGCGACCACGCTTGTCACCTCCCCGGGTTCCGCCTCCCGCAGCAGGGTGTCGTAGACCACCACCCGGCGGGTCGGCCCGAGGCCGGAGACATAGGCGTTCACCGCCCGCGTCCGGCGCGACGCGTCGGCGACCAGCACGTCGCGCACCGGTACGCCGTCCCGGGCGGCCATCGCGGTCAGCTCGGTGCGCAGCGGGCCCGGCTCCATCGGGGTGAACCGGTTGAACACCGGCTCGACGAGCACCGGCAGCACGAACGACAGCACCACCACCAGCGCCGCCGCGCCGGCCGCGCCGAACGCCCACCACCAGCGCGGGGCGAGGCGGACCACGGTGTAGAAGCCGAGCAGCACCAGCGCGCCGAGGACCGCGCTGACCGCGTACGACTTGAGCAGGTCCACCGCCCAGCCGCCCCAGCTCTGGGTGCTCAGCCCGTAGCGCACCAGCACGGTGCGCCGCCACGCCGCGAACGGCAGGGTGAGCAGGTCGGCCAGGAACACGACGGCCAACCCGCCGAGCACGGCCTGGGCGATCCAGTGCCCGCCGAAGGGGCGGCCGACCAGTTCGACCAGGCGCCCGCCGAGCGGGGTCAACCCGAGCAGGACCGCCACCAGCAGCCCGACCGCGAGCGCGGACCAGGCCGCCGGCCGCAACGCCCCGTGGAACGCCCGACCGCGGGCGACCTGCTCGACCGGCAGCGCCCGCAGCGCCGCGAGCTGGTCGGCGCGCGGGGCCGGCGGGCGGCTCCACGGGACCAGCAGCGCCACCGCCACCACCAGCGCGGCCACCAGACCGGCCAGGGTCAGCAGGGCCCAGCCGCGCGGTGTCACCGTCCCGTCCCGCCGTCGCGATCCGTCCGCGTCATGCCGCCCCCTCCTGCCGTGACCGCTCATCCTATTGCCCGCCCGGCACCGGGCACGCCGGCTGTCCGTGCCGGCGGCGGGCGGGGCGGGCTACGTCAGGCGACCCGGCGGCGCGGGGAACGGCGAACGGGCACCGGCGTCGGGGGCAGCACCTCCACGTCGAAGCCGGCCCGGGCGAACACCTCGACCGCCCGGTGCTCGGCCGGACCGAGGTCGGCCACTTGGGAGTCCGGGTCGAACAGTGCCGTCACCAGGCAGCCGGAGCAGCCGGCACCGCGGATGCCGCAGGTGTCGCAGTCGATGAGCATCAACGCCTCCTGACGTTCGCCGGTGGCGGTCGGGGAAGGAGCCACCACCGTCGGTCACCAGGAGGTTAGGCGACGGGTACGACAGATCCGGACAACGAGGCAGCACCCACCAGGAAAACGATCAACCAGTCACCAGTACGTCGAAGTGGCGCGATCAACGCGGTCAGGACCGGGCCAGGCGCCGCAGCAGGGAGTCCGCGCCCAGCGGGTACGCGCCGTGGCGGCGTACCCCGTCGGCGACCTCACGGTCGGAGGACACCACCACCACCGGCCGCCCGGCGGGCTCGGCGCGGACCAGCCGGCGGATCAGCTCGTCGGCGGTCTCCCCCTTGCGGGAGAACAACACCCGCACACCGCGCGGCGCCGGGGGCAGGCCGTGGATCCGCTCGGCGCCGTCGAAGACGACGGTGACCTCGTCGCCGGTCTGCGCGGCGATCCCGCCCAGCCCGGTGATCAGCCGCTTGCGCTGCTGCTCCAGCGACATCTCGCCGAAGCCGCGCTTGGTCACGTTGTAGCCGTCCACCACCAGGTGCGCCCGGGGCAGGGCGAGGAGCTGGTCGAGGCGGACCGGGTCGTCGGTGTCGCGGGCCCGCGTCGCCGCGGCGGCCGGCGCGCTGCCCGGCTGGTCGGCGAACGCGTCGGCGACGAAATCGGCGGGCAGCTTGTCCACCGGGTCGAGCGCCAGCTCCCGCCGCAGTCCCACGGCCGCCTGCCCGATGGTCTCCAGCAGCAGCCACAGCCGCGCATCGTCGACCGAACGGGCCTCCTTGGCGCTGGCCCGGGCCACCCCGGCGGCGGCCTCGGCCTCGGCGAGCCGGGCCCGCGCGCGGCGCAGTTCGGCGTCCGCGTCGGCCGCCGCGCGGGCCGCCCGGCCCCGCTCGGTGGCCAGCATCTCGGTGGCCTTGCGCTCCCGGGCCTGGGTCTCCCGCAGGGTACGGGTCAACTGGCGCGCCTCCTCGCGGAGCTGCCCCAGCTCCTCCCGGACCCGGGCCAGCTCGTCGCGCAGCTTCTCGGCCTCGACCCGGGCCACCGCCCGGTCGTGCTCGGCGCGGCCGGCCCGCTGCTCGGCCTCGCGCACCAGTTCGGCCACCACGGCGCTGTCGACCTCGGCGCGTACCGCCTCGCCGCTGGCCTCGATCAGCTCCCGCCAGCCACGGGGCCGGGACAGGTAGGCGAGCGCGGCCACCTCGACCGGGTCGGCCGCGGCCGGCGCGGTGCCCTCCACCACCGCCGCGCCGAGGTCACCGGCGTCGGCCAGGACCCGGGTGGTGACCCGCTGCCGGAACAGCGGGTCGGCGGCGAGCTGGGCGGCGATCACCGACGCGCCGAGTCGGGCGCGTCGGTTGGGGGCGAACTTGGCGACCCGCCGCAGCGGCACCGGCACCTCGTCGGCGGGCAGGCCGGGCAGCACCGCGGCGGTCAGCGTGACGATGCGCTGCCGGACCGGCTCGGGAAGGACCGGCTCGGGTTCGACGACCGGCGGCCGGTCCGCGTCGGGCCGGTCCGCATCGGGCCGGTCCGCATCGGGCCGGTCCGCTCCCGAACCGGGCACACCGGCTTCGTCCGCGACAGGCTCGTCGGCGTCAGGAACAGCCACCCCGGGCTCCGCGAGAGCCTCACCAGCCCCGGGCGCACCGACCGTCGGCTCCTCCGGGGAGGGGCGGTCGTGGTGCGGCTCGCTGAGGGGCATGAGGCAAGTCTCCCACCCCGAACGGGCTCACCGCCCGGTGAGTGAGCCGATCTCTCATCCTACCCCCGTGGCACCCGCCGGGACGGCAGTGACGCGAGTGTCGGACGGTGCGGCTACCGTCCGGCAGGTGACGCGAGCGGAATACGTCCAGCAGTCGCTGACCGGCCTGGACCAGGCGGTGGGGGCCGGGGTCGACCCGGCGCTGCCGCTCTACGCGACCACCTTCGTGGTGGTCGACCTGGAGACCACAGGCGGCGCGCCGGACGGCGGCGGGATCACCGAGATCGGCGCGGTGAAGGTGCGCGGCGGCGAGGAGCTGGGTGTGCTCGCCACGCTCGTCAACCCGGGCGTGCCGATCCCGCCGTTCATCACCGTGCTCACCGGGATCACCCAGGCCATGCTGCTGCCCGCCCCGCCGATCGAGCAGGTGCTGCCGAGTTTCCTGGAGTTCATCACCGACGCCGTGCTGGTCGCCCACAACGCCCCCTACGACGTGGGTTTCCTGAAGGCCGCCTGCGCGAGGCACGGCTACCACTGGCCGAACCCCCGGGTGCTGGACACCGCCGCGCTGGCCCGCCGGGTGCTCACCCGCGACGAGGTGCCCAACCGCAAGCTGGGCACGCTCGCCGCCTACTTCCGCACCGCCACCCAGCCCACCCACCGGGCGCTCGACGACGCCAAGGCCACCGTCGACGTGCTCCACGGGCTGATCGGCCGCCTCGGCGGGCACCGGGTCGACACGGTCGGCGAGGCGATCGAGTTCGCCCGCGCGGTGACCCCCACCCAGCGCCGCAAGCGGCACCTCGCCGACGGGCTGCCGAAGGTGCCGGGGGTCTACATCTTCCGGTCCGCCGACGACCGGCCGCTCTATGTCGGCACCTCCGGCGACATCGCCACCCGGGTGCGCAGCTACTTCACCGCGGCGGAGAAGCGGGCCAGGATCTCCGAGATGCTGGCCGCCGCCGAACGCGTCGAGGCGGTCGAGTGCGCCCACTCGCTGGAGGCGGAGGTCCGCGAGCTGCGGCTGATCGCGGCGCACGCCCCGCCGTACAACCGGCGGTCGAAGTACCCCGAGCGCCAGGTCTGGCTGAAGCTCACCGACGAGGCGTACCCCCGGTTGTCGATCGTGCGCGCCCTGGCCCCGACCGACACGGCCTACCTCGGGCCGTTCCGGTCACGGCAGGCCGCCGAACTGGCCGCCGCCGGGTTCCACGACGCGGTGCCGCTGCGTCAATGCACCCACCGGCTGTCCCGGCGCACCACCATCCCGGCGTGCGCGCTGGCCGAACTGGGTCGCTGCCCGGCGCCGTGCGAGCACCGGATCAGCCCGGAGGAGTACGCCGACCGCGCCGCGACGCCGTTTCGCACCGCCACCCACGACGACCCCGGCGTGGTGGTCGACGCCCTGCTGGCCCGGATCGAGGCGCTCTCCGCCGCCCGGCGCTACGAGGAGGCGGCGGTGGTCCGCGGCCGGCTGGTCGCGGTGCTGCGCGCGGCGGTACGCATGCAGCGGCTGGCCGCGCTGACCGGCATCGCCGAGCTGGCCGCCGCCCGGCCGGCGGCCCGGGGTGGCTGGGAGCTGGCCCTGGTCCGGCACGGCCGGCTGGCCGGGGCCGGGGTGTCCCCGCCCGGTGTCCACCCCCGACCGACGATCGCCGCGATCCGGGCCACCGCCGAGACGGTGCTGCCCGGGCACGGCCCGGTGCCGGCCGCGACCGCCGAGGAGACCGAGCGCATCCTGTCCTGGTTGGAGCGGCCGGAGACCCGGCTGGTCGAGTCGACCGCCGGTTGGGCCTCCCCGGTGGCTGGTGCGGGGCGCTTCCGTGACCTGTTGACGAAGGCGGAGAACGGCGGATCCCACCAACTCTCACCCGAACGCCCATGACCAACTGCCCGATCGGACCACGTCGACACGCTTAGTCTGTTAAAGGAGTGCAGACCTGCCCGATTCGTGGGGCCTGCTCCCGGTGGCCGGCTTCCCGGTGGCCGAGGGCCGGGGTGAGGAGGTGTCCCAGGTGGACGTCGACGCCGGACACGGCGCCGCCCTGGGGGGCGCGCTTCCGACCCAGGGCGAACTGCCGCTCACCCGCCGGCTGCGCTCGCTGCTCACCTGGCCGGCCGCCGACGGCGACCCGGTCACCGCCCTGGTTCGGACCCACCGCGGCATCCACGCCAGCGCCGACGCCTCGGTGCTGCGCCGGGCGTACACGATCGCCGAGAACATGCACCGCGGGCAGTTCCGCAAGAGCGGCGAGCCCTACATCACCCACCCGCTGGCGGTGGCGCAGATCTGCGCCGACCTGGGCATGGACACCACCACCCTGGTCGCCGCGCTGCTGCACGACACGGTGGAGGACACCCGCTACACGCTCCAGGCGCTCCAGGAGGACTTCGGCCCCGAGGTGGCTCACCTGGTCGACGGGGTGACCAAGTTCGACAAGGAGTTCTACGGCAAGACCGCCGAGGCGGAGACCGTGCGCAAGATGATCGTGGCGGCCGGCAAGGACGTCCGGGTGCTGGTGATCAAGCTGGCCGACCGGCTGCACAACATGCGTACCCTCGGGGTCCGCTCCGCGGCGTCCCGGGAACGGATCGCCCGCAAGACCCAGGAGGTCCTGGTCCCGCTCTGCGACCGGCTGGGCATCCAGACGCTCAAGCGCGAACTGGACGACGTGGTGCTGCTGCACCTGCGACCCGAGGAGCATGCCCGGATCGCCCGGTTCGTGCACGACCGGCCGGGCTGGGACTCCTACCTGGCCGACGTGGTGGCCCGCACCCGGGTCGCGTTGCGCCGCGACCGGGTGGACGCCGAGGTCTCACCCCGACCCCGGCACCTCTACTCGATCTGGAAGGACACCGTCGCCGGCGACCACGCCGCCCCGTACGACCTGCCCCGCATCACGATCGTGGTGGACGGCCCGGCGACCGACTGTTACGCCGCACTGGGCGCCGTGCACGGGCTCTGGCGGCCGGTGCCGGGCCGGTTCAAGGACTTCATCGCCTCCCCCAAAAACAACCTCTACCGGTCCCTGCACACGAGCGTCTGCGGCCCGCAGGACCGCACTGTCGAGGTGCTGATCCGCACCACCGGGATGCACCGCGCCGCCGAGTACGGCGTGGCCGCCCACTACCGTTTCCCCCGCGCCGCGGGCCGGGCCGCCGACCGGGCGGACGAGCTGGCCTGGCTGCGCCGGGTGCTCGACTGGGAGCAGGACACGGTCGACCCGACCCAGTTCATGGCGTCGCTGCGCAGCGACCTGGCCGAGGCGCAGATCCAGGTCGTCGCCGACGGGCGGCAGGTGGTGCTGCCGGCCGGCGCCACCCCGGTCGACCTGGCGTACGAGTTGGGCGCCGAGCGCGGCGACCACTGCCTGGCGGCCCGGATCAACGGCCGGCTCGCCCCGCTCTCCTCGGAACTGGAGGACGGCGACGTGGTGGAGATCTTCACCGAGGGCGACGCGGAAGGCGCGCTGGAGGCCGACGTGGCACCGCGCGGTCCGCGCCGCGAGTGGCTGACCTTCGTCAAGTCCCCGCACGCCCAGATGCAGATCAACCGCTGGTTCGCCGACCACACCGAGCCGGGCATCACGATCGCCGACAAGGTCCGGCTGGGCCGCGCCTCCGTCGGCCTGGCGTTGCGTAAGCACAACCGGGGTCTGGCCAGTGACCTGCCGCTGCTGCGGCTGTCGGAGGAACTGGGCTACCCCGACCTGGAGACGCTGCTGGTGGCGGTCTTCGACCGCGCGGTCGAGCCCGACACGGTGGTGCAGCAACTGATCGATCTGGTCGACCACAGGCGGTAGGTGAAGGTGCTTCGCCCGCACCCGCCGCCCGGCCACTAGCCTGGACGGCATGATCCCCCGCGCGCGTGCCACCGGACGGGCCCTCGGCTACCAGATCTTCTACCGGCTTCCGGTCCCGCTGCGGCGCCGGCTGGTCCGGCTGGTCGTACCGAAGTACGTCGTGGGCGCGGTCACGCTGGTCCGGGATGCCGAGGCCGGCGGCGCGGGCCGGCTCCTGCTGCTGCGCCAACCCCCCGGCTACAGCTGGACGCTCCCCGCCGGGCTGCTGCAACGCGGCGAGGCCCCGGTGGTCGGCGCGGCCCGCGAACTGTACGAGGAGTCCGGCATCCGGCTGTCCCCCGACCGGCTCCGGCCGGCCACGCCGAACGCGGTGGTGCACGCCAAGGGCTGGGTGGACGTGGTCTTCGAGGTGGCGGTGCCGGCGTCGACCACCGAGTTGAGGGTGGACGGCGCGGAGGTCTTCGAGGCCGCCTTCCACCCGCTCGACGACCTGCCCCGGCTCAGCCGCGCCACCGCCAACCTGCTCGGCTACTACGGCATCGGCCCGCGTGCCGGCGAGGTCCCGCCGGCCGTGCCACCGGCCGCGTGAACGCACCGACCCCGACCGGCCCCGCCGCGGGGGTCGAGGTGTGTGCGGTGGTGTTGGCCGCCGGCGAGGGCACCCGGCTGCGTCCGCTCACCGCGCGGGTGCCCAAGGCGCTCTGCCCGGTCGGCAACGTCGCACTGCTGGACCGGGCCCTGGCCCGGTTGGCCCGGCTGGGCCTGAGCGGTCCGGACCGGGTCGCGGTCAACGCCTGCTACCTGGGTGAGCAGGTGGTGGCGCGGGTGGGCGACCGGGCGCACCTGTCGGTCGAGCCGGGTTCCCCGCTGGGCACCGCCGGGGGCGTGGGACGACTGCGCGACTGGATCGCCGGGCGGGGCGTGCTGGTGGGCAACGCCGACGCGTACCTGGCCGACCCGTACGCCCCGCCCGGGGTGGACGTGGCGGCGCTGCTGGACGGTTGGGACGGGCGGAGCGTACGCCTGCTCGGCCAGCCGGCCGACGACCCGACCGCGCCCGGCACGTTCCACGGCCATCACTTCGTCGGTTTCTCGCTGCTGCCGTGGCGGCTGGTCCGCGACCTGCCGGCCACCTTCGGCGACCTGGTCCGGACGGTGTGGCGGCCGGCGGAGGCGGCCGGCGCGCTGACCGTGGTGCCGTACCGGGGCACCTTCTACGACACCGGCACCCCCGGCGACTACCTGGCCGCGAACCTGCACGCCGCCGGACCGGACGGGTTGGTGGACCGGTCCGCGACCGTCACCGGCCGGGCGACCCGTTCGGTGGTCGGCGCGGGGGCGCGGGTGGACGGCACCGTCGACGGGTGCGTGGTGTGGCCGGGGGCGAGTGTCGGGGCCGGTGAACGACTGTCCGGGGTGATCCGGGCCGGCGCCGACCTGACCGTCCCGGCGGCGCGTTGACCGCTTCGGGCTCTAGCATGGGCCTCGTCGCCGACGAACGGAGAAACGTCCCGTGATCACCGCGATCGTGCTGATCGACTGCGCCACCGACTCCATCCCGGAGGTCGCCGAGACCCTGGCCAACCTGCCCGGCGTCAGCGAGGTCTACTCGGTGGCCGGGCATGTCGACCTGATCGCCATGGTCCGGGTCCGGGAGTTCGAGCAGATCGCGCAGGTCATCGCCGGCAGCATCTCCAAGGTCCCGGGTGTGCTCGGCACCGAGTCGCACATCGCGTTCCGCGCCTACTCCCAGCACGACCTGGAGGAGGCGTTCGCGATCGGGTTGGCCAGCGCCGACTGACGTCGCACGACGGTGGCCGGCCCACCCTCCCGGGCGGACCGGCCACCGTCGGCCGTGCGTTACGTCAGCTCTGGCTCGGCACCGGGGTTTCCGTGGTGCCCGGAGCGGGCTCCTCGGTCTCGGTGCCGCCCGGAGCAGGCGACTCGGTGCCACCGGGGGACGTGGTGCCGCCCGGACTGGGCGTGCCGCTGGCGCTGGTCTGCGGCACCGGGACCCCGAGCGTCTGGGCCAGGGCCACCAGCGCGTCGTAGTGCGCCTGCAGGACCGGCAACGCGTCCTGGGCGATCTGCACCACCGACTGCTCCGAGCCCTGCGAGATCTCGGTCTGGGTGGCCTGGATGGCCTGGACGTGGCCGGCCAACTGCGCGGTCACCCACGCCTTGTCGAACTCGGCCCCGCTGAGGTTGTTCAGCTTGTCGAGGACCTTCTGCTGGTCGGCGGTCGGATCGGCCGGCAACTGCACGTTGAGCTGCTGCGCGGTCGACTGCACCGTCTGGTCCAGTTGGGTGTGGTCCGTCACGAACATCTTGCCCAGGTCCTTGACCTGCTGGTTCTTGCCCTTCTGCTGGGCCAGGTTGCCCGAGGTGATCTCGAACAGGTTGACCTGGTGCACCGCCTGCAGGTACTGCGTGTCCTGCGTCGACGGCTGCGCCGCGGCCTGCGCCGCGGCGGCGGGCGCCAGCCCCACGACCACCAGCGCGGCCAGCAGGCCCAGGCGTTTGATTCCCCACATACGTTCCTCCCCCATGAGACGTCGGACCGCACGGTTACCCGGCTGACCGGGGGTTATTCCTGCGATTCCACCCGTCCGTGTCGGGGGTGACGGGGAGTGCGGGGGTGGGGGGGGGCCGCCCGCCCCGGCCGGGGGGGGGGGCGGGGGGGGGGGGGGGGGGGGCGGGGGGGCGCGGGGGGGCGG
>NZ_JBNCKZ010000019.1:0-56940 GCF_049841795.1 Micromonospora sp. DT31 | reverse complement strand
GTTATTGCCGCCGGTCCCCCCCGGCCGTGGGGGGGGGCCGGGGTGGGCCGGGGGAGGGCGGGGCCCCCCCCCGCGGCAGGGGCCCCCGGCGGGTTCAGCCGCGGGGCGCCACGGTCAGTCGTACGGAATGCGTCAGCGACGGCTACCGCCGCTGCCGATCTCCTCCCGCTCCTCGCGGCCCTCGACCGGCGGGTGCCCCGGCGAGACCGGCGCCTCGACCGGCTTCTCGATCGGGTAGAAGAAGCCCCGGATCGCCGGGCCGAGAGCCCCGAGCCGGTTCATCTTCTTCGGCACGACCCAGCCGACGTAGTCGAGCGCCGGCGGGTGGCCGTCGTGTCCCTCGGCCGAGGTGAGCGGCTGGTGGATCTCGACGAACCGGCCGTCGGGCAGCCGCTTGATGATGCCGGTCTCCACGCCGTGGGCCAGCACCTCCCGGTCGTGCTGCTGCAGACCCAGGCAGATCCGGTACGTGAGGTAGTACGCGATCGGCGGGAGGATCAGCAGGCCGATCCGGCCACCCCAGGTCATCGCGTTCAGGCTGATCTGGAACTTGTCGGCGATGACGTCGTTGGCGCCGGAGAGCGTCAGCACGATGTAGAAGGCCAGCGCCATGGCGCCCACCGCGGTGCGCGCCGGCACGTCCCGGGGCCGCTGGAGCAGGTTGTGGTGCTTGTGGTCCTTGAGGCGACGCGCCTCCAGGAACGGGTACATCGTCGACAGGCCCACCAGGATGCCCGGGAGCACGACCGTCGGCCAGAACAGCGGTGGGATGACGTACCCGTCGCCGATCGGGATGCTGATCTCCCAACCCGGCATGAGTCGGGTCGAGCCGTCGAGGAACATGACGTACCAGTCGGGCTGGCTGGCCGCGGAGACCACCCACGCCTCGTACGGGCCGAACAGCCAGATCGGGTTGATCTGGAACAGACCGCCCATCAGCGCGATGACGCCGAAGACGACCATGAAGAAGCCGCCCTGCTTGAGCGCGTAGCGCGGGAACATCCGCTCGCCGACCACGTTGTCGTTGGTCCGGCCGGGGCCGGGCCACTGGGTGTGCTTCTGCTTGAACACCAGGCCCAGGTGCACGCTGATCAGCGCCACCAGCAGGCCCGGGACGAGCAGCACGTGGGCGATGAAGAAGCGGCTGATGATGATGGTGCCGGGGAACTCCCCGCCGAAGATCGACGAACTGACCCACGAGCCGATCACCGGGATCGACAGGATGATCGCGGAGGCGATCCGCAGGCCGGTGCCGGACAGGCCGTCGTCCGGCAGCGAGTAGCCGGTGAAGCCGGCGAGGAAGCCGACCCAGAACAGCAGCGAACCGATGATCCAGTTGGTTTCCCGCGGCTTGCGGAACGCGCCGGTGAAGAAGACCCGCAGCATGTGCACGACGATCGCGGCCATGAACAGCAGCGCCGACCAGTGGTGCATCTGCCGCATGATCAGACCACCGCGGACATCGAACGAGATGTCCAGGCTGGAGGCGTAGGCGGCCGACATCGGGGTGCCCCGCAGCGGGGCGTAGCTGCCGTTGTAGATGACCTCGGTCATCGCCGGCTCGAAGAAGAACGTCAGGAAGACGCCGGTCAGCAGCAGGACGATGAACGAGAAGAGCGCGATCTCACCGAGCAGGAACGACCAGTGGTCGGGGAAGACCTTGTTCAGCAGCTTGCGCAGGGGCGTGGCCACCTGGAAGCGGTCGTCCACCGCCCGCGCGCTCTTGGCCGGCAGCGCGGCCGCATCAAACTTTCGGCGCTTCATGGCCGCTCCCAGAAGTCGGGACCGATGGTCTCGGTGTAGTCGGACTTCGCCACGAAGAAGCCTTCCCCGTCCACCTCGATCGGCAGCTGCGGCAGCGGCCGGTTCGCCGGGCCGAAGATCGGCTTGGCGTTGTCGGTGATGAGGAACTGGGACTGGTGGCAGGGGCAGAGCAGACGGTTGGTCTGCTGCTCGTAGAGGCTCGCCGGGCAGCCGGCGTGCGTGCAGATCTTGGAGTATGCGACGAAGTTGCCCCACATGTAGTCGCCGTGCCCCTTACGGGCGTTCGCCTCCCGCGACTTCTCCGCGTCGTCCTCGCGCAGGTGGATCAGCAGGGTGGGCGAGTCGGCGTGCAGGTTGCTGACGCCGCCGTCGATGCCGGGGAACACGGTGAGCTGGCCGCCGACGCTGACGTCCGCCGGGCGGATGGGTCGGCCGTCCTCGCGGATCAGCCGGATCTTCTCGCCGCCCTCGCCCGGCTGGAAGCCGGTGGTGAACATCTGGTTGTTCTTGTGCGGCTGCTCGATCAGACCGCCGATCAGCGGCGCCGCGGCCACCGCGCCGACCGGCGCGAGACCGGCCAGCAGCGAGATGCCCAGCAGCGGACGACGCTTCACACCCAGCTCGTCGGCCAGGTAGAGCATGGTCTGACCGGTGACCTTGCGGTCTTCCGGGTTGTCGACCTGGTCGTGCCGGCCCTGGACCGAGACCTCCTTGGGCAGCAGCTTCTTGCCCCAGGTCAGGATGCCGAAGCCGATGCCCAGCAGCGCCAGGCCCAGGGTCAGGCCGAGCAGTGGGGTGTAGAGCTTGTCGCCGCCGCGACCCGGCTCCCACTGCCACGGCCACCAGATGAAGATCACCAGGAAGGCGGTGGCGGCGGCGCCGGTCAGCAGGAACATCAGCGCGACGGTACGGGTCAGCCGGCGCTCGGCCTTGCTGCCCGGGACCACCTGTGGCTCGTAGTGAACGATCTCGATGTCGTCGCGCCGGGCGCCTTCCTGGACGACGTCGAACCGGGAGAGCCCGGGATCGTTCACGTCGACCGGCTCCCGGCCCGGCTGGGCCTGGTGCTCGGTGTGGGTGCTCATGCCGTCACCTCGCTACGGGTGGCGTCGGGTGCCGACGTCACAGCGCTCGAACCATTGATCCGCCCGGTCACGACTTGCCCGCAATCCACAGGCTCGCGAAGACCAGTGCCACGATGCCGACCAGGAAGATCGCCAGACCCTCGGTCGACGGGCCGTACCGGCCCAGGTTGAAGCCGCCCGGGTCACCGTCGTGCTTCAGCGTCTCCTGGATGTAGGCGATGATGTCCGCCTTCTCCTGCGGGGTGATCTGGTTGTCGCCGAACACCGGCATGTTCTGCGGGCCGCTCAGCATGGCGGCGTAGATCTGCCGGTCGCTGGCCGGGGCCAGGCTCGGGGCGTACTTGCCGGAGGACAGCGCGCCGCCGCCACCGCCGAAGGCGTGGCACTGGGAGCAGTTGATCCGGAACAGCTCGCCGCCGGTGGACAGGTTGGCGCCCTCACGAAGGTCGCCGTTGGGCACCTCCGGGCCACCGCCGAGCTCCTGGACGTACTGCGCGAGCTGGCGCACCTGCTCGTCGGTGAACTGCGGCGGCTTGCGCATGGCCTGGGCCTCCTGCCGGGCCATCGGCATGCGACCGCTGCTGACCTGGAACTCCACCGAGGCCCCGCCGACACCGATCAGGCTGGGGCCCCGGCCCTCGACGCCCTGGGCGTTGCGACCGTGGCAGGTCACACAGCTCACGTCGAACAGCGCCTTGCCCTCGTTGCCGGCGGCCGTCAACGGCGGGTTGTCCTGCGCCTGCACCCCGGGGGCGAAGACGGTGTAGGCACCGCCGGCCAGCATCAGCGCGGCGAACAGCCGGACCGCGGCACCCAGCCGGCGGCGGCCCCTGCTGCGCGCTGCGGGCCGCCCGCGCAGCCGCGCGAGCAGACCGCGTCGGCGGTCGTTGTCAGAAGTCATGACCTGTGTCCTTAACCGGTTGGACCTTGTCTCAGGGGACGGAGCAGCGGCGCGGTTCGTGACGCGCCAAGATCACTGGAGCCAGTAGATCATGCCGTAGAGCCCGATCCACACGACGTCGACGAAGTGCCAGTAGTAGGACACGACGATCGCCGAGGTCGCCTGGGCCGGGGTGAACCGGCCCATGGTGGTGCGGATCATGAAGATGATGAAGGCGATCAGACCGCCCGTCACGTGCAGACCGTGGAAGCCGGTCGTGAGGTAGAACACCGACCCGTAACCGTCTTCGTTGATCTTCACACCCTCGTGCACCAGGGTCCGGTACTCGTTCAGCTGACCGAGCACGAAGATCAGACCCATGATGAAGGTGATCGTGAACCACCGACGCAGGGCGTGGACGTCGCCACGCTCGGCCGCGAACACGCCGATCTGACAGGTGATCGAGGAGAGCACCAGGATCACCGTGAACGTGGTCGCGTACGGGATGTTCAGCACCTCGGTGTGCTTCTCCCACTGCTCCGGCGCGGCGGCGCGGATGGAGAAGTACATCGCGAACAGCGCCGCGAAGAACATGAGTTCGCTGGAGAGCCACACGATCGTCCCGACGCTGACCATGTTGGGTCGGGTCAGGGAGTGGATCCGGCTCTTGTCAATGGCTGGGGCCGCAGTCACGCGGTCATTATTGCCCCTGACCGGGACCGACGATCAGCGGGGTGGCAAACCTGGCCCTTCCGTGGCCCGATCGTGGTGGTCCGCTTCGTCTGACCTACCCTGAAAAGCGTGCTGCACGTCGATCAGATCCGCGCCGTCGCCTCGGTCGTTCCGGCGACTCTGGCCGCGGGGGGCGAGGGCGCCCCACCGCCGTTCACCGTCGCTCGGGTGTTCACCGAGACCCGGCTGGACAGCTGGCTCATGCTGGGCATCGTGCTGGCCGCCGGCCTCTACCTCTACGGGGTGCACCGGCTGCGGCTGCGCGGCGACCGCTGGCCGGTCATCCGCACCGTGGCGTTCCTCGGCCCCGGCCTCGGCGGCATCGCGGCGGTCACGGTCAGCGGCCTCGGCGCGTACGACACCGCGCTGATCTCGGTGCACATGGTGCAGCACATGGTGTTGTCGATGATCGCGCCGATCTTCCTGGCGCTCGGCGCCCCGGTGACGCTGGCGCTGCGCACGCTGCCGGTACGCCCGCGCAAGCGGCTGCTCGCGATCGTGCACAGCCGGGTGATCCGGATCTACAGCTTCCCCCTGGTGGCGTTCGCCATCTTCGTGGTGAACCCGTTCGCGCTCTACTTCACCGACCTCTACGAGGTCACCCTGCGCAACGAACTGGCGCACGAGCTGGTGCACGCGCACTTCATCGCCACCGGCTGCGTGTTCTTCTGGCCGCTGCTCGGCCTGGACCCGCTGCCCGGCCGCTGGCCGTACCCGGCGCGGGCGCTGCTCATGCTGCTCTCGGTGCCGTTCCACACCGTGCTCGGGCTCACCATCATGCAGAGCACCACCCTGCTCGGCGGCGACTGGTACCAGTCGCTGAACCTGTCCTGGTCCGACCCCTGGAACGACCAGGTGGTCGCCGGTGGCATCCTCTGGGCCGGCGGCGAGTTCGTCAGCATCACCATGCTGGCCGTGCTGGTCGTCCAGTGGGTCAAGCAGTCCGAGCGGGAGGCCCGCCGGCTGGACCGTGAGCTGGACCGGCAGGAGGCCCGCCAGCGGGCCGCGGAGGCGAGCGTCTGAAGCTTTGCCCGGGGTACGTCCCGGGCACGCCCGGACAGGTGACCGGGCCGGATGTGACGCCCGCTACGATCAGCGGGCAGCTACGAAGGGGAGCCACGTCACGATGAGCGATCGTCTTTGCACCGTCCTGCTCTACAGCGACGACCCGAAGATCCGGGACCGGATGCGGCTCGCCGTCGGCACCCGACCGGCCCCCGGCATCGAGATCGAGTTCGTCGAGGCCGACGACTACGCCGGCTGCATCCGGCTGGTCGACGACTACGAGATCGACCTGCTCCTGCTCGACGGCGAGGCGAGCCCCGGCGGCGGCATCGGCATCGCCCGCCAGGTCAAGGACGACCGGGACGACTCGCCGCCGACCTGCGTGGTGCTGGCCCGGGCGGCCGACCGCTGGCTGGCCGCGTACGCCGAGGTCGACGCCACGCTCACCCACCCGCTGGACCCGGTGGTCGCCGGCAGCACCGTGGCCGAGCTGCTGCGCAACACCCGCGCCGCGGCCTGACCCCCGCGCACACCCGCGCCGCGGCGACGCGGCCGTGGCGCACCCCCCCCAACCGCTTTCCTCACGCCGCTCGGGAGGCCCGCCGTGGGCGAACGGACCTGGCCGCTTCTGCTCAACGCGCTGCTGCGCGGCGAGGAACTCCCCACCGCCGACACCGCCTGGGCGATGGGCGAGATCATGGCCGGCTCGGCCAGCCCGGCGCAGATCGCCGGCTTCGCCGTGGCGCTGCGCAGCAAGGGCGAGACGCCCGCCGAACTGGGCGGGCTGGTGGAGACCATGCTGACCCGCGCGGTGCCGGTGCGGCTGCCCGAGGACGTCCGGGCCACCGCGCTGGACGTGGTCGGCACCGGCGGCGACCTCGCCCACACCGTGAACATCTCCACCATGGCGGCACTGGTGGTCGCCGGGGCCGGGGTGCGCGTGGTCAAGCACGGCAACCGGGCCGCCTCCTCCTCCTGCGGCACGGCGGACGTGCTGGAGCAGCTCGGCGTGCCGCTCGACCTGGGGCCCGAACAGGTGGCCCGGTGCGTGACCGAGGCCGGCATCGGTTTCTGCTTCGCCGCCCGGTTCCACCCGGGTATGCGCCACACCGGGCCGGTCCGGCGGGAGATCGGCGTACCCACCGCCTTCAACTTCCTCGGCCCGCTGACCAACCCGGCGCGGCCCCGCGCGGGCGCGGTGGGCTGCTTCGACAGGCGGATGGCGCCGGTGATGGCCGCCGTGTTCGCGGGCCGGGGCGACTCGGTGATCGTGGTACGCGGCGAGGACGGCCTGGACGAGGTCAGCACCGGCGCACCCACCCGGGTGTGGGTGGCGCAGCAGGGCACCGTCAGGGAGGCGCTGCTGGACGCCGCGGACCTGGGGGTCCCCCGGGCCACCCTGGCCGACCTGCGCGGCGGAGACGCCGTCCACAACGCCGACGTGGTGCGCCGGCTGCTCGCCGGCGAGACCGGCCCGGTGCGGGACGCGGTGCTCGTCAACGCCGCGGTGGCGCTGGCCACCCAGGGCCCGCTGGACGGGGACCTGCACGAGGCGGTGCGGGCCAACCTGGACCGGGCGGCCGAGTCGGTCGACTCCGGTTCCGCCGCCGCCGCTCTGGAGCGCTGGCTGGAGGTGGCGCGCTCCGCCTGACGCGGAGTCCCACCCGGCTTGTTGTCGTACCCGCGTGCCAAACTACACGGGAGTTATTTTCCGTTTTCGGTCTTTGGTCCGGCCGCCCGGCGCTTCCCGCCGCGGCCGGCACCGGAGCGAGAGGAGACACCCGTGTCGAACCGCGAGCTGCACTGCGACACGTGCGAGGGCGTCGTGCTGTTCGAGGCGCCGCCCTGCGGCGACGGGCACGACGCCGACTGCCCCGAGCTGGTCTGCACCGGCTGCGGCACGGCCGTGGTGATCGCCACGTTCGCCTTCCACCCGACGCGCCTGTCCGGCCGCCGCACCCCCCGCACGTCCCACCCCCGGGCGGCCTGACCCCCACTCGACGGCCCGCGGAACCGACCCGAACGCGTTGCTCGCCAAGGCGAGGGCGGACGGGAAGCAGTCAGGCCCGCGCCCCTGGGGGGGCGCGGGCCTGACTGCGAGAAGGGGTCGGGTCAGTGCTCGGCGGTGCGGCGGGTGCCCGAGTAGTACTCGAACAGCAGCCCGCAGGCGGCCAGGATCACCGCCACCAGGCCCAGGCCGAGCAGCCAGAACTGCCAGAACACCAGTCCCAGGCCGGCGAGGGCCGCGGCCATCGCCAGACCGAACGGCCAGTAGCTGCCGGGGCTGAAGAACCCGACCTCACCGGCGCCGTCGGCGATCTCGCCGTCCGGCCGGTCCTCCGGGCGCAGGTCGATACGCCGGGAGACGAACCAGAAGAAGCCGCCGCACATGGCGCAGAGCAGGAACGACAGCAGCAGCGCCACGGTGCCGATCCACTCGACGTGACCGTCGCTGTCGGCGTACGTCCACGCGCCGTAGAGGATGGTCGCGCCGAGGAGGAACGTGGCGATGGTCAGGAAGATCTTCCACTCGGTCTTCATGCCGAACCCCTCAGCTTCCCGCGTCGGACGGGTTGAAGTTGGCGCCGTCCCGCCGGGTGTCGAACGGCTTCGTCTCGGTGGCGTACTCGGGCTCACCGATCTCGCCGAGCGCCTCCTGGGTCGACTTGCCGGCCTTCTTCGCCGCCAGGAACTGCTCGTACTTCTCCGGCGAGACCACCCGCATCTCGAAGTTCATGAAGGCGTGGTAGCTGCCGCACAGCTCGGCGCAGCGGCCGACGAACGCGCCCTCCTGGTCGATGCTGGAGACCTCGAAGCTGTTGCGCACGTTGCCGGGCATGACGTCCCGCTTGAACAGCAGCTCCGGCACCCAGAACGAGTGGATGACGTCGCGGCTGTGCTCCTCGAAGCGGACCGAGCGGCCGCTGGGCAGCACCAGCACCGGGATGACCTCGCTGGTGCCCAGCACCGAGGCGACGGTGTTGGCCTCGGGCCCCTGGCCGTCGCGGTAGTTGAACTGCCAGTTCCACTTGAACGCCACGACCTCGACGGTGACGTCCGGGTTCTTCGACTGCTTGTTCACGTCGGTCTGCACGACCGCCGTGTAGTAGAAGAGCACGGAGACCACGAGGATCGGCGCGATGGTGTAGAGGAACTCCATCGGCAGGTTGTAACGGGTCTGCACCGGCAGCTCGTTGCCGCGCTTGCGGTAGCGGACCACGCACCAGAAGATCAGGCCCCAGACGAACACGCCGACGGCGAGCGCCGCGATGCAGGACGCGATCCACAGGTCGTACATCTGGTTCGCCTCGGGGGTGATGCCCCCCTGCGGCCAGCCGAACCCGCCGAACGCCTTGCCAACGTCACAACCGGTGAGCAGAACCAGCAGCGCCGCCCCGCCGAGACCGAGCCCGGCGACTCGACCAGCACCACGCCGCCGGCGTCCACCGACCCCTGGGGAAGCGCTGTGCCGTACGGCCGACGGCCGTACCTCCGAACTCCTTGCGACCACCTGGTCCTGCCTCCCTAGCGCGCCGCGGCGGTTGTTCTCCCTGAACCGACGGCAAAGGCGTCACCGACGGTCGCAGATTACTCGACCATGGCGGACCTGGCCGTGGTGGGGTCGTCCTGCACCCCTATCGGGGGGATCTTGGACGTAACCGGACGATAACGTGGGGCGTCATGAGCGTCTCCCCGGTCTACCTGGACGCGGCCACCGCCGCTCCGCTGCATCCGGTCGCGCGGCAGGCGATGCTGGCCGCCCTGGACGACGGCTGGGCCGACCCGGCCCGGCTCTACGCGTCGGCCCGCCGGGCCCGCCAACTCCTCGACGCCGCCCGGGAGGCCGCCGCGCAGACGCTCGGCGTCCGCGCCGACGAACTGTCCTTCACCCCCAGCGGTACGGCGGCAGCGCACGCCGCGGTGCTTGGTGGCCTGGCCGGGCGGCGGCGGGCCGGGGCGGCACTTGTGCACTCGGCGATCGAGCACTCGGCGGTGCTGCACGCCGCGCAGCGGCACACCGCGGGCGGCGGCGCGGCGGTGTCCGTACCTGTGGACCGGCTGGGCCGGCTGGACCTGGACGCCTGGGCGGCGGCGGTGGCCGGGCCCGGCGTGGCCCTGGCCGCGCTGATCGGGGCCAGTCACGAGGTGGGCACCGCGCAGCCGGTGCCGGCGGCGGCGGAACTGTGCGCCGAGGCGGGCGTGCCGCTGTACGTGGACGCGGCGCAACTGGCCGGCCGGGTGCCGCTGCCGTCGGGCTGGTCGGTGCTGAGCGCCAGCGCGCACAAGTGGGGCGGGCCGCCCGGCGTGGGGCTGCTGGTGGTGCGCAAGGGCACCCGGTGGGAGTCGCCGTACCCGCCCGACGAACGGGAGTCGGGGCGTACCCCGGGGGTGGTGAACCTGCCGGCGGTGGTCGCGGCGGCGGCGAGCCTGCGCGCGGCGGCGGCCGACGCGGCGGTCGAGGCGGCCCGGCTGGGGCCGCTGGTGGACCGCATCCGGGCCCGGGTGGCGGCGGAGGTGCCGGATGTGGAGGTGGTCGGCGACCCGGTGGACCGGCTGCCCCACCTGGTGACGTTCTCCTGCCTGTACGTGGACGGGGAGGCGCTGCTGCACGCGCTGGACCGGCGCGGGTTCGCGGTGTCCTCCGGCTCGTCCTGCACCTCGTCGACGGTGCGCCCGTCGCACGTGCTGGAGGCGATGGGGGTGCTGTCGCACGGCAACGTGCGGGTGTCGCTGCACCGGGAGACCACCGCGGCGGACGTGGACCGGTTCCTGGCCGAGCTGCCGGGAATCGTCGCCGATCTGCGGGCGCAGGCGGGGGTGACGGGCCTGTGAGCGAACCGGACGAGGTGCTGGACTGTCGCGGGCAGCGCTGCCCGCTACCGGTGATCAATCTCGCCCGGCTGGTGCCCGGCCTGCCGGCCGGCACGGTGGTGCGGGTGCTCGCCGACGACCCGGCGGCGGCGGTGGACATCCCGGCGTGGTGCCGGATGCGCGGCCACGAGTTCCTCACCGCGCACCCGGGCCCCGCCTACGACGTCCGGGTGCAAGGAAGGGCCCCTTCCTAACGCCTGCGGTAGAGGAAGGGCCCCTTCTTAACAGCGGCGCTCAGCGCAGGTAGGCGAGGATGCCGGGGAGGGGATCGGTGGCCACGGCGGTGTCGACCACCAGGCGCGGGCCGATCAGTGGCTCGTACTCCGCGCGGCGGCGCAGCGTCTGCTCCCAGGTGCCGTGCTCCTCGGGCGGCCGGGCCTCGACCCGACGCCGGTGTTCCGCCTCGTCGCCGCAGTGCACCTCGATCACCCGCAGCGGCACCCCGGCCCGTTCGGCCACGTCGTGCCAGAGGCCGCGGGCGCCGGCGACCGGGTTGACCGCGTCGACCACCACGCTCAACCCGAGACCGAGCTGCACCTCGGCCAGCCCGGCGACCGCGCCGTACGCGGCCATGCCCGGCACGTCACCGGTGAGGCCGTAGCGGTGCAGCGCCCGCTCGACCGGGTCGACCGGCAGGACGGGTGCGTGCAGGGCGATGCCGACCCGGGTGGCCAGGGTGGTCTTGCCCACGCCGGGCAGACCGGCGAAGGCGACCAGCACCGGTGAGCCGGAGCCGGGGCGGACCGCCTCCGGGTCCACCCGACCGGCCGGCCCGCTCACAGCAGGTGCGGCCGGACGTCCTCAGCGGCCGCGTCACCGTACGACTCGGCGAGTCGCTTCACGAACAGGTCCCGGCGGACCGTGTACTCCTGGCCGCCGAAGTTCTCCAGCACCAGCGTGGCCAGCAGGCAGCCCACCTGCGCGGCGCGCTCCAGGCCGACACCCCAGTCGAGGGCGGCGAAGAAACCGGCCCGGAAGCCGTCGCCGACACCTGTCGGGTCGGCCGCCTGGATCTCCCGCGCGATCGGCACCCGGATGACGCCGGTGTCCCGGCCGGCGATCTCCACCCCCTGCTTGCCCAGCGTGGTGACCCGCACCTTCACCCGGTCCAGCAGTTGCTCGTCGCTCAGGCCGGCTTTGCTCTGCAGCAGCGACTTCTCGTACTCGTTGGTCATCAGGTACTCGGCGCCCTCGATCAGGCCGAGCACGTCCTCGCCGTCCATCCGGGCGAGCTGCTGGGACGGGTCGGCGACGAAGGCGTACCCCCGGTCCCGGCACTCGGCGGAGTGGCGGGTCATCGCGGCCGGGTCGTTGGCGCTGACCAGGACCAGGTCCAGCCCGCCGAGACGCTGCGCCACCGGGTGCAGCTCGATGTTGCGAGCCTCGCTCATCGCACCGGCGTAGAAAGAGGCGATCTGGCACATGTCGGTGTCGGTGGTGCAGACGAAGCGCGCGGTGTGCGCGACCTCGCTGACGTGCACCGAGTCGCAGTCGACGCCGTGGCGTTCCAGCCAGGAGCGGTAGTCGGCGAAGTCCGCGCCGACCGCGCCGAGCAGCACCGGGCGCAGCCCGAGCTGGGCCATGCCGAAGGCGATGTTGGCAGCGGTGCCGCCGCGCCGCAGCACCAGCTCGTCGACGAGGAAGGAAAGCGAGACCTTGTCGAGCTGGTCGGCGATGAGCTGGTCGGCGAACCGGCCGGGGAAGCTCATCAGGTGGTCGGTCGCGATCGAGCCGGTCACGGCGATCTTCATGTCAACCCTCGTGGTCGGAAGCACGGCGCGGTCAGCCTACCGGTCCCGCTGGGCGGACAGGCCGCTCGGACCACCGGGCGACCGGGGGCGCCGCCGCACGGGTACGACGAACCGGCGGGCCTCCCCTTCCGGGGTGGCCCGCCGGTTGCGGTCGGCCCGCAGACTCAGCTGAACGAGTCGCCGCAGGCGCAGGAGCTGCCGGCGTTCGGGTTGTCGATGGTGAAGCCCTGGGCGTCGATCCGGTCGGCGAAGTCGATGGTGGCGCCGGTCAGGTAGGGGGCGCTCATCCGGTCGACGACGACCTCGACACCGTCGTAGTCGGTCACGACGTCGCCGTCGAGCGAGCGCTCGTCGAAGAACAACTGGTACCGCAGGCCGGAGCAGCCGCCCGGCTGCACGGCGACCCGGAGCCGCAGGTCGTCGCGGCCCTCCTGCTCGATCAGGGCCTTGACCTTCTGCGCCGCGACGTCGGTGAGGACGACGGTGCTGGGGGCCTCCTTGGCCTCGGTCGACTCGGTCTGCGCTGGCGTGGTCACGTGGAAGTCTCCCTGCGCGGTATGAGGTCCGGACGTCCTGGCCAACGCCGCACGTCCGCCAGTGATTCCCGGTGTGGTCCGTCCTCCGATCGTACGCCGCTGCCGGCGTGGTCACCCGGCGGCGTGAACAGCCGGGGGTTCAGCGGCTCCACTGGCCGGCGAGGCGGGCGCCGAGCGCCCGCAGTCCCTGCGCCGGACGGGTCATCGCCGCGTCCACTCCCCCGCGCTGCTCGCCGCCGAAGTGTTCGACCAGGCTGTGCGTCTCGGTCACGCCCGCGGCGGCGGCCTCCCGCCGCCCGGTGCTCACCCGTCCCGCCAGCACCACGCAGGGCACCCCGCGGTCGCGGGCGGCGCCGGCCACCCCGGCCACCACCTTGCCGCGCAGCGACTGGTGGTCGAACGAACCCTCCCCGGTGACCACCAGGTCGGCGGCGTCCAGCGCGGCGTCCAGCCGCACCGCGCGGGTGACCAGTCCGATACCGGACTCGCACCGGCCGCCCAGCGCCAGCACGGCCGCGCCGAGGCCACCGGCCGCGCCACCGCCGGGCAGTACGCCCAGCCCGGGCGGGCAGCCGGGCAGCCCTTCGGTCAGCACCTCGGCCCAGCGTTGCAGCGCGGCGTCGAGCAGCAGCACGTCGGCCCGGGTGGCGCCCTTCTGCGGGCCGAACACGCTGCTCGCGCCGTGCAGCCCGAGCAGCGGGTTGTCCACGTCGGTGGCGGCGACAAGCGTCGCGCCGCGCAGTCGTGGCACGCCGTCGAGCGCGGCCACCGCGGCCAGGGCCGCCCCGCCGTACGGCAGTGCCCGGCCGCCGCCGTCCAGCGGGGTGACGCCGAGGGGGACGAGCATCCCGGCGCCCCCGTCGTTGGTGGCGGAGCCGCCCAGCCCCACCACCACGGTCCGCGCGCCCGCCTCGACCGCGGCGGCGATCAGCAGCCCCAGCCCGTACGAGGTGGTGGCCTTCGGGTCCCGCTCGGCGGCGGACAGCAGGTGCAGCCCGCACGCCTGGGCGCTCTCCAGGTAGGCCACCCCGTCGTCGGTGAGCAGGATCTCACCGGCGGCGGGGCGGCCCAGCGGATCGACCGTGGGCACCGGCAGCAGGCGCCCGCCGAGCGCCTCGGCGAGCACGGGGACGAACCCGGGACCGCCGTCGGCCAGCGGCCGGACCAGCAGTTCGTCACCGGGTGCGACCTCGCGCCAACCCTCGGCCACCGCGGCGGCCACCTCGAGGGCGGACAGCGTGCCGGCGAACTTGTCGGGGCAGAGCAGCACGCGCATGGGAAGCAGTGTGGCAGGCCACATCGGCGATCGATGCGCGGCGGGCGCGCTGTGGGACCATGGGAGCGTGACGTCGACCTGGGTTGAGCCCTCCAACACCGCCACTGCGCTGCTGCTTCTCGGCCGCGGCAGCGACCCCGCCACCGAGCGTGGCGTGGAGTGTCCGGGTGATCTCCCGGCGCCCAGCGATCCCGACCTGGTGGCTCGCGCCGCCGCGGCGAAGGCCGCGCTCGGCACCCGGGTGTTCGTGCTGGGGCACCACTACCAGCGCGACGAGGTGATCCAGTTCGCCGACGTGACGGGTGACTCGTTCAAGCTGGCCCGGGAGGCGGCGGCCCGCCCGGACGCGGAGTACATCGTCTTCTGCGGCGTGCACTTCATGGCGGAGAGCGCCGACATCCTCACCTCGGACGCGCAGAAGGTGATCCTGCCGGATCTGGCCGCCGGCTGTTCGATGGCGGACATGGCGGTGCTGTCGCAGGTCGAGGCGGCCTGGGACGCGCTGACCGACCTGGGAGTGGCCGCCGAGACGGTCCCGGTGACGTACATGAACTCCTCGGCCGACATCAAGGGTTTCGTCGGCCGGCACGGCGGTGTGGTCTGCACCTCGTCGAACGCCAGGCGGGCGCTGGACTGGGCGTTCGAGCAGGGCCGCCGGGTGCTGTTCCTGCCCGACCAGCACCTGGGCCGCAATACGGCGGTGCTGGAGATGGGCTTCTCGCTGGACGACTGCGTGCTCTACGACCCGCACAAGCCCCATGGCGGGCTCACCGCGGAGCAGGTACGCGACGCGAAGATGATCCTGTGGCGGGGGCACTGCTCGGTGCACGGCCGCTTCACGCTGGACAGCGTGCACGACGTGCGGTCGCGGGTGCCGGGGGTGAACGTGCTGGTGCACCCGGAGTGCCGGCACGAGGTGGTCACCGCCGCCGACCTGGTGGGCTCGACCGAGTTCATCATCAAGGCCATCGAGGCGGCCCCGGCCGGGTCGGCGTGGGCGGTGGGCACCGAGCTGAACCTGGTCCGCCGGCTGGCGCTGGCCCACCCGGACAAGCAGATCATGTTCCTGGACCGGGCGGTCTGCTACTGCTCCACGATGAACCGGATCGATCTGCCGCACCTGGTGTGGGCGTTGGAGGAACTCGTCGCCGGCCGGGTGGTGAACCGGATCACCGTCGACCCGGACACCGCCCGACACGCCCGGACGGCGCTGGACCAGATGCTCGCGCTTCCCGGGACCTGATCACCATCGGTGACCGTCCTGGCACGGAAACGCACCGGTAGCCCCGGTTCGTTCCCTGATTGGTGATGTGACCGATTCCATTTTCGTCACCGAGGGCTATGCTGCCGGGGCGACGACACACGCGGCCCGTTTTCCCGTGACCGCGTACCGGGTAGCGATGAACTTCGTGGGCCCCCTCTCTTACCCGGCAACACCCAACGCGCTGGAGGTTGCGTTGACCGATGACGTCCTGGTCGTACACGGAGGCACTCCGCTGGAAGGGCGGATCCGCGTGCGCGGCGCGAAGAACCTGGTCTCCAAGGCGATGGTCGCCGCGCTGCTCGGTGACACACCCAGCCGGCTGTTCGACGTGCCGCGGATCCGCGACGTCGAGGTGGTCCGCGGGCTGCTGGGCCTGCACGGGGTCAAGGTCAGCGACGGCGACGAAGAGGGCGAGCTGGTCTTCGACCCCTCGAACGTCGAGAGCGCCAGCACCGACCAGATCAACGTGCACGCCGGGTCCAGCCGGATCCCGATCCTGTTCTGCGGTCCGCTGCTGCACCGCCTCGGCCACGCCTTCATCCCCGACCTGGGCGGCTGCCACATCGGCCCGCGCCCGATCGACTTCCACCTCCAGGCGCTGCGCGAGTTCGGCGCCACCATCGAGAAGACCCCGGAAGGGCTGCACCTGTCCGCGCCCAACGGGCTGCACGGCACGAAGTTCTCGCTGCCGTACCCGAGCGTGGGCGCCACCGAGCAGGTGCTGCTCACCGCGGTGATGGCCGAGGGCGTCACCGAGCTGCGCAACGCGGCCGTCGAGCCGGAGATCGTCGACCTCATCTGCGTGCTGCAGAAGATGGGCGCGATCATCAAGGTGCACACCGACCGGGTGATCGAGATCCAGGGCGTCAAGAAGCTGCACGGCTACATGCACCGGCCGATCCCGGACCGGATCGAGGCGGCGAGCTGGGCGGCGGCCGCGCTGGCCACCCGCGGCCACGTCGAGGTGCTGGGCGCCCAGCAGGCCGACATGATGACGTTCCTGAACATCTTCCGCTCCGTCGGCGGCGAGTACGAGGTCACCGACCTGCGTCCGCCGCGCGGCGGCGGCCCGGGCCAGGAGGGCGGCATCCGGTTCTGGCACCCGGGCGGCGAGCTGAACGCGGTGGCGTTGGAGACCGACGTGCACCCCGGCTTCATGACCGACTGGCAGCAGCCGCTGGTGGTCGCGCTCACCCAGGCCCGGGGCCTGTCGATCGTCCACGAGACGGTCTACGAGCAGCGACTCGGCTACACCGAGGCGCTGAACACGATGGGCGCCAACATCCAGGTCTACCGGGACTGCCTGGGCGGCACCCCGTGCCGCTTCGGCCGGCGCAACTTCAAGCACTCCGCGGTGATCGCCGGCCCGAGCAAGCTGCACGCGGCCGACCTGGTCATCCCGGACCTGCGGGCCGGGTTCAGCCACCTCATCGCGGCGCTGGCCGCCGAGGGCACCTCCCGGGTCTACGGGGTGGACCTGATCAACCGGGGCTACGAGGACTTCGAGGCCAAGCTGGCCGACCTCGGCGCGCACGTCGAGCGCCCCTGAGCACCGCCTCCCCGGCGTCCGGCGCACCGCGATGTGCACCGGACGCCGGGGCTTGGCTACCCTTGCCGACGTGCCGTCGCTGTTTCGCCGCAAGTCCGCCGACCTCGTCGAGGAGTCCGTCACCACGGTGACGACCGACGAGGAGTCCGCCGCCGCCCGCCCCCGGGGCTACACGCCCAGCAAGAAGGAACTCGGGCAGGTCACGCCGAAACGTCCGGTCGCCGGTCGCCGGCCGACCGCGCCGGCCCGACCGCTGACCAAGCAGGAGGCCCGCGAGCAGCGCCGCGCCGCGCGCGCCGAGGCCGCCGCCGAGTTCCGCCGCGAGGGCGGCCCGCGGGACCGGGGACCGGAACGGCTGCTGGCCCGCAACGTGGTCGACTCCCGGCGTACGGTCGGCACCTGGTTCTTCGGCGGCGCGCTGATCGTGCTCGTCGGTTCCAACCAGGCCATGCCGCCGATCGTGCGACTGGTGTCCAACCTGCTCTGGGGGGCGCTGGCGCTCGGCGTGCTGATCGACTCGGTGCTGATCGCCCGGAAGATCAAGAGGCTGGTCCGGGAGCGCTTCCCGAAGAGCACCGTCAAGCTCGGCTCGCTCTACTTCTACGCGATCATGCGGTCGATCACGTTCCGCCGGATGCGCGCGCCGGCCCCCCGGGTCAACATCGGCGACCAGGTCTGACCGGGGCGACCCGGAGCCGGCCTCTCCCCGCCCTGGCGGGGAGAGGCCGATGTCGTCGTCAGGCCACGCCGAGCAGGCGCAGCAGCGCGGTGGTTCCCGCCGCCGCGACCACGATCAGGACGAAGGGCGCCCGGCGCCAGGCGAGCAGCAGGCCGACCAGCACGCCGGCCGGCCGGGCGAGGCCGGCGAAGCCGCCGGCCTCGGTGAGCGCCGCGGTGGCGGCGAGCGCGGCCAGCAACGCGGCGGCGCCGACCGGCAGCAGCCGGCGGGCCCACTCGGGCAGGTCCAGCCGGTCCCGCAGCAGCACCCCGGCGACGCGGAACCCGTAGGTGCCGGCGGCCAGGGCGAGGATCACGGCGATCAGCACGGCACGTCCCCGGCCCGCGCACCCCGCCCGGCCCTGTCGCCGTGCGGTCCGCCGCCGGTCCCGGCCGGCCCGGCACCGTCAGAACCCGGCGCGGGATCGGGGCCGGTCGGAGTGGTGGGCGGGCGGTGGCGGCGCAGCAGGAGCGGTACCAGCGCGGCGAGCGCGAGCAGCACCGGCAGCCCGGCCGGCAGCAGCGGGGTCGCCAGCACGGCCAGGCCGGCACCGGTGAGTGCCACCCGGCGGGTCTCCCGGTCGCGCAGGCTGGGCAGCAGCAGGGCGGCCAGCCCGGCCGGGAAGGCGGCGTCGAGCCCCAGGGCGGCCGGGTCGCCGACCGCGCCACCGGCGAGCACGCCGAGCGCGGTGCCGGCGTTCCAGGCCAGGAAGAGCAGCACCCCGGCCAGCCAGAACGCCCGATGCCGCCCCGGTCCGGCCGGGCGGGCCAGCGCGAACGCGGTCGTCTCGTCGGTCATCAGGTGGCTGCCGAGCAGCCGCTGACCGCGCCGGGAGCCCAGGGCACCCCCGAGGGCCAGGCCGAAGGGCAGGTGCCGGGCGTTGAGCAGCAGGCCGGCGAGGACCGCCGCGAGCGGGCTGCCGGCGGCGACGAGGCCCACGGCCATGAACTGGGCGCCGCCGGCGTAGACGAGCGCCGACATGGCCAGGGTGGCCCAGGCGGGCAGGCCGGCGGCCACCGCCACGGCCCCGAACGACGCCCCCACGGCGAGCATCGCCGCCCCGATGGCGGCGATGTCGCGGAGCAACCGGGCGTCGCCCGTTCGGTACGCCGTACGCATGGTCCATTATCCTGAACGCACACGCGCTGGTTCGTCAAACCGAACAAATCGATTGATGGAGCGAACACATGGCGATCGACCCCGCTCCCCCGCTCGCCACCATCGCCGCGGCGCTGCGCCGCGAACGAGACCGGGCGGGACTGTCCCTGACCGAGCTGGCCCGCCGCGCCGGCATCGCCAAATCCACCCTGTCCCAACTGGAGTCGGGCGCCGGGAACCCCAGCGTGGAGACGCTCTGGGCGCTCGGCGTGGCACTGGACGTGCCGTTCAGCCGCCTGGTCGAACCGCCGACCGTGGCCGTGCGGGTCGTCCGCGCCGGGCAGGGCCCCCGGTTCCGCTCAGAGCACGCCGACTTCTCCGCCACCCTGCTCGCCGCCGGCGCGCCGCACGCCAGGCGGGACGTCTACCTGATGGAGCTGGAGCCCGGGGCCGTACGGCTCGCCGAGGCACACACCCCGCGCAGCGTCGAGCACGTCGTGGTCGCCGCCGGGGGGATGCGCGTCGGCCCCGAGACCGACCTGGTCGAGCTGGGACCGGGCGACTACGCCACGTTCCCCGGCGACACCCCGCACCGGTACGAGGCCCTGTCCCCCGGCACCTTCGCCGTGCTCGTCATGGAGCACCCGTGACCGCGGACGCCCCGCCCGGCCCGGCCGGCGCACGGTAGAGCCGGGCCACCACCTCCTCGATGTCCGGCTCTACGATCGAGATGTCACGCAACGTGGCCAGGCCGGCCAGCCCCGCCACCACCTCGGCCACGCTCGCGTGCTCCAACGCGTAGAACAGCCGCCGCCCCTCCGCCTCCACCCGCTGCACCGGCGCGCCGGGCAGCACCGGCGGCTCGGGCAGTGCGGCGTCCAGCTCGGCCACCACCATCCGGCGCGAGCCGTACCGGCGGTGCAGCTCGGCTATCGACCCGTCGTGCACCACCCGCCCGTGGTCGATCACCACGAGCCGCCGGCAGAGCCGCTCGATGTCGGCCAGGTCGTGCGTGGTGAGCACAAGCGTGGTGTCCCCGGCCCGGCCCAGCTCCGCCAGGAAACCGCGCACCGCCTGCTTGCTCACCACGTCCAGCCCGATGGTCGGCTCGTCGAGGAAGAGCACCTCCGGTCCGTGCAGCAGCGCCGCGGTCAGCTCGCCGCGCATCCGCTGCCCCAGGGAGAGCTGGCGCACCGGGACGTCCAGGAAACCGTCCAGGTCGAGCAACTCCCGGCAGCGGGCCAGCCGCGCGGCGTGCGCGCCGGCCGGCACCCGGTAGACGTACCGCAGCAGGTCGAACGACTCCCGTAGCGGCAGGTCCCACCACAGTTGCGAGCGCTGCCCGAACACCACCCCGATCCGCAGCGCCAGCCGGGTCCGGTCGGGCACCGGTCGCAGCCCGCAGACGCGGGCCGCACCGGCCGACGGCATCAACACGCCGGTGAGCATCTTCAACGTGGTCGACTTCCCGGCCCCGTTCGGGCCGATGTAGCCGAGCATCTCGCCGCGCTCCACCCGCAGGTCGACCCCGTCGACCGCGGTCACCGTCCGCTTGCGCCGGCGCAGCGGCCCGGCCTTGACCCGGACCGTGAACTCCTTGCGCAGCCCGTCCATCTCGATGACGTTCATGACCCCGTACTCCGGTAGTGGCGGACCCCGACGCGCCAGGCCGTGGCCGCGACCGCCGCCGCGACCAGCGCGACAGCCGGCGACGCCCAGCCCGCCCAGGGCGGCAGGCCCAGCGGGTCGGCGCGGCCCAGCAGGGCCAGCGCCGGGTGGTAACTGACGAAGGCGAACCCCATGCCGTACGCGAACAACGCGCGGAACCAGCCGCCGTAGACGGTGATCGGGTACGAGGTGAAGTCGCGCCCACCGTAGGTCACCGAGTTGGCCAGCTCGCCGGAGTCGACCCAGTAGAACGACACCGTGGCGGTGGTGACGAAGACGGAGGCGAAGAAGACCACCGCAGCCGGCGGGGCGACCACGGCCAACGCCACCCGGCCCGGCGTCCAGTCGATCCCCGCCGAGGCGAGCGCGAACAGCAGCACGGCCAGCCCGAACCCGGCCCGGGACAGTTTGCGCAGCGGCAGGTCCATCAGCAGCAGTTGGGGCAGCGCCCCGAGCGGGCGCACCAGCACGGCGTCGAGAAGCCCGGTACGCACGTACCGGGGAAGCCGTTCGATGTTGCCGACCAGCAGGTCGGCGGCGGCGAACCCGCACGACGACAGCCCGACCACGACGAGCGTCTCGCGCAGCGTGAACCCGCCCAGCTCCCGGGTCACCCCGAAGATCACCAGGACGGTGACCACGTCGAACACGGTCGCGCCCACGTTGCCGACCAGGTCCACCACGAACGAGGTGCGGTAGGACGCCTGTGCGCGCGCCTGCGCACCGAGCAGGGCCCGGTACGCCCGCAGCACACCCCCACGCCCGCTCGGCCCGGCGGCGCTGCCGCCCTCAACCACCCTGCCGGCGCCGCCGCCCTCAACCACCCTGCCGGCGCCGCCGCCCTCAACCACCCTGCCGGCGCTGCCGCCCTCAACCACCCTGCACGACCAGCCGGCGCTCCGCACGGCGCTGGACCAGCCGGCACAGCGCCAGCAGCAGCACCGCCCAGCCGGCCTGCGCCCCGACCAGGGCCAGACCGACAGGCATCGGCTCCCGCTCGACAAGCACGTCCAACGGCACCTGCAGGATGCTGGGGAACGGGGTCGCGTACCGCAGCGTCGCCTCCAGCCAGCCAGGCAGAAAACCCAGCGGGAAGTAGAGCCCGGCCAGCACGCCCGAGCCCAGCGTCCAGAGGATCAGCGGCCCCCGGACGTCCTGCAGCCAGTACGCGGTGGCGTTGACCAGGTAGCGGCAGCCGAAGCAGACCACCACCGCGAGCAGCGCGGAGAACAGGAACAACGGCACCGTGGCCCAGTGCCGGGGCACGTACACGGCGAAGAAGAGCGGGCCGATCACCAGCGGCGGCACCAGCCGGGCCAGCGCCGCGAACCCGGCCCGCCCCAGGTCGGTCGCGAGGTAGCTGGTCACCGGGTGCACCGGGCGCAGCAGGTCGGCGGCCACCTCGCCGGTGCGGATCCGATCGGCCAGGTCGGTCCAACCCCAGACCGCGATCACCGCCAGCAGCCCCTGACCGGCCCAGACGAACGTGGCGAGCTGCGCCCGGTCGTAGCCGGCAACGACGCCCGCCGCACCGGTCGCGGCGAGGAAGATGTAGCAGCGCAGGAAACCGAACACGGTGTTGGTGCACACGCCCGCCACGGCCGCCTGCCGGTAGGTCGCGTGCCGCCGGAAGCCGGCCGCCGCGATCGCGCCGAATGTCCGAAACCATGGGGTAACGTGTGCGCCGGTGGGTGGTGCCACAGTGGCGGTGACCGAGCCCACGCCGTTACCCTCCTTCCGCAGCCATGACGTGCTGGACCGGGCGACTCTACCGGCGCGTCCGGCGCCCCGCGCGAGATTTTCCAATGAGGTGACACCCGCCGTGAGCGAGCGACGCGAGCCGGCCCCGGGGCCGTGCTGCGCGAGCGGCGGGAGGGACTGCCGATGAGCGGCTGGGGCAGCTGGCGCGAGCCGAACGAACCCGCCTGGGCCGCCGAGCCCACCCACGAGTGGCGGCCGCAGTTCCCCGGGCAGCGCTACCCGGGTGACATCGGCATCGAGAACCTGACGCCGCGGCGTCGCGCCGTGATCGGCCGGGCCGAGGTACGGTCGGTCGGCCCCGCGCCCGACGCCGACGCGTACCCGGTCAGTCCCGCCGGCGACCAGCCGGTCAGCCCGGCCGGTCCACGTGACGCCTACCCGGTCAGCCCGGCCGGGCCGCACGGCCCGCACCCGGTCAGCCCGGCCGGGCCGCACGGTTCGCACCCGGTCAGCCCGGCCGGGCCGTACACGGTCGATCCGGTCAGTCCCGCCGGCGCGCGCGACGCGTACCCCGTCAGCCCGGCCGGTCCGCACGGCCCGCACCAGGTCAGCCCGGCAGGTCCAGGTGGGGGGCATCCGGTCGGCCCGGCCGCTGCACGCGGGGCGTACCCGGTCGGTTCCGCGGGTCACGGCGGGCAGCGCCCCGCCGGGACCGCACCGGAGGACCGGCGCGGACGGCCGGACGGGCTCGGCGCGGACGGCCGTCGGCCGTGGCCGGAGGACCGGCACCATCCCGGACCGCCGGCGCCGCCCGATCGTCTCGACCAACGCTGGGTACGCCCCGACGCCGCGCCGCGCCGGCCGGCTGCGCCCGGCTGGGTGCCGGAGCCGAACGAGTTCCCGCACGGTGCCGCGCGCCCGCACCCGGGCGACGGCCGCCGCGCCCCGGCCGGGGGCCCTCCGGCCGCTTCGGGGCAGCGGTGGGGCCCGGCACCCGACGCGCGACCGGACCACTCCCCCGCCGGGCGTCGCGAATCCCGGCCCGACGGGCGCCGTGGCGTCCTCCCCGACGAGCGGCAGGAACCCGCGTTCGGCGGCCGGCGTGACCCCGGCCCCGGGCGGCCGGTCGACCGGCGCGACGAGGCGATGTCACCACCGGAGCGCGGCGCGCCCGGGTGGGCCGAACCGCGCCGTGACGGTTGGCGCGAGCCGCACCGCGACGGCTGGGGTGACCCGGGCCGGCGTCCTGCGGCGGACCGGCGCGAGCCGGCGGATGGCCGGGTGCCTTGGGACGACCGGCCGACGCCGGCCGACGGCCGCGCGCCGGGCCGGGAGGCCGCCGCGCACTCCGACACCCAGCGCCGGGTGCCCGAGAACGGGCGACCCCAGACCGAGCCCGACCGGTACGGCGCGCCGCGTCCCGCCGCCGACCAGCGGTGGCACGGTCAGCGCCCGCCGGTCGACCGGCCCCGCCCGCACCAGGGTGAGTGGCCGGTCGTCGAGCCACGACCCCGTCCCGAGCCGGACGCGCGCCGGCCGGACGAACGGCAGCGCCCACCCGCGGATCGACAGCCGCCGCAGCGGTACCCGATGCCGCCGTCCGAGGCCGCCCGCGCCGACGCACGCCACCCCGAGCAGGGCGGGCCCGGCCGTCCGGGCTCGCGGGGCCACCGGCCCACCGGCCCGGGCAACCAGCCCGACCTCGCCGGTCCCCGCGACGAGCCGCGTTCCCAGCCCGCTGCCACCCGACCGCCCACCGCCGTACCCCGCCCCGAGCCCCGTCGGCCGCAGCCGGACGTCGCCGCCGCCCGGCCCGAGGCCCGCGCCCAGCAGAGGCCGGCACGGCCGGACGAACACCGGCCGGGACCGCCCGACCCGGGTCCGGCCCAGCCGGACGATCGCCCTACGCCGCCGGATGCGCGCAGGTCGATGCCGCCCGCACAGTGGCCGGTCCGGCCGGCCGGGCACCCGCCGGACCGGGTCGCCGACGGTCGGGAGACAGCACCTGCCGAACCGGCGGCGCCCACCCGCCCCGACGACGGTCGCCGGTTCACCCCGGGACGACCCGACGCGGTCCAGCCGCCGGGCGCGCCCGTTCGTCCCGGCGACGGCTCGGCCCTGCCTCGGACCGGCGACACCCCGCGATCCGCGTCTCCCACGCCGGGGTCCGGCATGCCTGTCGCGGGCACCCGGGCCTCCGGCGCGGTCACCCCTGCGGCGCCGCCTTCCGGTGCGCCCGTCTCCGCCCCGCCCACCTCCGACGCGCCCGCTGTCGGGGCACGTGCTTCCGGCGCACCTGTCTCCGGGATGCCCGCTGCCGACGTGCCGGGCCCGGGTGACACCACCACGACGGACCGGGTCGCTTCCGCGCCCCGGTCCACGCCACCGCAGGCCCGGACCGGCGAACGGCACGACCGGCCGGCTGCCGATCCGGCGAACCCGGCCCAGGCCGGGTCGGCTCCTCCCGCGCCGCCCACCTCCCCCGGTTCCGCGACTGCCCGGCCGACCGCCGGCGGGCCGGACGGGCCCACGCCGGACGGCCCGGCCGCGCAGCGGACCCCGACCACGCCCACCGAGCCGGTGGGGCATCCCGCGGCCCCACCGACTCCGACCGTGCCCCGGCCCGCCGTCGAGGAGGGCCGGCCCGAGCCCGGGGCGGACACCGGGTCCACGCCGGACGCGGATGCCGATCGTCGTGAGTCCGACGTAGGCGCCCCACCCACGCCGGCCCCGGAGCCCGACCGTCCCGAGGGCGGTGTGAACACCGGACCCACCCCCGGGGCGGACCAGCCCGGAACCGGGGCGGCCGTCGACCGGCGGGTCGAACCGTCTCCGCCGGCGGAGCCCGGCCGCACGGAGAAGCAGACCACCCCGTCCTCCGCGGCCTCGGCCGCCGGCGCCGAGGCGTGGTTCCGCCCGAGCCAGCCGGCGTCCCCCGCACCCCAGCCCGCCGGGAACGCGCAACCGCAGGAGATCGCGGAGGCTGTCGGCCCCGCCGAGGGCCATGTCGTGCCGGCATCTCCGGCCGGCGGAGCCGAGCCGACGCGCCCACCCGCCGACGCGGCGCCCCTGAGTACGCGTCCGTCCGCCGAGGACCGGCCGCAGGCGAGGGGGCCTTCCCCCGCGACGCCGCCCGTGCCCGCGGTGGACGCCACTGCGGCGCCTGCCCCTGCCCCCGCGTCGGCCACACCCGGTGGCACCGCTTCGACGCCCGCGACCGGCGCCCCCACACCGTCCGAGAGCGGACCCGGCACGGGCGACCCGACCGTTCCGGCCGCCGCCAGCACCAGCACCAGCACCAGCACCAGCACCAGCACCAGCACCAGCGAATCCGCACGCACCGCGGACGTGCCGACCGAGCCCACACCCGCCGCCGGCGGACCGAGCAGCCCCGCTTCCGGCAGCCAGGCCGCGCAGGGCGGGGGGTCCACGGGCGCCGGCGACACGGACCGTCCGGCCGCCGAACCGGACGGCGCGCGGGGATCGGCCGACGTCGACGACACCGACGACACGCCGGCCGAGCCCGCAACCGACGACACGCCGGATCCGGCCGCCGCCGAGCCTGCGACGGCGCCCCTGGCGGACCCGGAGCAGGCCCTCGCCGCGATCGCCTGGCGGCTGGATCCGCGTACGCTGCGCGAGGAGACGCCCGATCCGGCGCGGCTGCGGGTGATCCGGGACGGCCTGACCGGCAAGCTCGACACCACACTCGACAACCGCGGCCGGGCCCGGCTGCTGAGCCTGCGCGCGGTGGCGTCGCGCATCCTCGGCGACCTGGACGACGCGCTCGGGGACGCCCGGCTGGCCGTCACGTACGCGGAGACGACAGGTGAGCTGCGCCGTACCGCGCTGGCCCGCGCGCGTCTCGCCGAGGTCCTGCGGTGGCGGGGCGAGCACGCGGAGGCCGACCGGCTCTTCGCCGAGGCGAACTCGCCGGAACTGCCCGACCGGCTGCGCGCGCTGCTGCACGAGCACGCCGGGCGCTCCTGCGTCGACCAGGGCCGGCTGACCGAGGCGTGCCTGCACTTCGAGCGGGCGCTGGACCTGCGCCGGGGCGAGGACGTACACCTGAACGACCGGGCGGCGGCGGCGCTGGACGCGGTCGCGGCGCGGGCCGCTGACGACGGTTTCGGTCCCGCTCCCCGCAGCCGCGAGGAGCTGCTCGGCGCCCCGCGGCACCCGGCGGTGACGTTCGACGAGGAACAGCAACTCTGGGGGTACGCGGACGCCGACGGCGAGATGGTCATCGCGCACCGGTACGCCGAGGCGCAGCCGTTCCACGAGGGACTGGCCTGGGTGCGGCGCCCGGAGGCGTCCCGCTGGGCGTTGATCGACACCACAGGTGCGGCGTTGATCGAGGCGAACAACGGTTACCGGGCGGTGGGCGCGTTCTCGGAAGGGCTGTCCTGGGTGTCGATGGACGGCGCGGGCCGCTGGATGGCCGTCGACCGGATGAACATCGTGCGCGTCCCGCCCGGGTACGAGGAGGTCCGGCCGTTCCGCAACGGCCTGGCGACGGTACGGCAGAACGGCGGCTGGGGCGCGGTGGACCGGAGCGGCGAGGTGGTGGTGCCGACCCGGTACCACGGCCTCGGTACGCCGCTGGCCGACGGACGGCAGGTGGACGGGTTCACCGCCGACGGCCTGGCGGTGGTCGAGATGGCGGGTCGCCGAGGTGTGGTGGACCGGACCGGCCGGGTGGTGGTGGCACCGGCGTACCCGACGGTCGTGGTGCATCCGGTGGCGCTGCTGGTCGCCACGGAGTCCGGCCGGTGGGGCGCGCTGGACCGGCGCGGCGAGCCGCTCATCGACCCGGTGCGCCCGGGCCGCGCGGCGGTGGTGGCGGAGATCGACAGGCTGCTCACCGACGCCAGCCCGGTGCTCTGACCCCGGCGGGTCTAGGGTCGGGAGCATGGAATTCCGTCACCTGGGCCGTTCCGGCCTGATGGTCAGCGAGATCTCGTACGGCAACTGGATCACCCACGGCTCGCAGGTCGAGGAGGACGCGGCCGTCGCGTGCGTCCGCGCCGCGCTCGACAGCGGCATCACCACGTTCGACACCGCCGACGTGTACGCCGGCACCCGGGCCGAGTCGGTGCTGGGCCGCGCGCTCAAGAGCGAGCGCCGCGAAGGGCTGGAGATCTTCACCAAGGTGTACTGGCCGACCGGCCCGGGCCGCAACGACCGGGGCCTGTCCCGCAAGCACATCATGGAGTCGATCGACGGCTCGCTGCGCCGCCTGCAGACCGACCACGTCGACCTCTACCAGGCCCACCGCTACGACTACAGCACCCCGCTGGAGGAGACGATGGAGGCCTTCGCCGACGTCGTGCACTCCGGCAAGGCGCACTACATCGGCGTCTCCGAGTGGAAGGCGTCCCAGCTGCGCGAGGCGCAGGCGCTCGCCCGTGAGCTGCGCATCCCGCTGATCTCCAACCAGCCGCAGTACTCGATGCTGTGGCGGGTCATCGAGACCGAGGTGATCCCGGCCAGCGAGGAACTGGGCATCGGCCAGATCGTCTGGTCGCCGATGGCCCAGGGCGTGCTGTCCGGCAAGTACCTGCCGGGCCAGCCCCCGCCGGCCGGTTCCCGGGCCACCGACGAGAAGTCCGGCGCGAACTTCATCGCCCGGTTCATGACCGACGACGTGCTCACCCGGGTGCAGCGGCTCAAGCCGCTGGCCGAGCAGGCCGGGCTGACCATGCCGCAGCTCGCCGTCGCGTGGGTGTTGCAGAACCCGAACGTCGCCTCGGCGATCGTCGGCGCGTCCCGGCCCGAGCAGGTGCACGACAACGTGAAGGCGGCGGGCGTGAAGCTCGACGCCGGCCTGCTCAAGGCGATCGACGAGATCGTCGAGCCGGTCACCGAGCGGGACCCGGCGAAGACCGAGAGCCCGGCACAGCGCCCGTGACACCGCGTGGTTCCCGGGCCGGCGTCACGCCGGCCCGGGGGCGGGTGGCTCAGCCCTGCCAGAAGCGGATCAGGTAGAAGCCGATCTGGTAGAGCTCGCGCGGCAGGCCCAGCGCGTCGCCGACGGCGAAGACCGCGCCGAAGAACGCGCTGTTGATCTGCGGGCTCCACAGCAGCGCGAAGAGCAGGATGAAGCCGTACGGGGCGAACAGGTCGTACATCCGCCGATAGGCGGGGCTGAGCCACGGTTGGAGCATGTTGCCGCCGTCCAGACCCGGCACCGGCAGCAGGTTGAGCACGCTGGCGGTGAGCTGGAGGAACGCGAGCAACCCGACACCCGCCCAGAACTCCAGCGGCCCGCCCAGCTCCGGCCCCCAGGCCACGGCCGCCACCAGCACCAGCGTGAACGCCACGTTGGTGGCCGGGCCGGCCAGGCTGACCAGGGTGTGCCGCAGCCGGCCGGGGATGGCGTGCCGGTCCACCCACACCGCGCCGCCGGGCAGGCCGATGCCGCCGAGCAGCACCACCGCCACCGGCAGCACGATCGACAGCAGCGGGCTGGTGTACTTCAACGGGTTGAGCGTGAGGTAGCCCCGGTGGGCGATGTCCCGATCACCGGCGCGGAACGCGACCACCGCGTGCGCGTACTCGTGCAGGCACAGCGAGACCAGCCACCCGGAGACCACGAAGAGGAACACGTCGAACCGGACGTTGCCGTACCGGTTCCAGGTCATCACCCCGCCGGCCACGAAGAGCGCGACGAGCGCCAGGAAGATCGGGCTGGGCCGGAACGCCGCCCGGGGCACGCCGAGGACCAGCGGCTCGCCGGGGCGGTCGTAGCCGGTCATTCGGCCGGGGGTTGCAGGCTCATCCGGTAGTCCACCCGGTCGTCCTCGACCAGCACGACGGTGGTGACGCCGGATGCCGCGAGCTCCCGCCAGGTCTGGCCGATCCACGACTCGGCGTCGGCCTGACTGGGGAACGACTCACCCGGCCCGTCGACCGCATCGCCGTTCGCGCCCTCGTACCGCCAGCTCCACGCCATGCCCGCGTCTCCCCTCGCCGTCGCCCCGTGGGGCGCCAAACCTCCGCAAGCCTAGTCGCCCCGCCCGAGGACGGCCCGCCCGGCGAGGCCCGCCGCCGTCGACCCGTACCGGGCCGGCAGGCGCGGACCGGCCGGGCGGCTTTAAGGTACGGACATGTCCGTTGACGGGTGGCACACCCTCCTGGTGCTCGGCGGTATCCGCTCCGGCAAGTCCGAGTTCGCCGAGTCCCTGGTCGCCGACGCGCCCACGGTCCGCTACGTGGCCACCGCTCCCGCCGGGGACCCGGAGGACACCGAGTGGGCGGTGCGCCTCGCGGCGCACCGGGCCCGCCGGCCGGGAAGCTGGGGCACCGAGGAGACCGCGACCGACCCGGGCCGGCTGGCCGAGGTGATCGCCGCCGCCGGTCCGAACGACACGTTGCTCGTGGACGACCTGGGCGGCTGGGTCACGGTGCTGCTCGATCCGGCCCACCAGCCGGCCGACGACACCGCCACCATCGCCGAGCTGGCCACGGCGGTACGCGCCAGCCCGGCCCGGCTGGTGCTGGTCAGCCCCGAGGTGGGGCTGTCCCTGGTGCCCACCACGCCGTTGGGCCGGGCGTTCACCGACGCGTTGGGTGCGACGAACCGCGCGGTCGCGGACGCCTGCGACGCGGTCGCGCTCGTGGTGGCCGGGCAGACGGCCTGGTTGAAGCCGACCACTGCGGCCCCGCCGGCCCCGACCTCGCCGGCCACTGCCCCGACCTCGTTCGACGCCGCGGCGTCGGCCGCGCCGGCCCCGGCCGACCCAGGCACCGCGGTCGACCTCGGCGCCCGGGACGTGGCGCTGCCCGAGGTGCTGACCCCGACCGCCGCCCCGGTGCCCGCGCCGACCACCTCCGGGGGGCCCGGCTCGGCGGACTGGGCCGCACCCACCATGGCGCTGCCGATGATCGCCACCGGGCTGGTCATCCAGCCCGGCATGGAACTGCCGATGCCCGACGACTACACCGGCCCGCAGGCGGTCGACCGGCTCGCCACGCTCGACGTGCCCGGCGCCGGTCTCGGCGTGCTGGAGCAGGTGGTCGGCTTCGCCGCCGCCACCCAGGGCACGTCCACCCCGCGGCCGTGGGACTCCGTCCGGGTGCTGCTGATCCGCGGTGAGCACGCCGGCGGCGCGTCGGCCGGCGCGGCACCGGGCGAGTCGGCCCGCCGCGCCAGCCAGGCCCGCGCCGGTCGGGGCGCGCTGGCCCGCCTGGCCGCGGAGAACGGCGCCAGCCTCCAGGTCGTCGAAGCGCCCGCCTCGGCGCCCATCGAGGACGGCCCGGCGCTGTCCGCGGAGGAGGTCGACGCGGCGCTGCGCTACGGCTGGCGGCTGGCCGAGCAGGCCGCCGACGCGGGTGTGCACCTGCTGGTGCTGGCCGCGTGCGGGGCCGGCGCCGACGCGGCGGCCGCGGCGGTGCTGGCGGCCACGGCCGGCGCGGAGCCGCCCGCGGTGCTCGGCCGGGTGGTCACCGAGCAGGGCGAGTTCGACGACAACGCCTGGATGGTCCGCTGCGCGGCGGTGCGGGACGCGCTGCACCGCACCCGGCGCTCCGCCCGGGAGGCCAAGGACGTCCTGGCCGAGTTGGGCGGCGGTGACATCGCGCTGGCCACCGGCGTGCTGCTCGGCGCGACCGCCCGCCGGCTGCCGGTGCTGCTGGACGGTCCGGTCGGCACCGCCGCGGGCATGGTCAGCCGCGACCTGGCCGGCCAGGCCCGGCACTGGTGCCTGCTGCCCGACCACGGTGGCCGGCCCGGTGTCCGGCTCGCCGCCGACGTGCTCGGCCTGACCCCGCTCGTGGACCTGCGGCTCGACCTTGGTGAGGGGGCGGGCGCGCTGGCCGCGCTGCCGCTGCTGCGCTCGGCGCTGACCCTCGCCGCCACCCTGCCGGCGCACCCGTCGCTGGGCGGCGCCCTCGACGACACCGACACCGAGGACACCACCGACGAGCCGGACTTCGCCGAGCCGGAGCCCGCCGGTCCGGGACCGACCGCCACATGGTCGGACGCGGCCGGGCCGGGACCGGCCACCACCGGGTCGGACCAGGTGGCCGCTCCCGGCCGACGTGCCGACTGAGAGCCGGCTCGCCGACGGCCTCCGGCTGGCGTTGACCACGTTCACCACCGCCCCGGTGCGCGCCGGCCGGGTCGACCGGGCCGCCGCGGGCACGGCGATGGCCCTGGCCCCGCTGGTCGGCGCGCTGCTCGGTGCCCTGCTCGGCGGGGCGTTGCTGCTCACCGGCGCGCTCGCCCCGCCGCTCGTGGCCGCCGTGGTCACCGTCGGGTCGGGCGCGCTGCTGACCCGGGGCCTGCACCTGGACGGGCTCGCCGACACCGTGGACGCGCTCGGCTCGTACCGGCGCGGACCGGCCGCGCTGGAGATCATGAAGCAGCCGGACGTCGGCCCGTTCGGGGTGGTCGCGCTCGTGGTCGTCCTCCTGCTCCAGAGCGCGGCGCTCACCGAGCTGGCCGGGCGGGACGCGCCCGCGGCGCTCGCCGCGGTGGTCGCGGCCACGGCCGCCGGCCGGCTGGCCGTCGGTCTGGCCTGCCGGCGCGGCGTACCCGCGGCCCGTCCGGACGGGCTGGGCGCGCTGGTCGCCGGCACCGTGGGGTGGGGCGCGCTGACGGCCGGCACGCTCGCCGTCGCGCTGCTGGCCGTGCCCGCGGTGCCCGGCCGACCGTGGCAGGGGCCGCTCGCCGTGCTCGGCGCACTCGCCGTCGCGGCCGGGCTGCTGCGACACCTGGTACGCCGCTTCGGCGGCATCACCGGCGACGTCCTCGGCGCCCTGGTGGAGGTCGTCACCACGCTGTCCTACCTGGGACTGGTGCTGACCGGCTGAGACCCACCCGGTCGGACAGGTAGCGTTCGGGGCGGGTGCACCGGCGGGTAAAGGGAGACGGCATGCTCATCACGGACGACTTCCTGCCGGTACCGGTGCCCGAGTCGCTCGACGCGACCTACCTGGTGCCGCTGGCCGGGCTGCCGAAGGTCAGCCCGAAAACGGCGGTGGAGCGGCTGGCCGGCCGGCTCGCCGAACCGGTGCACGGGCTGGCCCGGCAGATGCTGGACAGCCCGCTGATGACCGTGGACACCCGCACCGTCGACGAGTTCCCCGAGCTGCCGCCGGACCTGCTCACCGCGTTCGGCGCCACCGAGGAGCAACTGGCCCGGCTGGCCGCCGCCACCCATCTGGTGGTCGTGCAGGCCGAATACCGGCCCGGCTGGCCGCCGGCGCACGAGTGGGCGGCGCGGGCGGTGGCCGCGGCGGTCGCCGAGACGGTCGACGGGGACGTGGTGGACGTCTTCGGGTTGCAGTTCCTCGACCCGGCGGCCGCGCTGCGCTCGCTGCCGGACGCCGACGGCCGGATCCGGCTCGTCGACTGGGTGCTCGTGCCCTACTCCTCCGACTCCGACGGGCTCTGGTTCACCACGAAGGGGCTGCGCCGGTTCGGGTTGATGGAGTTGCAGGCCCAGGGCGTACCGGACCATCTCACCCGGGCCTGGGGCGCGGTGATGACAGGCGCGGCCCGGCGGCTGCTGCGGGACTGGACCGACGGGCTGGCCGGCGAGGAGGTGCCCGCATTCGTGCAACTGCCGGTGCTGGCCACCGTGACCGGGCACGACATCGCGGTCGCGTACGGCAACCCCGAGCAGCACGGTGCGACCGCGCCGGTGCTGCTGCGGTTGGAACTGGACCCGGCCACCGACCCGGACGCCGACTCGTTCCTCAGCCTGAGCCCGCCGCCCGGGCATCCCGGCCCGCCCGGCCGCTACTTCGCCGCCGCCTGCGCGACGCTGTTCAACGGCATCCAGCCGGACGTGCGCTACACCCGCACCGGTGACGCGATGAGCCGGGCGGTGGCCACCGCCCGGGCCTCGCTCGGTGACATCCGGGCCCGTTTCCTGGCCGGCCGGCTGCCCGAGGAGAGTCAGCTCGTGGTCAAGTACGGCCTGCCCGGCGACGACGGCCCCGAGTACGTCTGGGCCGGCGTGACCTCATGGGAGGCCCCGGAGCGGATCGTCGGCGCGAGCGCCACCGACGCCAACACCGATCCGGGCGTGCGGATCGGCTCGCCGGTGGTGGTGGAGGCGTCCGACGTGGTCGACTGGGCGGTGCTGGACGGCACCGGGGTGCTGGAGGGCGGCTGGACGCAGGCCGTCCTCGACGCCGGCGAGCGCGGCGAGGACTGACCCGCGCCGCTCAGCGGACCGAGGGTTGCACGAACGGCGGCTTCGTCAGGCGCATCCGGGCGCGCCGGCCCCGGATGTCCACCGCCAGCTCCGCCCCGTCGGGCAGCTTCGGGTCGGTGTCGATCAACGCCAGGGCGACGCCCTGCTTGAGCGTCGGGCTGAACGTGCCGCTGGTGACCGTGCCGACCCGGGTGTCACCGGCGTAGACGGCCATGCCGGGGCGCGCGATGGCCCGGTCGACCGCGGTGAGGCCGCGCAGTGTACGGGCCGGACCGGCGGCCTTCTCGGCGCGCAGCGCGTCGCGGCCCCAGAACGCCGGCTTGTCCCAGCCGACCGCCCAGCCGGAGCGCCCCTGCACCGGGCTGATCTGCGGGGACAGGTCCTGCCCGTGCAGCGGGTAGCCCATCTCGGTGCGCAGCGTGTCCCGGGCGGCCAGCCCGCAGGCGCGTACGTCGTCGGCCGCGGCGAAGATCGCGTCCCAGACGGCGACCGCGTGGTCGGCCGGTACGACCAGCTCGTAGCCCAGCTCGCCGGTGTAGCCGGTGCGGCACACGGTCAGCTCCACCCCGGCCAGCGTGGCGGTGGAGAAGCTCATGTAGTCGTGCCCGGTGGGCAGGCCGAGGGCGTCGAGCAGTTCCGCCGAGCGCGGCCCCTGCACCGCGAGCACCGCGTACGCCTCGTGCTCGTCGGTGACGGTCACGCCCTCGGGCGCGGCAGCGCGCAACCGGCGGGCCACCTCGGCGGTGTTCGCCGCGTTGGGCACCAGGAACACGTGGTCGCCGGCGTGCAGGTAGGCGATGATGTCGTCCACCACGCCGCCGGTGGCGTCGTCGCAGCACAGCGTGTACTGCGCCTTGCCGGGCGCGATCCGGCCGAGGTCGTTGGTGAGGCAGGCGTTGACGAAGTCCGCCGCGCCGGGCCCGGTGACGCGGATCTTGCCCAGGTGGGAGACGTCGAACACGCCCACCCCGTCGCGGACGGCCGTGTGTTCCTTGAGCACACCGCCGCCGGCGTACTCCAGCGGCATCTGCCAGCCCCCGAAGGGGGCGAACTTCGCGCCGAGCGCGGTGTGTCGCTCGTGCAGCGGGGAGCGGCGCAGCCGGGTCTCAGCGGCGTCGGAGGTCACCTCGGTCATGGGTGGGAACTTACCGGCCGGGACACCTGTGGTTAGCATCGGCGGGATCCCGTTGACTCGCATCGGCGGGACAGCCCCGCCTCCGACGGGTAGGTTGCCGCCGGAGAGACCTTCATCGCCGGTACGCGACGACGCGACCGGCCCGGCCCGCCCGGAGTAGCTTTCGTGACATCGCCCCGTACCACTCTCAGCCTGGTCGACACCGACCCCGCCGAACTCGCCGTCGACGCGATCGTGATCGGCGTGCACAGCCAGACCACCGAGCCGGGCAGCGGCGTACCCGCCGACGCCCTGCTGCTGGCCAGCGGCGCGGAGAGCATCGCCGCCGCGTTCGACGGCAAGCTGACCGAGACGCTGGCCCTGCTCGGCGCGACAGGTGGCCCCGGCGAGGTGATCAAGCTGGCCACGCTGGGCACGGTGACCGCCCCGGTGGTCGCCGCCGTCGGCCTCGGCCCGGAGCCCACCGGCGCCGCCCCGGTCCCGGAGTCGCTGCGTCGGGCCGCCGGAGCGGCGGTCCGGGCGCTGGCCGGCGCCACCCGCGTCGCGCTCGCCCTGCCGCTGCCGGACGACGCCGACGCCCCGGCCGCGCTGCGCGCGGTGGCCGAGGGGGCGCTGCTCGGCGGCTACCGGTTCGCCGGTTACAAGACCAAGCCGCAGCCGGCCCGGCGGGAGCCGGTGGCCGAGGTGCTGGTGGCGGTGCCGGACGCGGCCGACGCGCCCGCCCAGGCCGAGGTGGACCGGGCGCAGGCGGTGGCCGGGGCGGTGCGCACCAGCCGGGACTGGGTGAACACCGCACCGAACGAGCTGCGCCCGCCGGCGTTCGCCGACGTGGTCTCGGCCGCCGCCCGGGAGGCCGGGCTGGAGGTCGAGGTGCTCGACGAGGCGGCGCTGGCCGCCGGCGGCTACGGCGGCATCCTCGCCGTCGGCCAGGGCTCCGAGGCCCCGCCGCGCCTGGTGAAGCTCACCTACACGCCGGCGGACGGCGGCACCGGCAAGCGGGTCGCGCTCGTCGGCAAGGGCATCACGTTCGACACCGGCGGCATCTCGATCAAGCCGGCCCAGGGCATGTGGGAGATGAAGTCGGACATGGCGGGCGCGGCGGCGGTCGGCGCGGCCATGCTGGCGGTCGCGGCGCTCAAGCCGGCGGTGACGGTGACCGGCTACCTGCCGATGGCGGAGAACATGCCGTCGGGCACCAGCTACCGGCCGGGCGACGTGATCAGCATGTTCAACGGCAAGAAGGTGGAGGTGCTCAACACCGATGCCGAGGGCCGGATGGTGCTGGCCGACGCCATGGCGCGGGCCTGCGCGGACGGCGCGGACTACCTGTTCGAGACCTCGACGCTGACCGGCGGTCAGGTGATCGCGCTGGGCAAGCGGATCGCCGGTGTGATGGGCACCCCGGAGCTGTGCGAGCGGGTACGGGTGGCCGGTGACGCCACCGGCGAACCGGCGTGGCCGATGCCGCTGCCGGAAGAGGTGCGCAAGGGCATGGACTCGGACGTGGCGGACATCTCGCAGGTGAACGCCGGCATGGACCGGGCCGGTCACATGCTTCAGGGCGGGGTGTTCCTGCGCGAGTTCGTCACCGACGACGTGGCGTGGGCGCACATCGACATCGCCGGTCCGGGCTACCACTCGGGCGAGGCGGTCGGCTACTGGACCAAGGGCGGCACCGGCGTGCCCGTCCGCACCCTGCTCCACCTGGTCGAGGACGTCGCCGCCAACGGCTGAGGCGTGCACAGGAAGGGCCCCCGCTCCACGCGTTCCGCGCGGGCGGGGGCCCTTTCGCACCTGCGCTCAGAACAGCTCGGGGCGGCGCTTGCGGCGCTCGTTGTAGTCGCGCATCCGCTGCGGGTAACCCATCAGCCGTACGTCGTAGATCGGGATGGCGGTCCGGTGCGCCCAGCGGCGGGCCTCGTCCGGGCTGCCGACCCGTCGGCGGGTCCACTCCCCGTCGTCGGCGATCAGGATGACTGTCGTCTCGGTGACCGTCGTGCGGGGTTCGAGGTACGCCTCGACGCCCTTGCGGGTGCGGACGAAGTTCTCCAGGTGGTCCAGATCCCCGCGGTCGGCGGCGCGGTCGCGGCTCGCCGGGGCCACCCGCTTGCGTCGTCGGAACAGCCCCACGAGATCCACTCCTCCCCCACACCCGTCGTCGAAGACGGTGCCAAGGGTACGGGTCACCGACGTGTCGTTGGGCACCTCGGTACGCGCTCGGTCGGTGGTGGTGACAAGATGACCGAGGTGGGGTGTGCCTGTTGCTCCCCCGTAACCCCCGATGCAGCGACGCGACCTGGGAGTTGGATGTGAGCGAGCCGAACGACACGACCTTCGACATCGTCATCCTCGGAGGTGGTAGCGGCGGCTACGCGGCGGCGCTGCGTGCCGCCCAGCTGGATCTCTCCGTCGCGCTCATCGAGAAGGGCAAGCTCGGCGGGACGTGCCTGCACAACGGGTGCATCCCGACCAAGGCGCTGCTGCACGCGGCCGAGGTCGCCGACCAGACCCGCGAGTCCGAGCAGTTCGGCGTGAAGGCCGAGCTGGTGGGCATCGACATCGCGGCGGTCAACTCGTACAAGGACGGCGTGGTCGCCCGCCTGTACAAGGGCCTCCAGGGCCTGGTGGGCAGCAGCAAGAAGATCACCTTCGTGGCGGGCGCCGGCAAGCTGGTCGGCAAGAACGTCGTCGAGGTGGACGGCAAGCGCTACACCGGCCGCAACGTCGTGCTGGCCTCCGGCTCGTACGCGAAGAGCCTGCCCGGCCTGGAGGTGGACGGCGAGCGGATCATCACCAGCGACCACGCGCTGACCCTGGACCGGATCCCGTCGTCGGCGATCGTGCTCGGCGGCGGTGTGATCGGCGTGGAGTTCGCCAGCGTCTGGAAGTCCTTCGGCGTGGACGTGACGATCGTCGAGGCCCTGCCCCGCCTGGTCGCCGCCGAGGACGAGGAGTCGTCGAAGGCGTTGGAGCGGGCATTCCGCAAGCGGAAGATCAACTTCAAGGTGGGCAAGCCGTTCGAGAAGGTCGAGAAGACCGACAAGGGCGTGAAGCTGACCATCTCCGGTGGCGACACGGTCGAGGCAGAGCTGCTGCTGGTCGCCGTCGGCCGTGGCCCGAACACCGCCGACCTGGGCTACGAGCAGCAGGGCGTCAAGATGGACCGCGGCTATGTGCTGACCGACGAGCGGCTGCGCACCAGCGTGCCGAACGTCTACGCGGTCGGCGACATCGTGCCCGGCCTCCAGCTCGCGCACCGCGGCTTCCAGCAGGGCATCTTCGTCGCCGAGGAGATCGCCGGGAAGAACCCGGCCGTGATCGACGAGGCCGGCATCCCGCGCGTCACCTACTGCGACCCGGAGCTGGCGTCGGTCGGCCTGACCGAGGCGAAGGCCAAGGAGCAGTACGGCGCCGACAAGGTCAAGACCTACACCTACCCGCTGGGTGGCAACGGCAAGAGCCAGATCCTCAAGACCACCGGCCACGTGAAGCTGGTCCGGGTGGACGACGGCCCGGTGGTCGGCGTGCACATGGTCGGCGCCCGGGTGGGTGAGCTGATCGGCGAGGCCCAGCTCATCTACAACTGGGAGGCGTTCCCGGCCGAGGTGGCGCAGCTCGTGCACGCCCACCCGACGCAGAACGAGGCTCTGGGCGAGGCGCACCTGGCCCTGGCCGGCAAGCCGCTGCACGCGCACAACTGACCACGACAACCGCGGCGTCCGGCGACGGGCGATGATCCCACCAGGGGAACAAAGGAGTCTGGAGAACATGCCGGTATCGGTCACCATGCCCCGGCTCGGCGAGAGCGTCACCGAGGGCACCGTCACGCGCTGGCTCAAGCAGGAGGGTGACACCGTCGAGGTCGACGAGCCCCTGCTGGAGGTGTCGACCGACAAGGTCGACACCGAGATCCCGTCGCCCGCGGCGGGCGTGCTGAGCCGGATCGTGGTCGGCGAGGACGAGACCGCCGAGGTCGGCAGCGAGTTGGCCGTCATCGCCGGTGAGGGCGAGGACGCGGGCGCCGCCCCGCAGGAGGAGGCCGAGCCGGCCACCGAGCCGACGGCCGCCGCCGAGGGCACCGGTCCCGAGCCGGAGCAGGCCGAGCCGGAACAGGCCGAGCAGGCCGCCGCCGAGCCGGACGCCGAGGCCGAGCAGTCGGCCGTCGAGGAGCCGGAGCAGCCCGCCGCGCCGTCCGGCGAGGGCACCCCGGTGACCATGCCGGCCCTGGGCGAGAGCGTCACCGAGGGTACGGTCACCCGCTGGCTCAAGCAGGTCGGCGAGACCGTCGAGGTGGACGAGCCGCTGCTGGAGGTCTCCACCGACAAGGTGGACACCGAGATTCCGTCGCCTGTCGCCGGCACGCTGCAGGAGATCAAGGTCGCCGAGGACGAGACCGCCGACGTCGGCGCCGTGCTGGCGATCGTCGGGGTGGCCGGCGGCGCGCCCGCGAAGGCCGAGCCGAAGCCGGAACCCAAGGCCGAGCCGAAGGCCGAAGCGAAGCCGGAACCCAAGGCGGAGCCGAAGCCGGAGCCCGAGGTCGAGGAGCCGACCCCGGGCCTGTCCTACAACGAGCCGGCCGCCGAGGCCGAGCAGGCCGCGCAGCCGGCCAAGGCGGAGCAGGCCGCCCAGCCGGCCGCGCCGACCGCCACGCAGCGCCCGAGCGTCCCGGCCGAGTTCGGCGAGGACGCCGCCGGATACGTGACGCCGCTGGTCCGCAAGCTCGCCGCCGAGCACGGCGTGGAACTCGCGTCGGTGAACGGCACCGGCGTGGGTGGCCGGATCCGGAAGCAGGACGTGCTGGAGGCGGCCGAGAAGGCGAAGGCCGCCAAGGCCGCGCCGGCCGCCGCCGAGCCCGCCGCCGCCAAGGCCCCGGCCCAGCCGGCCGCCAAGGCGCAGCCGAGCAACAAGCGGGGCACCACGGAGAAGCTGCCGCGGATCCGGGCGACCATCGCCAAGCGGATGCAGCAGTCGCTGCACGAGACGGCGCAGCTCACCACCGTCGTCGAGGTGGATGTCACCCGGGTCGCCAAGCTGCGGACGCGGGCGAAGGAGTCGTTCCAGGCCAAGCACGGCGTGAAGCTGTCCTTCCTGCCGTTCTTCGCGCTGGCCGCCGTGGAGGCGCTGCAGACGTACCCGATCGTCCAGGCCAGCATGGACCTGGACGGCGGCACGATCACCTACCCGGCCGCCGAGCACCTGGGCGTCGCCGTGGACACCGAGCGCGGGCTGCTCGTGCCGGTCATCCACAACGCCGGTGACCTGAACATGGGCGGCATCGCCAAGCGGATCGCCGACCTGGCCGAGCGCACCCGGGCCAACAAGATCACCCCGGACGAGATGGCCGGGGCGACGTTCACGATCACCAACACCGGCAGCCGGGGTGCGCTGTTCGACACCCCGATCGTGCCGTCGCCGCAGTCGGCGATGCTCGGCACGGGTGCCGTGGTGAAGCGCCCGGTCGTGGTCAACGACCCGGAGCTGGGCGAGGTCGTCGCCATCCGCTCGATGGTCTACCTGGCCATGTCGTACGACCACCGTCTGATCGACGGCGCCGACGCCGCCCGCTTCCTCACCGCGGTGAAGGAGCGGCTGGAGGCCGGCAACTTCGAGGCCGAGCTCGGCCTCTGAGCACTGCCGAAAGGGGCGCGCGGCAACCCGCCGCGCGCCCCTTTCGCGTCTGCCGGATCAGCCGCGCAGGTGCTCCTGCGAGACCGTCCAGAGCCGCTCGGCAGCCTCCGGGTCCCGGGCGTACGGGGACGTACCACCTCGCCACCAGGCGGGGCATGGCGGACGCGCTGCGCCTGGCCATCGCCTCCGGCGCCAACCCGTACGCACACAGCTGGGACCGCCTGCTCGCCGCGCTCGGAGAGCTGCTCGGGGCCGGTGCCGCCGCCGGCACCGTACGCGCCGACGTGGCCGCCGCCGACGTCCTCGCCGGCCTCAGCGGGGTGTCCCTGGTGGCCGGCGAGCCGGACCAACGCGCACAGGCCGGACGCCTGCTCGACCTGCTGATGGACGGGCTGCGCCACCGGGCGGACTGACCGGAAGCCGGCGGGCCGAAGCGTTCGGCAGCGAATGCCGGGCCCGCGCGACGATAGGGTCGCGGCGTGAGCTACCCGTTTCAGAGCACCGGGACGCCCCTCTGGGACCCCGCCCTCCGGGTCGGCGAGGTGTATCTGGGCCAGGCACACTCGGTGGCGGACGTGCTCGGAGTGCCGTCCGGGCTGACGCCGCTGCGCAACGGCACCTGCGATCTCGACCCGGAGACGTTCGCGGCCTTCGTCGAACACCTTCTCCGTTTCCACAACAAGGGCCGCCACCAGAGCCTCTCGCGGATGCTGCACGGCGTCCTGGTGGTTTCCCTGGTCCTGATGGGACGCGCCGGCTGTCCCCCGCCACCGCCGGGCGGGGAGGTACGCGACGCGCTGCTGGCCGAGGCGAGCGCGCTGGAACCCACCATGCCCCGCTAGCCCGGGGGCCCTTTCACCCGTTGAGGCGTTAACAAGGGACCCTTCCTTACGGCGGTTCGGCCGTCGGCAGAATCGGGGCGGGTGGGGTGGCCGGCGGCACGGCACACACTGATGCTGAGGCGATGGCGACCTTCTCCGTACAGGCCCAACCCACCGACGCGGCGAGCTGGACCGAGTTCGCCCGCACCGTCGAGGCCGCCGGCTTCGACGCGCTGTTCGCCGCCGACCATCCCGGCTCGTGTGCGTCGCCGTTCGTCGCGCTGGCCGCCGCGGCGGCGGTGACCAGCACGTTGGGCCTCGGCTCGTACGTGTCGAACGCCGGCCTCCGGGAGCCGATCCTGCTCGCCGCCGACGTGGCCACCCTGGACGTGGTCTCCGGCGGGCGGGCCCGGTTCGGGGTGGGCGCGGGCCACACGCCGGTCGAGTGGCGGGCCGTCGGGCGCGAACGTCCCGACGTCGCCGGCCGGGTCCGCCGCTGCGTCGCGGTGACCGAGGCGGTCCAAGCGCTGCTGGCCGGCGACGAGGTCACCGTGGACACCGAGGAGGTGGCCGCGTACGCCGCACGCCTGGACGAGCCCCGGCCGGTGCAGGCCCGCGTGCCGCTCACCGTCGGCACCGCCAACTCGACGCTGCTGCGTTGGGCCGGCGCGCACGCCGACGTGGTGGGTCTGACCGGGTTCGGCCGGACGCTGGTCGACGGCCACCAGCACGAGGCCAGGTGGCGGGCCGACCAGATCGAGGCGCAACTCGCGCAGGTGGCGGCCGGCGCGGCGGGCCGGGACACGCCACCGGTCCTGGAGGCGCTGGTGCAGCACGTCACCCTCACCGACGACGCCGAGGCGGGGGCCGCCACGACGGCCGCCGAGACCGGTCTCACCCCGGCGGAGGTGCTGGCCACCCCGTTCGTGCTGATCGGCACGGCCGACGAGATCGTCGCCGCGGTGGCCGGGCACCGGCGCCGCTGGGGCGTCACCCGTTTCGTGGTACGCGCCGGCGCGGTCGACGCGCTCGCGCCGCTGCTGCCCCGACTGGCGGAAACGGGCGTGGACGTCGCGCACGCTCGACAGTGAACACCGCGTCCACGGCACCGCCCGGCTGACGGCGCAGGGGTGGCCGGCGGGCGCGACGGGTGAGTGAGTGATGTCGCCGTGTGCATCCGAATCGCACTCCATACCGGAAGATGTGTGCATGCGGATCCTCATGGCCGGTGCGTCCGGCTTCCTCGGCACCCGGCTGGCCGACTGTCTCGCCGCGGACGGCCACCAGATCATTCGCCTGGTCCGCCGCTCCCCCCGCACACCCGCCGAGCGGCAGTGGAACCCGTCCGCCGCGCAGCTCGACCCGCAGGTCGTCGCGGACGCCGACGCGGTGGTCAATCTGGCCGGCGCCGGGGTGGGCGACAAGCGCTGGACCGACGACTACCGGAGGTTGATCCGGACCAGCCGGGTGGACACCACCACCACGCTGGCCGTCACGATCGCCGGCCTGCCCGCCGGGGACCGCCCGGAGGTACTGCTCAACTCCTCCGCCGTCGGCTGGTACGGCAACACAGGCGACCGGACGGTCACCGAGGACGCGCCGGCCGGCGACGGGTTCCTGGCCGACGTCTGCCGGGTGTGGGAGGCCGCGACCCGCCCGGCCGAGGATGCCGGCGTACGGGTGGTGCGGCTGCGCACCGGCCTGCCGCTGCACCGCGACGGCGGTCTGCTCAAGCCGCAACTGCTGCCGTTCCGGCTCGGCGTCGGCGGCAAGCTGGGCAACGGGCGGCAGTGGGTGCCGTGGATCTCGATGCGGGACTGGCTGAACGCGACGGCGTTCCTGCTGGCCCGGACCGACCTGGCCGGCCCGGTCAACGTGGTCGGCCCGACGCCCGTCACCAACGCCGAGTTCACCCGGGAACTGGCCCGGCAACTGCACCGGCCGGCGATCATGCCGATCCCGGCGGTGGCGTTGAAGGTCGCGTTGGGCGGGTTCGCGCAGGAGGCGCTCACCAGCGCCCGGGTGCTGCCGGGCGTGCTCGACCGGGCCGGCGTCGTCTGGGCGCATCCGGACCTGCCGGGCGCGCTGCACGCCGCCCTCACCGAATGAACCCGGCGGGGCGGCGCGCCGCGGCGGATCAGCAGCCGATCACCCAGTAGCCGGGGCCGGTCTGCTTGAGCGTGCTGGTGTAGAAGGTGTTGTAGAGGCCCATCCGCTGGCCGCTGCCCAGCGCGTAGGCGTACCCGCCGGACTGGTAGGCCCGCCCGGCCACCACGTGCGCGTAGTTGCTGGCGGTGACGCAGACCGGCGCGGTGGTCGGCGCGGGCGTCGGCGTCGCGCTTCGGGTGGGCGTCGGGCTGGGGGTGCGCGACGGGGTCGCCGTCGCCGTCGGGGTCGGCCCGGGTGTCGCGCCGGTGCCCAGGCCGAAGAAGAGCGCGTCCCGGTACGTCGAACAGATGGTGTCCAGGAAGTACGCCCCGGCGGTGCCGCACTGGTCGGCGCCCGCGCCCGGGTCGACGGGGGTGCCGTGGCCCATGCCGGCGACCCGGTAGAGGCGCACCTGGTCGTCGCCGTAGACCTCCAGGGTGGTGCCGGCCGGCAGCGTGGAGGTGCTTGTCGGAGTGGGCGGCACGGCGAGCACGTCCGTCCACTGCTCGCGGGACTCGCCGGCGTTGGCCACCGCCACGGTGGTGTCGCTGCTCCCGTGCCAGATCGCCACCCGGGGCCGCCGGCCGGCATAGCCCGGGTACGCGGCACGGACCAGGTCGCCCCACTGCGCCGGTGTCTTGTTCACGCCCGGGTTCATGCAGCTGAACGCGCTCGTGGTGCTGGTGGCGCAGCGGTACGGGATGCCGGCGACGATCGAGCCGGCGGCGAACACGTCCGGGTAGGCGGCGAGCATGGCCGCGCTCATCGCGCCGCCCGCGGAGAGGCCGCTGACGTACACCCGGTTGGGGTCGGTGCCGTAGTTCGCGCGGGCGTGGTCGACCATCTGCTTGATCGACAGGGTCTCGCCCTGCCCGCGGGCGGTGTCGCCGGTCTCGAACCAGTTGAAGCAGGAGTTGGCGTTGTTGCCGCTGGGCTGCTGCGGCACGATCAGCGTGAACTTCCACTGGTCGGCGTACTTCTGCCAGCCGGAGTTGGTGACGTAGGTGGCGGCGTTCTGCACGCAGCCGTGCAGCAGCACCACGGCCGGCGCGTTGCCGGGCAGCCCGTCCGGGCGGTACGCGTACATGGTCAGGTTTCCGGGGTTGGACCCGAACCCGGTGACCTGGGTCAGCGAGGCGGCCTGCGCGGGCAGGGCGACGGCCAGCGCGGTGGCCGCGGCCAGCACGACCCCGGCCGCCACCCCGGCGACGCGGGCGATGAGGGATGAGGAGCGGGACACGGGACCTCCCGATCATGGATGTGAACTGCGTCACTTCCGAGTTGCCGCGACGTTACGTTCGTGTGGCGCGCGCGGAAATGGTCGCCGCTCACATATTCACGACCGGCGAAGTGTGCGGCGAGTTCCGGGTCCGGCCGGTCTGCCCCGATCCGGTTGGTAACGTCCGCTGCGTGCCGTCCTCCCCGCCCCCGGCCGCCGGCCCGTCGCCGCGTACCGGCGTCCGCGACCGGCGTGCCGACCTCCTCGTGGTGTTGGCCGCCCTCGCGCTGGCCCTCTGGGTCACCAGCGGCATGTGGCGGGACCCGAACAGCCGCGCGGTCACCGTCAACTCCAGTGACCAGGCGTTGTTCGAATGGCTGCTGGCGTTCGGCGCCCACGCGCTCAGCCATGGCGAGAACCCCCTGTTCACCACGCTGATCAACGTCCCGGACGGGGTGAACCTCGCGGTGAACACGTCGATCACCGTGTACGCGGCGGTGTTCGCACCGCTGACGTACCTGATCGGGCCGCCCGCGACGTTCCTGGTGGTCCTCACGCTCAACCTGGCCGCGACCGCGGTGGCCTGGTACTGGCTGCTCAGCCGGCACCTGGTGCGCAGTCGGCTGGCCGCCGCCGTGGGGGCGCTGTTCATCGCCTTCTGCCCGGCGATGGTGTCGCACGCCAACGCGCACCTGAACTGGACCGCCGGGTGGCTGGTGCCGTTGCTGGCCTGGGGCGTGTTCCGGCTACGCCGTCCGGGCCGCGCGGTCCGCGGCGGGATCGTGCTCGGCCTGCTGGTGGCGGTCGCGTTCTCGATCGCCGCCGAAGGGCTCTTCTTCACCGCGCTCGCGCTGGGCGTGTTCCTGGCCGTGTGGGCGCTGCACCCGGCCCGGTGGCCCGAGGTACGCGCCGCGCTGCCCCGGGTGGCGGCCGGGCTCGGGGTGACCGCGCTGGTGGCGGGGGTTCTGCTGGCGTACCCGCTCTGGCTGCACTTCGCCGGACCGCAGCGGTTCCAGGGCACCGGGTTCGACCCGCTGATCCACTCCGAGGACATCGCCGCGTACGGGTCGTACCCGCGCCGGTCGCTCGCCGGCTGGGCCGGGTGGGGCACCTCGCTGGCGCCGAACCCGACCGAGGAGAACTCCTTCTTCGGGGTACCGCTGTTGCTGCTCGCCCTGGCCTGCTTCGTCCTGCTGTGGCGACGCGCCGACCGGGCGTTCCGGGCCACGCTCACCGCGCTCGGCGTGACCGCGCTGGTCTTCGCCGTGCTGTCCTGGGGGCCGACGGCCAGGTGGAACGGGCGTCGCACCGACCAGATGCTCCCGTTCGGCGTGCTGGACAACCTGCCGGTGATCAACGCCGCGTTGCCGTCCCGGCTGGCACTCGTCGTCGCGCCGGTCATCGGCCTGCTCCTGGCGTACGCGATCGACGCGCTGCGCGCGCGCCCGCCGCGACGCCGGGTGGGCGGGCTCGCCTGGACGCTCGGCTTCGCCGTCGCGCTGCTGCCGCTACTGCCGACCCCGTTGCTCACCAGCGTGCGCGAACCGATCCCGATGTTCATCACCAGCGGCGCCTGGCAGCGCTACGTCCCGCCCGACGGGGTGCTCACCCCGCTGCCGCTGACCGTCGACGTGTACCCGGACGGGCAGCGCTGGCAGGCGTACGCGCTCGCCCACCGGCAGGGCGAGTTCCGCATCCCAGCCGGCTTCTTCCTCGGGCCGGGCGGGCCGGACGGCCGGGGCCGGATCGGCCCGGTGCCGCGCACCTTCGACTCGCTGATGGACCAGGCCGGACGGACCGGGCTGGTGCCGATCATCACCGACGGCAGCATCCGGGCCTCCCGGGCCGACCTGCGCCACTGGGGGGTACGGGCGGTGGTGCTGCCGGACCGGGTGCACGGCGCCAAGTACGACGTCGACGAGGAGGCGCTGCGCCGCACCGCCACCGCCCTGCTCGGCCCGCCGGAGCGGGTCGAGGACGTGTGGCTGTGGCGGGTGCCGGCGGCGTGACGCGACGGGCGTCACGGGTCCGGTACCCGGCGCGCGGGACTAGGCTGGGCGGGTGAGCGTGACGACTTCCGGGCTGACCGCCGTACGCGCGGGCCTGCTCGACTACCGGGCGGCCTGGGACGAGCAGCGGCGGCTGCACGAGGCGGTGGTGGCCGGCGGGCAGGGCGACACCGTGCTGCTGCTGGAGCACCCCAGCGTCTACACCGCCGGCAAGCGCACCGAGCCGTGGGACCGGCCGATGGACGGCACCCCGGTGGTGGACGTGGACCGCGGCGGCAAGATCACCTGGCACGGCCCGGGGCAACTCGTCGGCTACCCCATCGTCCGGCTGCCCGACCCGGTCGACGTGGTGGCGTACGTCAGGCGCACCGAGCAGTTGCTGATCGACGTGTGCGCCGAGTTCGGGCTGACCGCCGGCCGGGTCGAGGGGCGCAGCGGCGTCTGGGTGCCGGAGGACGACCGGGGGCCGGCCCGCAAGGTGGCCGCCATCGGCATCCGGGTGGCCCGCGGCGTCACCCTGCACGGCTTCTCCGTCAACTGCGACTGCGACCTCGGCTTCTTCGACCGGATCGTGCCCTGCGGCATCCGCGACGCCGGCGTCACCTCGCTCACCGCCGAACTGGGCCGGCCGATCACCGTCGCCGACGTGCTGCCGGTGGTCGAGCGGCACCTGCCCACCCTGACCCGGGTCTGAGCCCGGTGCGGCTCGACCTGGTCACGCTCGTCGTGGCCGAGTACGACCCGGCCGTCGTGTTCTTCACCGAGGTGCTCGGCTTCGCGCTGGTGGAGGACACGCCGTCGCGGACCGACGACGGCCGGCCGAAACGGTGGGTGGTGGTTCGGCCGCCGGCCGGCGGCACCGGACTGCTGCTGGCCCGTGCCGACGGCGAGCACCAGGCCGGCGCCGTCGGTGACCAGACCCACGGCCGGGTGGGTTTCTTCCTCCGGGTCGACGACTTCGACGCCCACTACCGGCGGATGGTCGCCGCGGGCGTCGAGTTCGTCCGGCCGCCCCGCACCGAGCCGCACGGCCGGGTGGCGGTCTTCCGCGACATCGCCGGCAACCTGTGGGACCTGCTCGGCCCGGCCTGACACCTCACCCGACGCGCGCAACCGCCCGTCCCCCTCACCGGCCACCGAGCCACCGGCGGTCACCATGGGTGACAGGGTCGCGCCCACCACCTGTGCCCTCCCACTTCCCCTCTCCTCCGCAGACGTTCACCACAATGCCTGCTCAACCCCTATGCGCCGACCACAGGGGCATCCGGCCACTCCTCACGCGTGATGACAGATTGTCACCACGACCCGACCCGACCCGACCCGACCCGACCCGACATCACATCACTCTCAGTGATCAACGCGGACCGATTTCCGGTCGCAAGCGGCCACGCCGGCGGCTCCGCGGAGCAGGCGCCGCCGGGACCGGCTGCGGTCGGCCGCTGCCGGTCCCGGCGACTGCGTCAGGGCGTCAGGCGGTGCAGGTCGCGCGGGAACGCGGTCACCTCGCGGACGTTCGCGGCACCGGTGAGCCGGGCGACGAAGCGCTCCAGCCCGATCGCGAAACCACCGTGCGGCGGCATGCCGTGCCGGAACGCGTCCACGTACCCGGCGTACGGTTCCACCGGCTCACCCCGTTCGGCGAGCGCGGCCAGGTAGTCGGCGTGCCGGTGCAGCCGCTGCCCGCCGGTGACCAGCTCCATCCCGCGGAACAACAGGTCGAAGCCGTTCGAGTACGCCGGCCGGGCCGGGTCCGGGTGGGTGTAGAAGGGGCGTTTCGCCATCGGGTAGCCGGTGACGAACAGGAAGTCGCTGCCGTGCTCGCGAAGCGCCCACTCCCCCAGCGCCCGCTCGTGCGCCGGCGCCAGGTCGGGTTCGTCGGCCGACGCACCGGCGATCGTCAGCGCGTCGGTGAAGTGCACCGACGGGATGTCGGCGGGCACCGCCGGCACCGGCACGCCCAGCGTCGCCAACGCGCCACCGGCCCGCTCCTCGACGGCGGCGAGCATCCCGGCCAGGGTGTCGCGCAGCACCGCCATCACGTCCCGGTGGTCGGTGACGAAGCCCAGCTCGACGTCCAGGGAGGTGTACTGGGCCAGGTGCCGCACCGTGTCGTGCGGCTCGGCCCGGAACACCGGCCCCACCTCGTACACCCGCTCGAACACGCCGACCATGAGCTGCTTGTAGAACTGGGGCGACTGGGCCAGGTAGGCGGGGCGGCCGAACCAGTCCAGCGCGAACACGTTCGCCCCGCTCTCGGTGGACGAGCCGACCACCTTCGGGGTGTGCACCTCGACGAAGTCCCGCCGGTCGAGCGTGCCCCGGAAACCGGCCACCGCCGCCGCCGAGATTCGCAGCGCGGCGGACCGCGTCGGATGCCGCAACGCGGTCGACGCGTGGTCGAGCTGGGTGGCCAGGCCGGCGGTGAGCGTCGGCCGGTACAGGTCGAACGAGGGCGGCACGGCGAGTGGCCCCAGCGGACGTACCGTCGGCTCGACGACCTCGACCCCGGCGGGCGCGGTGGGGTTCGCGACCACCGTGCCGACCACCTCGACGACGGTCTCCTCGGTGAGCGCCTCGACCTGCGCGCGCACGGCGGGCGCGGCGACCACGACCTGGGCGAGGCCGGCGGCGTCCCGCACGATCAGGAAGGCCACCGACTTGAGCAGCCGGCGGCGGTGGACCCAACCGGCGAGCCGGACGGTCGCGCCGACGTGGGCGGACAGATGGTGGGACAGGATGCGTTGCACGGCGGTTACCTCCTCGGTCAATCGCAACGCGATCCCCAGGGAGGTGTGGGCGAGCGGGAACCTCGCGGTGCCACCACACCTTCGCCCCCGCCTCGGCGGGAGCCTCGTTCGTCGCCTTTTCACCGGGGCCAGCCGGGCGGGCTCTACTGGGCGCGCAGCGCCGTTCTTCCCGCAGCTCGGGAGGGTCTTCGCGGACCGGCGCCAGACCGCCTCACAGCAACCGGCGGCTCTCTCGGACTGGCGGGGCGGTCCGCTACTCGGCTCCGTCACAGCTTCGCCGGGAAGGCTAACACCAGGCCCGCCGCGCTGTGACCGGGTTTTTTCGGCCTTCGTGTCCGGTGTCACATCGATTCCGGCGTGACGGGCGTCGCCCGCCGGGCATCGACCGGCAACGACCGGCGTACGCTCGGATTTGTGACGATCGAGCAATCCGCGCCGACGACCGAGCAGCCTGCGCGCTCCGCGACTGTCGCCCCGGAGGGGCGGCGGATGCTGCGGATCGAGGCGCGCAACGCCGAGACGCCGATCGAGCGCAAGCCGCCGTGGATCAAGGTCAAGGCCAAGATGGGCCCGGAGTACACCCAACTGCGCGGGCTCGTCTCGCGCGAAGGGCTGCACACCGTGTGCCAGGAGGCCGGCTGCCCCAACATCTACGAGTGCTGGGAGGACCGGGAGGCCACCTTCCTCATCGGTGGCGACCAGTGCACCAGGCGCTGCGACTTCTGCCAGATCGACACCGGCAAGCCGGCCGAGTTCGACGCCGACGAGCCGCGGCGTGTCGCCGAGTCGGTGGCCGCGATGGGTCTGCGCTACGCGACCATCACCGGCGTGGCCCGCGACGACCTGCCCGACGGCGGCGCCTGGCTCTACGCCGAGACGGTCCGGCAGATCCACGCCCTGCGGTCCGGTTGCGGCGTCGAGCTGCTGATCCCCGACTTCAACGCGGTGCCCGAGCAGCTCGCCGAGGTCTTCGGCTCGCGCCCGGAGGTGCTGGCGCACAACGTGGAGACCGTGCCGCGCATCTTCAAGCGCATCCGGCCGGCGTTCCGCTACGACCGCTCCCTCGACGTGATCCGTCAGGCGCGCGCCGACGGCCTGGTCACCAAGAGCAACCTGATCCTCGGCATGGGCGAGGAGCGCGCGGAGGTCTCCCAGGCGCTGCGCGACCTGCACGAGGCCGGCTGCGAGCTGATCACCATCACGCAGTACCTGCGCCCCTCCCCCCGGCACCACCCGGTCACCCGCTGGGTCAAGCCGGAGGAGTTCGTGGAGCTGCGCGAGGAGGCCGAGGAGATCGGCTTCGCGGGTGTGATGAGCGGCCCGCTGGTCCGTTCCTCCTACCGCGCCGGCCGGCTCTACCAGCAGGCGCTCGCCGCCCGCCAGGAGGTCGTGGCCGCCGGCTGAGGCCGGCCGCCCACCGCGTCACCCACCACCGGCCGCCCGCCGGATGCCATGATCACAGGCATGACCGCCGGGGTACGCGAGGAGCCGCGCGAGGCCGTGCCTCCGGCCACGCCCCGGTGGCTGCCGCTGCCGACGCTGCTCGCCCTGCTGGTCGGGTGCGCCGGGGTCGGCTACCGGTTGGCGTTGCTGCTCGCCGACGCGCCGCCCACCAACAGCGACGAGGCGACGATGGGGCTGGCCGCGCTGCACATCGCCCGCGGTGACGCCTTCCCGGTCTGGTTCTACGGCCAGGCGTACATGGGCACGCTTGAGGCGTACCTGGCCGCGCCGCTCGTCGCGCTGGCCGGGCCGTCGGTGCTCGTGCTGCGGTTGCCCACGCTGGCGTTGTACGCGCTGTTCCTGCTGCTGTCCTGGCGGCTGACCCGGCGGCTCGGCGGCGACCGCTGGTATGCGCTGCTGGTGGTGGCCGTGCTGGCGCTCGGCGCGGACCGGGTGGTGAAGAACCAGCTCATCGCCGGTGGTGGCTATCCCGAGCTGAACCCGGCCGGTGTGGCGTTGGCGCTGCTCACGGTCGGGCTGTGTGTGGGTGGGCCGGGGGCGCGGTTGCCCCGCTGGGCGGCGTGGGGACTCGTCGCCGGGGTGCTGCTCTGGGTGGACCCGCTGATCCTGCCGTACGTGTTGACGCTCGGCGCGCTGCTGCTGGCGTGGCGACGTCGGGAGCTGGCCGGCCCGGCCGGCGCGGTGCTGGTCGGCGCGCTGCTGCTGGGCACCGCACCGATGCTGCTGGACAGTCTGCGCCACGGCCGGGACCCGGTGGGCGCGGTGCTGGCGGCCAGTGCCTCCGATGGCGGGGCGGTGGGCTGGGCCGAACGGCTGCACGGCGGCCTGGTCCTCGGGCCGCCGCTGGCCATGGGGTTCTGCTCGCCGGGCCACTGCGCCACCTGGCAGCTCTGGTGGGCGGTGGCGTTCCCGGTCCTGTTGCTGCTCGCCACGGTCGCCGCGCTGCGGGAACTGCGCCGCCGCCCGCCCGGTCGTCCCGGTCCGGCCGGTGAGCGCGGGCGGTTGTCACCGGCCACCGACGGGGGCGGTCCGGCCTCGGCGCCGCGCGTCTCGTCGGGGGTACGGGCGGCGTTGCTCGTCGCGACGGTTGCGGTGCTGGCGGCGTACGTGGCGAGCAGGGCGGCGGGGCGCACACCTGTGGAGAGCAGCCGCTACCTGTCCGGTCTGCTGATCGCCCTGCCCGCGCTGCTCTGGCCCCTGTGGCAGACCGCCCGCCGGCACGCCGCCCACCCGCGCGGTCACCGCCGGCCGGGCGGGAGGGCCGCCGGTGGGCCGTTGCGGCGGGCGGCGGGCTTCGGGGCGGCGGCGGTCCTGGCGGGTGTGTTCGTCACCGGCACGGCGGCCACCGTGGACGTCGTGCGTGCGGTGCCCGCCGTCCACGCCGAGGCCGACCGGCACCGGTCACTCGTGGACACCCTCGGCGCGCTCGACGTCCGGCATGTCCGCGGCGGCTACTGGACCTGCAACCGGCTCACCTACGCCACCGGGGAGGACGTGCGCTGCGCGGTGGTCGACGACGAGTTGCGGCCCGGCTTCGACAGGCTGTCCGCGTACCGCCGGGAGGTGGCCGCCGACCCGGGCGCGGGCTGGGTGGCCCCGGCCGGTTCGCCGCTGGCCGCGCGGCTGGACACGCTCGTGGGTCCCACGTCGGGGGCGCTGGACGTCGTCACGGTGGCCGGCTGGCGCATCTACCTGCCGCGCCGCTGACCGGCCCGACCGCTGACCGCCCGCCGCACCGACCGGCCGACCGCCGACCGGCCCTACCGCGCTGACCCGGGCCCGCCGCGCTGACCGGACCCGCCGCGCTAGCGGTTGCGGCGCTGCGCCGGGACCGGCGGTGTCCGGTCGAGCAGGCCGAGGCGGTGGGCCAGCGCGGCGGCCTCGCCCCGGTTGGTGACGTCGAGCTTGGCGATGATCCGGGAGACGTGCACGCTCGCGGTCTTCGGGGAGATGAACAGCCGCTCGGCGATCCGGCTGTTGCTGTGCCCCTCGGCGACCAGCCGCAGCACCTCCCGCTCCCGGTTGGTCAGCAGGTCCGGTCCGGGTGCTCCGGTGCCGCGCAGCCCCACCCGGCGGGCCAGCGTGGCCGCCTGCTCGCCCAGCCGGGCGGCGCCCAGCCGGCCGGCCAGCTCGCTCGCCTCTCGTACGGCGGCGACCACCTCGTCCCGCTCGCCCGCCGCCGCGGCCGCCTCGGCCAGCCCGAGCAGCGCCCCACCCAGCGGGTACGGCTGTCCGGCCGCCCGCCACGCCCTCACCGCCGCCCGCCAGGCGGCGAGCGCCTCGGCGCAGGTGGTGGACGTCGGACCGGTCAGGACGGCGGCGACGTGCGCCGCGTGGGCCTGCTCGGCCGGGTGCCGGGCGGGCAGCGCGGCGGCCACCGTGGACACCTCGGCGGCCAGCGTCACGTCACCGGTCAGCGCGGCGGTACGCGCCACCGCGTTGAGCACCGGCCAGCCCTCACGCGGCAGGTCGGCCAGGTGCGTGTCGGCCAGGGCGGCGCGCGCCGCGCGTACCGCCTCCGGCTTGTCGTCGGCGGCGAGCGCGGCCTCGACGCGCAGCTCGTGCAGCGGCAGCCGGTGGTTCGGCCAGAGGTAGGGCCGGCTGAGGAACGCCAGCGCCCGCCCGACGAGTTCGTCGGCGGTGGGGTTGGCCCGGGCCAGCCGGAGCCCGGCGCGCAACTGGAGCCAGTGCAGTCCGGAGACGCCCGGGGGGTCGATGCGGGCCGCCTCGGCGCAGGTGGCGTCGGCCTCGTCCCAGCGACCCAGCGCGATGAGCGCCTCGGCCCGGTTGGACAGCAGGTACGCCCCGATCGAGCGGCTGATGCCGACCCGGCGTGCCTCGCTCACCCCGGCCGCGGCGGCCTGTTCGGACTCGTCGTAGCGGCCCAGCTCGTAGAGCACGTCGGAGAGGAAGACCAGGGCGCTGACCAGGGCCCACGAGTCGCCCGCCGCGCGGGCCCGCGCCTGCACCCGGCGCAGCTCGGCCAGCCCGAGCTCCGGGGTGCCGTCGATGCGGTGCAGCAGGGCGATCCGGGTGGGCAGCAGCACCAGGTCGGTGCCGACCTCGGAGGCGCCGGCCGCCGCCTCGGCGGCGACCGAGGCGGCCTCCCGGGGGTCGATCTTCATCAGGTGTGCCGCGATGTCGGCCAGCACGGCGAACCGTTCCGCGCCGTCGGGGGCGCCGGCCGCCAGCCGGTGCGCCTCGCGCAGCTCGGGCGCGCCGTCGCTCTTGCCCAGCAGTGCGAACAGCCGGCCCCGGTGGTCGAGCAGGCGCGCGGCGCGCAGCGGTTCGGCGTCGGGGTCGACCTCGGCCAGCGCGGCCCGGGTGAGGGTGAGCGCCCGGCCGAGGTCACCGGCGGTGACCGCGGCGGTGAGCGTCTCCTCCAGCACCCGCAGGTGGTCCATGCCGAGGCGGTCGGCGGCGTCGGGCACCAGCTCCCACAGTTCGAGGACGCGCTCCAGCAGCCGGCTCTGCTCGGCGTACGCGTACCGGTCGGCCGCCGCCTCCGCGGCGACCCGGGCGGCGGTCAGCGCACGCGGGTGGTCGTGCGCGGCGTACCAGTGGTGGGCGATCTCGGCGGGCGCGCGACCGGCGGCCACCAGGTGCGGGTGGGCCTCGATGGCCGCGGCGTAGCGGGCGTGCAGGCGGGCGTGTTCCCCGGGGAGCAGGTCGTCGTGCACCGCCTCGCGGACCAGCGCGTGCCGGAACTCGTAGTCGCCGTCCGGGTCGGCGACGACGAGTTGCCCGGCGACGGCGGCGCGCAGCGCCTCCTCCAGCTCGGCCTCGGGCAGGCCGGCGACCTCGGCGAGGAGCTGGTGGGCGAAGCGGGTGCCACCGGCGGCGGCGATCCGCAGCACCCGCTGGGCCGGCTCGGGCAGCCGGTCGACCCGGGCCAGCAGCAGGTCACGCAACGTCTCGGGGAGGGCGGCGCAGCCGACCGGGTCGCCGGCGGCGGCCAGTTCCTCGATGAAGAAGGGGTTGCCCTGGGTGCGTTCGTGCACCTCGTCGACGGCACGGGCGGTGGGCTCCAGGCCGAGCAGGTCGGTGAGCACGGCGGCGGTGCCGTCCCGGTCGAGCCGGCCCAGCTCGACGCGGTCCACGCCGCGGACCCGGTCCAGTTCGGCCAGGAACGGCCGCAGCGGGTGGCCCCGGTGCAGCTCGTCGGTGCGATAGGTGCAGACGACCAGCAGGCGGGTGGCGCGGGTGGCGCGCACCAGGAAACCGATCAGGTCCCGGGTGGACCGGTCAGCCCAGTGCAGATCCTCGATGACCAGCACCAGCGGGCGTTCCTCGGCGATCCGCCGGAACAGCTCGGCGACCAGGTCGAACAGGTAGCCGCGTGGGGTGTCGGCGAGGGCCGGCCCGGCGGGTACGGCGGCGCCGGCCGGCATCCGGGCCAGCTCGGGCAGCAGCCGGGCGAACTCCGCCTCGTAGCCGGCGAAGGCGGCCGGCCCGTCGTGGCGCAGCACGTCGCGCAGTGCCGCCGCGAACGGGGCGAACGGCAGGCCGGCCTCGCCGAGTTCGAGGCACTGGCCGATGAGCAGCCGCGCCCCCACGGCGTGGACGTGCACGCCGAACTCCTCGATCAGCCGGGTCTTGCCGACGCCGGCCTCGCCGCCCACCAGCACCGTGCTGGGGTCCCCGCCCCGGGCCCGGACCAGCGCCTCGTCCAACGCGGTCAGCTCGGATTGGCGGCCGACGAGGAGGGTGCTGGTGGCGCGTGCGGTCACGCCGTCGAGCATGCCACGGCGGTGCGCCGGCCTGTCCAGGCCGATCGGCGGGCGCGGCGCGGCCGGCCCGGTCGCCCCCGTGACGACCGGACCGGAACCCCACCCGCCTGCCGGGCCGCCGGCGGCCACGCTGGGCCGCCGGGTCGCGGCCGGACCGGGGTGCCCGGCCGGTCGCGCCGGGGCGGTCACCGGCGGGCGTCGGCGGTGCGGTGGGCGTGCTGTCGGCGGTGCAACCAGCCGCGTGGGTGGCGGCGCGGCAGCGACCGGGCGAGCCGGTCGAGCGCCGCGTCGGCCTGCAACTCGGCGGCGTGGCTGCGGTGGAAGTTGAGCATCAGGTCCGCGTCGGTGCCGAACATCTCGGTTCTCCTGTCGTGCGGGGTGGTCGCTGTCGAGGTCCACGTTCCGTGCGAAGGTGCCTCCGGGGCATGGGTACGCCGCCTGATCTTCGTCCCGCTCCGCCTCCTTACCTGAGGTCGGTACGGGACGGGACGGGGGTAAGGTACTCAGCCCGCGCCGGAAGGGGCGGCCACGGATCAACGGCGCGTGCGGCGACCACTAGACTCTGCGGCATGGCAAAGCCCCAGGAGAAGGTCTCGTTCGGCCAGCGGCTGAAGCAGATCGGGATGGTGTTCCGGTTCACCGCCAAGCAGGACAAGTGGTTCGCGCCGCTGACCGCCGCGGCGGTGCTGATCCCGCTCGCGCTCACCGTGGTCGCGGTGCTCGCCTGGGGGTGGCTGTGGCTGCCGATCGGCATCCTGCTCGCCCTGCTCGCCGTGCTGATCGTGCTCAACCTGCGCTCCAACAAGGCGATGATGAACGCCGCCGAGGGGCAGCCGGGCGCGGCGGCGCAGATCATGGAGACCATGCGCGGTGACTGGCGGGTCACCCCGGCGGTCAGCTCCACCACGCAGATGGACATGGTGCACCTGGTGGTGGGCCGGCAGGGTGTGATCCTGCTGGCCGAGGGGCACCCGCAGCGCGTCCGGGGTCTGCTCGGCCAGGAGAAGCGCCGGCTGGCCAAAGTGATCGGCTCGGCCCCGCTGCACGACTACGTGATCGGGCAGGGCGAGGGTGAGCTGCCGGTGCGCAAGCTGCGGATGACGCTGATGCGGCTGCCGCGCGCCCTGTCCCCGAAGGACGTCAACGCGCTCGACAAGCGGCTCAAGGCGCTGACCGCCCGGCCGCAGATGCCCAAGGGCGCGGTCCCGAAGAACATGCGGCCGGCGCGCGGCGCGTTCCGGCAGACCCGGGGTCGCTGACGTCCGGTGTACGCGCGAAGGAGCCGGTCCCGCGGGGCCGGCTCCTTCTTCGTGCGGTCAGCGTCGGGGCGCGTCGGTGACGACCGAGCCGGTGAGCCGGTCGTGCAGGCCGCGCCGGTGCTGGTCCATCAGCAGGGCCGGGACCGCGAGGGCCAGCAGGAAGCCGCGCAGCAGCGCCCGGGGCAACCCGATCCGGCCGCCGTCGAGCCAGGCGACGCAGCGCAACCGGGTCAGGTACATGCCGGGGGTCTGGGCGAACAAACCGATGAAGAAGCCGTACTCCAGGATCAGCACGAGAACCGGCGGCCAGCCGTCGCGGACCGGGTCGGAGAAGGTCCGGGCGATCATCAGGCACAGCACCCAGTCGATGATCAGCGCGCCGAAGCGGCGGCCCAGGCTGGGCGGGGTGAAGGTGGGGTCGGTGGCGGGCGGCACCGGGGCGGCGGCGGTATCGGTCACAGCGGCCAGGGTAGTCCCGGGTCGACCCGCAACGAAAATTCCGACAATACCGTCGATTAGGCGTTGCCGGACGCCGTGATGACGCTCCGCGAGCGACGTAACACGGCGGAAACGAGCGGGACACGGCAGGGCAACCCCTCGGCCATAGCGTCGCCGACAGCCAGCTACCGGAGTGGACCTGCCAGGAGGACGTGTGTTCGCCAATTCCGAGGAACTCCTGCGATACCTCGCCAACGAGGACGTCAAGTTCGTCG
>NZ_JBNCKZ010000018.1:38528-92165 GCF_049841795.1 Micromonospora sp. DT31 | reverse complement strand
GCTGATCCGCGCCGTCAGCCATGTACAACGCCGCCGACCCGGCCCGGATTCCGCCGTGGCGGTGGCGCCCACCACCATCCCCACCGGCCAAACATCCGGCCCGCGCCGCTCGTCCGATTCAGCGCGGTGATGCTGGTGCGGAACGCCCGGATAAGGGCGGTCTCATCCCAACGCCTCGGCACGGTGGGCGCGGCCCCGGGTGGGGTGGCACTGGGCGGGTGGGTGAGAGTGGTGCATCGTGAGGTATCTGCGCAGCGACGGCCGGGTCGCCATCCGCCGGCCCCGCCCCGCCGACGAGGCGGAGTTCGTCGCGGCCGCCCGGCGCAGCCGCGAGCTGCACCATCCGTGGCTGTCGGCGCCTGACGATCCCGACCGGTACGCGGCCTACCTGCGCAGGACCCGGCGGCGGGACACCTCCGGGTTCCTGTTCTGCGACCGGAAAACCGGCGAGATCGCCGGCTACGCGAACATCGGCGGCATCGTGCTGGGGGCGCTGCGCGGCGGCTACCTCGGGTACGCGGCATTCCACCCGTACGCGGGCACCGGGCACGCCTCGGCCGGGGTGCGGCTGGTGGTCGGGTACGCGTTCGGGCCGCTCGGGCTGCACCGGCTGGAGGCGAACATCCAGCCTGGCAACGAGCCGTCGAGACGACTGGCCCGCCGGCTCGGCTTCCGGCTGGAGGGCTTCTCCCCGGACTACCTGTTCGTCGACGGCGCGTGGCGCGACCACGAGCGCTGGGCGATCACCGCACCGGCCACCTGAGGGCGACCGGGGCGGTGACCGTCCGGCAGGTCAGCTACCCGGCCTGGGGAACGCCACCGGGCTGCGGTGCCCGGCCCGGTCCACCGCCCGGACACCGAAGAACACGTTGTCCTTGGACAGGTCCACGGTCACCTCGGTGACGTCGCCGACCGGCAGCACCCGCTGCCAGTCGGCAGCGGTGGTCTCCCGCCACACCACCTCGTAGCCGGCCAGGTCCGGCTCCGGGCCGCGCTGCCAGCGCAGCGTGGTGTCGTTCGTCAGGTTGGTGGTCACCACGGTGACGCCCCTGGGTGTGCCCGGCGCCTGGGCCAGCGACCAGAGCGTGGCGGCGTTCACCCGGGCCACCCGGGTGATGTAGTCGAAGTCGCAGAACTGCGGCAGGTCGCCGTACTGGACCCCGTCGACCACGCGCACGTCCTGGTGCTGGTGGGCGAAGTTCTCGTTCGGCTCGGTGAACCGGCCGGCCGGCCAACCCTCGCGCAGGAACGAGATGTGGTCGCTGCCGCGCAGGTAGCGGTCCCGCCGGTAGATCACCCGGACGTCCATGCCGGTGGCCGCGTTGTCGGCCACGTCGCGGACGAACCGGGCCAGCTGCCGCGACGGCGAGTCGTTCTCGCCGCCGACGGACTGCCGCACGCTCGCCTCGGCCGGGGTCTCGGCGGTCGGCACGCCCTCGGCGAACAACCGCACGGTACGCGGGTCGCGGGTGCCGTCGTCGGCGGTGCTCGACCCGACGATGTCGTTGCTGAACATCGCCTGCACGTCCACGCCGGCCGCCTTCAACCGCCCGGCCAGGTACGCCGAGCCGTACAGCCCCTGCTCCTCTGCGGCCACCGCGGCGAGCACGATGGTGGCCTCGGTGCGCCGGGTGGACAACACCCGGGCCAGTTCCATCACCACCGCCACCCCGGAGGCGTCGTCGTCGGCGCCGGGCGCGTCGCTGACCGCGTCCATCACGTCGCTGGCCCGGGAATCGTAGTGGCCGGTGACCACGTACACCCGCTCGGGCGTGACGTCGCCGCGCAGGGTGGCCACCACGTTGGTGATGGTGGTCGGGGTGGGGATGCGGGAGGCGGGCTGCTGCACGTACGACTGGAGTTCGACGGTCATCCGGCCGCCGGACGCGGCCGCGTACCCGGACAGTTGGGCGTGGATCCAGTCGCGGGCGGCGCCGATGCCGCGTACCGGATCGGTCTGGCTGGACAGGGTGTGGCGGGTGCCGAACGCGGCGAGCCGGCGCACGGTGGCCTCGATCCGGCGCCTGTCGATTTCGCGCAGCAGCGCGGTCAGCTCCCGGTCGGGACGCTGCGGGCGGGCCGGGCGGCCCGGCCCGGGTGGCCCGCCGGCCGGGGTGGCGGCGGCCGGGGTGGCGGCGGTGAGCGGCGTGGCGACGGCGGCGGCGGTGGCCGCGGCGGAGGCGGTGAGGAAGGTGCGCCGGCTGGACCTCGTGGGTCGACCCTCGACGCTCGCGTGATTTCCCATCTCGGCATCCTCGCGCCGATCGGGAGGAATGTCCATATCGGTGGGGCTGGATGAATGTCCGCCCACGTTTGTCGCAGGCCAGCCCGGGAACGGCAGCGGGCATGACGAAACCACGGGTGGTGATCGTGGGGGCCGGGTTCGCCGGATACCACGCGGCCAAGACGTTGCGCCGGCTGGCCCGCGACCGGGCCGAGATCGTCCTGCTCAACTCGACCGACTTCTTCCTCTACCTGCCGCTGCTGCCCGAGGTGGCGGCCGGGGTGATCGAGCCGACGCGGATCGCCGTGCCGCTGGCCGGCACGCTCGACGGGGTGCGGGTGGTGGTCGGCGAGGCCGACCGGGTGGACCTGCAGAACCGGTGGGTCGGCTACCGCACCGCCGAGGGCGAGCAGGGTCAGCTCGCGTACGACCGGCTGGTGCTCTCCGTCGGCAGCGTCAACAAGCTGCTGCCCATCCCCGGGGTGACCGAGCACGCACACGGTTTCCGCGGCCTGCCCGAGGCGCTGTACCTGCACGACCACGTCGTCCGGCAGGTCGAGGTGGCCGAGGTGACCGAGGACCCGGCCGAGCAGCGCTCCCGCACCACGTTCGTGGTGGTCGGCGCCGGCTACACCGGCACCGAGGTGGCCGCGCACGGGCAGCTGTTCACCGACCGGTTGGCGGCCCAACGCCCGCACCTGAACATCCGCCCCCGGTGGATGCTGCTCGACCTGGCGCCCCGGGTGCTGCCCGAACTGGACCGGCGGATGTCGGCCACCGCCGATCGGGTGCTGCGCCGCCGGGGCGTGGACGTGCGGATGGGCACCTCCGTCAGCGAGGCCACCCCCGACGGGGTGATGCTCACCGACGGGGAGTACGTGCCGACGTGCAGCCTCATCTGGTGCGTCGGGGTCCGCCCCGACCCGTTCGTGGCCGAGCTGGGCCTGCGCACCGAGAAGGGGCGGCTGGTGGTGGACGGATACCTCAACGTCCCCGGCTACCCGGAGGTGTTCGCCTGCGGCGACGCCGCCGCCGTGCCCGACCCGACCCGTCCCGGGCAGGTGTGCGCGATGACCGCGCAGCACGCCCAGCGGCAGGGCAAGCTCGCCGCGCACAACATCGCCGCCTCCTACGGGCAGGGCACCCGCAAGTCGTACAAGCACCACGACCTGGGCTGGGTGGTCGACCTGGGCGGCAAGCAGGCGGCGGCGAACCCGTTGCAGGTGCCGCTGTCCGGACTGCCGGCCAAGGTCGTCACCCGCGGCTACCACCTGCTGGCCCTGCCGGGCAACCGTCCCCGGGTCGCCGCCGACTGGGCGCTGGACGCCACGCTGCCCCGGCCGGCGGTGCAACTGGGTCTGGTGCCGGCCCACACGGTGCCGTTGGAGAGCGAGTCGCCGGAACTGGCCCGCCGGGCCTGACCGGCAGGCGTGCGCTCACCCACCGGCCGGCGGTCGGTCCGGCCCGACCGGACCGGGACCGTCGGCCGGTTCGCCGTCGGCGGGCAGGGGCAGTGTCTGGCGGCCGGCGGGTACGAACTCGCGCAGCAGCACCTGCGCGATGCCGGCTGCCGGGATCGCCAGCAGCGCGCCGACCAGACCGGCCAGCTCGACCGACAGCAGGACGGCGACCAGCACCGTCAACGGGTTCAGGCGTACCGCGCGGGCCATGATGAACGGTTGCAGCAGATGGTTCTCCACCTGCTGGTAGACCACGAAGAAGACGAGCACCACGACGCCGGCGACGGGGGAGTGCAGGAACCCCGCCCCGGCCGCGACCGCCGCACCGAGGGTGGCCCCGACCAGCGGGATCAAATCGGCCACCGCCACCGTCAACGCGATCACCGCGGCGAACGGTACTCCGAGCACGAACAGCACCACGAACGTCAGACCGCCACAAATCACGCTGATCAGCAGATTGCCGCTGAGGTAGCCGGTGACGATCCGGGACGAGTCCCGCCCGATGCGCCGCAGCCGCTGCGCCGGACCCTCGCCGACCAGCCGCAACGCCCCCGTCACGATCTTCGGGGCCTCCAACACCATCAGGTACGCCAGCACCACCACCGTGACCAGCGCAGTCACCGCCTGGGCGACGCCGCGGACCAGCCCGAAGGTCGGCTCGCCGAGCCGCGAGCCGAAGCGGCGCAGCTGCCCGGGCTCGGCGTATCGGAGCAGGTGGAAACGGTCCAACAGCCGCCCGACCGGGCCCTGCCCGGCCTGCGCCTCGCGGACGAGCTCCGGCAGCCGGTCGGCGAACCGGGCCACCTCGTCGAGCAGCGGCAGCACGATCAACGCACCCAACGCGGCCAGCAGCACGAACGCGGCCAGGAAGACCAGCAGGGTGGCCAGCGCCCGACGGCGTACCCGCCGTTGCAGCCGGTCCACGAGCGGTTTGAGGGCGACCGCGAGCAGCGCCGCCACGAGCCCCCAGACCAGCACCCGCCGGGTGGCCAGGACCAACGCCAGGCCGACCGCGGTGGCGAGGACCAGACCGATCACGATCAGCGTCCGGCGGGCGGTGGACCGGTCGTCGGCGGTGCTCATCCGGCGCGGCTACCCGGGACGCCGGGAAGAAAACGCCCGGCTCAGCCCCGGTCGGCGTCGACGACCGGGCGGGCCCCGGCGGTGAACGCGTCCAGCGTTGCGGCGTGCAGGACCGCCCCGGGCAACGGGTCGGCGGCGACCCGGGCGGCCAGGCGCCGTGCCGGCACCCGCTGCGGCGCGGGCGCGGCGGCGAGCACCACGTTGCCGTAGCGCCGGCCGCGCAGCATCCGCCGGTCGGCGACCAGGCACACGTCGGCGAAGACCGCGCGCAGCGTGGCCACCTGCGCGCGGGTGTGCGCCAGCGGCGGCAGGTCGGTGAGGTTGACCAGGTAGAGGCCGTCGGGCCGGAGCACCCGGGCCACCTGCGCGGCGAACTCGGCGGCCGCCACGTGCGCCGGCATCCGCGCCCCCCGGTAGACGTCGGCCACCACCACGTCGTACGCGCCGGCCGGCGCGGCGGTGACCGCGTCCCGGGCGTCGCCGATCGTCACCGTCACCTCCGGCGGTACCGGCGGCAGTTCCCGGCCGACCAGTTCGACCACCGCCGGGTCACGCTCCACCACCCGTTGCGGCGAGCCGGGCCGGGTGGCGGCCAACCAGCGCGGCAGGGTCAGCGCGCCGCCGCCGAGGTGCAGCGCGGCCAGTGGGCGGCCCGGCGGGGCGGCCAGGTCGATCGCGGCGGCGATCCGGCGCACGTACTCGAAATGCAGGTACCGGGAGTCGTCGAGGTCGACGTACGACTGCTCGACGCCGCCGGCCAGCAGCGTCCGCCCGCTGCGGCGGGCCGGGTCCACGACGATCTCCAAGGCGTCGGCGTCGTCCACGACGATCTCCAGGGCGTCGGCGTCGCGTTCCACGGCGGGACACGGTACCGGGTGCACGGGCGTCCGGCGGGGCCCCACCGCTGCCGAACCGGCGAGCGGGGCCCCGCCGTCCCGCTCAGCCGGCGGCCATGCCGGCGCCGGCCTCGTCGACGGCCGCGTCGACCCGGTGGGCCAGGTCCACGTCGGCGGCCGTGACACCCTGGGCCTGCTGGGTCCGTACGGTCAGCACGGCGTTGTCCGGGTCCGGCCGGCCGATCTGCGGGGCCCGCCCGACCTCGGTCTTGAGCTGGTCCAGCCGGTCGAGCACCCGGTCCAGGTTGCCGCCGGGCAACTCGATGGTGCGTATCAGCGAGCGCCGGTCACTGGACCAGTAGGGCAGGGCCGCCAGGGCGTCGCGCAACTCCGCGTCGGTCAGCGGCGCGGTCGCCGAGGACACCCCGACCAGGCCACCGCCGACGTCGGTCGGCCCGAGCAGGTCCCGCAACCCGTCGGGTACGTGCAGCGACCCGACCAGTTCGGCGTCGGCCGCGGCGAGCGCGGCGAACGTCGCCTCCGCCCGGTAGCGGGCCCGTTCCGGGGTGAGCCGGCTGTGCCGGCCGACCTGGGCCAGGAAGCCGGGCAGGTCCTGGCGTCGTTCCATGCCGTCGACCGGCACCACGTCGTGCAGGGTGAGCGGCACCGCGTCCAGCAGCCGTTCCCGCTCCGCCTCGTCCAGCGCCCACGCCAGGGACAGCACCGTGGCCTCCGCCGCGACCCGGGCCTCGGAGAAGCCCACCCCGACGCGCCGGCTCACGTCGTCCACCAGGTCCCGGAAGCCGAGGGTGGCCGCCCGGGGCCGCGCGTCCGGCAGCGGGCGCGGGCGTTCGGCGACCGCGACCGGCGGCGGGGCCGGACCGCCCCGGGAGCTGTCCGGCTTGTGTCGCCCGGCCGGCTGCGGGCCCGACCGCGCGTGCCTGTCCAGCGAGGTGACCTGCTTGGACGCGCCCAGGCTGGCGTCGACCTGACTCGGCCGCATGCCCCGATCCCGGGCCTGCCGGGCCAGCGCCCGGCGCCGCTGGTTGTCGCCCTCCATCTGCTTGCGCATCGTCGCACCTCGTTCCTGCTCGGTTCCGCTTGCGTCGACCGCGTTCCCGGCCCGGCCGGGAAGCTAACGGCAACCGCCGCGCGGCCGGCTTCACTCGCTGCGGGTGAGGGGCGCTCACCCGCCCAAGCCGCAGGATCGGGTGGACCGGACAACTTCCGACGCACGCGGAAGGGCAGGTCGGCATGAAACAGATCGTGGAGATCGTCCCCGCCCGGCCGGGCTGGTACGCCCGCTGGCGGATCGCCCCGGACGTCACCCGCTGCTACCCGGTGACCCTGTGGGCGCTGCTGGCCGACAACGACGGCGATGGGCGCGAGGTGATCGGGGTCGACTGCGCGGGACAGTGGCCCGGCGCGGACGACACCGCCGCCGAGGATTTTGTCCGGTACCTGTTTCAGACGCCCGATTCCGGTGAGCCGGAGGACGTCGAGACGCCGGCGGGCCGGCCGGCCCCCGCGCCCGCCGCCTGAGCCAACCTGACCGACCCCCCGCCCCTGGTCCCAGGGTCGGGGGTCACCCCTTTCCCGCGTCGGCGGCGGTCAGCCCCACCTCGCGGTGGCCGGCCAGCCCGCGCGGCGCGGCGGCCAGCAGTTCGCCCAGCCCGGTGCGGTCGAGCAACTGCCGCACCTGCGGGCACGGGTTGAGCAGCCGGACCGCGCTGGTGCCGGAGCGGTGGATCACCACGAGCGCGCTCAGGCCGGAGGAGTCGCACAGCAGCACGTCGGTGAAGTCGAGCTCCAGTGCCTCCAGGCCGTCGCGGCGCAGGTCGGCGACCGCCTGGACGAGGTCGGGCGCGGTGTCGAAGTCCAGCTCCCCGGCCACCCGCAACCGGGCGGACCGGGCATCGAACCGGTCCACCTCGATGGTCAACATCTGGGAGGGCACGGGACCATGTTCCCAGCCGGGCGGGACGGGGAAACCCTGGGGTCACGCCGACGCGGACGAACCGAACCGCGGGCGCTCGTCGACCTGTCGTTCGAGCAGGCCGGCGACCCCGGTCAGATCGAGGATGGTGGTCAGGAAGCGGGGCACGGCGCGCAGTTCGACGCCGGCGCCCACCTCCTGGCCGACCTGCCAGGCGTGCACGAGCACGGACAGGCCGGTGCTGTCCAGGAAGAGCAGGCCGGTGAAGTCGAACACGAGGGTGGTCGGTCGCCCGCCGAGCAGGTCGTCGATCTCCTCGCGCAGGGGAGCGGCCGTGTCGTAGGCGAGGTCGCCGGCGACGCCGAGCACCGGGGCGGCCGGGTCGGATCGGTCCACGGAGATGGTCAGCGGCGCCGCCTCGGGCATTCTCCGTTGGGGAACCACCATCACGCCTTTCCGGAGACCGCCGTGTCGGGCAGGGAGCAACCGGATCGTAACAACCGGTGGGCCGTGCCGCTCGGCGTGCGTGAGCTGCCCCCGGCGGCGTCGTGGGGTGGCGGTCCGGGTATACCGGCGTAGGGTGGTCGCACTGGCCACAGGCGCCGCGCTCGGCGCCCCGGGGGGTTGACGAGGAGAGTGGGGCTCAGCTGGTGACTGCTGCCGACGTCAGGGGCGCCGACCCGGGCGACGGACGGATCTCCACGCCGAGCGCCGCGCGGGCCACGGCGTGGTCGTCCGCCGCCGCCCCGGCGCCCTCCACCGCCACCCAGGCGTCCTCTGCCGCCGCCCCGGCGCCCTCCGTGCCGCCCTCGCCGGCCGGCGACCTGAGCCTCGCCGTCCCGGACTGGACCGAGGTGCTCGAGCACTTCCGCGAGGGCTTCGTGGTCTGCGACGCCGACGGGGTGGTGCGGCACGTGAGCCCGGTCGCCGAGCGGCTGGTGCCCGAGGTGACGCCCGGCGAGCTGTTGGCCGCCGCCGGCGTGTCCCCGCTGTCCGGCGACGGTCCCAGCGAGTTCGCCCACCACGGGCGGCGGTTGCGGGTCCGGCCGGTCACGCTGTCGCAGCACCGCCGCTGCTGGTACGTCGAGGACGTCACCGAGATCGTCAGCCGGGCCGACGCGTTGCTCGCGGAGCGGGCCCGTTCGGCGTTCCTGGCCGTGGTCGGCGAGAAACTCGGCAACCCGCTGCACCCCGACCGGGCGTCGGCTGCGGTGGTCCGCCTCGCCGTGCCCACGGCGGCCGACGTGGCGGTGCTGGTGCTGGCACCGCGTTCCGGCCGCTCCCGCTGGTGGCGGGCGGTACGCGTGGACGACCAGGCACCGGTGGTGGACAGCGGGATGCGGCCGGTCACGGCCCTGCCCGCCGCCATCGAGGCGGGTCTGGCCGGCAGCGAGCCGCACGAGCTGGACTGGCTGGTCGAGCAGGCCGCCGAGGCGGGCTGGCTGACCGGTCCGGATGCCTCCGGCGCCACCGCGCGGGTGGTGCCGCTGCCCGGCCGGGAGGCGCCGGCCGGCGCGCTGCTGGTGGCCCGCCGGGACGGCCGCTGGTACGACGACGCCGACCTGGAGCTGATCCGCGCGTTCGCGGCCCGGGCCGGCGCGGCGTTGACCACCGCGATGCTCTACCGCGACCAGGCCGAGGTCGCCGACACCCTGCAGGCCAGCCTGCTGCCGGTGGAGCCGAGCGCGGCGGCCGGTGTGCAGTGGGGCACCGCGTACCGGCCGGCGCAGGCCGGGTTGCGCATCGGCGGTGACTTCTACGGCTCGCACCGGCTCGCCGACGGCGGGTCGGTCTTCTTCCTCGGCGACGTGTCCGGCAAGGGCGTGGAGGCGGCCGTGTTCACCGGCCAGCTGCGCCAGTGCCTCCAGGCCCTGCACCGGGTCGAGACCCAACCGGGGCGGCTGCTGAAGCTGCTCAACGACGCGCTGCTGGAGACCACCCAGGCGCACGGGCAGGGCCGGTTCGCCACCATCGTGCTCGGCGTGGCCCGCCCGCACCGCGACGGCGGCCTGACGTTGACCCTGGCCGGTGGGGGGCACCTGCCGCCGCTTGTGCTGCGCGAGTCCGGCGACATCGAGGTGGTGTCGCTGCGCGGCATGCTGATCGGCGTGGTTCCCGACCCCCGCATCGGTGAGGTCACCGTGCAGCTCGCGGCCGGGGAGACGTGCCTGTTCTACAGCGACGGGGTGACCGAGGCGCGGGGTGGGCGGCGCGGCGACGAGCAGTTCGGTGCCGATCGGCTGCTGCACGCGGTGACCGGTTGCCACCGGATGCCGGCCCCGGCGCTGGCCGAGCGGGTCGAGCAGATCACCTGCGACTGGCTGGGTCACGGCGACCACGACGACATCGCGGTGCTGGCGTTGCGGGCCACCGGCCCGGCCGGGCGCGCCCAGCGCCACCTGCACGCCGTACCGGATTCGGACGGCATCCAATGAGTGAGGGAGCTGTCCGCGTGACCGTGCCGACCGTCGAGGCCGATTTCCCCCGCTACCTGGAGTGTCTGGCCGAGGCCGACGAGTCCGCGGCGGTCGCGGTGGCCCGGGGGCTGCTGGACGGGGGCGTACCGGCCGAGCGGGTGCTGCTGGACCTGGTCGCTCCGGCGCAGACCGAGGTGGGGGAGCGGTGGGCCCGTAACGAGTGGAGCGTCGCCCAGGAGCACGCCGCCACGCACATCAGCGAACGGGTGGTGGCCGCGGTGGCCGCGTACGCCGATCCCCGGCCGACCCGGGGGCGGATCGTGATGGCCTGCATGGACGGCGAGTGGCACGCGTTGCCGGCCCGGCTCGTGGCCGAGGTGTTGCGGCTGCGCGGCTGGCAGGTGATCTTCCTGGGCGCCAGCGTGCCGGCCGCGCACCTGGTGTCCTACCTGCACCGCTACGACGCGGAGGCGGTGGCGTTGGCGTGCGCCCTGCCGATGCGGCTGCCGCATGCCCATCGCATGGTGGAGGCGTGCCGGCGCTCCGACGTGCCGGTGGTGGTGGGCGGTCGCGGGTTCGGTGTCGACGGCCGGTGGGCGCGGGTGCTCGGGGTGCCGTGGGCGCCGGACGCGCCGACCGCCGCCGATCTGGTGGCCGACGAGCGGGCGCTGCGAGCGGCGCCGCCGGCCCGGCTGGACCACCTCGCCGACGACGAGTACGCCAGTCTGGTCAAGCGACGCGGCGAGCTGATCGACAGCGCCCTGACCGACCTGCGTGAGCGGGTGCCGGCGGTGGCCGACTACAGCTCCGCGCAACTCGACTCGACGGTCAGCGATCTCGGCTACATCGTCGACTTCCTGGCCGCCGCGCTCTACGTGGACGACGGCACCCTGTTCACCGAGTTCGTCGGTTGGCTGGTGGAGATCCTGGTCAGCCGGGGGGTGCCCGCGCAGGCGGTGGGGCTCACCCTGGAGCACTATGGACAGCTGTTGCGGGATTTCCCGCGCGCGGCGGCCTTCCTCGACCGGGGGCGGGCGCTGGTGGGCGGGTTGGCCGATGCCGGTCGCTGACGGGCAGGAGGCCGACCGTCCCGTATGCTTGCACCACTGCAAGGGTTCGCCTGCGGTGGGGAGCGAGAGGGGCCACGGTGACGTTCACCGTCACGCACGCCCGACGGGACGAGGGCGGCGTGTGCCTTCGGCTCGCCGGCGAACTCGACCTCGGCGCGGCCGGTGAGTTGAACGCGGCGATCGACAGCGTGATCGCCGCCGGGCACCGGCAGCTGCTGCTCGACCTCACCGAGCTGACCTTCTGCGACTCGACAGGCATCGCCGCGTTCGTCCGCGGGGACAACCTCCTCGCCGCCGACGGCGGATGGCTGCGGCTCACCGGCGCCGATGGCCGGGTGGCCCGGGTGCTTGAGGTGACCGGGCTGGCCGAGGTGCTCCAGCTGGACCGCGACACGGCCGACCCGACGGCGTCGGCCAGCGCCTGATCGGATACATTTCCCCGCCAGCACCCGGCCCCCACGGCCGGACGCCCTACCCGAGACGAAGCAGGTAACCCCATGGGTCAGCCCAGCTCGAACCCCGTTCGCATCCTGGTGGTGGACGACGACCCGGGCGACGTTCTGATGATCGAGGAAGCGCTCGCCGAGTCCGACGTCGACAAGGTCATCGACGTCGTCGCCGACGGCGAGGAGGCCATGGAGTTCCTGCGCCGCGAGGGCCGGCACGGCGAGGCGCAGCGGCCGGACGTGATCCTGCTCGACCTGAACATGCCCCGGATGGACGGGCGGCAGGTGCTCGGCGAGGTCAAGAACGACGAGAGCCTGCGGACCATCCCGATCGTGGTGCTCACCACCTCCAACGCCGACACCGACGTGGTCAGCAGCTACACGTTGCAGGCCAACGCGTACGTGACCAAGCCGATCGACCTGGACGACTTCAACGACGTGGTGCGCCGCATCGACGAGTTCTTCGGCCGGGTGGTCGTGCTGCCCAAGCACCCGTAGGGCGGGCCCGGGCGCCGCGCCGCCCGGATGGTGAGCATTTTCCGCGAACGACCGACCCGCGTGTCGGCATGCCCGCAGGATCGTCAGGTGGGGACGTACACCGGCTGCCTGGGGGGCGACGCATGAGGTTCTCGGTGGTGGAGGCCGGCTACGACCGGCGTCAGGTCGACGCCTGCCTGGACGAACTGGGCCTGCGGCTGGGCCGGTTGGCGGCCCGCGCCGAGGGGATCGCCGGGGTTGGTCGGGAGTGGGACCAGATCCGGTCGGAGGCGCTTCAGCTGTGCGATTTCCTGCAGCGTCGTACCGCCCCCGAACCCGATCCGGTCCGTCGCCCGGACGCGGACCGGGAGGCCGCCGAGCTGCTCACCCGCGCCCGTGCCGAGCTGGAGGCCGCGCGCGCCGAGGCCCGGCGGCTGCGCGAGGAGGCGTACGCCGAGGCGGTGCGGGCGCGTCGGGAGTTCGAGGCGGGCCTGGTGGCACGTCGACGCCGGGAGGCCTGGGTGGACGAGCTGCTGACCGGGGTGCGCGCCGGGCGGGTGCCGGTGGACACGCCGACCGCCGCCGCGGGCGTGCCGTCCGGTGGCGCCGGACGCCCCGCCGCGCACTGAGACTCAGCTCAGCGCCGACACCACCGCGGTGGCCCGCCTCTCGTGCCGGGCGTAGGCGTCGGGATACGCGGACAGCTGCACCGCCTGGGCCGCGCCGGTGACGCTCATCCGCGCCCAGCCGGGCACGTCCAGCAGGGCGGTGTAGAAGGCACGGGCCGCGTACGCCGGCCGCATGATCTGGGCGACGGTGCCCCAACCGCTGCTCGGGCGCTGTTGGAACAGCCCGACCGAGTCGTGGTCCGAGCCGCTGCCCTGGTGCGGGTGGTCGAAGGACGCGGGGAGCACGTCGCTGGCCAGGTTGTAGAGGTTGCTCTCCTGCATGGCGGTGGCCACGGCCACGACCAGGGCCCGCCGGGGGACACCCAGGTCCCGGCCGACGTCCACGATGATCTTCGCGTTGTCCGTCTGCCGCTGGTCGAGCCCGGCGACCGGGCGCGGACGCGCCGGGCGGGCGGGTTTACGCGGCGTCGCCTTCGCCGTCGGCATGGCGCTGGGTGCCGGGGACGGCGCGGTGGCCTCTGGCAGCGTTCGGGTCAGGCGGGACGCCCGGTGTTCGGCGGCGGCGCGATCGGCGACCGCCTCGCGTACCTCCAGGTGTGGCTCCGGTGCGCTCTCGCCGACGGCGGCCACGCCGATCAGACCGAGGCAGCAGGTGACGCCGGTGGCCACCGCGAGGCGGCCGGGCACGGTGCGGGCCGGGCCGCGGCGGGACGGTGTCGGAGCGCGGTGCCGCCCCACTCGCCGTTCGGCGGAGGCCGGGTCGATCGTTCGGCGAATCGGTGCGGTGGTGGGGGACTGCTGGTGCGCGGGGTGGTCGGGAGGCACCCGCCGAGGTTAGAAAGCTGGGTCGCGATTGCCATCGGGGTACTTGGTGGCATGCGCCACATTATGCCGGAATTCGCGAGCGCATTGCCGGCAAGCGATCACCAACCGCGCCTACCTCGCGTCTCCAGCACATCGCCTATATGCGGTCCAGCCAGATCAAAACGCACCCGCGATCGGTTCTTCGGCGTGCGTCCCCGGCCTCCTCCGTTCGGACCCCGGGGAGGTACCGTAACCGGCCGCGCCACCGCCCGACCGCAGGATACGGCCGGTGCCTCCGACGGTGCCGGTGACCGCCGCCGGTGCGGCTCAGTGCCGGCCGTTGTCCGCCGGGGTGACGGTCAGCCGGTGCCGGGTCGGGTCGCTGCTGGAGAACGGCCACAGCCGATCCGCGTACGCGACCAGGTCGGCCAACTGCTCCCGGGTCAGCCCGGCCGAGGAGATCTCGGCGTGCACGTCGGCGCAGTACCGACCCTCGTCGTCGCGGCCCAGCTTCGCCTCCGCGGTCACCTGCACGGTGTGCGCCTCGTCGGTGATCTCCCCGGCCGCCTCCACCGCGGCGTGGTGCAGGCAGGAGGCGAACGCGGCGGCCAGGAGCTGCTCCGGCGTCAGACCCGAGCAGTGCGGCGCCAGCGGGGACGCCAGGGCGGAGGAGAGACCGCCGTCGTCGGTGCGTACGTGACCGCCCGCGGCGGTCGCCGTGGCCGTCTCGGCCAGCCAGGAACTCTGATCCGGCATCGCGTTCCTCCCGTCACTCACCGGCCGGCGTTCCCGGCCACCGGGCAGCGAAACCGGTCGGGGGTCGCGGCGATCGGGCGGGCCCGCCGCCGGGCAGGCGGTCGGCTCAGCGGATGCGGCCGCTGGTCGCGGCGTCCACGGCCATCGCCTCGGTCGCCTCGGCCGCCGCCCGATCGGTCCACGGGGACACCTGCCCGCCACGCTGCCGGGGCGGCACCGCGGTCATCGGCACGTACACCCGGGCGTCCACCGCCTCGGCCAGCAGCAGCGCCGCCATCGGGCTGGTCGGCCGGGCCGCCGGATCGTCGTCGAGGCAGCGCCGGCACAGGTCGACCACCTCCGGCGGGAGCCCGGGCACCTCCGGCAGCGGCCGGACCGACCGGCCCCGGCGGGAGCCGGGCAGTCCGGCGCTGCCGGCCGCGTACGGCAGGTTGCCGGTGAGGCAGTAGTAGAGCAGCACCCCGAGCGCGTACATGTCCGCCGCCGGGGTGGCCGGCTTCCGGTCGAACTGCTCCGGTGCCAGATAAGCCGGGGTGCCCACCACGATCCCGTCCGGCGACCGGTCGGGGGCGCCGGCCGGGGTGGCGATGCCGAAGTCGAGCACCTTCACCCCGCACGGGGTGAGGATCACGTTCGCCGGCTTCACGTCCCGGTGCACGATGCCGTGCGCGTGCGCGGCCGCCAGCGCGGCGCACACCTCGGCGCAGACCCGCACCGCGATCCGCCAGTCCAGCGGCCCGCTGCGCAGGTGCGCGGCCAGGGTCTCGCCCTCGGCCAGCTCCATCACGATGTACGGCACCGGCCGTCCGTCCGGCAGCGCGGCGGTGCCGAAGTCGTGCACGCTTGCGACGTTCGGATGCACCAGCCGCGCCGCCGACCGCGCCTCGGCCCGGATCCGTTCCACCGAGGTGGCGTCGCAGTCCAACCCGGGCGAGATCAGCTTCACCGCGACGGTCCGGTCCAGCACGCGGTCGTGCGCCCGCCAGACCTCCGACATGCCCCCCAGGCCGGCCCGCTGTTCGAGCTCGTACCGCCCGCCCAGCGTCCTCATCGCGCACTCCTCGCCTCGTCCGCCACCCTCCGGTCCCGCTACCCGCGTCGGGAGCTGCGCAAACCGCCGGGGGTGGGCGCCGGGGCGGGGTAGCTTCGCGGCGGGGACGTCGAACGGGGGACGGGAGAGTGGACGATGGCTCTGGTGCGCGTGCGGTTCGTCGGCGGTCCGGCCGACGAGTTGGACCGGGACCTGCCGGCCGGGCCGGACGGCGGGCCGCCGACCCGGTGGGTGCTGCGGCACCCGGACTCCCCGGCCGACGGCGTCGCCGACCACCTCTACCAGCGCGACGACCGCGCCGGTCCGGGAGGTTGGACCATGCGGTACGTGCACACCGTCCCGTTCGGGGTGACCGAGTGAGACTCAGGCCGCCCGGGCGCCCGTGGTGCCGAGGATGACCGAGGTGACAAGTTCCGGGTCGTCGTGCATCGGCACGTGCCCGCACCCGGGCAGGTCCAGATGCCGGGCGGTGGGCAGCCGGGCACGGGCCAGCGCGGCCTGCCGGTAGGGCAGGATCCGGTCGCGGGTGCCCCAGGCCACCGTCACCGGCACGGTGGGCGTGCCCGCGTACGCGTACCCCCGGCCGGCGCGGGCCACGGCCCGGAACGCGCGTGCCTCGCGCAGCGCCCGGGCGTCGGCCAGCGCCGCGTCCAGCGTCATCCGGTTCGGCCGGGACAGGATCATGCCCATCGCGAGCGTCCGCAGCGCCGGCGCGGCGAACAGGCGACGCAGCACCGGCTCGGGCAGTCGGGCGGCGTTGCGGTGCAGGGCGAGCACGGTCAGCGCCCAGCGCAACTCCCGCGCGGTGCAGAAGCCGGCCGGGGACAGCGCGGTGGCCGAGGCGACCGCGCCCAGGGCGGCCAGTTCCAGGGCGATGGCGCCACCGAGGCTGTTGCCGGCCACGTGCGGGCGGTGCAGCCCGAACGCGGCGAACAGCCCGGCCACGCCGGCCGCCAGCGCCTGCATGTCGGCGGGCAGGCCGCCGGCGGGCATCGGCGACCGGCCGAAGCCCGGCAGGTCCACGGCGATCACGTCGTGCGCCTCGGCGAGGCGGTCCAGGATCGGCAGCCAGGCGCCCGAGTGGTGGCCGATGCCGTGCAGCAGCACCAGCGTGGGCCCGGCGCCCCGCCGTTCGAAGACCACCTCCGGCGGCGCGCTCACGACCGCGCCTGCGGTGTGCTCACCCCGAAGCCGCGGCCCAACGCGCGGGACTGCTCCTCGATCAGCGGGACGGTGACCCGGGCGGTGCGCCCCACCAGCCGGTCGGCCAGCGGGCTGACCAGCACGGACCGCACGGCCTGCACGCCGCCCACGGCCCGGGGGACGTACACCCGCCGGCTGCGGCGCTCGATCGCCCGGACGAACGCGCGGGCGCACTCTGGCACCGTGGTGGTGCGGCGCAGCGGCCACGGCAGCTTCGCCAGCGCCGTCTCGAAGGCCGGCAGGTCGGTACGCGCCTCGCGGACCAGGTCGGTGTCGACCCAGGACGGATGGGCGGTGCCCACGGCCACACCCCGGTGCGCCAGTTCCAGCCGGACCGCGTTGCCGAACTGTTCGACGCCGGCCTTGGAGGCGCAGTAGGCGGCCATGCCGGGCAGCGCGGCGAACGCCGCCGCCGAGGAGACCAGCAGCAGGTAGCCGCCCCGGTCGACGAGCGCCGGCACCGTCGCCGCCGCGGTGCGCATCACGCCGATCAGGTTCACCTCGACGGTACGCACCAGCGCCTCGATGTCACCGACCGCGATGGTGCCCCGGTTGGCGACCCCGGCGTTGGCCACCACCGCGTCGATCCCGCCCAGCGTGGCGACCGTCGCGTCGACCGCCTGGGCCAGCGCGGCCTGGTCGGTGACGTCGGCGGCGTGCCACGTGTGCCCGGGGCCCAGGTCGGCCGCGAGCGCGGCCAGCCGCTCCGGTTCCAGCCCGACCAGGGACAGCCGCGCGCCCCGGGCCGCGGCGAGGCGGGCGGTGTGCTCGCCGATGCCCCGGGCCGCCCCGGTCACCAGCACCACCTTGCCCGACAAACGACCGTCGATGGACATGCCGGGAAGTTACCACCGGGTAGCCGTGCGCGGAAGCCCCGGCCGGAACGCCCGGATCGCCCCGCGCCGCCCGCACAGCTGGTACACAGAATCGGGACAGCTGCGCTACAGCGGGTCCACCCACGATGGGGGACATGGTCATGAACGGGCAGGCCGCGCAGGGGCGCGTCGAACTGCGCCGGCCGGACGGTGAACCGGTCCGGGTCCTGGTGGTCGACGACGAGCCGACACTCACCGACCTGCTCTCGATGGCCCTGCGGTACGAGGGCTGGCAGGTCGCCACCGCCGGCAGCGGGACGGCGGCGGTCGCCACCGCCCGGCAGTTCCGCCCGGACGCGGTCGTACTCGACGTGATGCTGCCCGACCTGGACGGCTTCCAGGTGCTGCGCCGCCTGCGCGTGGAGTCCCCGAGCGTGCCGGTGCTGTTCCTGACCGCCCGCGACGCCGTGGAGGACCGGGTCGCCGGGCTCACCGTCGGCGGTGACGACTACGTGACCAAACCGTTCAGCCTGGAGGAGGTGATCGCCCGGCTGCGCGCCCTGCTGCGCCGCTCCGGCTTCGCGGTCGCCGCCCGGCAGGACGCGGTGCTCACCGTCGGCGACCTCACCCTCGACGAGGACAGCCACGAGGTGCGCCGCGGCGACGACCTGATCACGCTCACCGCGACCGAGTTCGAGCTGCTCCGCTATCTGATGCGCAATCCGCGCCGGGTGCTCAGCAAGGCGCAGATCCTCGACCGGGTGTGGAACTACGACTTCGGCGGCCAGGCGAACGTGGTCGAGCTGTACATCTCGTACCTGCGCAAGAAGATCGACGCGGGCCGGTCTCCCATGATCCACACGTTGCGCGGGGCGGGCTATGTCCTCAAACCGGCCCGGTGACCGGGGTGGGCCGATGGCCGGCTGGTCGCTGCGCCGCCGGCTGGTGCTCTCCGTGGTGGCGCTGCTGGCGCTGGTCAGCATCGGCATCGGCAGCCTCACCACGGTCGCGTTGCGACACTTCCTGACCACGCAGCTCGACAACCAGCTCACCTTCGGTGACCGCCGCCCGGCCGACCTGGAACGGTGGGTGCGCCGCGACGGCGCGCCGGGCCGGCCCCTGCCGCCGGGCCAGGAGGGGTTGCCGGTGCCGCCGAACGGCTTCCCGTCGGGCTCGATCGCGGTCCGCAGGCCGGCATCCGGCGAGCCGACGGGCGGGATCCGGGTGGAGAACGGCGACACCGAGTCGTTGCCCGACACGGACCTCGGCGGCCTGGCCGCGCTGCCCACCGACGACCGCCCGCACACCGTCGCCGTCGCCGGTCGGGGCGACTACCGGGCCATCGCCCTGCCCTCCCCGCGCGGCGACGGTGACGTCCTGGTCCTCGCGATCCCGCTGGCCCCGGTCGACGAGACGGTGATGTGGATGGTCGTCGCCCAGGCCGGGGTGATCGGTCTCGGTCTGCTCGTCGCCGGCACCCTCGGTGCGCTCATCGTCCGGGGCGCGTTGCGTCCGCTCAACCGGGTGGCCGCGACCGCCGCGCGGGTCACCGAACTGCCGTTGGACCGCGGCGAGGTGGCTCTGTCGGTGCGGGTGCCCGCCGCCGACACCGATCCCCGCACCGAGGTCGGCCAGGTCGGCGGCGCGCTCAACCGGATGCTCGGCCACGTCGCCGCCGCGCTCGCCGCCCGGCAGGCCAGCGAGACCCGGGTACGCCAGTTCGTCGCCGACGCCAGCCACGAGCTGCGTACGCCGCTGGCCGCCATCCGCGGGTACGCCGAGGTGGCCCGGCGCGGCCGGCAGGAGGTGCCGCCCGACGTGGCGCACGCGTTGCGCCGGGTCGAGTCGGAGAGCACCCGGATGACACGTCTCGTCGACGACCTGCTGCTGCTCGCCCGGCTGGACTCCGGCCGCCCGCTCGCCGCCGAACCGGTCGACCTCACCGCGATGGCGGTGAACGCGGTCGGCGACGCGCACGTCTCGAGCCCCGACCACCGGTGGCAGCTCGACCTGCCCGACGAGCCGCTCACCGTCACCGGCGACGCCCACCGGCTGCACCAGGTGCTGGCGAACCTGCTCGCCAACGCGCGGGTGCACACGCCGGCCGGCACCACGGTCACCGTCCGGCTGGCGTCGGCTCCCGGGGGTGTCGAGCTGCGCGTCACCGACGACGGGCCGGGCATTCCCGAGCAGTCGCAGCCGGAGGTGTTCGAGCGGTTCGCCCGTGGCGACAGCTCCCGCTCCCGGGCCCAGGGCAGCACCGGACTGGGCCTGGCCATCGTCGCGGCCGTGGTGGAGGCCCACCACGGCCGGGTGCACGTCCGGAGCCGACCGGGCCGCACCGCGTTCACGGTGTGGCTGCCGGGCTCCACGGCCGACGCATAGGGCGCCGGTCACCCCGGCCGACCCCGTCGACCGCGAGGCCGACGGCGCGACACGCCCGGCGCCGCTGCCGCCCACCTCATGATCGACAGGGAGGTGGCAGGCTGGTGGGGTGTACCGGGAGTGGCGAGCGGCGGGAGTTCCGGGCGCGGTGGCGTGGACCAGCGTGGCCCGGGGGGACGGGCCGGTGCGGGTGCTGCCGGACGGTTGCCTGGACCTGCTGTGGTCCAGCCGGCGTGGGTTGCTCGTCGCCGGTCCGGACCGCACCGCGCAGGTGTCCCTGTCGGTGCCGGGGGAACGGTGGATCGGGCTGCGCCTGCCGCCGGGGGTCGGCCCGGCGGTGTTCGGGGTGCCCGCCGAGGAACTGTGCGACAGTCGCGTCCCGCTCGCCGACCTGTGGGCCGGCGCCGCGGCCGAGGTCGTCGAGCGGGTCGGGGCCGCGGTGGACACGACCGGCTGGCCGACCGCCGGCGCCGCCGTCCTTACGGATGTCGCCCGGGACCGGCTGCGGGCCGCCGGCGGGCCGGACCCGCTCGGCGTGCGGGTCGCCACCCGGCTGGCCGCCGGGGCGGCGGTCGCCGCGACCGCCGCGGAGGTCGGCCTCGGCGCGCGCGCCCTGCACCGGCGCAGCCGGGCCTTGTTCGGGTACGGCCCGAAGACGCTCGCCCGGATCCTGCGGATGCGTCGTGCGCTGGACCTGGCCCGGGCCGGCGTCCCGCTCGTCGAGGTCGCCGTGCGCGGCGGGTACGCCGACCAGGCCCACCTCACCCGCGAGGTGCGGGCGCTGGCCGGGGCGCCGCCGACCCGGCTGCTCGCCCCCGGCGGCGACTGAGCCCAGGCGCGCGGTGCCAGTGCCTCGCGTCCTGCTCGGGCGAGGCGGTCGCGGTGGCTCCGCATCGAGGCCGCTGCTTGCCGCCCGACCCCGAGACATATACCGTTGTCGATCGGACAAGGCGTAGTGTGATCGGGAGGAGCGACCGGGTGAGAGTTCGCGCCATGCTGCTGACGTTGGTCACCGTGCTCGCCAGCACGTTCCTGGTGGGCGGACCCGCGCAGGCCGCGACGTACGAGAGCACGTTCACCAACATGAACGTGCCCGAGTTCACCAACTCCGGCAACCAGCTTGTCACCGTCTCCGGTCGCATCACTCCCGCCCCGGTGGCCGGCAGGACCATCAGCCTGTACCGGGTCCAGGGCGACGGCTCCACGACCTTCGTGCAGGGAACCACGGCCGACGCGGCGGGCAACTGGGCCATGACCTTCGCCGTGAGCGTCGTGAGTACCTACCGGTTCTTCGCCGCCCGGTTCGTCTCCGGTAGCAACACCTACAAGCAGGTCACCTCCCCGAACTACACGGTGAAGTCGTTGCGGCTGTGGGACAGCTTCGACTATCCCTCGCGCACCGAGTTGCAGAACTCCGGCAAGTGGCAGCTGCGCCAGGGCACCTACGAGACCAGCCCTCAGGTCCACAACAGGTCGTCATGGAGCGCGATCTCGATGCACGCCGACTCTCCGAGCGCGGTGCAGTTCAACATCGTCGCCGACACGCCGGCGGCGGACGGCTCGCCGCGCTACCTCAGCCCGCAGATCACCGCCGGCAATCTCGGTGTGGTCAACGGACACCTCGAGGCGCGCATCAAGTTCCAGAAGCCCAAGGGTGCGCACGGAGCGTTGTGGTGGCAGTCGGGCTACGGCGCCGGCGGCGGAGAGTTCGACGTCGCGGAGTTCTTCGGCAAGCGCGGGGACGCCGAACAACCCCCCTTCCTCAGCCAAGCCGTCCAGCACACCATCCATCCCACCCTGCAGACCCAGGCCTGCTTCAAGAGCTGGACCACCACCGGGAGCACGGGCGGTGGGTGCACCGGCACCGACCACGAGTTCCTCAACTACGACAACAACACGTGGTGGAACGACTGGCACACCTACGAAGGCTTCTGGAGCAGCGACCGCTACATCTTCTCCATCGACGGCAGAAGGGTCGGCGAGATCGGTCCGGCCCAGGGCGTCACCCCCGCCACCACGCCTGGCGAGGTCATCCTCAGCCTGCTGGTCTCCGACGGCAACGAGTACGACAACCTCCGGGCCCACCTCGCCGGCGGGGGCCAGCTCAGCGACTACCGCATGCTTGTCGACTGGGTCCGTCTCTGGCGTTAGCCGACCGGTGTGGACAACGGCGGTCGACCGGGACCGGTCGGCCGCCGTTGTCGCGTGGGCGGTGCCGGCCGGCACGAGGCCACCGTACGCGTCGCCGCGTCAGTCGCCGTTCAGCGGGGCGAACAGGTCCACGCCGTTGCCGTCCGGGTCGTGCACGACCGCGTACCGCTGACCCCAGTACGCGTCCCACGGCGGCAGTTCGCCGTGGTGGCCGGCGGCGGTCAGGTCGGCGTACCAGCGGTCCACCTCGGCCGGGTCGGCACACCGGAACGCCAGGCTCATCCGGTTGTTGCCGACGGACGGGTCGAAGTCGGGGTGGAAGCCGCGGACGGTCTCCACGGTGTCCCACGCCAGCCGTACCCCGCCGGGGAGCATGACCTCCACGTGCGGCTGCGTGTCGGCCTCGGGCGGGATCGGCAGCCCCAACCGTCGGTAGAAGTCGAGCGTACGTGCCATGTCGGTGACCACGGCACCGATGAGATCGAACTGCGGTGTCATGCCGGCCACCCTAGGTGCGCGGGCCCCGGCGCGTCTTGAACGGATCGGACGGGGGACGAGTCACCGGTGTGCCCGCGCGTCCTGTTCCGACCACGTACGGTGAAATCGAGCCCGGCGAACCAGAGCAAAGCTCACATGCCGGGCGACCCTCCGATGGTCGACGACGGAAGGAAGCAACCGTGACGCACCTGGCCTACCTGGACGCGGGATCGGGCAGTCTCATCGTGCAGGCCGTGGTCGGCGGGGCAGCCGGCGTGGCCGTGGCCGCCAAGCTGTACTGGCGACGCCTGGTGTCCCGGTTCCGCCGCCAGCCGTCCGACCGGAGCGAAGCGGCGTGACGGTCCCCGACACCGACGTGCGCGTCGAGCCCGGCTCCTTCCGCGACCCCGGAAACCGGGTGTTCCACCGGGGGGACGAGGTGTTGCGCGGTCTGGACGAGCGGTGCGCCCGGGACTGGCGGGCCCTGTCGGTCACCGACTTCTTCCGGGCGCAGACCGCGGCCGGGCGGATCGTCGGCACCGAGGAACTCACCCCGACACCCGTCGACGCCCCCTGGGCCGCGGTGCTGCGACACGAGCGGATCCCGTTCGTCTCGCACCCCTACGAGTGGTCGTACGGCATGCTGCGCGACGCGGCACTGCTGCACCTGGACGTGCTGGCCGCCGCGCTGGAGGCCGGCTTCACCACCAAGGACGGCTCCGCCTACAACCTGCAGTGGCACGGCGCCCGGCCGGTGTTCATCGACATCGGCTCGTTCGAGGCGCTGCGCGACGGCGAGCCCTGGGCCGGCTACCGGCAGTTCTGCCAGACCCTGCTCTACCCGCTGCTCATCCAGGCCCACCTCGGGCTGGACTTCCAGCCCTTCCTGCGCGCCCGCGTCGACGGTGTCGAACCGGAGCAGATGCGCCGCCTCTTCGCCGGCCTGCGACGCTGGCGGGCCGGCGTGCCCACCCACGTGCACCTGCACGGCGCCATCCAGTCCCGCAACTCGGCTGCCAGCACCCGCGACGTCCGCGACCAGCTGCGCGCCGCCGGGTTCTCCCGCGAACTGGCCCTGGCCACGGTACGCGGGCTGACCAGACTCGTCGGCCGCCTCGACCACCGGCCCGGTGACAGCCACTGGTCGGACTACCAGCGCACCTGCGCGTACTCGGTGCCGGACCGCCAGGCCAAGGAGGCGTTCGTGGACCGGGCGGTGGCCGGCGCCGGGGCGTACTCGGTGCTGGACCTGGGTGCCAACGACGGCCGGTACGCCCGCATCGCGGCGCGGCACGCCGGACACGTCGTCGCCGTCGAGCAGGACCCGGCGGTCGTCGACACGCTCTACCGCACGCTGCGCGAGGAAGGTGAGCAGCGGATCCTGCCGCTGGTGATGGACCTGGCCGACCCGTCGCCCGGCGGCGGCTGGCGCGGCGTCGAGCGGGCCGCGTTCGTCGACCGGGCCCGCGCGGACGTGGTGCTCGCCCTGGCCGTCGTGCACCACCTGGCCATCGGGCGCAACGTGCCGCTGCCCGACGTGCTGGACCAGCTCACCGCGCTCACCGCGACCGGCGGCAACCTCGTGGTGGAGTTCGTCCATCCGGACGACCCGATGGCCCGGCGGCTGCTGGCCAACAAGCCCGACGGACTGTTCCCGGACTACCGGCGCGACGCGTTCGAGGCGCTGCTGGCCCGCCGGGGCCGGATCGTCTCCCGCACCGTGCTGCCGTCCGGGACCCGCACGCTCTACCAGGTGGTGGTGGGTGGCTGAGGACACCCTGGCGTTACCCCGCGAACGTGCCGCCGGGGCGGGCCGGCGGACCCGCCGGGACGGCTGGCGGGCCGAAGCGGCGCGGCTGGCCGAGGTGACGGCGCTCGTCGGCCTGGTGGTCACCCAACCGCTGCTGGACACCCTCGGCCGCAGCCCCGACTTCTTCCTGTTCCACGGCGCCTCCCGATCCGACGTGCTGCTGCTCGTCGCCCTGGTGGCGCTGGTGCCGACGGTGCCGCTCGCGCTGCTCGGCGCGCTCGCGCTGACCGTCGGTCGGGTCGCCCGGGCCGCGGTGCACACCACGGTCGTGGGACTGCTGCTCGCCGCGCTGGCCGTCCAGGTGGGCCGGCACCTCACGCCGCTTCGGGGCGTACCCCTGCTTGTCGTGGCCGCCGTGGCCGGCGCCGCGGCGGCGGCCGGGCACCGGCGGTGGCGGGCGCCGCGCCGCGTGCTGCGGGTGGCCGCCGCCGGGCCGGTGGTGTTCGTCGCGCTGTTCCTGTTCGCCTCGCCGGCCTCCGCCGTGGTGCTGCCCCGCGGCGGCGGCGGCGCGGCCGGGGTGGCCGGCGCGGGCGCCCACCCGCCCGTGGTGATGATCGTCCTGGACGAGCTGCCGCTGGTGTCCCTGCTCGGGCCGGACGGCCGGATCGACGCCACCCGCTACCCGAACTTCGCCGCGCTGGCCGGCGGATCCACCTGGTACCGCAACGCCACCGGGGTCAGCGGGTGGACGCCCTACGCGCTGCCGGCCATGCTCACCGGGCGCTACCCGCAGCACGCGGTGGCGCCGCACTACTCGCAGTACCCGGACAGCCTGTTCACCGCGCTCGGCGGCCTCTACCGGATCAAGGCCGAGGAGAGCATCACCCGACTCTGCCCGCCGAGCCGCTGCGAGCAGGCGAGCACCCCCGAACAGGGCCTGGGGGTGCTGGTGCGGGAGAGCGGCCGGCTGCTGGGCCGCATCGCCGCGCCGGTGGACAGCCGGATCGACCCCGAGGACTCCTACCGCGAGCGGACCGCCGCCGAGGCCGGACTGGACGCCGCCGAGCCGGTGCCGGACGACCCGAAGTTCCGCTGGGACACCCTGGACGACAACCAGCCAGCCCGGTTCACCGCGTTCCTGGCCGGGCTGCGCCCCGCCGACCGGCCCACGCTGCACTTCCTGCACCTGCTGATGCCGCACTCGCCGTGGGCGTACCTGCCGTCCGGAGCGCAGTACGCCGCCCCGGAGGACCTGCCCAACGACGACGCCGGGTGGCTGGACCTGGCCCGCTCCCGGCACCTCGCGCAGCTCGGCTACACCGACCGGCTGATCGGCCAGACGCTGCGGACGCTGCGCGCCACCGGCCTCTACGACCAGGCGTTGGTGCTGGTCACCGCCGACCACGGGGTGAGCTTCCGCCCCGACTGGCAGGGGCGGGGGATGGGCGCCATCACGCACGCCGCCGACCAGGTGGCCTGGGTGCCGATGTTCGTCAAGGCCCCCGGTCAACACACCGCGCGGGTCGACGACCGCAACTGGGAGCACGTCGACCTGCTGCCGACCGTCGCCGCCGAGACCCACATCCGGGTGCCCTGGCGGATGGACGGCCGCCCGGCGCAGGCGGCCCCACGTGCGCGCGCCGACAAGCGGTTCTACGACCGGCCCGGTCAGCCCGTCACCATCACCGGCGGGGTGCCCGCCGCGCCGCCGCCGCCCGCCGTCGACCCGCTTGTCGGCACCCGGCTCGGCGACGCGCCGACAGGTGGTCCCGCCACGGTGGCGAACCTGGCTGCGTTCGACGCGGTCGACCCGGCCGGCGGTCGGCTGCCGGCGCTGGTGTGGGGCACCGTGCCGGACGGCGTGCCCGACGGCGCCCGGCTCGCGGTCGCGGTCAACGGCACGGTCGGCGCGGTGGTTCCGGTGGTGCCCCCGGACGCCGGCGGCCGGCGGTTCGCCGCGCTGCTGCCCGACGACCGGCTCTTCGCCGCCGGCGCGAACCGACTCGACCTCTACCGGGTCGACGGCGGGCCGCCGCGGCGGCTGACGCTGTCCTGACCGACTTCCCCCGGGCACGCTCCCATCGGTTTCCCTGGCGTCAGGTCGGGAATCAGGTGATACACACCTCACCCCGAAACCATGACGAGCGGTGTTCTCCGCGCCGTGATTACGGTAGAAGCGAAGGCAATTCAACGAAGATCTTGCCGGCGAAGCGAGGAACAGATGACGGAAGTCAAGCTCGACCACCCCGGTGGGCAGCTGTCGATGCCGGTGCAGTCCGCGGTTGAGGGCCCCGCCGGGATCGGGGTGAGCAAGCTGCTCAAGGAAACCGGGATGACCACCTACGATCCCGGTTTCGTGAACACCGCGTCCTGCTCGTCCGCGATCACCTACATCGACGGTGATGCCGGCATCCTGCGGTACCGCGGATACCCCATCGACCAACTGGCCGAGAAGTCCTCCTTCCTGGAGGTCTCCTACCTGCTGATCTACGGCGAGCTGCCGACCCAGACCCAGCTCACCGAGTTCAGCGAGCGGATCCGGCGGCACTCGCTGCTGCACGAGGAGATGCGCCGCTTCTTCGACGGCTTCCCCCGCGACGCGCACCCGATGGCCGTGCTCTCCTCGGCCGTCAGCGCCATCTCCACCTTCTACCAGGACAGCCTGGACCCGTTCGACTCCGAACACGTCGAGATGTCCACCGTGCGGCTGATGGCGAAGGTCCCCACCATCGCCTCGTACGCGTACAAGAAGTCGATCGGGCAGCCGCTGCTGTACCCGGACAACTCACTGGGCTACGTGGAGAACTTCCTGCGGATGACCTTCGGCGTGCCCGCCGAGCCGTACGAGGTCGACCCGGTGGTGGCCCGGGTGCTGGACATGCTGTTCATCCTGCACGCCGACCACGAGCAGAACTGCTCCACCTCCACCGTACGGCTGGTCGGCTCCAGCAACGCCAACCTGTTCGCCTCGGTCTCGGCCGGCGTGAACGCGCTGTTCGGCCCGCTGCACGGCGGCGCCAACCAGGCCGTGCTGGAGATGCTCCAGAAGATCCACGCCGACGGCGGCGACGTCCGCTCCTTCGTGCAGAAGGTGAAGGACAAGCAGGACGGCGTGAAGCTGATGGGCTTCGGCCACCGGGTCTACAAGAACTACGACCCGCGCGCCGCGATCGTGAAGCAGGCCGCGCAGGACGTGCTCGGCCGGATGGCCAAGCCCGACCCGCTGCTGGACCTGGCGGTGCAGCTGGAGGAGATCGCGCTCGCCGACGACTTCTTCGTCTCCCGCCGGCTCTACCCGAACGTGGACTTCTACACCGGCCTGATCTACAAGGCCATGGGCTTCCCGACCAAGATGTTCACGGTGCTGTTCGCGCTGGGCCGGCTGCCCGGCTGGATCGCCCAGTGGCGCGAGATGATCAGCGACCCGGAGACCAAGATCGGCCGTCCGCGGCAGATCTACACCGGTGCCGCCGAGCGGGCCTACGTCCCCGCCGCCGACCGCTGAGGGTGTAAGGAAGGGCCCCCTGTTAACGCCTCCGGTAGAGGAAGGGCCCGCCCCTTCTTAACACCGCTGACGAGTGAGGCCGCCGACCCGCGCAGGGTCGGCGGCCTCTCGCATGTGCCCTGGCGGTGCGGCACGCCCGCGTGCGGCGCGGCCGGAGTCAGGCGGTGCAGCCGCGCCGCCGACGATACGTTCCGCGGCCGGCGGTGCCGGTGTGCCTGTGACGACGCCCGGCTGCTTGGCGTGGTGACGCCGGCCTGCCCCTGGCGGTGCGGGTGTTAACAAGGGCCCCCTTGCCTACCGGAGGCGTTAATAGGGGGCCCTTCCTTACACCATCAGCGGAGGCCGGCGGCGGCGAGGAGGTTGCCGTCGGGGACGGCGGGCACGGTGCGGCCCGCGCTCATCCGCTGCTCGGTCCGGGCCGCGGTGAACGCGGCGTCACCGGCGATGGCGGCGGCGTACGCGGCGGCGGTGCGCGACGCGATGGCCGCCCAGCCGTACTGCTCGCGCACCATGGCGCGGGCCCGTCGGGCGAGCGCGCGGGCCCGGTCGCGGTCGGACAGCAGCGCGTGCACCGCCTCGGCGAGCCCGTCCGGGTCGTGCGGGGCGAAGGTCATCCCGGTGACGCCCGGCTCGACGATCTCGGCCAGTCCGCCGGTCCGCGACACGGCCAGCGGGGCGCCGGCGGCGGCTCCCTCCAGTGCCACCATGCCGAACGGCTCGTAGATGCTCGGCACCGTGAAGCAGTCCGACGCGGCCATCACGGCCGGCAGGTCGGCGCCGCCGAGGAAGCCCGGCATGCTTACCGTGGCGGTCAGCCCCAGCCGGTGCACCTCGGCCTCCAGTTCGGCCTTGTACGGCCCGTCGCCGACGATGACCGCGCGCAGCCCGGGGTGCCGGTCGCGCAGCCGGGTCAGCCCGGCCAGCAGGTGCTGCACGCCCTTCTCGTAGACCAGACGGCCGGCGTACGTGACCAGCGGGCCGTCGGCGGCGAAGCGGGCGCGGGCGGCGGTGACCGCGGAGGCGGGCACCCGCCAGCGGTGCGCCTCGACGCCGTTGGGCACCACGTCGACCCGGGTGACGTCCACCCCGAACAGGGCGCCCACCTCGTCGCGCATGTAGCCGGAGCAGACGATCACCCGGCCGGATTCGCCGGCCAGCCAGTGCTCGACGCCATGGATGGTGCGGTTCATCTCCGCCGGCAGCCAGCCCTGGTGCCGGCCGGCCTCGGTGGCGTGGATGGTGGTCACCAGGGGCACGTCCAGGTGCTCGCGCAGCGTCATGGCGGTGTGCGCGACGAGCCAGTCGTGGGCGTGGATCACGTCGTACCCGCCGGTTTCGGCGGCCCGCAGCGCGGCCCGGGTCAGGGTGTGGTTGAACGCCATGGTCCAGGCCAGCAGCGAGCCGGTGGCCAGGGGGAAGGTGACCGGGTCCTCGGCGGCGCGGACGACGCGCACACCGTCGGCGTACTCCTCCAGCGGCGCGCCCTCGGCGTGCCGGGTGACGACGGTGACCTCGTGTCCGGCGGCGACCAGGGCGACGGAGAGCGCGTGTACGTGGCGGCCGAGCCCACCGACGAGGACCGGCGGGTACTCCCAGGACAGCATCAGGATGCGCCGGGTCCGGGGTGCGGCTCCGGCCGGCGGTGGCGGGGTCGGGCGGGAGGTGAGGGTGGGCCGGTGGCGCCGGTCCGTCGCGGTGGCGGCCTGCGCGCCGACCCGCAGAGTGCTCACGTCGATCTCCGTCCATGCATGGTGAGGCGCGCCGGCTCCGGTGGCGGCGTCGAGTGGTGGTGAGGGGTGACCCGGACAGGCGGGCGGGGCCCGCCTCCGGTCACTCCGCCCAACCTACTGCTTGTGATCGCCTCGCGCGCGTCGTACCGATCCCTGTCCCACCGTCGGCGGCGCGCCCGCCGTGACCGTCGGTGCGGTGGGCGCGGGGACGACCTGCCCGGACCGGGTCCGCCGGCCGGCTCCGGCCGTGTGGCGGCAACGGACGATCGTGACCGAGGACACCCGAATGTGCCTCCGGTCGCGGGAGGGCGGATTTCGGTTACGGTCCGAACGGGTGGATTGGCGGCAGGCACGACGGGGCATCCCCGGCGTGCGCACCGACGGTTCCCCCGTCCGGTGCGCTCACGATCATGGGCCGAAGGAGCGAGATGCAGGTCTGGCCGGGTGACAGCTACCCCCTCGGCGCCACGTACGACGGGATGGGCACCAACTTCGCGATCTTCTCCGAGGTGGCGGAGCGGATCGAGCTGTGCCTGTTCGACGAGTGGGACATCGGCACCGAGCGCCGGGTCGAGCTGCGTGAGGTCGACGCGTACGTCTGGCACGCCTACATCCCGGGGATCGGGCCGGGCCAGCGCTACGGCTACCGGGTCCACGGTCGGTGGGACCCGGCAAACGGTCTGCGCTGCAACCCGCACAAGCTGCTGCTCGACCCGTACGCGAAGGCGGTCGACGGGGAGGTCACCTGGCACCCGTCGGTGTACGACTACGAGGTCGGCGGCGACCCGGACCGGATGAACACCGTCGACTCGGCGCCGTACATGCCGAAGTCGGTGGTGGTGAACCCGTACTTCGACTGGGGCAACGACCGGCCGCCGCGCACCCCGTACCACCACTCGGTGATCTACGAGGCGCACGTGCGCGGGCTGACCATGCGCCACCCGGACATTCCCGAGGAGCTGCGCGGCACGTACGCGGCGATCGCCTCCCCGGTGATGATCGAGCACTTCAGGCGGCTCGGGGTGACCGCGGTGGAGCTGATGCCGGTGCACGAGTTCGTGCACGACCACCGCCTGGCCGACCTGGGGCTGCGCAACTACTGGGGCTACAACACCATCGGCTTCTTCGCCCCGCACCACGGCTACTCGGCGCTGGGCCGCCTGGGCCAGCAGGTGCAGGAGTTCCGGGGCATGGTCAAGGCCCTGCACGCCGCCGGCATCGAGGTGATCCTCGACGTGGTCTACAACCACACCGCTGAGGGCAACCACCTGGGGCCGTCGCTGAGCTTCAAGGGCATCGACACGCCGAGCTACTACCGCCTGTCCGAGGACGACCGGCGTTACTTCGTCGACTACACCGGCACCGGAAACAGCCTCAACGTGCGCAGCCCGCACTCGCTGCAACTGATCATGGATTCGTTGCGCTACTGGGTGACCGAGATGCACGTCGACGGCTTCCGGTTCGACCTGGCCGCCACCCTGGCCCGCGAGTTCTACGAGGTGGACCGCCTGTCCACGTTCTTCGAGGTGGTGCAGCAGGATCCGGTGGTCGGGCGGGTGAAGCTGATCGCCGAGCCGTGGGACGTCGGCCCGGGTGGCTACCAGGTCGGCAACTTCCCGCCGCAGTGGACGGAGTGGAACGGCAAGTACCGTGACACGGTCCGCGACTTCTGGCGCGGCGAGCCGGCCACCCTCGCCGAGTTCGCCTCCCGCATCTCCGGCTCGGCCGACCTCTACCAGGACGACGGCCGCCGCCCGTTCCACAGCATCAACTTCGTCACCTGCCACGACGGGTTCACGCTCGCCGACCTGGTCGCCTACAACGACAAGCACAACCAGGCCAACGGCGAGGAGAACCGGGACGGGGAGAGCCACAATCGTTCCTGGAACTGCGGCGTGGAGGGCGAGACCGACGACCCGGGCGTGCTCGCGCTGCGGGCCCGGCAGCGGCGCAACTTCCTGGCCACGCTGATCCTGTCCCAGGGCGTGCCGATGCTCGGGCACGGCGACGAGTTGGGCCGCACCCAGCACGGCAACAACAACGCCTACTGCCAGGACAGCGAGCTGGCCTGGGTGGACTGGGAGCGGGCCGACACCGGGCTGCTGGACTTCGTCCGGCGGCTCACCGACTTCCGCAACCGGCACCAGGTGTTCCGCCGCCGCCGGTTCTTCACCGGCCTGCCGGTGGGCGGTCGGGCCGCCGACGCGGCGCTGCCGGACCTGGCCTGGTACACCCCGGACGGCCGGGAGATGACCGGCGAGGACTGGGGCAACGACTTCGGCCGCTCGGTGGCCCTGTTCGTCAACGGCGACGGCATCGGTGAGCGCGGCCAGTACGGCCAGCGCCACCGGGACAACTCCTTCCTGCTGCTGTTCAACGCGCACGACGCGCCGCTGGACTTCACGCTGCCCGGGGCGGAGTTCGGGCCGTGCTGGGAGCTGGTGATCAGCACCGCGGAACCGGAGCCGGAGAAGACCACGGTGGTCGAGGCGGGCGGCACGGTGTGCGTGCCGGACCGCGCGCTGCTGGTCCTGGAGAGGACGGCCTGACCCATGCCCGACACCCCTCGCTCGACCTACCGGGTGCAGGTACGCCCGGCCTTCGACCTGGACGCCACCGCCGGCCTGACCGACTACCTGTCCGCGCTCGGCGTCACCCACCTCTACACCGCGCCCCTGCTCACCGCCACCCGCGGCTCGGAGCACGGCTACGACGTGGTGGACCACCGCGCGGTCAACCCGCAGCTCGGCGGGGAGGCCGCCCGGGCCCGGCTGGTCGGGGCACTGCGCGCCGCCGGGCTGGGCCTGGTCGTGGACATCGTGCCCAACCACGCCGGGGTGGCCCGCCCGCAGGCCAACCCGGCCTGGTGGGACGTGCTTCGGCGGGGGCGCGACTCGGCGTACGCGTCCTGGTTCGACATCGACTGGGACAGGGGCCGGCTGCTGCTGCCGGTGCTCGCCGACTCCCCGGGCGCGCTCGACGACCTGAGGCTGGTCGACGGGGAGCTGCACTACCACGAGCACCGGTTCCCGGTCGCCGACGGCACCGGCGACGGGACACCCGGCGAGGTGCACGACCGGCAGCACTACGAGCTGGTGAACTGGCGGCGTGGGGACGCCGAACTGACGTACCGCCGGTTCTTCGCCGTGTCCGACCTGGCCGGCCTGCGGGTGGAGGACCCGGCGGTGTTCGACGCCACCCACGCCGAGGTCCTGCGCTGGGTCGACGCCGGGGACGTGACGGGCATCCGCGTCGACCACCCGGACGGGCTGCGCGACCCGGCGGGCTACCTGGCCCGGTTGCGCGCCGCCGCGCCGCACGCCTGGCTGGTGGTGGAGAAGATCCTGGAGTACGGCGAGGACCTGCCGGACTGGCCGGTCGACGGCACCACCGGCTACGACGCGCTGGCCGCGGTCTGCGGCCTGTTCGTCGACCCGGACGCCGAGGCGGACTTCACCGCCCTGGACGGCCGGCTCACCGGGCGGCACCCCTCCTGGGCGGATCTCACCCACGACACGAAGCTGGCCGCTGCCACCCGGCTGCTCGCCGCCGAACTGGGCCGCCTCGCGGCGCTCGTGCCGGAACTGCCCGGCGAACAGGCCCGCGCCGCCCTGGCCGAGCTGGCCGCCTGCTTCCCGGTCTACCGCGGCTACCCGCCGGTGGGCGCCCGGCACCTGGCCGCCGCCCGCAGCGAGGCCGGCCGCCGCCGCGCGGACCTGACCGGCGTGCTGGACGCGGTCACCGCGCGGCTGCGCGACCCCGGCCACGAACTGGCCGCCCGGTTCCCGCAGTTCACCGGCGCGGTGATGGCCAAGGGCGTGGAGGACACGGCCTACTACCGGTGGAGCCGGTTCGTCGCGCTCAACGAGGTCGGCGGCAGCCCGGCCCACTTCGGTGTGCCCCCGGCCGAGCTGCACCGCTTCGCCGCCGCCCGGCAGGTGCGCTGGCCGGCGGGCATGACCACGCTCTCCACCCACGACACCAAGCGCGGCGAGGACGTCCGGGCCCGCCTCGCGGTGCTGTCCGAGCTGCCCGGCCGTTGGGCCGAGCGGGTCACCGACTGGATGTCCCGGGCGCCGCTGGCCGACCCGTCGCTGGCCCACCTGCTCTGGCAGACCGCCGTCGGGGCGTGGCCGATCGAGCGGGACCGGCTGCACGGGTACGCCGAGAAGGCCGCCCGGGAGGCGTCGGTGAGCACCGGCTGGGCCGACCCCGACCCGGCCTTCGAACACGAGCTGCACGCCCTGGTCGACCGGATGTACGACGACCCGCAACTGCATGCGCAGCTCACCGCGTTCGCCGACGAGATCACCCCGGCCGGGTGGTCCAACGCGCTCGGGCAGAAGCTGGTGCAGCTCGCGATGCCCGGCGTGCCGGACGTCTACCAGGGCACCGAGCTGTGGGAGAACTCGCTCGTCGACCCGGACAACCGGCGCCCGGTCGACTTCGCCGTACGCCGGCGGACGTTGGCCCGGCTCGACGCCGGCTGGCAGCCGGAGGTGGCCGCCGACGGCGCGGCGAAGCTGCTCGTGGTGTCCCGCACGCTGCGGCTGCGTCGGGACCGCCCGGAGCTGTTCGGCGGCTACCGGCCGGTGCCGGCGGGCGGCCCGGCCGCGGCGCACGTGGTGGCGTTCGACCGGGGCGGCGCGGTCGCGGTGGCGACCCGGCTGCCGCTGCGGCTGGCCCGCTCCGGCGGTTGGCGGGACACGACCGTGTCACTTCCCGTTCACCGATGCACCGACGTGTTCACCGGCCGGATCTACAGTGGTTCAGAGCTGCTCCTGGAAGATCTGCTGAGCACCTATCCCGTCGCCCTCCTCGCACCCGCCGACCCTCTGGAGGCCGCCGCATGACCGAGTTCACCGTGTGGGCGCCGCAGGCCGCCCGGGTGCGGCTGCGCCGGCCCGACGTGGCCGACCAGGAGATGCGCTCCGGCCCGGACGGCTGGTGGCGGGCCGAGGCGCCCGACGCCGGGCCGGGCGCCGACTACGCGTTCCTGCTCGACGACGACGAGCAGGCGCTGCCCGACCCCCGGTCGGCCTGGCAGCCGGCCGGAGTGCACGGCCCCAGCCGGCTCTACGACCACGCCGCGTTCGGCTGGACCGACGACGCCTGGACCGGCCGGCACCTGCCCGGCAGCGTGCTCTACGAGCTGCACATCGGCACGTTCACCCCGGAGGGCACGTTCGACGCGGCGATCGCCCGGCTCGACCACCTGGTCGACCTCGGCGTCGACCTGGTCGAGTTGCTGCCGGTCAACGCGTTCAACGGTGAGCACAACTGGGGTTACGACGGCGTCTGCTGGTATGCCCCGCACGAGCCGTACGGCGGACCGGACGGGTTGAAGCGGTTCGTGGACGCGGCCCACGCCAAAGGTCTGGGGGTGATCCTCGACGTCGTCTACAACCATTTCGGGCCCTCCGGGGCCTACGCGCCGCGCTTCGCGCCCTACCTCGCCGAGCAGAGCAACCCCTGGGGCCGCACGGTCAACCTGGACGGCCCGCACTCCGACGGGGTGCGCCGCTACATCGTCGACAGCGTGCTGATGTGGCTGGGTGACTACCACGTCGACGGGTTGCGGCTGGACGCGGTGCACGCGATGCCCGACGGCCGGGCCACCCACTGGCTGGAGGAGGTCGCCGCCGAGGTGGAGGCGCTGTCCACGCACCTGGGTCGGCCGCTGTCGCTGATCGCCGAGAGCGACCTGAACGACCCGCGGCTGATCACGCCCCGGGAGGCGGGCGGCTACGGCCTGCACGCCCAGTGGAACGACGACGCCCACCACGCGCTGCACACGCTGCTGACCGGGGAGCGGCAGGGCTACTACGGCGACTTCGGCTCGCTGGAGTGCCTCGGCGACGTGCTGACCAAGGCGTTCTTCCACGCCGGCACCTGGTCCAGCTTCCGTGGTCGCGCCCACGGTCGGCCGGTGGACCGGCACCGCACGCCGGGGCACCGGTTCGTGGCCTACCTGCAGAACCACGACCAGATCGGCAACCGGGCCACCGGCGACCGGATCTCCACGACGCTCTCGCCGGGGCTGCTGCGGGTCGGCGCCACGCTGCTGATGACCGCGCCGTTCACGCCGATGCTGTTCATGGGGGAGGAGTGGGCGGCGTCCACGCCGTGGCAGTTCTTCACCAGCCACCCGGAGCCGGAGCTGGCCGCGGCGGTGGCCACCGGCCGGCGGCGGGAGTTCGCGGCGCACGGCTGGGCCACCGACGACGTGCCCGATCCGCAGGACCCGCAGACGTTCCTGCGCTCCCGGCTGGACTGGGCGGAGCTGGACAAGCCCGAACACCGGGAGATGTACGAGTTCCACAGGCGGCTCATCGCGCTGCGCAAGTCGCGGCCGGACCTGTCCGACCCCCGGCTGGACCGGGTCGAGGTGCGCCACGGCGACCAGTTCCTGGTGCTGCGTCGCGGCGACACGCTTGTCGCGGCGAACCTGGCCGACCGGCCGCAGCGGGTCAACCTGCCCGCGGTGGTGCGCCGGGTGCTGCTCGCCACGTCCGAGGGGGTCACGGTGATGCGGGACGGGATCGAGCTGCCGGCGGAGAGCGCGGCGATCGTCGCCGTCTGACCCCCCGTTCGCCGCTGTCGTCGGTCGTCGGCCGGGGCGCGGCGCGACCGGGTGAGACCGTCGTCACCCGTCGAGGGGTGGGCGATGAGTTCCGGGCCGGAGCGCGGTCGTACCGGCAACGGCCCGACTCTGGAGGTTCCATGCCCGACACGCTCACCCGAGGCGACCTGTGGGCGCTCGCGCACGCCGAGCGCGCCGCCCTCGCCGACGACCTCGCCGGGCTGGACACGGCGGGCTGGGCGCGGCGCTCGCTGTGCGGCCGGTGGACGGTGCGGGAGGTGGTCGCGCACCTGACCGCGGCGGCGACCGTCGGCCGCACCCGCTGGCTGGTCAGCGTGCTCGGGGCGCGGTTCGACTTCGCCAGGCACAACGACCGTCGGCTGGCCGAGCACCGGGGCGCCGACCCGGGGGAGACGCTCGACCGGTTCCGCCGGATCATCGGCAGCACCACGTCGACGTTCGGGCCGACGCAGGCCTGGCTCGGTGAGGTGATCGTGCACGCCCAGGACATCCGGCGTCCGCTCGGCCTGGGGCGCACGCCGCCGGTGGGGGCCCCGTCACGCCGGTCGCCAGGTTCTACGCCGGCCGGGACTTCACGGTGGCCGGGCGCAGCGCGATCGACGGCCTTCGGGTGGAGGCGACCGACGGGCCGTTCACCGCCGGTGCCGGTCCGCTGGTCGGCGGCACCACGCTGGCGCTGACCATGGCGATGGCCGGGCGGGTGGCCTACTGCGACGATCTCACCGGGCCGGGCGTGCCCACCCTGCGGGGGCGTTGCGGGCCCGCCTGACGGTGTGCGACTGTCGGTGGCGGCGGTCCGGTGGCGGGCGGTGCGCGCCGGGCCCTTCCGGCGGCGGGGGTCAGGTCACGGCTGTGTGGGCTGCGGCAGGGTGAGGATCTCCGCGCCGTCGTCGGTGATGGCGATGGTGTGCTCGCTGTGCGCGGTGCGGCAGCCGGTGGCGCTGCGCAGGGTCCACCCGTCGGCGTCGGTGACCAGCGTGGCGGTGTCGGCCATCACCCACGGCTCCAGCGCCAGCAGCAGGCCGGGGCGCAGCGTGTAGCCGCGTCCCGCCCGCCCGGTGTTCGACACGTGCGGGTCCTGGTGCATGGTGGAGCCGACGCCGTGGCCGCCGAACTCGGTGTTGACCGAGTAGCCGGCCGCGCTGAGCACCGAGCCGATCGCGTGCGAGAGGTCACCGACGCGGGCGCCGGGGCCGGCCGCGGCGATGCCGGCGCGCAGTGCGCGTTCGGTCGCGTCGATGAGGGCCACGCTCTCCGGGGGGCGCGCGTCGCCGACCAGGAAGCTGACGGCGGAGTCGGCGACCACCCCACCGAGACTGACCGCCAGGTCGAGGCTGAGCAGGTCGCCGTCGGCGAGCGTGTAGTCGTGCGGCAGCCCGTGCAGCACGGCGTCGTTGACCGAGGTGCAGATGTAGTGCCCGAACGGCCCTCGCCCGAAGGACGGCGCGTAGTCGACGTAGCAGGACTGCGCCCCGGCCTCGATGATCATCTCGCGTGCCCACCCGTCGATCTCCAGCAGGTTGGTGCCGACCGTGGTGCGGCCCCGGAGGGTCTGCAGGATGCCGGCGACCAGGGCGCCGGTGTCCCGTGCCCGACGCACGTCGGTGGGGCTCAGGATCTCGATCATGCAGGTGCCTTCCTCCGACCAATAAGTATCCCGGTCATGTTATCCGGTATTAGAATCCGAGCATGGTCCGGTTGCCCCTCACGCCCGCCGAGGTCGAGCGCGGGCAGCGGCTCGGCGCGCTGCTGCGGCAGGCCCGGGGTGAGCGGTCCATGCTCCGTACCGCGCTCGACGCGGGCGTGTCGCCGGAGACGCTCCGCAAGATCGAGTCCGGTCGGGTGGCCACCCCGGCGTTCCCCACCATCGCGGCCATCGCCGACGTCCTCGGTCTCTCCCTCGACGCGGTCTGGGCCGAGATCAACCGGCCGGAGGTGCTGCTCGCCCCCTCCGGGCGGCGACTGGCCTCGTAGGAAGCCCTGCCCCGCTGCCTACCCGCAGAGCATACTCAGTATGCTTCTCGCCATGCAGCCCTCCCGCCCCGCCGTGACCCTGGTCGCCCCGGTTGCCGGCTTCCTGCTCGGCGTCCTCGACTTCGTCTGGATCACGCGGGTGCCGTACCCGTTCGCCGAACTCGGCAACTCCACCGCCACCTGGGCGGTCGCCGCGTTCGCGCTCGGCTGGTGGGTCCGCTCCGGGCCGGTACGGGCCGCCGTGGCCGCCGTCGTCCTGCTCGTCGTCGCGGTGCCCAGTTACTACCTGGCAGCGACCCTGTTGCAGGGCGACGACCTGGCCGTGATCTGGTCGCCCGCCTCGCTGCTCTGGATGGCGTTCGGCGTGGTGGCGGGCGTGGTCTTCGGCGTCGCCGGCACCTGGGCGCGTACCGCCGGATGGCGGCGGGTCGTCGGCACCGCGCTGCCGGCGGCCGTCTTCGTCGAGGAGGCGCTGCGGTTCGCCCTGAAATCGCGGTCCGGCTATCCCGACGTGTGGTGGAACGTGGCCATCGACCTCGCACTGGCCGCGTTGCTCGTCGTGCTGGTCGCCCGCTCCGCCCGGCTGAGGCTGCTCGCCACCGCGGTGGCGCTCCCACTGGCCGCCCTCGGTGCGGTGACGTTCGCCGCCGTCGCCGGCTGACCGCCGGACCCGGGGCCGGTCGACCGCCCGACCGCCGGGGTCGCGACAATGACGCCAGGCCGGCGTGCGCCGGTCGACCGGGCAGGGGGAGTGATGATCCGACGGCAGGTGGTGACCGTGGCAGCGGCGCTCGTCACGGCACTCCCGGCCGGCTGCGCGGCGGACCGGCCCGAGGCCGCACCCCACTCCACCGGCCTGGCCGCCCCCACCGTCCCGACCACGCCGACCACACCGGCCACACCGGCCAACCCCGCCACCCCGGCCAGCTCGCCGGTGCCCCCGCCCGTCGAGCTGGCGGCCCTGGAACGGCGCTTCGACGCCCGCCTCGGCGTCTACGCCCTCGACACCGGCACCGGCCGCACCCTCGCCCACCGGGCGGACGAACGGTTCGCGTACGCCTCGACGTGCAAGGCGCTGGCGGCCGGCGCCATGCTCGCCACCACCTCCGACGCCGACCGCGACCGGGTGGTCCGCTACCGGCGCACCGACCTGCTGGCGCACTCGCCGGTCGCCGAACAGCACCTCGGCACCGGGATGACGGTGCGGGCGGCCGCCGAGGCCGCCGTGCGGCACAGCGACAACACGGCCGGCAACCTGCTGTTCGCCGCGCTTGGCGGCCCGGCCGGCTTCGCACGCGAGCTACGCGACATCGGCGACCGGGTCACCCGGCCGGCCCGCACCGAACCGACGCTCAACGCGGCCACGCCCGGCGACGTCCGCGACACCAGCACACCCCGCGCCCTCGCCGACTCGCTGCGGGCGTACACCCTCGGCGACGCCCTGCCGCCCGCCGACCGGGAGCTGCTGCTCGGCTGGATGAGGGCGAGCACCACCGGGGCCGGCCTCGTCCGGGCCGGCGTGCCGGCCGGCTGGCAGGTGGCGGACAAGTCCGGCACCGGCGGGTACGGCACCCGAAACGACATCGCCGTGGTGTGGCCACCCGGCGGGGCGCCGATCGTGCTGGTCGTCCTGTCCACCCGCGGCGCCCGCGACGCGGAACCCGACGACGCCCTGGTCGCCCACGCGGCGCGGGTGACCCTGGCGGCGTTGCGCTGACCCGGCGCGGCGGTGCGACCGGCCCCGGTCACGTGCCGCGTGGCAGGTGCGGCACGCGACCGCTCAGGGGATCGGCCACTCGTGTACCGGCTGGTTGCTGTGCATCAGGTCGACGTAGTGGCGGACCACCTCATGCAGCGCCGCCGGCCGGTCCATGTGGTCGGCCGACTCCAACCGGTGCAGCGTCTCCACCTGCCAGGTCGCGCCGTTGCGGCCGGTCAGGCAGCGCTGCTCGATGACGCCGAGCAGCCGGTCCCGCTCCACCGGGTCCAGGCCCCACCGGTCCAGCCCGTGGTGGGCCAGCGGCAGCAGCCGGCGCAGCACCAGCTCGGTCACCGGCAGGTAGCCCAGGCCGGGCCAGAACACCTGCGCGTCGATGCCGTGCCGGGCACAGGAGTGGAGGTTCTCCTCGGCCGCACTGAACGACATCTGCGACCACAGCGGCCGGTCCGACTCGGCAAGCGCCCGGACCAGGCCGAAGTAGAACGCGCCGTTGGCCACCGTGTCCAACACGGTCGGCCCGGCCGGCAGCACCCGGTTCTCCACCCGCAGGTGCGGACGACCCTTCGACACGTCGTAGACCGGCCGGTTCCACCGGTAGATGGTGCCGTTGTGCAGGCGCAACTCGGCCAGCTTCGGCGCCCCGCCGCTGGCCAGCGTCGCCGCCGGGTCCTCCGGGTCGCAGACCGGCAGCAGCGCCGGGAAGTAGCGCACGTTCTCCTCGAACAGGTCGAACACCGAGGTGATCCAGCGCTCGCCGAACCACACCCGCGGGCGTACGCCCTGAGCCTTGATCTCCTCCGCCCGGGTGTCGGTGGCCTGCTGGAACAGCGGCACCCGGGTCTCCCGCCACAGCTCCCGGCCGAAGAACAGCGGAGAGTTCGCCCCCAGCGCCACCTGCACCCCGGCGATCGCCTGTGCGGCGTTCCAGTAGTCGGCGAACCGGTCCGGGCTGACCTGGAGGTGGAACTGGGTGCTGGTGCACGCCGCCTCCGGCGTGATCGTGTCGGCTGTGGTGGCCAACCGCTCCACCCCGCTGATCGCGATCTGCAGGTCCTCACCGCGGGCGGCGAAGATCTGCTCGTTGAGCAACGCGTACCGGGGATTCGCCGACAGCGTCGCGGCGGTCAGGTGCTCCGGGCGCAGCGTCGGCAGGATGCCGATCATCACCATGTGCGCGCCCACCGTGCGGGCCTTCTCCTCGGCGGCGTTGAGGCTTTCCCGCACGTGCTGCTCGAACCCGGCGGTGCCGGTGCCGACGAGCCGGCGCGGCGCCACGTTGATCTCCACGTTGAACTGGCCCAGCTCGGTCTGGAACGTCGGGTCGGCGATCGCGGCCAGCACGTCGGCGTTGCGCATCGCCGGATCGAAGCTGTCGTCGACCAGGTTGAGTTCGATCTCCAGGCCGGTCATCGGCCGTTCCACGTCGAACCGGGCCTCGCGCAGCATCCCGGCGAACACGTCCAGGCACCGGCGGACCTTCTCGCGGTAGCGCGCCCGGTCCTCCCGGCTGAACGTGCGCGCGCCGACGTCCTCGCCCATGGTCACCGCCTCGTCACCGTTGGTCTGCCCAACCTCGCACGGAGCGGCGGGTCAGGAAAGACCTGAGGAGCCCTTTCTGTACCCCGTCCCGGCCGTCGTGACCCTCGTGGCCCGCCCCGGGATCACGTCGGCGGGAAGCCCCGGACACGGGGCGTGACCTCGCTGCGGGTCTCGGCAGGACGAGCGCCGGCCCGGTCGAGCGGCCCCGTCGGACGGAACCTACGGTTTGCGGCCGAGGAGTCCGACGAAGGTGTGGTAGGTGTCGGTCTGGTTCGGGGCGTCCGCGTCCGGCGCCGGACGCCACTCGGCCAGTGGCACGAGCCCGGGTTCCAGCAACGTCAGCCCGTCGGCGAAGGCGAGGATCTCCTCGTCGGTACGCCAGCGGCCGGTGCCCAGCGACTCGTTGAAGACCCGCTCGACCTCGCGGGCCTTGCGGGAGCCCTCCGGGTCACGCTCACCCGGGTCGCGGAAGTGCGAGATCGCCACGTAGCTGCCGGACGGCAGCGCGTCTATCAGCTCCGCCGCGACCGCTCGCGGCTGCTCGTCGTCGCCCAGGTGGTGCAGGATCGCGAAGAGCAACAGCCCGACCGGCCGGTCGAAGTCGAGGAACCGGCGGACATCCGGGTCGTCGAGGATCGCCTGCGGTTCCCGGATGTCGGCCTGGATCACCGTCGCGGTGCCCTCCGCGGCGAGCAGGGCCCGCCCGTGGGTCAGCACGATCGGATCGTTGTCCACATACACCACCCGGGCGGCCGGGTTGTGCTCGGTGGCGACCTCGTGCACGTTCCCCTGGGTGGGCAGCCCTGATCCGATGTCGAGGAACTGGTCGATGCCCGCCTCGGTGACGAGGAAGCGGACCACCCGACGCAGGAACGCCCGGTTCGCCTGGCCGGCGGCGGGGCCGTCCGGCGTGATCCGCAGGGCGTGCTCGGCGACCTTCCGGTCGACCTCGAAGTTGTCCTTGCCGCCCAGGAAGTAGTCGTAGACCCGGGCCACGCTGGGAACGGTGAGGTCGATTCCGGGCGGTGCCGCCTTGTCGCGGGTCACAGACGTCTCCATTCGATTCCGATACGCGCCGCCGCCTTCGTGGGCGGGCCCGGTCTTTTCCGGGAGTGTAGCGATCGGACCGGGTGGCTCGGTGCCCCGCTGGTAGCGCTCCCGGCGGCTCAGCCCGCCACCAGGAGGTTCGTCGGGCAACACGCGAGAACGGCCCACCCCGACATGTCGGGGTGGGCCGCGTGAGGGCTTGTTCTCGTCCACCGCCATCAGCGGCAGAGCCGCCTCCTCCCGCCTTGTCGTCGCCCGGGGACCACGACGGGATGTGGGCCGGGAAACCGGCCCACATCGATCGTCAGCGGACGACGGAATAGAGGTCGCTGAGCAGTACCGGGTTCTCGCCGCCGATGTCCTCCCGGGTGGTGGCGGACGGGTAGAGCACGTCGTAGTCGTAGGTGTTGTGTCCAAGCCCGAGGATGTGCCCGACCTCGTGGGTGACCACGTTGTTGCGGGTGAAGGTCGTCGGCGCGTAGTAGTCGTTGAGCTGGATCCACTGGCCGGAATCCGCGAAGGCGCCGCTGAACGTGCTGGACGGGTAGGTCCGCTGCGCCAGGCCCACCCAGTCTGCGGCGCCGTAGTTGCCGGAGAAGACATCGATGCACCGGGCACCGGCTACGGCCGGGCAACCGTTCCACTGGTACCAGCTGTCGATGTTCGGCACCTGGTTCCACTTGGGCACCGCCTCGGTCAACGGCCAGACCGAGCCGGAGTGGTCGTTGAACACGACGATCGGATTCTCGTTGCCGTTGTTCCGAAAGAACGACACCGGACACGAGATCGTCCGGGCGTGGCCGTAGGCGCAGGACTCCGAGTCCGACGTCGAGAAGGCGGACGGCCGGTTCACCCGCACGCCCTGCTTGCCCTGCGACCGCAGGCTGGTCGCCAGCTGATCCGGCGTGACGCCGGGCGCCGGAAGGTAGGTCTGCACGATCGTGGCGTCCTTGGTGAACCGAACCACCTCCACGGTCGCGTGCGCCGAGGTGTCGATCGTCGGGGCGCCGGTCGCCGGGGCCTGGCCCATCCTGTCGCGCATGGTGGCGAGCTGCCGTTCGGTGAGCTTGGGGTAGGTGCTCAGCGAGGTCGTCGGGGCCTTCGCCTTGCTGCCCGGGTCGGCCGCGCCCAGCCAGCTGCCGTCCGGCCGCCTGCTCGCCAGGAAGTCGGCGTACTGCTGCTCCGGATCGATGATTGTCGACCCGGTCGAGGGCGTGCCCGTCCCGGTTGGGGCTTGCGCCTGTGCGGTTCCGGTCATGGCGATCGACGCCAGCAGGACGGAGGCGGCCGCCGTGCTGATCATCCGTGACCGGGTGGAGCGGTGAGGCATGTGCATCCTTCGTCCCATTCCGTAGAGTGCGTGCTCGCCGCTTCGGCCGGCCTGATCGAGGCGAGCACCCGTGTCCTTGCATCGTGGAGGTCCGCCCTTTACGCGATCTTGCACAGACCTTGAACGACGTGAGGTCCCTCCCGTGCGGAGGTGAGTCGACCGGTCCGGTACGGGCGGGGCGGCCCGGCGTGTGAGAACATCGGTGATCAGCGATGCGTTCCGGGGGTGGACATGTTCCGGTTGCTCGGTCCGACGGGACTGCACGTGGCGGGCGGCGCCGTTGATCTGGGATCGAGGAAACAACGGTTCGTGCTGGCGGTCCTGTTGGCCGAGGGCGGACGAACGGTCACGGTGGGGGACCTGGCCGAGCGCGCCTGGGCCGACGAGGCGCCGTCCGACGCGCGAAACGCCGTCTACACCTACGTCAGCCGCCTGCGGCGGGTGCTGGAACGGGCAACCGCGGCCGAAGCGGACCCGGCGCTCGTCGTTCGGCGTCCGGGTGGCTATGCGATCGAGGTCGACCCCGGCCGGGTGGACGTGCACCGGTTCCGCTGGCTGGTCGCCGCCGGCCTGCGCTACCCGTCCGGCGACCCGGCGCGGGCCGCGTTGCTGCGCGAGGCGCTGGAACTGTGGCGCGGAACGCCGCTTGTCGACCTCCCCGGTGAGTGGGCGACACGGATGCGGTCCGCGTGGTGTCAGCTGCACCTGGAGGCGACGGTGGCGTGGGCGAACGCCGAACTGACCCTCGGCGGCGCGGCCCCCGTGATCGGCCCGCTGACCGAGATGGCCGCGCAGCACCCCTTCGACGAGCCCCTACTCGCCGCGCTGATGCGTGCGCTGCATGCCACCGGGCGCAGGGGGGAGGCCCTGGATTCCTACACCCGGACCCGTCGCCGGCTGCTCGACGAACTCGGCGCGGAGCCGGGCGGTGAGCTCCAGTCCGTGCACCTGAGCATCCTGCGGGAGCGGGCAGGCGCGACGAGCGCGGCCGGCGGTGCTCATCCGCCGGCGCCCGCCACCAGGCCAGCCCAGGTTCCTCCCGCGGTTGCCGCGTTCACCGGCCGGGCCGGGAGTCTCGACCAGTTGGACGGAGTGCAGCCCGTCGGCGAGGCGGTGGCGTCGACAGTGGTCGCGATCGTGGGCACCGCCGGCGTCGGCAAGACGGCGCTCGCCGTGCAGTGGGCCCACCGCGCGTCCCACCGGTTCCCGGACGGTCAGTTGCACGTCGACCTGCAGGGCTATGCCACCCGCCGCCCGACCCGCCCCATCGTCGCCCTCGGCGAGCTGTTGCGGTCACTGGGCGTGCATTCCGCGCAGGTGCCGGCCGAGCTGTCCGAGGCCACCGCGCTCTACCGTTCGGTGCTCGCCGGCCGACGGGTCCTGGTGTTGCTGGACAACGCCCGGTCAGCCGCCCAGGTCCGCCCGCTGCTGCCCGGCAGCGCCGACTGCCTCGTGCTGGTGACCAGTCGTGACCGGCTCGGTGGACTGGTCGCCCGTGACGGCGCGCACCACGTGGCGCTGGACGTGCTGACCGCCGACGAGGCTCAGCTCCTGCTGCAACGGCTCTTGGGTCGGGAACGAATCCGTGCCGAGGCCGCGGCCGCCGCCGACCTCGCCGCCGCGTGCGGCTACCTACCGCTGGCGATGCGAGTCGCCGCCGCCAACCTGACCTGCCGCCCGCACCTGAGTATCACCAACCAGGTGGCCGAGCTGCGCGCCGGCAACCGGCTCGCGGCCCTCGCCCACCGCGGGGACCAGGAATCGACGGTCCGCCGTGCCTTCGACCTGTCGTACCTGTCGGTCTCCGACAAGGCTCAGCACCTGTTCCGGATGCTCGGCGACGCGCCCGGGGCCGACTTCGCCGCCACCGTGGCCGCGTCGCTGACGAACACCACGGTGGAGGAGGTGGCGCCGCTGCTGGACGAGCTGGCCGCGGCCCACCTGATCAACGAATACGTACCGGACCGGTACACCTTCCACGAGTTGCTCCGCCAGTACGCCCGAGAGCACGCCGAGGACGTCTGGCGGGGCCGACGTCCGCGGCGGGGAGCAGCCCGGGTCCGGGTGCGGCGGGCGTACGGCCCGGCGCGGGTGCACGCCGGACCATGACCGGCCCGCGCCACCCGGCCCGTCGAGCGGGGATTTCCCGGGTGCGCGGCCCGGCCGGTTACCATGGCCGCCGACCCGAGGGGAGTGGCTGATGCGCGACGGGTGGATCCGGGCGTTCGTGGTGGCGGCGTTCGCCGAGGCGTGTTCGTGGGCGGCGCTGCTCGCCGGGATGGCGGTCAAGTACGGCCCGCCCCGCGACGAGATCGGTGTGCAGATCTTCGGGCCGATCCACGGCGGGCTGTTCGTGATCTACGGCCTGCTGGCGTTGATGGTGGCCCGGCGGCGCCGCTGGACGCTGGTGCAGACCGGCCTGGCCCTGGCCGCCGCCGTGCCGCCGTTCGCCACCGTGCTGTTCGAGCGCTGGGCCCGCCGCCGGGGCCTGCTCGACGCGCCGACGCCGGCCGAGCGCCCGCTCACTCCCGCCGGTCGCTGAGCCCGGCCGGCTCCTCGACGAGGAAGCCGGCCAGCACGGCGCTCAGTTCCCGCGGCGCCTCCTCGGCCATGTGGTGCCCGGACGGGATCGACGCGGTCCGCACGTCGTCGGCCCAGTCCCGCCAGATCGCGGCCGGATCGCCGTAGAGGTCGACCATGTCGTCGCGCTCGGACCAGGCGAACAGCACCGGGCAGCCGATCCGGCGGCCGGCGGCCCGGTCCGCGTCGTCCGCCGCCCGGTCCGGGCCGAGTCCGGCCCGGTAGTCCTCGCACATGGCGTGCACCGTGGCCGGGTCGTGGATGGCCCGCCGGTAGTCGGCGTACGCCTGCTCACCCATCTCCTCCGGTGACCCGCCGTACCAGGCGTCCGGGTCGGCGTTGATCACCCGCTCGGCCGGCTTGGCGAGTTGTCCCAGGAAGAACCAGTGCCACCAGCGGGCGGCGAACCGGGCGTCGCAGCGGGCCAGCGCCGCACCGATCGGCACCCCGTCCAGCACGCCGAGTCGGGTCACCCGGTCCGGGTGGTCCAGGGCGGTCCGCATGGCCACGTACGCGCCCCGGTCGTGGCCGACCACGGCGGCCCTCCGGTGACCGAGCGCGTCGAGCAGGGCCACCACGTCGGCGGCCATCGCCCGCTTGGCGTAGACCGTGTGCTCCGGGTCGCTGGGCGGCTTCGACGAGCCGCCGTAGCCGCGCAGGTCCGGGCAGATGACGGTGTGCCGGGCAGCGAGCCGGGGCGCCACCCGGTGCCAGGTCGCGTGGGTGCGCGGATGGCCGTGCAGCAGCACCACGGGCGGCCCCGACCCGCCGTGGCGTACCCGCAGGCGGACCGGCCCGACGTCGATCTCGGAGAGCGTGAATCCCGGGAACATGGGGCAGCGGTGCCCCATGCCGCCCGGGTGGAAACTCAGGTCAGCGCGGAGCAGGCGGTCACACCGAGCACCAGCAGCGCGCCGGCCGTCGCCTGCAGCAGCAGCGCCGGCCCCAGGTGCGACCAGAGCGTCGCGGTACGCGGGGTGAGCAGCTGACCGGTGGTCACGTTGACGATCCGTTCGATCCGGGGCGGCAGGTCCGCGTCGCGCTGGGGCCGCAGCGTGAGCTGGACGTGGTCGCCCGGGTGCAGCGCGCTCTGCGGCAGGTGCCCGTGCAGTTCGACCTCGACCAGCCGGCCGGTGCTCTCGCGCACCCTGACCGGGGTGACCAGGAACTCCGGCCCTTCCTTCAACTCCTTGAAGCGGCGTCCGGCGCCGCGGGTGCCGCTGCTGAGCAACGCGCGCGCCACCCGCAGCAGCAGAACCGCCACGCCGGCGGCGGTCAGCACCGCCACCAGCACCGGCTGCCCGACCCGCACCTGTCGGGCGTAGCCCTCCATGAGCCGGACCAGCCGGCCGGTGACGACGCGTTCGGTCGGGTGCACCACGCGCCGGATGGGCAGTTCCGTGTCCATGTTCACCACCGAGAGTCCCGTTGCGTGCACAGATGGTATCGATCTGGCGGGTTGAACGACGTGAATGAACGCTGGTCACGTCCGGTCGGCGGCAGGTGAACTCGGCCGGGGCGCGGGTATGCGTGCGGCCGAGCTGGAAAGGGGTCGAGCATGCAGCTGTCCTTCCTGCGGCCGCTCTACGACCGTCCCGGGCCCTGGTGCTCGGTCTACCTGGACGCCTCCCGCGACACCCACGACGCACGCGCGCAGGTCGACCTGCGCTGGCGTGCGCTCAAGGGCGACCTGCTCGGCCAGGGCGCCGATCCGGTCACCGTCGAGGCGGTGGAGGAGGTGGTCCGCCGGCACGATCCGATGCCCGGCGACTACGGCCTGGCGATCTTCGCCTCCCGGGGCCGGGTGGTGCTCACCGAGTACCTGTCCGCGCCCCCGGCGCGTGACCTGGCGTCCTGGTCGGCGCTGCCGCACACCATGCCGCTCGTGGCCCAGCGCGGCGAGCAGATCGCCTGGGTGCGGGTGCTGGCCGACCGCACCGGCGCGGACGCGATGGCGGTCAGCGCCGGCGCGGTGCCCCGCCGTGCCCAGGTGCGGGGCGCGCAGAGCCGACAACTGCGCCGGGTACAACCGGGTGGCTGGTCCCAGTCGCGTTACCAGCGGGCCGCGATGGAGGCCTGGCACCACAACGCCGGCGACGTCGCCGCGGCCACCGCGGAGCTGGCCGACCGGGTCGGCGCGGACGTGGTCGTGGTGGCCGGTGACGTACGGGCCAGCGGGATGATCGCCGCCCAGTTGCCGGCGCGCTGGCAGGACGCGCTGGTCCGTACCGACGCCGGCGCCCGCGACGTGGGCGCGGACGACACCCTGCTCGACGACATCATGGCGCAGACCATCGCCGAGCTCGCCGACCGGCGGATCAGCGACACGCTGGACCGGTTCGGGGTGCAGGAGGACGTCGGCGCCGGGCTGGACGCGGTCGTGTCGGCGCTGCAACGCAACCAGGTGGACACCATGCTCGTCGTGGACGACCCGTCCGCCGACGGCGAGCTGTGGGTGGGTCCCGAACCCACCGAGATCGCCACCGACCCGGCGCAGTTGTCCGGCATGTCGGTGGCCGACCCGCAGCGGGTACGCGCCGACGCGGCGTTGCTGCGCGCGTTGATCGGCACCGACGCGGACCTGACCGTGCTCGCGCCGGAGGAGGCGCCGGAGTTGACCGACGGGGTCGGCGCGGTGCTGCGCTACGTTGACGCCGACACCCCGGGCCGCGGCGATGGCTGACCGGATCGTCGCCGACCTGGTGGTCGAACGCCTGCGGGCCTGGCGGGTGCCGCGGGTGTTCGGCTGTCCCGGCGCGGCGATCGCCCCGCTGGTGGGCGCGCTCGACGACGCCGGCGGGGACCCGGAGTTCGTGCCGGCCCGCCACGAGGAGACCGCCGCGTTCATGGCCACCGGGCACGCCAAGTTCAGCGGCGGCGTCGGGGTGTGCCTGGCCACCCAGGGGCCCAGCGCGGTGCACCTGCTCAACGGCCTGTACGACGCCAAGCTCGACAGCAAGCCGGTCGTGGCGATCGTCGGCGAGGACATCAGCGGCCCGCTCGGCGGCGCGTACGAGGACATCGGGCTGACCCGGCTCTTCGGCGACGTGTGCAACCAGTTCGTCCGCTACGGACGTGATCCCCGGCAGGTGCCGGCGCTGCTGGACCAGGCGTTCCGTACCGCGGTGGCGACCCGTAGCCCGACCTGCGTGGTGCTGCCCCGGGAGTTGCAGGTGGCCGCCGTGCCGGACCTGGTGCCGCAGACCGCCGGGGTGCTGACCGCGACGCCGGGCGAGCCGCTGGCCCGGGTGCTGCCGCACCACGCCGACCTGGACGCCGCCGCCGCGCTGCTGGGCAACGGGCAGCGGGTGGCGATGCTCGTCGGGCAGGGGGCGCACGGCGCGGCGGAGCAGATCGTCACGCTCGCCGACCGGCTCGGCGCGGGCGTGGCGACCTCGCTGCTCGGCAAGCCGGTGCTGGACGAGCGGCTGCCGTTCCACGCCGGTGTGCTCGGTGAGGTCGGCACCTCGGCCGCGGCGGAGCTCATGGGCGGCTGCGACACGCTGCTGATGATCGGCACCAACGACCCGTGGACCGACTGGTTCCCGATGGCCGGCCAGGCCCGCACCATCCAGATCGACATCGACGGCCGGCGGGTCGGCGCCCACTATCCGGTGGACGTGCCGCTGGTCGGCGACGCCGCCGAGACGCTGCGGGCGTTGCTGGCCCGGGTGCCGGAGCAGCCGAACCGGCCGTGGCGCGCGGTGGTGGAGAAGGCGGTGGACCACTGGCGGGAGACCGCCGCCGAGCGGGCCGCCGCACCGGCGGAGCCGGTCAACCCGCGGCTCGTGCTGCGTGAACTGTCCGCCCGCCTGCCGGGCCGCGCCGCGGTCGCCGTGGACGTCGGCTCGGTCGTCTACTGGTACGCCCGACACCTGGAACTGCCGCCCGGCGTGCAGGCCCGGCTCTGCGGCACGCTCGGCTCGATGGGTTGCGCCCTGCCGTACGCGGTCGCGGCCAAGCTGGACCGCCCGCACGAGCCGGTGATCGCGCTGCTCGGCGACGGCGCGATGCAGCTCAACGGGCTGGCCGAGCTGATCACGGTGGCACACCACTGGACGCAGTGGCGCGACCCCCGGCTTGTCGTGCTGGTGCTGAACAACCGGGACCAGTCCGGGGTGGGCGGTGGCCGGCCCGGGTCGACGGCGGGTCGGCGCCCCGACGTGCCGTACGCGGGCTGGGCCCGCCTGCTCGGGCTGCACGGCGTCCGGGTGGACCGCCCGGATCTGGTCGGCGCGGCCTGGGACGAGGCGCTGGCGGCCGACCGGCCCACCGTGCTGGAGGCGGTGGTGGACCCGGCGGTGCCGTTGGACGTGCCCGAGCCGGCGCTTGCCGACCTGCGTGATCTGGTGGCCGACGGCGACGCGGCCCGCCGGGTGCGGGAGCGGGTGATCTCCACCGGCGCGATCGCCGGGGAGGACCTCGGCTAACCCGGCTCATCGGCGCGGTGGCGGCATCCGAACCGGGTGCCGCCACCGCGCCGCGTCGCCGCGGCCGGGTGCCGGCGGAGCGGGGGCGGTCCCGGCTCGAACCGCACCGGCGTGCCGTTGCGCCCGCGACGGCGGGACCGCGGCCCGACGGCGTACCCGCGGCCCGACGGCGTACCCGGGCGGTGCGACCGCCGGACCGGCCTTGGTCCCACCCGTGGGGAGATGCCCCGTTTAGACCCCAGAGGGACGGGAAGCCGGGCCGCGTGGTGAGCGAACGAGTGCGACGGGCGCCGACGACCGGCGGTGGCCTGCCCGGCGACCGGGTGGTGGCGCCGGGCAGCGTCGCCCGTGTGCTGGTGGCCGCGACGTCCCGGGCGTTGCGCGGCGACGACTGCGGCGACCTGGGCCCGCCGGTCGGGCTGTCCCGCCTGGTCGGCGCGCCCGAGTCGGTGCGCCGCGCCGCCGCGCTGCGAGCCGCCGGCCGGACGGCGCTCACCGCCGGGCAGGTGGCCCGGATCGACGCGGAACGGGTAGCCGGCTGGTTCGCCGACCAGTACCCGGACCGGCGCTGGCCGGGGGTGGTGCTGGGTTCGCCGCACGGTGCCGCCGCCCACCTCGCGGTGGCGCTGGGCGTGCCGTGGCTGCCGGCGGGGTTCGAGGTCGCCGCGCGGTGGAGCGGCGGCGCGGTGGACCGGCCGGACGCCGCGTACGAGCACGGCGTGGACCTGGCCGAGCGGCTGCTGGCCGCCAACCCGGGGGTGCGGGTGCGGCAGGTGCACTGCCCGGCGAGTCGGGGCGGGGCGGCCGGCTCCACCGTGACGCTCGCGGTGCGCTGGGACGCGCTGCCCGGAGCGTACGCCCGGTTGCTGGCCGACCGGCTGGCACCGGCGGCCCCGGTGCTGCTGCTGCACGACGCCCGGACGTGGCCGGTGCGCGACCTCGGCGCCGGGCACAGTTTCCAGGTCGGCAGCCCGGCCAGCGGCCTGGACCCGGTCGACTTCCACCCGGACGCCCGGGTGCTGGATCAGGTGCTGCGCGCCGCCGGTGGCGACGGGGTCCGCTGGACGCCGCCGGAGCTCACGGTGGCGGCGGCGTTCGCCGAGCACGGCGTGGAGTCCGGTTTCGAGCACGACGCCCGCGCCTGGGGGGACCGGCACCACCACCCGCTGCACCGGGTGGTGGTGCGGCAGCCGGACGCGTTGAGCGCGGTCACCGCCGACCTGTACCGGGCCTGGCTGCGCCGCGCCGGCAAGACCGGGAACCGGCTGGTGGTGGAGTGCGGCCGGCTGCTCGACCCGGCGCAGGTGCTGCGGGCCGGCCTGGTGCCCTACTGGTGCGAGAACGCGACCCGGCCCCGGGTGGCCGGCGTCGAGTGGTGGCTGGCCGGCAGCGAGCGGTTCAGCTCGGTGGACGTGCTGCCCGAGTCACCCGGCCTGCGCTCACCGGCGGTCGCCGGGCTGCCCCAGTGGTTGGCCGTCGCCGGGTTCGGCGGCCGCCGGCGGGCCCTGGACCGGGGTGCCGCGCGCGGCTACCCGGTCGCCTCGGTACCCACCCGTCGTGCCACGGAGGTGTTGCGCAACCAACCGTGCGACCTGCCCGCGCCGCCGCCGCTGCGGATGGCCGACGCGCTCGCCGCGCTGCGCGACGCGGGCGCCCACCAGGGCCTGCTGGTCTGCTGACGGCAAACTGGCGAAACATCCTCGCGATTCCTGCGGTCCGTGGTTGAGTACCTACGGAGCGGGAAGACCGCTCGCCGCGCACCGGCCCACGACGCCGTGCGGCGGGCAGCCACCGCTGTCGACGCAATCCGTCATGTGACCCAACTTCCGCCCTCGGTGCGTGGCCCGGCCACGCGCACGACCGGTTCCGATCCGGGCGGGGGACCTTCCTGAGGGAGGCGCGGATGTTCGGACAGACCACCACCACACCCACCCCACCGACCACCGACCGTGGCCTGGAGGACCTCGACGCGGCGGCGCTCGCGTACGCGGCCCGGATCGCCGGGCTTCCACCGGAGCGGCGGCAGGAGGCGCGGGACGATCTGGTCCGCTTCGCGTTGCCGTTCGCCGGTCGGCTGGCCCGCCGCTACCGGGGGCGCGGCGAACCGCTGGAGGACCTGGAGCAGGTGGCCCGGCTCGGCCTGGTCAACGCGGTCGACAGATACGACCCGGAGCGGGGTTCCTTCACCGCGTACGCGGCCATCACCGTCGTCGGCGAGATCAAACGGCACTTCCGGGACCGCACCTGGGGCGTGCACGTGCCGCGCCGGTTGCGCGACCTGATCCTCGAGGTGGGGCAGGCCACCGCCACGTTGACGAGTGAGCTGTCCCGGGCCCCCTCGGTGGCCGAGCTGGCGGTGCGGCTGGAGACACCCGAGGAGGAGATCCTGGCCGCGCTGGAGTCGGCCGCCGGGTACAGCCCGGCGTCGCTCAACGCGCCGGTGGGCGGGGAGAGCTCGGCCGAGTTCGGCGACCTGGTCGGCGAGTCCGACCACGCGCTGGAGTCGGTGGACGACCGGGTCACGGTCAGCGGCCTGCTGCACCGGCTGCCCTGGCGGGAACGGCGCATCCTGGCGATGCGCTTCTACGGCAACCAGACCCAGGCGGAGATCGCCGCCCGGTTCGGCATCTCGCAGATGCACGTGTCCCGGCTGCTGTCGCGGGCGCTGACCTGGCTGCGTCAGGCCATGCTCGCCGACGCGCCGCCGCCCTGGCAGAGCGGCGGCGGTACGGAGGCCGAGCCGGCCCGGGCCCGCATCTCGGTCAAGCAGAACGGTGACCGGGTGGTCGTCGAGGTCGGCGGCGAGATGGACCGGGCGGGCGCGGACCAGCTGCGCCGCGCCGTACTCCAGGCGGTCACCGGGCAGCCGAGCGAGGTGGTGGTCGACCTGGTGGGCGCCGGTGGCGTCGACGCCGGCGGGATCGCCGCGCTGATGGCCGGTCGGGACGCCGCCGCGCGTACCGGGGTGCCGTTGCGGCTGACCCGGGTGCAGCCGGCGGTGCGCCGCTCGCTTGCCGCCGCCGGCCTGCCGGCCGCCGACTGAACCCACCGCCGCGCCGGTTCCCGCCCGGGGGCCGGCGCGTGGCGTGTCCACGGACCGGGCCGGCGCCCGCGGGCGCCGGGCCGGGGCCCCCCCGGTCGTGCGGTCCGTTGTGCGGGGTGTGGCCCTGCCCCCCGGGGTGGCGCCCCCTGTCGTGCGGGGGTGCGT
>NZ_JBNCKZ010000018.1:17488-38518 GCF_049841795.1 Micromonospora sp. DT31 | reverse complement strand
CCACCCGGGGCTGGGGGGGGCCGCGTGCCGCCCCACCCCCGCGGCCGCGGGGCCGCCCCGCCGGGCGCCGGCCCCGGTCCCCCCCCTGTCGTCCGGTCAGTTCTGCGGGCTGTCGCCGTGCCCGCGCGGGTGCCGCCACCTGTCGTCCGGCTGTTCGTCGCGCTGGTCGCCCAGCGGACCGCTGTCCTGCGGCTCGTCGGTCTCCTCGAAGCTGGCCCGGCGCACGTCGTCCGGCTCCGGCACCTCCACCGGCCGCGCCCCGGACTCCGGCGCCGGCTGGTATTCCGTCGCCTCCCGGGCGCCGTACGCGCCGCCCAGCGACGGCGCCTGCGGTTCGTGCGGCGGGCGGTGCAGTTCCTCGCGGAAGGTCTGCGGCGGTTTGGTGGTGCGCTGCGGCAGGTCGCGGCCGAGTTCGGAGACGAGCGGGCCGTACTTGAGGTCGAACGCCGGCCGCTCCGAGCGGATGCGTGGCAGCCTGTCGAAGTTGCGCAGCGGCGGTGGGCAGGAGGTGGCCCATTCCAGTGAGTTGCCGAAGCCCCACGGGTCGTCCACCGTGACGACCGCGCCGTAGCGCCACGACTTCCAGACGTTCCAGATCAGGAACAGGGTCGACGCGCCGAGCAGGAACGAGCCGACCGTGGAGATCATGTTCAGGGTGGTGAAGCCGTCGCCGGGCAGGTAGTCGGCGTACCGGCGGGGCATACCCTCGCTGCCCAGCCAGTGCTGCACCAGGAACGTGGCATGGAAGCCGACGAACATGGTCCAGAAGTGCATCTTGCCGAGCCGCTCGTCGAGCAGCCGCCCGGTCATCTTCGGGAACCAGAAGTAGAGGCCGCCGAACGCGGCGAACACGATGGTGCCGAACATGACGTAGTGGAAGTGCGCCACCACGAAGTACGAGTCGTGCACCTGGAAGTCGACCGGCGGGCTGGCCAGCAGCACCCCGGTCAGGCCGCCCAGCAGGAAGGTGACCAGGAAGCCGATGGCGAACAGCATCGGCGTCTCGAACGTGATCTGCCCCTTCCACATCGTGCCGATCCAGTTGAAGAACTTCACCCCGGTGGGCACCGCGATCAGATAGCTGAGGATGCTGAAGAACGGCAGCAGCACCTGCCCGGTGGCGAACATGTGGTGCGCCCAGACCGTCATCGACAACACCGTGATCGCGACGGTGGCCAGCACCAGACCGGTGTATCCGAAGATCGGCTTGCGGGCGAAGACCGGGATGATCTCGGTGATGATGCCGAAGAACGGCAGCGCGATGATGTAGACCTCGGGATGGCCGAAGAACCAGAACAGATGCTGCCAGAGCATCGGCCCGCCGGTCGTCGAGTCGTAGACGTGCGAGTGCAGGAGCCGGTCCGAGGCGAGGGCGAACAGCGCGGCGGCCAGCAACGGGAACACGAAGATCACCAGGACGCTGGTGAGCAGCAGGTTCCACGTGAAGATCGGCATCCGGAACATGGTCATGCCGGGCGCGCGCAGGGTCACGATCGTGGTGATCAGGTTGACCGCGCCGAGGATCGTGCCCAGGCCGGAGATGGCCAGGCCGACCACCCACATGTTCGCCCCGACGCCGGGGGAGTGCTGGGCGGTGCTCAGCGGCGTGTACGCGGTCCAGCCGAAGTCCGCCGCGCCGGCCGGGGTGAGGAACCCGCCCACCGCGATCAGGGCGCCGAAGAAGTACAGCCAGTACGCGAACGCGTTGAGCCGCGGGAACGCCACGTCCGCCGCGCCGATCTGCAACGGCACCAGATAGTTGCCGAACCCGAACACCATCGGGGTGGCGAACAGCAACAGCATGATCGTGCCGTGCATGGTGAACAACTGGTTGTACTGCTCGGGGGACACGATCTGCATGCCGGGCCGGGCCAGCTCGGCGCGGATGATCATGGCCAGGAAGCCGCCGATGATGAAGTACGCGAACGACGTGCCCAGATAGAGCAGGCCGATCTGCTTGGCGTCGGTGGTCCGCAGCAACCGCCACAGCGTGTTGCCCTTCACCGCCTCGCGTACCGGGCCGGGGAAACCCCCGAATCGGGCGGGCGCGAGGATCGCGGGCCCCCGGTCTCGTGGTTCCGTGACTACCCGCTTGGGCATGGCATCTCACCCCGTGTGACGACAGAAAGGACGGGCGCGCTTACCCGGCCCTCTGCCCATGTAACCAGGCGAGAGAGGATAATTCGGTCAGTTCGCCGGTAGCATGGCCCAGACGACCTTCCCGGTGCCGACCGGAGTGCTGCCCCAGCGCTGCGTCAACTCCCGCACCAGCATCAGGCCACGGCCCCCCTCCGCGCGCGGGTCGCGGTCGTTCGCCGCGCACGCCTGCGCCGGGCTGCCGTCCATCACCGCCACCCGCAGGTACGGCCGGCGCAGCGTCAACGTGACATGCATCGGGGTGCCGGCGTGTCGGACCACGTTGCCGACCAGCTCGCTGAGCACCAGCGAGGCCGGACCGGCCAACTCCGGCACGTTCCACCTGCCGCACGCCTCGGTGACCAGCTCACGGGCCCGCCGGCAGGCCCCGGTGACCGGCTCCAGCCGGGCCCGCAACCGGGGTGACGCCGACGCGTCGGCGAGCGCCGCCGCCTGCGCGTAGTCCCCGCGCACCGGCACCACCCGGCAGGCCGTGGTCTCGGACAGCCACACCGCCGTCTCCGCGGGCGGGGCGGAGAGCACCATCGGCACGGCCGGCCAGTCGGCCGCCCGCCGGGCCGCCGCGGCGAACACGGACAGCGCCAGCGGCTCGGTGACGTCGATCTTCTCCAGGTCGACCACGAGCGCGTCCGGCTGCGTGGACAGGCACCGGTCCAGCACCTCGTGCACCGCGCGCATCGTGCCCAGGTCCAGGGTTCCGCCCAGCCGCACGACCGTCACCGGAGACTCGTCGCGGACCTCGCACCTGATCCGGGTCGTCATCGCCGTCCTCGTTTCCCGCTCGTCGGAGGATTACGGACGTACCCGGGCCCGGTACCCGCGAAACCGGGCATCCGGTCCGCGAAGGCCCAGGTCAGGGCCGATACGGGCAAACGCCGGCCCGGCCGTGCGGGACGGCCGGGCCGGCGTTGCGGCACGAGGGCTCAGGCCGGCTGCAACGGCATCGCGGCGCCCTGGCGCACCCGGTCGTACAGCTCCACGTAACGCTGGGCCATGCGTTCCGGGGTGAACCGCCGGGCTGCCTCGCGCCGGCACTCGTCCGGTTCCAGCAGGCCGGCGGCGAGGACGAGCTCGCCCAGTTCCTCCTCGTCGGTGGTGAGCAGTCCGGTCCGGCCGTGCTCGACCAGCTCCGGCAGGCAGCCCCGGGCGGTGGACACCACCGGGGTGCCCAACGACAGCGACTCGACCACCGCCGTGCCACCCGGCTCCTCCCAGCGCAGCGGGAACAGCGACGCCCGGGCCGAGGCGAGCAGGTCGTCGCGCTCCTGCCCGGCCACCGTGCCGACCCAGCGCACCTGGTCACCGTCGAGGTACGGCGCGACCTGGTCCTGGAAGAACCGCACGTCCGGGTTCTGGCGGGCCTCGTCGCCGGCGGCGGCCAGATCCGCCGGCCTGTGGTACGGCCCGACCGGCCCGGCCAGCACCAGCCGGAAGCCGGCCTGTCGGGCCAACCTCGCGCCCAGGTCCTGCCCCTTGCCCGGATTGATCCGGCCGAGGATCACCACGTGGTCGCCCTTCGGCACCGCCGGGCGGCGGTCCGCGTCGACCGCCAGCGGGGTGGACAGGTGCACGTGCCCCACCGAGTGGTCCCGCAGCGCCTGCGGCGCCCGCGCCAACTGCGATGCGGACACCCCGTTGACCCGGACCCGGTCCCCGCCGTCGAGGTTGCCGTACAGCTCCGGATGCTTGGCCAGATCCCAGTGCAGCGTGTGCAGCACCGGCGGGGCGTCCGGACCCATCGCCGCCAGGGTGGCCAGGCCGACCGCCTCCACGTGGTCGTGCACCAGGTCGATGTCGTCGCGGGCGTGCACCGCCCGGACCACCCCGGCCAGGTGCGCCTGGGCCACCCCGCAGACCTGGTTGTACGGCCGTTGCAGGGCGGCGAACTGGCCGTCCGGGAAGACCGCGATCTTCTCGTCCACCGGCAGGGTGCTGCTCTCCACCGAGGCGAGCACCACCCGCACGCCCAGCCGGCGCAGCTCCGGCACCAGCGTGGCCACCACGTTCTCGATCCCGCCGTAGCCGGGTGGCGGAACGGACAGCCACGGTCCGGCGTTCATCAGTACGGTGAGCGTCATGCGTCGCCCTCTCTGGTGGTCACGGGGGTCACGTCGGGCCTCTCGTCGGTCGCGGCGGCGCGGCGCGCCGGTTCACCGCCCGCCGTCACGCGGCGACGCGGCGGCGGGGGACCCGGTGCCGCAACTGCGCCAGCGGGGGGCGTTCCTGCACCGACACGTCGTTGACCACGATCTCGCGGTCCAGGTTGGGCAACGCGTCCGAGCCACCCCGGCGGAACTGGGTCAGCAGCGCGGTCGGCGCGGTCCCGGGCGCCGCCCAACCGCGACGCTGCAGCCGTGACCAGGCGGTCAGCATGATCTGCGCGGACATCCGGCCCAACGCGGCGGTGTCCTGGTGCCGGTGCTTGCGCTCACCCAGGTCCACCTGGGCCAACGCGTCCAGCCCGACCAGGTCCAGCAGGTCGATGAGCATCGCCGTCTCCACCCCGTACCCGGTGACGAACGGCACCTGTTCCAACACCGTGCGGCGACCGGCGTACTCGCCGGCCAGCGGCTGCACGAAGCCGGCCAGTTCCGGCCAGAACAGGTTGAGCAGCGGCCGGGCCATCAACTCCGTAACCCGCCCGCCACCGTCGGGCTCCACGCCCGTCGCCCCGACGAGCGGCCGGTGGTAGAAGCCCTTGACGAAGTCCACGCTCGGGTCGGTGAGCAGCGGCCCGAGCAGGCCGGTGACGAAGTGCGGCCGGAACTCCCGCAGGTCGGCGTCGATGAACGCGACCACGTCGCCCTCGGCCGCGGCCAGCCCGGCCCAGAGCGCGTCACCCTTGCCGGTCAACCGGGGCAGCCCGCGCGTCATCGCGTCCTGGCCGACGACCTCCGCGCCGGCCGCGCGCGCCACCTGCGCGGTCCGGTCGGTGGACCGGGAGTCGACGACGATCAGCTCGTCGACAAGCGGTGTCCTGTCCATCAGGTGTTCCCGGACGGTCGCCACGATAGCGCCGACCGTGGCCTCCTCGTTGCGCGCCGGCAGCACCACGCTGACCCGGTTCGCACCCTTGGCCTTCACCAGCCGTTCAGCAGGCCAGTCGCCGGCCGTGCTGGTGCGGTACGTGGCCCACGCCTCCACCACAGGTGAGACGGTCGAATCTGAGTCCCGCACGGGCACCCCCCATTAGTGGCGGAATCGCGGACCATAGTTTTCCCAATCCCGCCTCTGCACTAACCGGATCCTGCCCACCATCCTGATCACCCGGTGCGTGCCGGGGGGTTCCCGGCAGATGAACGTCACGTTGCGGCTCCCGTGCGTTTGGCGCGCGAGCGCCGGGGGGAGTGGTGTCGGCAGCTTTCCAGTCGTGGCGAGAGGTAGGTCGGATGGGTGCGTGCCGGGTGGGACTGGTCGGAGCCGGTGGGGTGGCGCAACGCCACGCCCGGGTGCTCGCCGGATTCGAGGACGTGGAACTGATCGGTGTGACCGACGTCGCACCGGAGGCGGCGCGGGCGCTCGCCGAGCCGTACGGCGCCCGGGTCTTCCGCGACGTCGAGGAACTGCTCGCCGCCGGTCCGGACGCGGTGTACGTCTGCGTGCCGCCGTTCGCGCACGGCCCGGTGGAGGAGGCGGTGGTCGCGGCCGGCGTACCCATGTTCGTGGAGAAGCCGGTCGCTGCCGACCTGGAGACGGCCGAGCGGATCGCGGCGCTCGTGCACGGGCGCGGGCTGCTCACCGGCGTCGGTCACCACTGGCGTTACCTGCACGTGGTGGAGGAGGCCCGGCGGCTGCTCGCCGACCGTCCGGTGCGGATGGTCAACGGCGCCTGGCTGGACAAGGTGCCGCCGGTGGCGTGGTGGGCGCGGCGGGACCGCTCCGGTGGCCCGGTCGTGGAGCAGGCCGCGCACGTGCTGGACCTCGTCCGGCTGCTGGCCGGCGAGGTGACCGAGGTCAGCGCGTACGCCGACGGCAGCCCGCCGCCGGTCGACGGCGCGGACATCGACTCGGTCACCGCGGCCACGTTGCGGTTCGCCTCCGGGGCGGTCGGCACGCTCGCCGCCGCCTGCGTGCTGACCTGGAAGCACCGGGCCGGGGTGGAGATCCTCGCCGACGGGTTGGCGTTGTCGCTGGGCGAGGACGGTTTGACCGTGCGCGACGGCGACGACGAGCGGCACGTGCCCGTCGACCCGGACGACGCCCGGGTCGCCGTCGACCGGGCCTTCGTCGACGCGGTCCGCGGCATCGGCGACGACGTGCGGGTCCCGTACGCCGAGGCGTTGCGCACGCACCGGCTGGCGCTGGCGGTCGCCGAGTCGGCGGCCACCGGTCGGCCGGTGGCGTTGCCGACCGGGCCGGCGGCCCGGCTCGCCGGCGCGGGGGTGACCGTCGATGCGTGACCGGGTGGTGGTGGTGCGGGAACCCGGTCGGGTCGAGCTGGTCGAGCAGGAGCCGCCCGAGCTGCGCGACGGCATGTTCCGGGTGCAGACGCTGTACAGCGGCGTCTCCGCCGGCACCGAACTGAGCTACGTCAAGGGCACCAACCCCTACCTGCACGTCACCTGGGACGCCGCGCTCGGGCTGTTCCGGCCCGGTGAGGCGAGCACCCCGTACCCGGTGACCCGCCTCGGCTACATGCAGGTCGGGCGGGTGGTCGAGAGCCGCACCCCGGCGGTCGCGGAGGGCACGGTCGGCGCCATGACCTACGGGCACCGCAGCGGCTGGGTCGCCGACCCGACGGCCGAGCGGTTCGTGCCGCTGCCCGACGACCTCGACCCGCTGCTCGGCGTCTACGTCGCGCACATGGGGCCGATCTGCGCCAACGGGCTGCTGCACGCCGCCGCCGACCTGTGCGGCACCGACGTGCGCTCCCTCGGCGACGGGGTGCGCGGGCGCCGCGTGGCGGTCGTCGGCAGTGGTGTCGTCGCGCTGCTGACCGCACTGTTCGCCCGCCGGCACGGGGCCGCGTCGGTGGTCGTGGTCGATCCGACGCCCGCCCGCCGGCAGGTGGCCGAGGCGCTCGGTCTGGAGACGCTCGACCCGGACGCGGACGACCCCGCCGTGGTGCTCAAGACCCGGTGGAACCACGCCGCCGGGGACCGCGGCGCGGATGTGGTCTTCCAGTGCCGCGGTCAGGACTGGGCCCTGCAACTTGCGCTGCGCCTGCTGCGCCCCCAGGGCACCGTGATCGACCTGGCGTTCTACCAGGGCGGCGCGGACGCGGTCCGGCTCGGTGAGGAGTTCCACCACAACGGGCTGTCGCTGCGGTGCGCGCAGATCGGCCGGGTGCCGCGCGGACTGACTCCGACCTGGGACCGGGAGCGCCTCTCGGGCGAGACGGTGGAGCTGCTGCGCCAGTACGGCGACCTGATCCGCAAGCACCTGGTCACCGCGGTGGTGCCGCTGGACGAGGCGCCGACCCTGCTGGGCGACCTGGCGCAGCGGCGCCGCTCGGAGTTGCAGGTGGTGCTGACCGGCTGACCGGACGCGCATCGGCAGCCGGCGCGGGACCTCGCGCCGGCTGCCTGTCGAGCTGACCGCGCCCCCGACTCCTCACCCACCCCACCCCGCTCGCCCCGCCCCGGCCCCCCGTGCCCGGATCGCGCCGCCGGCGGTGCGGGGCGGGCGGGTTCGGCAGTGGGGCGCCGTCGGTCGGCGGGGATGCGACCTGCGCCGCACTGAGCTGCGGTTACGGCGGGAAACCCGGACACCGGCCGGCACCCGGGGCGGGCGGGGGTCACAATCGGCTCCGGTTCGCGTACCGTTGCCGCTCATGGGTGTGTCGCAACGGTTGAAGACCAGGTTCCGCCGGTTCCTCCAGCGCCCGGGGACGACTGTCGACCTGGCTCCGCTGGAGAAGCTGCTGCCGGCCATCGAGGCCCGCGAGGCCGACCTGGAACAGCTCTCCGACGAGGAGCTGACCGAGGCCGCCGGGCAGGCGGCGGGGTACGAGGAGATCTGCGCGATCGGCCGTGAGGCGGCCCGGCGCGGGCTCGACCAGCGGCCCTACGACGTGCAGCTGCTCGGCGCGATGGCGCTGCTCTCCGGCAAGGTCGCCGAGATGGCCACCGGTGAGGGCAAGACGCTGACCGCGACCGTGGCCGCGTACGGCCACGTGCGGCTGGGCAACGGCCCGGTGCACGTGCTCACCGTCAACGACTACCTGGCCCGACGCGACGCGGAGTGGATGACGCCGGTCTACGACCTGCTCGGGCTGACCGTGGGCTGGGTCAACGAGGCGTCCACGCCGCAGGAGCGACGGGCCGCCTACGCCTGCGACGTCACCTACGTCTCGGTCAGCGAGGCCGGCTTCGACTTCCTCCGCGACCAGCTCGTCACCGACCTGGACGACCGGGTCCAGCCGCAGCTGAAGACCGCGATCGTGGACGAGGCCGACTCGATCCTCATCGACGAGGCCCGGGTGCCGATGGTGCTGGCCGGTGCGGTCGGCGGCGAGCAGGACCCGGTGCACGCCGCCGCTGCGCTGGTGCGCGGCCTGCGCAGGGGCCGGCACTACACCGTCGCCGAGGACGGACGCAGCGTCGCCTTCACCTCGCTCGGCCTGGCTACGGTCGAGGCCAAGCTGGGCGACATCGACCTGTACGACGCCGAGCACGTGGGGCAGCTCTCCGCGGTGAACGTGGCGCTGCACGCGCACGCCCTGCTGCACCGGGATGTCGACTACATCGTGCGCGACGAGTCGGTGGAGCTGATCGACGAGATGCGCGGTCGCGTCGCCCAGCGTCGCCGCTGGCCGGACGGCCTGCAGGCCGCGGTCGAGGCGAAGGAGGGGCTGGACGCCAGCGCCGAGGGCGAGGTGCTGGGCACGATCACCGTGCAGGCGTACATCGCGCTCTACCCGAAGGTGTGCGGGATGACGGCGACGGCGGTGCTCGTCGGCGACCAGCTCCGGGAGTTCTTCGGGCTGGAGGTGGCGGTCATCCCGCCGAACACCCCGTGCGTGCGTGAGGACGAGCCGGACCGGATCTACGCCACCCGCGCGGAGAAGGAGGAGGCGCTGGTCGACGAGATCACGCGCTGCCACCAGGCGGGGCGGCCGGTGCTGGTCGGCACGCTCGACGTCAAGGAGTCCGAGGGGCTGGCCGCCGCGTTGCGTGCCGCCGACGTGTCGTGCGTGGTGCTCAACGCCAAGAACGACGACGAGGAGGCGGCGATCATCGCCGAGGCCGGCGCGTACGGCGCGGTGACGGTCTCCACCCAGATGGCCGGCCGGGGCGTGGACATCCGCCTCGGGGGCAGCGACCAGGCCGACAGCGAGCGGGTTGCCGAGCTGGGCGGCCTGTACGTGATCGGCAGCGGCCGGCACGACAGCCGCCGGGTCGACGACCAACTCCGCGGCCGTGCGGGTCGCCAGGGCGACCCCGGTGGGTCGGTGTTCTTCGTCAGCCTGGAGGACGACCTGGTGGTGCGGCACGCCGGCGACACGGTTCCGCCGTCGCCGCGGATGAACGCCGACGGTCTGGTCACCGACCCGCAGGTCGACTACGCGGTGGAGCACGCCCAGCGGGTCGCCGAGGGCGTCAACCACGAGATCCACCGCAACACCTGGCGCTACAGCCAGGTGATCGAGCAGCAGCGCAAGGCCCTCGCGGAGCGTCGGGAGCGCCTGCTGACCAGCGACATCGCGGCGCTGATGCTGCTGGAGCGGGTGCCGGACAAGGCCGGTGAGATGGACGAGGACCTGCTCGCCGACGTGGCGCGCAAGATCGCCCTCTACCACCTGGACCGGCTCTGGGCCGACCACCTGGCCGAGTTGTCCGAGGTGCGCGAGGGCGTGCACCTGCGGGCGCTGGGCCGGCTGGACCCGCTGGACGAATTCCACCGCAGCGCGGTGCCGGCGTTCAACGCGTTGGTTCCGGAGATCGAGACGCGTACGGTCGCCACGTTCGAGGAGACCGAGTTCGACGAGGGCTGGGAGCCGGACGCCGCCAAGCTGGTGCGCCCGAGCGCCACCTGGACGTACCTCGTGCACGACAACCCGTTCGGCTCGGAGCTGGACCGGCTGATCGCCTCGGTGGGTCGCCGGCTCATCTCCGGCTCCCGCTGACCGCCGCCGCCGGGCCCGCCCGGCACGACGCGGGCGGGCCCGGGCCGCGGTCGCGGCCGGTGCGGGCCCTTTTTGCGCGGTTTCGCGCATGGGCTGCGAGGGTAGTAGGTCGGGGCTCGGCCAAGGGAGGACGGACATGGGACAGGCGACGCCGCCGCACGGGAGGACCGCGTCCACGGGCGCGGGGGTGGCGGGGGCCGCGACCCGGTGAACCTCGACACGCGCCAACCGATGACCGACGACCTTGGTGTGCTGGAGACCGCCGCGCTGCTGCGTGAGCTGACCGCCGGGCTGATCGGGGCGGCCGGCTTCGGCGAGGCGCTGGACCGCCTGGTGCGGATCACCCGCGACGCCGTTCCGGGGATCGACTGCTGCGGGTTCACCGCGCTGCGTGCCGGCGAGCCGGTCGGCGTGGTCGCCTCGGACCCGGACCGGGCGGAGCTGGACGACCTGCGGCACGGCCCGGACACGCCGGCGATGACCGCCATCCGTCGCCGCGAGATGATCATCGCAGGTGGGTTGGACGGCGAGGACCGCTGGCCGGCCTGGAGCGCCCGCGCCCGCGCGCTCGGCGTGCACGGGGTGATCTCCACACCGGTGGACGTCGACGAGCAGGTCATCGGGGCGATCAACCTGTACGCCGACACGCCGCGGGCGCTCACGCCCCGGCACCAGCTCACCGCGATGCTGCTCGCCGAGCACGCCGGCCTGCTGCTGGCCGCGGCGCGGGACCGGGAACGGGAGGCCGACCGGGCCGGCCGGATCGACGACAAGTTGCTGGCCGAGGGGGTCGTCGGGCAGGCCGTCGGCGTCATCATGACGCAGCGGGGCTGCCCCGCCCCGGAGGCCCTGGCGGTGCTGCGCAGCGCGGCGTCCTCGTTGGACATTCCGCTGCGTGAGGTGGCCGAGCGGCTCGTGCTCACCGTGTCCAGGCCTCGGGACAACTGACCACTTCCGTTTCACCCCGTCGGCTCTCGGGTAGCACCCTGAACTGGTGAGCTGCGCCGACCTGGGGAGGAAGCGATGCAGAGCCGGCTGAGGGTGCAGGGGCACCCGATCCAACCCATGCTGGTGACGTTCCCGTTCGGACTCTTCGTCAGTGCGGTGGTCTTCGACCTGGCCGACGTCGCCGGTGGTCCGGCGTTCCTGGGTGAGGTGGGCTACTGGACGGCGGTGGCGGCCCTGGTCGCCGCCGGGCTGACCACGGTCGCCGGGCTGGTCGACCTGTGGGACGTGCGGGCCGGCCGGACCAGCCGCACCGTGCTGACGTTCAATCTGGTCAACGCCGTGATGGCGGGCCTGTTCCTGCTCACCTGCCTGATCCGGGCGCAGTCGCCGCAGCGGGGAGTCACCGGCGCCCTGCTCGCCGCCGAGCTGGTCGCGCTGGCCGTCGGCGCGGTCGGCGTGGCCCTGGGCGCTCGGCTGATGCAGCAACTCGACCAGGGTGGGGCGGCCGAGTCGTCCGGCTTCGGCGACGTGCCGGCCGGGTCCACCGTGGAGATCGCCCGCCCGCGGCCGTTCTGACCCGTCCGGCACGTCGGTCGGCGGGGCAAAACCCGTTGCCGGGGGCGGGTCGGACCCCGCAGGCTCGCATCCGTGCACATCGAGCGGACCTTCGAGGATCTGGTCGCCGAGGCCCAGGCGGCGCCGGTCGACGGGTGGGGTTTTTCCTGGCTGCGCGGACGCGCCACCGAGGAGCGCCCACCGTGGGGCTATGCCCGCCTGGTCGGCGACCGGATGGCCGGCGTCGGGGCGGCGCTGGACATCGACACCGGCGGGGGAGAGGTGCTGGCCGAGGTGCCCACCCCACCTCTGCTGCTGGTCGCCACCGAGGCGTGGCCGCCGAACGTGCCGGTCGCCCGCCGCAACCTGCGCCGGGTCGGCGCGACCGTGGTGCGGGTGGCCGACCGGCCGCCGCTGCCGTTGCGGGACGAGGCGTTCGACCTGGTGGTGAGCCGGCACCCGGTGCACACGTGGTGGTCCGAGGTGGCCCGGGTGCTGCGCCCCGGTGGCGGTTACCTGTCCCAGCAGATCGGCCCGGGCACGGTGCGCGAGTTGAGCGAGGCGATCCTCGGGCCGTTGCCGCCGCCGGAGCACCGTCACCCCGAGGTGGCGGTCGCCGAGGCCGAGGCCGCCGGGCTGCGGGTGGTGGACCTGCGCACCGCCACGCTGCGTACCGTCTTCCACGACATCGGCGCGGTGGTCTGGTTCCTGCGCAAGGTGGTGTGGACGGTGCCGGGTTTCACCGTCGACCGGCACCGGGCCGAGCTGCGCCGCCTGGACACGCGGATCCGGGCCGAGGGGCCGTTCGTCGCCTACGCCCGTCGGTTCCTCATCGAGGCGCGTCGCGGTTGACCGGCTGGTGCGCGGCGGCGTGGTGCGCGGCCAGCACGTCGGCGCCGAAGTCGCCGGCCGGGCGGCGCAGCACGGTGTGTGCGTGGTTGCCGTCGGCGGCGGTGTTGTCGTACTCGATCAGCAGGTCCTCGCCCTGCACCCGGTAGTAGTGTCGCCGGCCGGGCTCGGGCGGCCCGGCCCAGGCGAAGTGCAGTTCCCCGCCGTCGAGCCGGGCGGCCTCCCGGGCCGCCAACTCCGGCGGGAGTCGGTCGAGGTAGAGCGCGACGAGCCGGTCGAGCAGCGCCCGCCCGGTCGGGCCGAGCCGCCCCCTGGGTGCGCCCAGCGGGTCGAGCCGACCGGGTGCGGTGGGCCGGGTGGCGCTGATGATGTCGGCGGGCGCCTCCTCTGCGATCACCGCGGCGGACCGTCCGCCCGGGCCGAGGGCGTCCAGCAGCTCGCGGGCCAGGTCCTCCTCCGGGCCGAGCGGGCGGGAGACGGGTCGGCCGGCGTGCCGGACGGTGGCCGGGTTGGCGCCCAGGAAGATCGGCGCCGGGGAGACCCGGTCGTCGGCGACTGTCATGCTCACCGACAGGTGGTGCCCCTCGAACCGCCAGGCCCAGTGCTCGTCGCCGGCCGGGTCGCCGAAGAGCGCCACCCGGTAGTCGCGGCTGTGCCGGCCGCGTCGCCACCCCTCGGCCCGGTCCAGCACCTCCTCCAGCGCCATCACGGTCATGGCCTGGGCGTAGGCGGCCGGGCTGAGCGCGGTGGCGAGCAGCCGGTGCGCGGCCTTCGCGGCGACGACGTCGAGATCGGCGAGGGCCACCCCGGGGCGGGGCCGGGGTCGGTACTCCAGCCACCGCCGCGCCGGCTCGTCGTCGAAGTCGTGCCGGGCGAGCTGCCGGGCCGGCTCGTCCAGGGCGGCCAGCAACGCCCCGGCCGCCGCGCGCATCTGCTCGGGTACGGGATCCTCCACCGTCCCTGTATACCGTCCGGCCCGGCTCACTCGCGGCCGAGCAACGTCAGCATGTCGGACAGCTTGAAGAACCGGGCGGTCTCGACCGCCGAGGGGCCGCCGTGGTCCGGGTCGGCCCCGGCGTCGAGCAGTGCGCGGACCGCGCCGGCGTCGCGGCGGAACACCGCCGCGGCGAGCGCGGTCTGTCCCCGGTCGTTGGCGCGTGCCGGGTCGGCCCCGCGGGCGAGCAGCGCGGCCACCGTGTCGGCGTGGGCGTGGTATGCGGCGAGGATCAGCAGCGTGTCGCCCTTGGCGTTGGTGAGGTTCACCGGCAGTCCGGCGTCCACGTTGGCGGCGAGCTCCTCGGTCGCGCCGGCGCGGGCCAGGTCGAACATGCGGTGGGCGAAGGCGATCGTCTCGTCGTCGAGTTCGTCGGGCATCCGCCCAGGTTATGGCGTCGCGGTCGGGTGCGCCTGGTAGCTTGCGCAGCCGGGCAGGGAGGCGGGCATGGACGATCGGGTGTACGTGGGCAACGCCGCGCTGGACGGCGCGGCGGACGCCGGTTGGCTGTTGGGGCACTTCAAGCCGGTCGGTGACGTGCGGCACAGCAGCGAGGTGGAGGTGAAGTGGGGCGTGCACCCGGCGGGGGAGGCCCGGTCCCGGTGGGCCACAGGCGAGCGGCGTACCGCCCTGCTGGTGCTGATCAGCGGCGCGTTCCGGATCGAGTTGCCGGACCGGACCGTGGTGTTGCGCGCGCCGGGTGACTACGTGGTGTGGGGTCGGGGCGTGGATCACTCCTGGTACGCCGAGCGCGAGTCCACGGTGCTCACCGTCCGGTGGCCGTCGGTGCCCGGGTACCGGGTGGCGCCGCCGGTGCGGCGCTGACCGCTCCTCGACGGGTGTCCCACCATTCGGTATTACCTACTAATCCCATAGGGTTTACCGCCTAAGCTGTGTGGCACCTACCGCCGCACCGTGAGGACCCGCGCCGATGGCCCGCCCCGCCCCCACCGACCTGCTCGCCGTCGCCGCCCGCTGGGCCGACCCGACCGGCTGGCCGGTGGCGCTGCGGTTCGCGGCTCCCGAACGGTGGTACGCCCGCCTGCACGCCGACGACGGGCACGAGGTGTGGGCGCTGAGCTGGCTGTCCGGGCAGGGCACCGACCTGCACGACCACGGCGGCAGCGCCGGCGCGTTCCTGGTCGTGGCCGGCGCGCTCACCGAGGAGACGGTCCACGCCGGACGGCTGCGACCGCACCGCCTGGACACCGGCACCGGCCGACGCTTCGGCGTCCACCACGTGCACCGGGTCACCAACACCGCCGACCAGCCCGCGCTAAGCGTGCACGTCTACCGGCCGGCGCTGAGCCGGATGACCCGCTACCACCTCCGCGACGGCCGGCTGCGGGTCGCCGAGGTGGCCGAGGCCGGCGTCGCCTGGTGAAGCCGCCCCCGCACCCCGACGAACGGAAGGACGCCACGATGGCGCAGACCCCCACCCGCACCGGGCACGGTCCGGTCCCCCCGGCCGGCTCGCGGGGCATCGACGAGATCCTCGCCGCCGCCCGGGCGCGGCTGCGCCGCCTGGAGCCCGAGCAGGCCCACCTGCGATGTCGCGCCGGGGCGCTGCTCGTCGACATCCGCCCCGCCGGCCAACGCGCCGCGCAGGGCACCGTACCGGGCGCGCTCACCGTCGAGCGCAACGTCCTGGAGTGGCGCTTCGACCCGCGCTGCGCGGCCCGGCTGCCACAGGCGGTCGACTACGACGTACCGGTGATCGTCCTGTGCCAGGAGGGCTACACCTCGTCGCTGGCCGCCGCCGCACTGAAGGACCTCGGCCTGCACCGCGCCACCGACGTGATCGGCGGCTTCGCCGCCTGGCGCATCGCCGGGCTGCCCGCCCTCGGTCCCACCCCGCCGACCCGACCCTCGAACACCGCGCCCCCGGTCGTCGCCGGCCGCGCAGCGCGCTGACCGCCCCGCCGCACCCGGCGGGGCGGGGCGACCGCCCGCACAGGAGGCTCCCATGTCCGTCGTCGCCCTCAACACCCGTCCGGCCCGCGCGGGCCGTCCCGACCGGGCCCTGCCGCCCCGGCCGCGTACCGTACCGACCCTGACCATCACCCTCGACCTGGGTGCCGGCCCGCTCACTCCCGGCCTGGCCCGCCTGGTGGCCGTCCTGGACGACCTCGTCGCCTCCGGCGAGGGTCTGGTCGGCCCGGACGAGCAACCGGCCGCCCGCGCCGTGCCCGACATGCGCCCGGTGGCCGCGCCGCAGGCCGCCGGGCCCGGCACGGTACGCCTCCTCACCGGCACCCACCGGGTCCGGGTCGGCGACGCCGACGTCCCGCTCACCCGCATCGAGTACGAACTGCTGCTGTTCCTCGTGGAGCACCCCCGCCGGGTGTTCACGCGCCGGCAACTGCTCGCGCACGTCTGGGGCTACGACCACGCGGTGGCCCGCACGGTGGACGTGCACGTGCGCCGGCTGCGGGCCAAGTTCGGCCCGGACACACCGCTGGTGACCACCGTGCACGGCGTCGGCTACCGCCTCGCCGACGGCGCCCCGATCGAGGTGGAGCACGACGCCTGAGCCCGGTGAGGTCAACCGGCCGGGGACCCCCGCTGCCGTCCCGTTGCGTGGTTCTGCTGTAATCAACGAGTCTCACACGCAGAGCGAGCAGGCGGCTCCGGTGTGTTCGTCAATTGTCACGTTCCTGCAACGCGGCCGCCTCTTGACCGCCGCACAGGCGCCGGGAAGCATCGACGAAGCGGCGTCCCGGGCCGTGGGGGAGACAGCCGGACCAGCCAAGGAGGACCATGTCGGTCAGCCCCGCCTCGCCGCGCGCCGGATGGCATACGTCCCAACCCGCGGTCCCCGGCCGGCCCCCCGGTGGCCAGCGTCGCCCCACCAGCGCCGCGACGCCCGTGCTCACCGTCACCCTGAACATCCCCCTGGCCGGTGACGAGTCGCTCACCCCGGCCGCCCGCCAGCTGCTCGACGCCGCGCGCGAACTCGTCGAACGCGGCGAGGCGGTGGTCAGCGCCGGACCGGCCGAACGTCGCCCCGACGCCCCGGCGGCCGCCCGCGCCCCGGCCCGCCCGCTCGCCCCGACCATCCCGGCCCTGCACATCCTGGCCGCGTCCCGGTCGGTGCTGCGCGACGGCGAGTCGCTGCCGCTGACCCGGCTGGAGTTCGACCTGCTGCTGCACCTGGTCGCGCACCCGCGACGGGTGTTCACCCGGCTGCAACTGCTCACCGCGGTCTGGGGATACGAGCACGCCGGCGTCCGCACCGTCGACGTGCACGTGCGCCGGCTGCGCGGCAAGGTCGGCGTGGACGTGCCGCTCGTCACCACCGTGTACGGCGTCGGCTACCGGCTCGCCGACGACGCCCGGGTGACCATCGACCGCACCGGATGACCCCCGGGCGGGCGGAGCACCCACCGCCGACCGGGCCCGGGCCGAACACCCACCGCTGACCGGGCCCGGACGGAGCCCCGACCGCCCGGACCGATCACGTGGCGGCCCGCCCCACGCCCCGGGCAGGATGGTCCGGTGCGCGTCCGCCCGATCAGTCCCGACCGGCTCGTCGCCGAGCTGGTCGGGCGCCTCGCGCCCACCGGGCCGCCCGGCCGGCTGCGGGTCGCCGTGGACGGGCCGCCCGCCGCCGCGCCGGACACCCTCGCCGGCGCCCTCGTCGATCCGCTGCGCGCCGCCGGACGGCCCACGGTGCACGTGCGCGCCGCCGACTTCCTCCGCCCCGCCTCCGTACGCCTGGAGCACGGACGCACCAACCCGGACGCGTACTACGCGGGCTGGCTCGACGAGCCCGGTCTGCGCCGGGAGGTGCTCGACCCGGCCGGCCCGGGCGGCTCCGGTCGACTGCTGCCCTCCCTGTGGGACGCCGACGCCGACCGGGCCAGCCGCGCCGCGTACCGGGAACTGCCGGCCGGCGGGGTGGTCCTGGTCAGCGGCGCGCTGCTGCTCGGCGGCACGCTGCCGTTCGACCTCACCGTGCACCTCGTGCTGTCCCCGGCGGCGCTGGCCCGGCGCACCGACCCGGCGCTGCGCTGGACGCTGCCAGCCTTCGCCCGCTACGCCGAGGAGGTCGACCCGGCCTCCTTCGCCGACGTGGTGGTCCGGGTCGACGACCCTCTCCGACCGGCGCTGGTCGAGGCCGGCTGACCAGCGGTTTCTACCGGGTCCAGAACTCACCGGAAACACTCAGGAAACAGTCGGTTTGGCCGCTCGGAGGCGAGGGTAATCGCCCGGCTCACAGAGCGTAGGTGATCTCGTCGCCCGCGCACACAGTCGGACCGTTGCGGGGCGCAGGCCCCGCAGCGGTATGAGGACGTAGGAAGGCAGGCAGCGATGCTCGTCCACGACACGACGGCCACGAGCCGCTCCCAGGCGGAGGTCGACCAGATCCGGCAGTCCCTGCGGTCGCGGTACGACGAGCTGACCGCCGAGTACGAGCACACCATGGCGCAGAGCCAGGTGCTGCGGCTGGTGGAGGTCGGGGACACCGCCGGCGACGACCAGGCCGACAGTGGCACCAAGACCGCCGAGCGGGACACCGCGCAGTCGCTGCTGCGCACCATCCTGGAGCGGCGGGCCCAGTTCGAGCACGCGCTGGCCCGGCTCGACGAGGGCACCTACGGCTTCTGCGAGGGCTGCACCGCGCCGATCCCGGTCGAGCGCCTGGAGATCTTCCCCTCCGCCACGTGCTGCGTGACCTGTAAGCAGACCCGGGAGCGGCGGGCGGCCTGAGACGTCGAGAGGTTGCCGGTCGGTCCGGGACGCGGTGGAGTTCGCCAATGGGTGAGATCCTGGTGGGCACCGCCTCGTGGACCGACCGGACGTTGCTCGACTCCGGCTGGTACCCGGCGAGCGCCGACACCCCGGAGCGTCGGCTGGCCTACTACGCCCGCCAGTTCCCGCTCGTCGAGGTGGACGCCACGTACTACTCGCCGCCGGCCGAGCGGACCGCCCGGCTGTGGGCCGATCGCACCCCGCCGGGGTTCACCTTCAACGTCAAGGCGTTCAGCCTGCTGACCGGCCACCCCACCCGGGTGTCGGCGCTCTACAAGGACCTGCGGCCGGACACCGAGAAACGCACCGTCTACCCGGGTGACCTGCCCGCGCAGGCGTACGAGGAGGTCTGGACCCGCTTCCTGTCCGCCCTGGACCCGCTCGTCGACGCCGGCAAGCTCGGCGTGCTGCTGTTCCAGTTCCCGCCCTGGTTCACCATCCGGCGGGACAACAAGCAGTACCTGCTGGAGGTGGCCCGGCGGTGCGCGCCGCTGCGCCCGGCCGTGGAGTTCCGGCACGCCTCCTGGTTCGACGGCGACAACGCCGCCGAGACCCTGGACCTCCTGCGCGCCCACGACCTGCCGTTCGTCTGCGTGGACATGCCCCAGGGACACAAGTCGTCCGTACCCCCGGTGCTGGCCGCCACCGCCGACCTCGCGGTGGTCCGCTTCCACGGGCACAGCGACAGGTGGACCAGCAAGGACATCCACGAGAAGTTCGGCTACGACTACTCGAAGCGGGAACTGCGCGACTGGGCCCCGAAACTGCGCGAGCTGGCCGGCGAGACCGAACGCACGCATGTGCTGATGAACAACTGCTACCGGGACAACGCGCAGCGCAACGCCCGTACGCTCGTCGACCTGCTGGCCGACTGACGCCTCACCCGACCCGGGTGAGGCCGCCTCACCCCGGCGACACGCAGCATGGACGGTGTGCGCGCCGCACCGGCCGAAGCGGCGCCGCGACGAGGAGGTGGGTCATGACGGTACGGGTGGTGGTGGACCGACGCCGCGGTGGCGTACTGCACGTGGTCGGCGGCTCCGAGGCGCCCCGGCGCGACGAACGGCCCGGCCGGTCGAGTCCGACCCGGTCGTGGCGAGGCCCCAGCGGTCCGCCGCGACGCGCCGACGACCGACGCTGGGAGACCGACGCACGGGGGTGAGCCCGATGGCCGAGCACCTGATGTCCGCGTTCGAGTCCTCGCTGGACAAGACGCACCTGATGCTCAAGGAGATCGAGTCCGCGTACGGCTGGCCGAAGGAGCGGCGCAACCAGTCCTACGCCGCGTTGCGCACCATGCTGCACCTGCTGCGCGACCGGATGCCGGTGCAGGAGAGCGCCGAGTTCGCCCAGCAGTTGCCGGTGCTGGTGCGGGGCATCTACTTCGACGGTTGGCAGCCGGAGAACGTGCCGATCAAACTCAACCGCGACGACGTCCTCTACGAGGTCCGCCAGGGCTTCCCGTACGACGTCGAGGGCGGCGCGCAGCGGGTGGTGCAGGTCGTGCTGGACACGCTGCGCCGGCACGTCACCCAGGGTGAGTGGCAGGACGTCAGGTCGACCCTGCCGCAGGATCTGCGTCAGCTCATTCCCTGACCCGACCCGGACCGGCCCGTCCCGCCCCCTCGGCGGGGCGGGCCGCCGGCGTCCGGGAGACGGGCAGCCCGGCCCGCCGGGCCGCCCCGGCGAACGCCACCGCGTCGGTGATCGCCGCGCCGCCCGGGTCGTTGTTGAAGTAGACGTACGCCGGCTCGTCGCCGTCGAACGCGTCGGCCAGCCGGCGGACCCAACCGGCCAGCGCCGCCCGGCCGTAGCGCGGCCACGGCCGGGCCCGCCCCTCGTGCAGCCGCAGGTAGCCGAAGCCGGCGGTGTGCCACAGCGGGGTGATCGGGCGGCTGAGCCGGTCGGCCCAGACCAGCGCCGCCCGGTGGCGTTCCAGCACCCGGCGGGTGTCGTCGGTCCACCACGACGGGTGCCGCGGCTCCACCGCCACCCGCACGTCGGCGGGGAACAGCCGCAGCACGGCGGCCAGCGCGTCCGGGTCGGCCCGCAGCGTCGGCGGCAACTGGACCAGCACCGGCCCGAGCCGGTCACCGAGGCCGGATGCCCGGTCCAGGAAGCGGGCCACCGGCTCGACCGGGTCCCGCAGCCGCTTCACATGGGTCAGGTAGCGGCTCATCTTCACCGCCACGCAGAAGTCGTCCGGCGTACGAGCCCGCCAGGCGGCGAACGTGTCCCGTTCGGGCAGCCGGTAGAACGCGTTGTTCACCTCGACCGTGGCGAACCGCGCGGCGTAGTGCTCCAGCCAGGCCCGTTGCGGCACCCCGGCCGGGTAGAACCGTTCCCGCCAGTCCCGGTACTGCCAGCCGGACGTGCCGAGGAGGATCATCGCGGTGCCCTCAGGGGAGGGTGACCCGGTGTCGGCTCCGGCTGCGTCACGGGCACCTCCTCGCGTGTCGTCCTTCCGCCATCCTGACACCGACCGCGGCCGTCCGCTTCCCGACCGGAACTGCCGGTGTGGCGCGCTCCGGACGTCTACGGTGTGGTTAGAGAAGATCGAGAGTGGGGTACCACCCGCTGCACACGGACCCCGAAGCACCGAGGGAGCACCCATGGCACTGAACGACGACGACATCCAGACCAGCGGCGGCAGCGGCCTGGAAGGCCCGGCTGACGGCGGCGCCACCCCGGGTCAGCACGACGG
>NZ_JBNCKZ010000018.1:0-17392 GCF_049841795.1 Micromonospora sp. DT31 | reverse complement strand
ACGGTGGCGCGGACGGCGGGGCCGAGGGTCCGGCCGACGGTGGTGCGACGCCGGGTCAGCACGACGGTGGCGCGGACGGCGGGGCCGAGGGTCCGGCCGACGGTGGTGCGACGCCGGGTCAGCACGACGGTGGCGCGGACGGCAGCGCCTGAGGCGATGAGCACGACCCACCTCGACCCGCCGGGCGGCCACGGCCGCCCGGCGGCTCCGCTTTCCGCGGCTGCCGCGCTGGCCCGCTGTGTGGCCGTCGAGCCGGCCAAGTTCGCCGCCGACCACTGGGGGCGCAGCCCGCTGCTGTCCCGCGCGGCCGAGCTGCCCAACCCGGCCGGCTTCACCGACCTGCTCAGCCCTGCCGACGCCGACGAGCTGCTCAGCCGCCGTGGACTGCGTACCCCCTTCCTGCGGGTGGCCAAGGACGGCCAGCTCGTGCCGGCGGCGCGCTACACCGGCGGGGGTGGGGCCGGCGCCGAGATCGGCGACCAGGTCCTCGACGAGAAGGTGCTCGGCCTCTACGCCGAGGGCGCGACGCTCGTCCTGCAGGGTCTGCACCGCACCTGGCCAGCACTTGTCGACTTCGCCCGCGACCTCGGTCTGGCGTTGGCGCAGCCGTTGCAGGTCAACGCCTACCTGACCCCGGCCGGCAGTCAGGGCTTCGCCACCCACTACGACACCCACGACGTGTTCGTGCTCCAGGTGGACGGGCGCAAGCACTGGCGGATCCACCCGCCGGTGTTGACGGACCCGTTGGAACGCCAGCCCTGGGGCGGCCGCGCCGACGAGGTCTCCGCGACCGCCGAGGGACGGCCCGCGCTGGACGTGGTGCTCGAACCGGGGGACGCGCTCTACCTGCCGCGCGGCTGGCTGCACAGCGCCCAGGCCCAGGAGTCCAGCTCGCTGCACCTGACCGTGGGCATCCGGGCGCTCACCCGCTACGCCCTGGTCGAGGAGTTGCTGGGCCTCGCCGCCGAGGACGCCCGGCTGCGCGCCGGTCTGCCGTTCGGCCTGGACCTGACCGACCCGGACGCGATCGAGCCCGAGGTGACCGAGACCGTCGAGGCGCTGCGCGACTGGCTGCTGCGCGCCGACCCGGCGGCGGTGGCGACCCGGCTGCGTGACCGGGTGTGGCCGGCCGCCCGGCCCGCGCCGATCCGGCCGCTGGCCCAGGCCGAAGCGCTGGCCCGGTTGAGCGCGGACAGCCGGGTGGCGGTGCGCGCCGGCCTGCGCTGGCAGCTCACCCCGACCGGCGCCGGTACGGTGGCGCTGCGCCTGCCCGACCGCACGCTCACCCTGCCCGGCACCTGCGAGGCGGCGCTGCGCGCGGTGCTGGCCGGCGAGGTGTCCCGGGTCGGTGACCTGCCCGGCCTCGACGACGACGCCGACCGCCTGGTCCTGACCCGCCGCCTGCTCGCCGAAGCCGTCCTGACCCCCGCCTGACGCCGATGATCATGAGGTTGGTGGCGCGACACCCGTCGCGCCACCGGCCGCTCTCGTGCTCACCCGAGGCGGTGCCGGGGGTCAGCGGGTGTAGGTGACGGTCAGCAGCAGCACCGTGGTGGCCAGGCCGGTGGCGGCCACCACGATCATCGGGCGGGGGGTCAGCACCGCGTGCCGGCGGTCGGCCAGCAGGCGGGCCGGCCCCAACCCGACCACCGGGCCGAGCAACGTCACCACGAGCGCCAGCACCGGCAGGCCCGCCGCCAGGTCGGCGTTCGCGCCGGCGGCCAGCGCCCGGACCGCCGAGCCCAGCGCGTACGCCGCCAGCGCCCCGCCGATCCCGCACCCGACCAGCAGCGGGTTCGTCGACCCCGGCAGCTCACCACGCGTGCCGGTGCGTTCCAGCAGCTCCCGCACGCCACGCAGCAGCCGCACCGGGTCACCGGCGGCGTCGCGGGCCGGACCGGGCGGGTCACCCAGCCGCCGGGCACCCACGCCCAGCCGGGCCCGCACCTGCGTCCACAGGTGCGTGACCTCGCCGTCGACGCGGTCGACCATCCGCCGCGCCTCGGCCGCCTCCGCCTCGGCCCGCCGGACCTGCTCGGCCGCCTCCGCCACCGCCCGGTCCGCAGCGGCGACCTGCTGGTCGTACCAGGTGTGCGCCTCGGCGCGCTGGGCGGCCACCCGGGCGGTCAGCTCGGCGAGCCGGCGGATCTGCGCGTGGTACGTCTCACTGGACACCGGTGCGTTCATCGGGAGGGACCATAAGGGATGATCACCTGTCCGGTGCGATGCACCGCCCGGTCGAAGAACAGACCCCGCCACGGCCGGGGATACCACTCCGGCCCGCCGCTGCCCGGATAGAGGGAGGAACCCAGCTCACCGCCCTGTACGTCGAGCGCCACCCAGGCGCCGATCTGGTCCGTGCGCGCGCCCGCGCCCCCCAGGTCGGCCCGCATCCGGGCCACGCCGCGCCACCACGCCAGCACGTGGGTGCGCCGCTCCGGGCCGTCGTGCAGGATGCGACGCAACTGCTCCAGCCCGGTGCGGGTGCCCGCCTTGCCGGCCAGCGCCGCGGCCGCCGCGTCCACCGCGTACAGCAGCAGGAAGTGCGGGGTCCCCGGCGTGCCCGGTGCGCCCAGCCCGTCACCCACCTCGGCCATCAGTTCCGGCACCGTCTCCTCGTCGTACCAGGCGGCGTCGCCGGGCAGGTCCTCGTAGAGGGCGCGGGCGGCCGGGTCGGCGTCCGGGTCGAGGCAGGCGATGGAGAACCGGGCGGCGCCCGGCCGGTACTGCCGCGCCAGCGAGCGGGCGGCGGCGTCGAGGACCGCGCACGCCTCGTCGATGCGGGTGCCCAGCACGGCCAGGTTACGTCCCGGCGCGCGGGGCATCCGCAGCACCGCCGAGCGCGCCTGCACGTCGATGATCTCGCCGAGCAGCGCCACCGGATTACGCGGCACACCCTGTTCGGGAGCGGCCAGGGCACGGAAGTCCGGCGCGTCGGCCAGCCGTGGGACGGCGTCGCCGTCGAACAGCCGCGCCGGCGCGGCGTCCGGCGGGCGCATCCGCCACAGCCGGTGCTGCAGTTCGCTCCAGGTCTCCCAGTCGCCGGCCGACGGGATCCGGGCCACCTCGTTGCCCTCCACCAGCCCCGACTCGGCGTTGACGACCGCGTGGTGGCGGGGCAGCGACTGCGCCGCGTCGTTGCGCTCGGCCAGGATGCGCAGCGCCTTCGGCAGCGCGATGCGCAGCGTGAACTGGGCGACGAGCGCCGGCCGGCCCCACAGCGCCTCGATGCCGCGGACGTCCTGGGAGGCGAGCACCAGGTGGATGCCCTGGGAGCGGCCCCGGCGGGCCAGGTCCTCCAGCAGGTCGGCGGCCTCCCGGGCCACCACGTCCCGCCCGGCCAGCAGCGCCTGGAACTCGTCGACCACCGCGACGATCCGCGGCCAGTGCCCGGTCGGGTCCACCGCGCGCAGCTCGGCCAGCTTGGTGACCTCGTGCCGCTTGGCCGCGTCGGCCCGTCGGCGTAGCTCCTCGGCGAGGAACCGCAGCAACGCCAGGCCGAACTCCCGGTCGGTGTTGACGTTGATGCCGACCAGCCGCATGTGCGGCAGCCAACTCGGGTCGCGCCGGCCCTGCGCGAACCGGGCGAAGGACACCCCCTCCTTGAAATCGAGCAGATAGAACTCCAGCTCGGCGGGGGAGTAGCGGGCCGCGAGCGCGCCGATCCAGGCGAAGATCAGGTTGGTCTTGCCGGTGCCGGACGGACCACCGATCAACGCGTGCGGCGGGTAGTCGCCGAGCGTGAGCAGCACCGGCCGCCCGTGCGGGCCCTCGCCGATCGGCGCGCTGAGCCCGTGCGCCGAGTCCTCCCGCCAGTAGCCGGCCGGCGGGGGGAGCAGGTCGGTGAAGGGCGTGGGCGGCGGACCGGCGGCGACCCGGGAGGCCACCGCCCGGCAGGTCTCGGTGACCAGGACCGGCGGCGGCGGGGCGTCGAGCGCCACCGGCAGCCCGGCGATCCGGGCGTCGTCCGGCTCCACCACGATCCGGGTGACGCCCGGGTCCTCGGGCAGCTCGATGCCGCGCACCACCAGGTGTACGCCGCACGCGACGCCGGTGCGGACCACCCGGTCGAGCTGGCCGCGCTCGTGGCGGGACAGTTCGTCGCCGCCGAGCAGCACGGCCACCCGCCACGGCTCCGGGCGCCGGCCGGTGGCGGCGGCCAGCTCCCGCAGCGACGTGTACTCGCCGGCCAGCACGGTGGCGTTGATCCGGCGGATCTGCTCCACCAGGTCGTCCAGCAGTGCGGTCAGGCCGTTCGGCCCGACGAACGTGAGCAGGCCGGCGGTGCCGAGCGGGGCGAATCCGGCCAGGCCGCCGCCCAGGTGCTCCGGGTCGTAGCCGTGCAGCCGCACCGCGCCCGGCTCCACCCGGCCGACCGAGCGCAGCAGCAGCGCGGGCACCACCGCGGCGAGGCCGTCCCGGTCACCGCCGGCCAGGTGTGCGTGCCCGGCGTCCAGCAGCGGCACCAGCGCTGGCACCGGCTCGGCGCCGTCGATGCGTACCGTGCCGATGCGGACCGCGCCCGGCGGCTCACCCCGGCCGGCGGGTGTGGCCTGCCAGCGGTCCCACGGCGCGGACGCCGCCCCGGGGGCCTCCCGTCGCGCCGCGGCGGCCGCCCGGCGGGCCAGCTCCGCGAGGCGGGCGGCGTGCCGGGCGTCGATCTCGGCGAGCCGCCGGTCGCGGGCGGCGCCCACCCGGTCCGGCACCGCGGCGGCGGCCCGGCGGGTACGGGCCAGCCGGTCGCGCGCCGCGGACAGCTCGGCCTCCGCGGTGGTGAGGCGGGTACGGGTGGCACCGAGGGCCTCGGAGAGCATTCCCCGGACCCGCGTCACCACCTGGGCGCGGACGTCAGCCACGGGACGGCTCCCGGTCGTCGGTGTCCTTGGGCAGATCCCGGCCGAGCCGGTCGAGCAGGACGGCGGTGACCACGCCGGCGGTGACCGCCGGGTCGGCGGCGTGCGGTTGCTCCGCCGCGTCGCCGCGGCGCGGCGGGGGCATCCGGCACATCCGGGTCAGCAGCGTGTCCAGCACCGCGGGCGGCAGCCCGGGCAGCAGGTCCCGGACCCGCCCGTCCAGTTCGCGTCGCAGCCGGGGATGATCGGCTGCGCGGGGTGGGTGGCCGATCAGCTCGCCGGCCAGCGCGCGCAGCAGCGGCGGGGTGATCGCGGCCAGCCCCAGGCCCACGTCGGCGTGCGCCCGGCGCAGTTCCCGGTGCAGCCGGTCCCGGTCGCCGGAGCGGATCCCGGCGACGACACGCCGCAGCAGCTCGTGCGGATCCCCGACCCGCTCGTCCGGCTCGTCCGGCGCGCCCTCCCGGCCGCCGGTCAGCTCGGCCACCCGCACCGCCCACCAGCGTCGCACCGCCGGCTCCTCCCGCCGCTCCGGTGCGGCGTCGGGGGCGGGCGGCCCGGCCCCGCGTGGCGCGTCGTGCCGGGGCCGCTGCGGGCCCGACGGCCCGGGCGCCGCCTCGTCGGCGGCCAGCCCGATGGCGGCCAGGTACGCGGTGAGCTGCTCCTGCGCCACGCGCAGCGCGTAGCCGGCGGTCTGCGCGTGTTCGGTGGCCGAGGACAGCTCCGGCACCCCCATCGGGTCGCCCGACTCCTGGCGCACCCAGCGCAGTCGTTCCTCGGCCTGGCCGAGTTTGTCCAGCGCGGCGGCGAGTTGGGCCAGCGGCAGTTCCTCGGCGGCGGCGCGCACCTGCGCGCCGATGTCCTCGACGATGGACACGTCCGGCCTCAGAGCGTCGCGACGTAGAGCTGCGCCTGCTCGACCGCGACGAGTGTCGCGGCGAGGCACTCCTCCAACTCCTGGCTGGCCTGTGTCAGCGACGCCTGAGCCGCCCCGACCGTCTCGTGGCCGCTGCCCTCCAACGCGCCGGCCAGGGTCTGCTGCGCCTCGGCCAGCTTCTCGCCGGCCGCCTGCACCGCTGTCTGCCCGTCACCGATCTGCTGGAGAGCGACATCGATGGCGGCCTTCAGCTCGGCGACGCTCGCCACGGGGACCTCCAGGGGGCGGGGGAGATCTCCATTACAACGCATCCCGACGGGTGGGCGAACACGCACCCGGGCGTGGTACCGCCCGGCGTGTCCGGTCACCGCCGTGACGTGCGCCAAGGGCTCCGGGGTCCGGTGCGGGGGGTCCCGCCGACGGACGCGGTGGTCCCGTCGTCGGGACGACTCAGCGGGGTAGCCAGCGCGGCCCGCGCACCTGCGCGCCCAGCGCGGTCACCCGGGCGCGCAGCTCCCGGTCGGCGGTGACCACCACCCGCGACCGTCGTGGCGCGGCGGCCACCAGTTCGACCACGGTGTCGTCACCGGAGCCGGGTGCGGACACCACGTCCACGCCGGGAGTGGGCGGCACGTGCCGGGCGGCGCCCTCCACCACCAGCACCACCTGCACCGGTGGTGGCAGTTCCGGCGGCACGCCCGCCTCGGCCAGCGGGGCCAGCGCGTCCCGCAACCGCACCGCCGCGCCGGCCCGGTCCCGCCACCAGCCGTCCGGCCGCGAACCCACCACGTTCGCGCCGTCCACCACCAGCAGCGGTCTGTTCTCCATGCCCCCAGCCTGCCACCCGGTCGCGTTTGTCGCGCCGGCCGCCGGGTAGCCACCGCCGACCGAGCCGCGCGCGCCGCGTACCGGTCGTGCCGACAGACTGCGGAGGACGATGATGATGGGACCCGGTGACTTCGGCAACGACCCCTGGGACGAGTTTCTGGCCCGGTACTTCGGCCGGGGTGAGGGGGGACGCCGCCCGGCCCACCGGGTCGACATCACCCGCCTGATGACCGCCGACGCGCGGGAGATGCTCGCCGACGCCGCGCGGCGGGCCGCCCAGAAACACAGCAGCGACCTGGACACCGACCACCTGCTGTGGGCGGCGTTGCAGCGTGAGCCGTTGCGCGACCTGGTGCGCCGGGCCGGCGCCGACCCGGACGCGCTCGTCAACGCGCTCGGCGGGCGCGGCGACGGCGCTCCCCGGGGTGAGGTGCCGCCGAACCTCTCGCTCACCCCGGCGGCGAAACGGGCCCTGCTCGACGCCCACCAGCTCTCCCGGGCGATGGGCGCCAACTACATCGGGCCCGAGCACATCCTGATGGCGCTGCCGCTGAATCCCGAGTCGCCCGCCGGGCGGATGCTCGCCGCCGGCCGCATCCAACCCGAGTCGTTGCAGGCGGCCAGCGCCGAACGCGGCGCGACGACCACCCCCCGGCCGGACCGGGGCACACCCACCCTCGACCAGTACGGGCAGGACCTCACCGACCTGGCGCGGATGGACCAGATCGACCCGGTGATCGGGCGGGCCGACGAGATCGAGCAGGCGGTGGAGATCCTGTCCCGCCGGACCAAGAACAACCCGGTGCTCATCGGCGAGGCCGGCGTCGGCAAGACCGCCATCGTGGAGGGACTGGCCGAGCGGATCTGCGACGGGGACGTGCCGCAGACGCTGATCGGCAAGCGGGTCATCCAACTCGACCTGGCCGGCCTGGTCGCCGGCACCCGCTACCGGGGTGACTTCGAGGAACGACTGAAGAAGGTGATCGACGAGATCCGCGCCCACCGCGACGAGCTGATCATCTTCCTGGACGAGATCCACACCCTGGTCGGAGCCGGTGGCGCCGGCAGCGAGGGCGGGATGGACGCGTCGAACATGCTCAAGCCCGCGCTGGCCCGCGGCGAGCTGCGGGTGATCGGCGCGACCACGCTCGACGAGTACCGGCGCAGCATCGAGAAGGACGCCGCCCTGGCCCGCCGGTTCCAGCCGGTGCTGGTGCCCGAGCCGACCGTGGAGGACACCATCGCCATCCTGCGCGGTCTGCGTGACCGGTACGAGGCCCACCACCAGGTCCGGTTCTCCGACGAGGCGCTGGTCGCCGCCACCGAGCTGGCCGACCGGTACGTCACCGACCGGTTCCTGCCGGACAAGGCGATCGACCTGATCGACCAGGCCGGGGCCCGGGTGCGGCTGCGCACCCGTACCCCCGCCTCCGACGTGCGCGAACTGGAGCAGCAGCTCGACGAGACCCGCCGGGACAAGGAACAGGCGGTCTCCGACGAGCAGTACGAGCGGGCCTCGGCGCTGCGCGACCGGCTCGCCGAACTGGACGACCAGATCCGGCGCGCCCGGGGCGACGAGGGCCCCAACCACGTGCCGGAGGTCGGGCCGACCGAGATCGCCGAGGTGGTGTCCCGGGCCACCGGCATTCCGGTCACCCAGCTCACCGAGGAGGAACGCGACCGGCTGCTGCGGCTGGAGGGGCACCTGCACGAGCGGGTGGTCGGCCAGGACGACGCGGTCGGCGCGGTGGCCGAGGCGGTACGCCGGTCCCGGGCCGGCCTGGCCGACCCGGAGCGGCCGATGGGCAGCTTCCTGTTCCTCGGCCCCACCGGCGTCGGCAAGACCGAGCTGGCCCGCGCGTTGGCGGAGGCGCTGTTCGGTGAGGCCGACCGGATGGTCCGGGTCGACATGAGCGAGTTCCAGGAGCGCCACACCGTCAGCCGGCTCGTCGGCGCCCCGCCCGGGTACGTGGGCTACGAGGAGGCCGGCCAGCTCACCGAGGCGGTACGCCGCCGCCCGTACGCGGTGGTGCTGCTGGACGAGATCGAGAAGGCGCACCCGGACGTGTTCAACATCCTGCTCCAGGTGCTCGACGACGGCCGGCTCACCGACAGCCAGGGCCGCACGGTGAACTTCAAGAACACCGTGCTCATCATGACCAGCAACCTCGGCTCGGAGCTGATCACCGGCACCCAGCGTACGGTCGGCTTCGCCGCCGGCGCGCCGGGCCAGCAGGAGGCCACCGAGCTGCGCGAGCGACTGATGCGCCGGTTGCAGGAGAACTTCCGCCCGGAGTTCCTCAACCGCATCGACGAGATCATCATCTTCCAGCGGCTGGAGGCCGAGCAGCTGCGCCAGATCACCGGCCTGATGCTGGAGGAGACCCGCCGCCGGTTGCACGCCCAGGACATCCAGGTCGAGTTCAGCCCCGCCGGTGTGGACTGGCTCGCCGAGCACGGCTACCAGCCGGAGTTCGGCGCCCGGCCGCTGCGCCGGGTGATCCAGCGGGAGGTCGACAACCGGCTGTCCCGGATGCTGCTGGAGCAGGAGATCTCACCGGGGCAGAAGGTCACCGTCGACGCCCGCGACGACCGGTTGGTCTTCGACGTCGTCGCCGGTGAACGCGGGCACACGGCGGCCACCACCTCCCATCCCCGGTGACCGTGGAGGGCCCCGGCGGGCCGCGCCGGCCCGCCCGGCAAGGATCGGAGGGCGGACATGACCGAACCCGAGGAGGCCCGGGACGACCCGGCGGCCGGCGAACCGATCGAGGCGCCCCCCACGGCGAACCCGTCCCGGGTCCGGGTGCCACCGGAGGGGCCGCAGCACCGGAGCGCACCGACGGACGAGGGCGAGCCGGCATCCGGGCCGTCGCCGGCAGAGGAGGTCTGAATGGCACGCGACACGCGACTCGACCCGCAGGTCGAGGCGATCTGGGACGACTTCCACGCCGAGGTGAACGTCACCTCCGAGAAGCTGCGGCAGTGGCTGCTGACCCGCGGGTCGGGGGAGGAGGCGTTCGGTCCGGACCCGGACCTCGACCTGCCCGAACCGGGCCGGCAGATCCTCGCCGTGCTGCGTAAACGCAAGGTGGACCTGACGCCGGAGGACGTCGAGGTGATGCGCGAGGCGGTGGCCCGCATCCAGGAGTTGACGGCACAGCGGCCCCGCCGGGGCAACGCCGACGACGAGTGGCGGCACGCGCTGCTCGACCTGGGGCACGACGTGCTCGTCGAACGGTGAGCCGCGGCGACGGCGCCCGGGCGGGACCGCCACCCGGGCGCCGTCGCCTGCTCGGGGGGCTGGCCTGCTCCGGTCCCGGGCGGGCCTACTCCGACTCCAGACTGGGCAGTCGCAGCCCGGCCGCGTCGGCTGCGGCCCGCCGTTCGTCCCGGGCCCGCTCCTCGCGGGTGAGCAGTTCGGCGTACTCGGCGATGTCCGCCGGGTCGGGCGCCTCCGGCAGCCGGCGCAGGAACGTCTCCAGGTCGGTGGAGGCGGCGGTGTGCGCGGTGGCCGCCCGGCGCAGCAGCTCCCGCGCGTCGGCGGCCGGGTACAGATCAGTCATGCCGCCGGTGATACCCGCGTTCAGGCCGTTCGCACCCCGCCGGCCACGCTGCGCTGCACGCCGAAGTCCGGGTTGGCCAGCAGCCAGACCAGGTAGTCCGGGTGGTTGACCAGCCCGTCGCGGTACGCCGCCACGGCCGTGGACAGCACCGACGCCGCCATCCCCGCCACCGGCACGTCGGCGTGCCAGCCGAGCAGCAGCCGCCAGCGCAGCGGCGTACCCGCCAGCCGGCGGGTGACCAACCCGGCCACCGGGCGGAAGGTGGCCTGGCACAACGCCACCGCCTCACCGGCGTCCACCAGGTCCAGCGCGGCCCGCACGTCCGTCTCGTACACCTTCCTGGGGGTGAAACCGGCCCGGGCGCAGGCGGCGGCGAAGCAGTCGCCGAAGCAGCCGTCACCCGGCGCGGCCACCCACTGCTCCCGCCGCAGGTCGACCAGGTCGACCTCGGCCCGCGCGGCCAGCGGGTGGGTCTGCGGCAGCAGCACGAACACCGGGTCGACGGCCACCTCCCGCCAGATCAACCCGAAGCCCGCCGACGGGGCCGCGTTGCCGCACACCCCGGTCAGGGCGAAGTCGAGCCGGCCGCCGGCCACCATCTCGGCCAACTCGTCCACCGACCAGGAGGCGTACGTGGTGATCTGCGCGTCCGGCCGTTCGGCGGCGAGCCGGTGCACCAGCCGCCCCAGGATCGGGCTGTTCACCCCACCGAAGCGGTACCGGCGCAGCGGGTCGCCCGCGCCGGCGAGCCGGGCCGCCTCGTCGCGCAGGCCCTTCATCGCCGGCAGCAGCACCCGCGCCCGGTCCAGCACCAGCTCACCCAGCGCGGTCGGTCGGGCGCCCCGTCGATCCCGGTCGAACAGTGGCCCGCCGAGCGCCCGTTCGATCCGTTGGAGCTGGGCGGTCAGCGCCGGCTGGGCCAGCCCGAGCGTGGAGGCCGCCTTGGTGACGCTTCCCGTCTCGGCGATCGCACAGACCACCCGCAGATGCCGCAGCTCCAGGTCCATACCGTGACGGTAGGACCACGAACGGGTGTACGGAAGGGGCGTTCTTCTCAGGCGTCGCGGTGGCGCTCCAGGTCGGCCAGGCGGGTGCGGCGTCCGGTGACCACGTCGCGCACCTTGTCCAGCACCCCGACCGCCGGTTCGACGATCTTGTTCCACGGTGGGGTGCCCGGGGTGCCCGGGTGCGGCCGGGTCGGCGCCGCCTCCTCGGCGATCTCCCACCGGTTGCCCAACCGGATCAGCTCGGCGTCGGTGGCCACGTCCCGCAGCGGCGTGACAAGCGCGGCGACCCGGCTCACGTGCCGGCGCACCCGGTTGGTCACGTCGGCCACCGCCGCGTCGTGCGGGCCGGTGAGCGCCTTCAGCGCGGCCAGCAGTCCCGCGTCCGCCTCGATCTCCCGGTCGACCAGCTCCGCGCTGTCCGGCATCGCCGCGCGCGCGGCCGGGAACAGGTACTGCTCCTCGGCGGACAGGTGCCGGGACACCGCCGCGGTCAGCACGTCGAGGACCTCCCGCCGGGTGGCCGCGTCCAGCCCCGGCTCGGTGACCCGGTCGGCCAGCCCGAGCAGGACCCGGTGCTCGGCGTCCACCAGGTCGGCCAGGCTCCGCCCACCCGGCCGGTACGCGTCGTCGGCCGCGGGCGGCAGCGGCGGCAGGGGGACGGTCATGGTGTGCCCTCCATCGATGTGGCTGTGTCCGGCGGTACCCGGGTGGGCGATCGGCGAAACCGGGTTCGTCCGGCCGGCGGCCGCGCCGGGCGGTCCGGCTGGTATAAGGATGCGATGACGAGCGACGCCGCCCCGGCCCGATCCGACGCCACCGACGAGGTCGTGGGCCTGTGCCGCGACCTGCTGCGCATCGACACCACGAACACCGGCGACAACGACACCAGCGCGGGCGAGCGGCGCGCCGCCGAGTACGTGGCGGAGAAACTCGCCGAGGTGGGCGTCGAGGCCGAGATCCACGAGTCCGCTCCCGGCCGGGCCAACCTGGTGGCCCGCATCCCCGGCACCGAGGCGGGCCGGGACGCGCTGCTGGTGCATGGCCACCTCGACGTGGTGCCCGCCGACCCCGACGAGTGGTCGGTGCACCCGTTCTCCGGCGAGATCCGCGACGGCTACCTGTGGGGCCGCGGCGCGATCGACATGAAGGACTTCGACGCCATGGTGCTGGCCGTGGTCCGCGACTGGCAGCGCACCGGCGTGCGGCCCCGGCGCGACATCGTGCTCGCCTTCACCGCCGACGAGGAGGCAGGCAGCGACTACGGCGCGCACCACCTGGTGCAGCGGCACCGAGGACTGTTCGACGGCTGCACCGAGGCCATCGGCGAGGTGGGCGGCTTCTCCTACTCCCTCGACGAGCAGCGCCGGCTCTACCTGATCGAAACCGCCGAGAAGGGCATCGACTGGCTGCGCCTGCACGCGCGGGGCCGACCCGGTCACGGCTCGATGGTGCACGACGACAACGCCGTGACCGCGCTCGCCGAGGCGGTCGCCCGGATCGGCCGGCACCGCTTCCCGGTGGTGATGACCGACACCGTACGGGCGTTCCTGGCCGAGGTCTCCGACACGCTCGGCATCGAGATCGACCCGGACGACCCGGAGACCGCGATCGCCACACTCGGCCCGATCGCGAACATCATCGGCGCCACCATCCGCAACACCGCCAACCCGACCCGGCTGGCCGCCGGCTACAAGGACAACGTGATCCCCGGCCGGGCCACCGCCACCATCGACTGCCGCAGCCTGCCCGGGCAGAGCGAGGAACTGGAACGCCAGCTGCGCGAGCTGGTCGGCCCGGACATCGCCATCGAGTACATCCAGCGCCAGCCGGCGCTGGAGACCACGTTCGACGGTGACCTGGTGGCGCAGATGTCCACCGCGCTGCGCGCCGAGGACCCGGGGGCCCACCCGGTGCCGTACATGCTCTCCGGCGGCACCGACGCCAAGGCCTTCTCCCAGCTCGGCATCCGCTGCTTCGGCTTCGCGCCGCTGCGGCTGCCCGCCGACCTCAATTTCTCCGGACTGTTCCATGGCATCGACGAGCGGGTCCCGTTGGACGGACTACAGTTCGGCGTGCGGGTCCTGGACCGTTTCCTGCGCTCCTGCTGACCGCGACCGCCGCCGCCCCGCCGGCGCGGACCCCCCCCCATCCGAAGGGACTGCCACACATGACCGACCAGCACGGTGAGCTGGACGCCGCCCTCGAGCGGGTGATCGACGCGGCCCGCGCCCACCTGGCCGCCGTCCGCGCCGCACAGGGCCGGATCGACGACGATGCCGTCTGGCAGGCGTACGTCGGGTTGAACAACGCCTCGTTCGCCTACGACGAGCAGCTGCTCGACGCGTTCGGCGAGGTGACGCCCTGGGACGTCGAGTCGATCGATCCGGACGAGGCCGACGAGCGGTTCGCGGCCGTCGAGGGTGGCGAGTCCGCCGACCCGCACCCGAGGGTGATCTCGGTGCGCCAGCGGCGGGACTACCGGGTGCCGAGTGTCGCCGCGCTGCTGCGGGCGGCCGAGGCGGCCCGGCGGGAGGGCACGCCGGAGGGTGACGAGTCCGCGCCGGTGGAGGGCGTCGGCGAGGCGGTGCTGGAGCTGCTGCAGAGCGGCGACGGCTCGCTCGCCGCGCTGGACGTGCCCGAGCTGGAGCCGCTCGACGGTGTGGTCATGGTCAGCGAGGTCGGCACCCCCGTCGACCTGGAGTCCTTCGACGACGACGACCCGGTCGGCCCGTTCCAGCCGGCCGCCGACGACCGCCTGGTCGGCCGGCTCGACGAGCACCCGTTCCTGGACCCCGACGAGGAGCACGACCACGCCCACTAGGCCGTGACCGCCCTCCCGGGGCCGCACCGCGCGGCCCCGGGGGCGGCGACCGTGGTCAGTACGACAGGCCCGGCTGCGGCTGGTTCACCCGGCGCCGCCGCAGCATCACCTGCCGCGTGCCGTCCCGGTAGAGCCGCACCCGGGCCAGCTCCCAGCCGGAGAACTCGGCCTGGATCGCCAGCTGTGCCGCGGCGGTCAGCCGGTCGACGTTCGAGGGCAGCCGCAGCGGGACGTATTCGTAGTCCATGCCCCCTATGCTGCCCAGCCCGCGGGCCCGACGCCACCCCTTCGGCTGCGGACCGGCCCGGGTCAGCCGTCGCGCTCCGGGTAGCCCACCGGCACCGCCGACACGTCGTCCAGTGCGGTGATGATCTCCGCCGGCAGCGTCACCCGCTCCACCTGCAACGCGCCGAGCAGTTGGCCGACGGTGCGGGCGCCGAGGATCGGCGCGGTCACCCCCGGCCGGTCCCGCACCCAGGCCAGCGCCACCTCCAGCGGCGACACGCCCAGCCCGCCGGCGGCGGTGGCCACCGCCTCCACGATGCTGGAGCAGCGCGGCTCCAGGTAGGTGGCGACGAACCGCTCGAAATGCGGCGACACCGCCCGCGAGTCGGCCGGGCGGCCGTTGCGGTACTTGCCGGTGAGCACCCCCCGGCCCAGCGGCGACCACGGCAGCACGCCCAGCCCCATCCCGGCGCACGCCGGCAGCACCTCACGCTCCACACCGCGTTCCAGCAGCGAGTACTCCACCTGGGCGGCGACCACCGGGGCGCGCCCCGGCCAGGCGGCCTGCCAGGCGGCGGCCCGGGCGGTCTGCCAGCCGGAGAAGTTCGACACACCCACGTACCGGGCCTTCCCGCAGGACACCGCGTGGTCCAGCGCCGACAGGGTCTCCTCCAGCGGGGTGTCCGGGTCGTACCCGTGCACCTGCCACAGGTCGACGTGGTCGGTGCCGAGCCGGCGCAGCGAGGCGTCGAGCGTGCGCAGCAGGTGCCCGCGTGAGCCGTCCCGACGCCGGCCACTGCCCGGCCGCAGGCCCGCCTTGGTGGCGATGAGCAGCTCGTCGCGGTCCACCAGGCTGCCCAGGAGCGACCCGATCACCGCCTCGGCGTCGCCGTCGGCGTACACGTCGGCAGTGTCCACGAGGTTGCCGCCCGCGTCGAGGTAGCTCTTCAGCTGGGCGGCCGCGTCGTCGGCATCGGTGTCCCGTCCCCAGGTCATGGTGCCGAGCGCGAGCCGGGAAACCGCCAGCCCGCTTCGGCCGAGCGGTCGCTGTTGCATGCGTGAACCTTATTTCGTACCCGGCGTCACGGACATCCTTGCTGTAGTCAACTTCCCGCGCGAGTACGTCCGGTGTGACATGTTCGGGGCGAGCCGGGCGTCAGGGGCGCCACTCTCATTGCGTAACCTGATGCGACCTGTGGTGCGGACGGCTGGAGGATCAGTGCGACTCGGGCTCAACCTCGGATACCAGACGGCGTGGAGCACGCCGGCGGACCACCTGGCGCTCACCCAGGAGGCGGACCGGCTCGGCTACTCGGTGGTGTGGGCCGCCGAGGCGTACGGCTCGGACTCGCCGAGCATGCTGGCCTGGATCGCCGGGCAGACGGAGCGCATCGACGTGGGCTCGGCCGTGATGCAGATCCCGGCCCGGACCCCGGCGATGACCGCGATGACCGCGGCGACCATCGACACCCTCTCCGGCGGCCGTTTCCGCCTCGGCCTGGGCGTCTCCGGGCCGCAGGTTTCCGAGGGCTGGCACGGCGTGCGGTTCGCCAAGCCGCTGGCCCGCACCCGGGAGTACGTCGACATCGTCAAGCTGGCCGTGGCCCGCAAGGCGGTCGAGTACGACGGCGAGCACTACACGCTGCCGCTGCCGAACGGCCCGGGCAAGGCGCTGCGGCTGGGCTTCCACCCGCCGCGCGAGCACATCCCGATCTACCTGGCCGCGGTCGGCCCGAAGAACCTGGAGCTGGCCGGCGAGATCGCCGACGGCTGGCTGGCCATCTTCTACTCCCCGGAGTTCGCCGAGGAGCAGCTCGCCTCGGTGCGGGCCGGTCGGGCGAAGGCCGGCAAGGAACTGGCCGGCTTCGACGTGGTGCCGTCGGTGCCGGTGGTCATCGGGGACGACGTCGACACCTGCGCCGAGCTGGTGCGCTGGTACGCCGCGCTGTACGTGGGAGGCATGGGCAGCCGGAAGCAGAACTTCTACAACCAGCTCGCCACCCGGATGGGTTACGGCGACGCGGCCCGCGAGGTGCAGGACCTCTACCTGGCCAAGCGGCAGCGCGACGCGGCCGCCGCGGTGCCGCTGGAGTTCATCGACCGGACGTCGCTGCTCGGCCCGAAGGAGCGCATCGCCGAGCGGATGCGGGAGTACGCCGCCGCGGGCGTGACCACGCTGTCGGTGTCGCTGTTCGTGGCCGACCGGGACAGCGGGGTGCAGACCCTGCGTACCCTCGCCGAGGCCCTCGACCTGTCCGGAGTCGGCGAGTGACCTGGCTCGAAGCCATCGTCCTGGGCCTCGTCCAGGGGCTGACGGAGTTCCTGCCGGTCTCCTCGTCGGGGCACCTGCGGATCACCTCGGCCATCTTCTTCGACCGGGACGCGGGCGCGTCGTTCACCGCGGTCACGCAGCTCGGCACCGAGGCCGCCGTCCTCATCTACTTCGCCAGGGACATCGGGCGGATCGTGCGGACGTGGTTCCGGGGGCTGGTCGACCGTTCGGTGCGCTCCAGCCTCGACTACCGGATGGGCTGGTACGTCATCGTCGGCACCATCCCGATCGGCATCTTCGGACTGATCTTCAAGGATCAGATCCGCACCGCCGGCCGCAACCTGTGGCTGATCTCCTGCACCCTGATCATCGGGGCGGTGTTGCTGGCGTTCGCCGAGTACTGGGGCCGGCAGACCCGCACGCTGGAGAACTTCCGGATGCGCGACGGCGTGGTGATGGGCTTCGCCCAGGCCGCGGCGCTCGTCCCCGGTGTGTCCCGCTCCGGCGGCACGCTCACCGCGGGCCTGCTGCTCAACCTCACCCGGGAGACCGCCGCCCGGTACTCGTTCCTGCTGGCCATCCCCGCGGTGGTGATCTCGGGGTTGTTCAGCCTCCCGGACGTCTTCGAACCGTCCGCGGCGGGCACCGCCGCGCCGAGCGTGGCACAGATGGTGATCGCGACGCTGATCGCCTTCGCCGTGGGCTACGCGGCCATCGCCTGGCTGCTGCGTTACGTGGCGCGCCACACGCTGTACGTCTTCGTCCTCTACCGGGTGGCGTTGGGCAGCCTGGTCATCTGCCTGCTGGCCACCGGCACGATCAGCGCCACCTGAACCGTCGCACGGGAAAGGCCGGCACCCCCGGGTTCGGGGGTGCCGGCCTTTCGCGTTTGTCTTACGTGTTCCAGTGTTCGGCGACGAGGTCGGCGGCCTGTTGTTCCCACTGG
>NZ_JBNCKZ010000017.1:0-98770 GCF_049841795.1 Micromonospora sp. DT31 | reverse complement strand
CGACGAACTTGACGTCCTCGTTGGCGAGGTATCGCAGGAGTTCCTCGGAATTGGCGAACACACGTCCTCCTGGCAGGCGTCGTAGATCATGGCCACGTGCCGTGGCCGGACCGCCCCGGCGACGTGGCCCGTACCGCCACCGTACGACGGCGCTCGGATCCCGGCTCGGCATCCGCCCATCCCGCGTTTCCTGCGTCACAGCTCGGGTAGTCGCGGGGATGTGCGGGATCTGCGGTGAGGCCAGGTTCGACGGCGCCACCCCCGACGCCGACGCGGTGATCCGCATGACCGCTGCCATGCGTTCGCGCGGGCCCGACGGCGAGGGCGGGTGGAGCGACGACTGGGTGACGTTCGGGCACCGGCGGCTGACGGTCATCGACCTGTCCGAGGCGGGCGGCCAACCGATGGTCCGCGACGACCTCGGGCTCGCGCTCGTGTTCAACGGGTGCGTCTACAACTATCCCGAACTGCGCGAGGAACTCCGCGCGGCCGGGCACACCTTCCACTCGACGAGCGACACCGAGGTGGTCCTGGTCGCGTACGCGCAGTGGGGTGAACGCTTCGTCGACCACCTGGTCGGCATGTTCGCGGTCGTGCTGGTGGACCGGCGGCGGCGCCGGCTGGTCCTGGCCCGCGACCGGCTGGGCATCAAGCCGCTCTACCTCGCCGAGTCGCCGGGCCGGCTGCGGTTCGCCTCCACGCTGCCGGCGCTGCTGGCCGGCGGCGACGTGGACACCGGCATCGACCGGATCGCGTTGCACCACTACCTGTCCTGGCACTCGATCGTCCCGGCGCCGCGCACCATCCTGCGCGGCGTCCGTAAGTTGCCCCCGGCCACCGTCCGGGTGGTGGAGGCCGACGGGCGCAGCCGCGAGCACGTCTACTGGCGGCCCGAGTACCGGCGCGACCCGGCCCACGCCGACATGGACGCCCACGACTGGCGGGCCGCGATCGGGGACGCGCTGCGAACCGCGGTCCGCCGGCGGCTGGTCGCCGACGTGCCGGTCGGCGTGCTGCTCTCCGGCGGCCTGGACTCCAGCATGATCGTGGCGCTGCTCCACGACGCCGGACAGCGCCATCTCCGGACGTTCAGCATCGGCTTCGACAGCCGGGGCGACGAGACCGGCGACGAGTTCCACTACTCCGACCTGGTCGCCCGCGCCTTCGACACCCAGCACCACCGCATCCGGCTCGCCGACGACGACCTCGGACCGGCCGTACGCGCCACCGTAGCGGCCATGACCGAACCGATGGGCAGCCACGACGTGGTGGCCTTCCACCTGCTCTCCGAGCAGGTGGCCCGGCACGTCAAGGTGGCGCAGTCCGGGCAGGGCGCCGACGAGGTGTTCGCCGGCTACGGCTACCACCACCGGCTCGCCGGGGCCACACGCGGAAACGCGGCGGCCGAGTTCACCGCCGCGTTCTTCGACCGGGACCACGCCGGGCTGAACCGGGTGCTCGACCCGGCGTACGCCTGCGAGCGGGACGCCAGCGGCGAGCTGGTCGCCGCGGAGCTGGCCGCGCCGGGCGCGCAGAGCGCGGTGGACGCGGTGCTGCGCCTGGACACGCACCTGATGCTGCCCGACGACCCGGTGAAGCGGGTGGACAGCATGAGCATGGCGTGGGGGTTGGAGGTGCGCACCCCGTTCCTGGACCAGGACCTGGTGACCCTGGCCGCGTCGTGCCCACCCGAGCACAAGCTGGCGCAGGGCGGCAAGGGCGTGCTCAAGGAGGTGGCCCGGGAGGTGCTGCCGGCCGAGGTGATCGACCGGCCGAAGGGCTACTTTCCGGTGCCGGCGCTGCGTAACGTCGACGGGCCGGTGCGGGAGCTGGTCGTGGAGGCGCTCAGTGCGCCCGAGGCACGCCGGCGCGGTTTGTTCCGCCGCGCCTACGTCGACGAGCTGCTCACCGAGCCGGACCGGGCGCAGGCGGCCGCCGGCAGCAACAAGCTGTGGCAACTAGGCCTGCTGGAGCTGTGGCTGCAATCGCACGGCGTGCGCTGAGCGCGGCCCGCCGGGGGAGGAGCATGGTGAAGTTCGTCATCGAGAGCCGGTCCGGCGGCACGGTGGGGTTCACCGTCGTCGGCGACGACGGGCGGATGCTCGCCACCGGGCGGCCCTACCCGGACAAGGGCTCGGCGCTGGCCGCGGTGGGCGAGCTGATGCACGGGCTGGGCGACGCCTGCGTCGAGGACCGTACCGAGGCCGGGGGCACGCCGACCGCCGGGGGCACCACGGAGATCGGCGACGACATGTCGGCCATCGGCCGCTCCGGCATCCCACCGGTCTGAGACCGGCCGAACCCGCCCGCCCGGCCGGGACGGTGGGTTCACTGCTCGACGGCGCTCACTCCCCACGACCGCGTGGGCCGCACGACGGCGGGTCACCGCGCCGGGGCCGCCACCTCGATGACGTCGGCCGCCGCGCGGCGCGGCGTGGGCGGCAGTTCGGCCTTCGGGCCCCAGCCGACCCGCACCACCAGGTACGCCTCGCCGAGGCCGGCGAGCAGGTCACGCATCATCCGGCGCGGCCAGGCCAGCTCGACGGCGTCGCTCAGCGGCGCGCTGGCCAGCCCTTCGGCGGTGGCGGTGAGCAGCAGCGCCGACAGCGCCTCGCCGCCGCGCAGCCAGGCCGCCGGCTCGTCGTGGTCACCGAACAGGATCAGGTACGCCGCGCCCCGGTCGAAGTCCGGGCCGGCGCTGAGTCCAGCCGCCCCGCCGGGGGTGTGGTCGCGCAGCGGCACCCGCCGTGGTGCGGGCCGCACGGCGTTCGTCGCGGGCACGCCGTCGCCGCCGGCCGCCGGACGGTTCGTCCACCTGTGCAGTTCCTCGCGGTACGCCGGATCGGCCAGCTCGGCGTCGGCGGCCCGTCCCGTCGAGACGGCGAGCATCGGCATCTGATCCGGCCGGACCACGTGCAGGTGGGCGCCCTCGGCCTCCACGGCGTCGCCGAGCCGGGCGAGTACCGCCTCCGGCACCGGCCGGTCCCCGTACGCGCGGCGGTCGGTGCGGCGGCGCGGGATCGCGTCGACGAGTCGTCCCGCCGGCACGTCGAGGTCCGTCGGGCCGGTGGCGTGCAGCCGCGCCAGCAGCGTCGGGTCGGCCGGGTCGGGCAACCGTTCGACGGTGGCCGCCCAGCCGACCGCGGTCAGCGACACGCGCGCGTGGTGCAGGGCGGTGCCGCAGCTGAGCATGAGCAGCCGGCCGTCTGGGTCGGTGTGGGTGAGCTGCCGGTCCGGGTCGGCGCGTAGTTCCAGCGCGTCGGCGGTGACCCGCCAGCGCCAGGGCTGGGTGTTGAACACCGAGGGGGCGTGCAGGGACTGGTGGGCCGCCGCCTCCAGCACCCGTACCGCCGGGTTCTGCTCGACGGGCGTCGATGACCGGTTCATGGTGGCGCCTCCTCGCTGGTCGTCCCCTGTCGACCCTGCCCGCCGTCGGCTGCGGTGACCAGGGCCGGAGGGCCCGGTCCCCGGTGACCGGGCCGGTCGTGGCGGCACGTCAGCCGGTCGTCGCCTCCGGCTCCGGGGGTACGGCGAGGGCGATGGTGAGGTCCAGGACGGTGGCCGGGTCGTGCAGGCGGTCGCCGAACAGCTCCCGGAGCTTGCCCATCCGGTAGCGCACGGTCTGCGGGTGCACGAACAGGTCCGCCGCCACGTCGTCGCGGCGTCCCTGGTGCAGCAGCCACGACCGCAGCGTCTCAGCCAGCCGGTGGGCGGTCGCCGGCGGCAGCGCGGCCAGCGGCGCGAGGGCCTGGGCGCGCAGGTCGGCCAGGGCCTCCGGGTCCATGCTGAGCAGCAGCGTCGACAGGTGCCGTTCGGTGTCGACGGGCCCGGCGTCCGGCTGGCCGACGCCCAGGGCGAGAGCCCGGGCGGCGCGCTGGTAGGAGGCGGCGACCCGGTGCCAGGGACGGGCCGGTCCGAGGACCGCCCGGTGCCCGTGCAGCAGCCGGGTCAGTTGGCGGCGCCGGCCGCCGTGCGCGTCCGGGACCAGCAGCACGGCCAGCTCCTCGACCGGGTTCAGCCCGGGCAGGTCCTCGCCGCTCTCCAGCGTGTGCGGGCTGAGCATGGCCAGCACCGCGCGCAGGTGCCGGCGGGACAACAGCACCACGGTGAGCGTCTGCGGCGGCGGCCAGTCGGCACGTTCGGCGCTGCGTCGCAGCGACTCCTCCGGCTCACCGGCGAGCAACTGCTGGGTGAGTCGTTCCAGGCTGCGGCGGCGGACCCGGCCGGCGCTGGCCAGCTCGTCGGAGTGCCCGGCGACGCTGGCCGCGGAGAGCTCGTCGATGTAGGCGAACATCAGTTCGGCGAACTCGGCGACCGTCGCGGCGGCGAGCCCGCCGCGCACCGTCGTGGTGGACACCTCACGCCAGGCCACCCGGGCGCCCACCCGGTACGCGGCCAGCAGCGCGTCCATGCTGCGCCCCGAGCGGGCCTCGCCGCTGCCCAGCGCGTACGCGGCCTCCAGCGCGGGGGTCAGGGGAGTGCTGGGGTCGAACGCCTGGGTACCCTCGATGAGCTGGAGGAACGTGTCGAGCGCGATGCGTACCGCGTTCTCGATCTTTGCCCGCATCGCGCCGGTGAGCGCGCCGGAGTAGTCCGGGACCTCGGCGGTGATCGCGGAGACCGTGCGCTCGGCGACCACCGGCAGCTGGCCGCGCAGCGTCGCCGCCATGCCGACGTCGAGGTTGAGGTGGGCGGCACGGTGTCCGGCCCCGGCCTCCAGCGACATATTGTTCCCTCCGAACAAAAACCCGCGACTGTTTCACCTTTGCAGGTCAAGAGTTTATGCGATCGGGCGGTCACTCTGGTTATATGACCACAACTGCCCCCCGCCGCTCCCAGAAGGGCTCCTTCCGGGACAGGCTGCTGCGGCTGGCCGGAACGGTCACCACCCCGTTGCTGCCGGACGACTACCTCGACCTGGTCGCGCCACTGCGTGCGGGCGCCCCGCTGCGGGGTCGGCTCGTCGCCGTCCGCCCGGAGACCCGGGACGCGGCGACCCTGGTGATCCAGCCGGGTCGGGGCTGGCAGGGGCACCTGCCGGGGCAGTACGTCCGCCTCGGCGTGGACGTAGACGGGGTGCGCCAGTGGCGCGCCTACTCGGTCACCTCGGCGCCCGGCGCCGTGGACGGCCGGATCACCGTCACGGTGAAGGCGATCCCCGACGGCAAGGTCAGCAACCATCTCGTACGCCGCATCCGACCCGGCACGCTCGTCCACCTAGACCAGGCCCAGGGCGACTTCGTGCTGCCCACCGCCCCGCCGGAGCGGGTCCTGTTCCTCACCGCCGGCAGCGGCATCACCCCGGTGATGGGGATGCTGCGCTCCGGTCTGGCCGACCGGGCCGACGTGGTGCTCGTGCACTCGGCGCCCACCCGCGACGACGTCATCTTCGGCGCGGAACTGCGCGCGCTCGCCGAGCGCGGCACGGTACGGCTGGTCGAGCGGCACACCGCCACCGCCGGCCTGCTGGACGTGGCGGAACTGGCCGACCTGGTGCCCGACCACCTCGACCGCGAGGCGTGGGCCTGCGGGCCGATCGGCATGCTCGACGCCGTCGAGGGGTACTGGACCTCCCACGGGCTCACCGAGCGGCTGCACACCGAGCGGTTCCGCCCGACGGTCATCACGCCGGGCGAGGGCGGCACGGTGACCTACACCGGGGCGGGGGTGACCGTCGAGTCCGACGGCGCCACCACCCTGCTCGACGCGGGGGAGAACGCCGGAGTGCTGATGCCGTCCGGGTGCCGGATGGGTATCTGCTTCGGCTGCGTCGTACCGCTGCGGCAGGGCGCGGTTCGCGACCTGCGCAACGGCGACGTGACCACGGCCGTGCCGGGTGACGGGGTGCTCGTGCAGACGTGCGTCTCGGCCGCCGCAGGCACCTGCGACATCGATATCTGAGGAGCCACCACGTGACCGTCATCCAGAAGAAGGCCGACAACCCGATCGCCCACCTGAGCGCCGAGGACATCGAGATCATCGGCAAGGAGCTGGACGCGATCCGGGACCGGGTCCTCGCCGACCGCGGGGAGCGGGACGCCCGCTACATCCGCAAGGTGGTCAAGACCCAGCGGACACTGGAGATCAGCAGCCGGGCGGTGCTGCTGTTGTCGCTGTTCCCGCCGGCCTGGATCGTCGGCACGGCCGGCCTCACGGTCGCCAAGATCCTGGAGAACATGGAGATCGGGCACAACGTCCTGCACGGCCAGTGGGACTGGATGCGCGACCCGAAGATCCACTCCACCACCTGGGAGTGGGACCACGTCTCCCCGGCCGAGCAGTGGAAGCAGTCGCACAACGAACTGCACCACCGCTACACCAATGTGGTCGGCAAGGACAACGACCTCGGCTACGGCATCATGCGCGTCGACGAGGACCAGCCGTGGCACCCGATGCATCTGGGCCAGCCGGTGTGGAACCTGCTCAACGCCGCGTTCTTCGAGTACGGCATCGCCGCGTACGACATGGAGCTGGGCGACCACCTCAAGCAGCGCAGGCTCAAGGACCCGAAGTTCCGGGCCAAGGCCAGGGCGGTCGGACGTAAGATCCGCCGTCAGGTGCTCAAGGACTACGTGGTGCACCCGCTGCTCTCCGGCCCCTCGTTCCTGTCCACACTCGCCGCCACGTTCACCGCGAACCTGCTGCGCAACGTGTGGAGCCACTCGGTGATCATGTGCGGGCACTTCCCGAACGGGGTGGAGACCTTCGAGAAGGAGTCCATCGAGGGCGAGACGCGCGGCGAGTGGTACCTGCGGCAGATGCTCGGCTCGGCCAACATCAGCGGCCCCCGGCTGCTGCACATCATGACCGGCAACCTGTCGTTCCAGATCGAGCACCACCTCTTCCCGGACCTGCCGAGCAACCGCTACCAGGAAGTCGCCCCGCAGGTGCGGGCGCTGTTCGACAGGTACGGCCTGCACTACACCACCGGACCGCTGCCCAAGCAGGTCGCCTCCGCCTGGTGGAAGGTCATCCGCCTGTCCCTGCCCAACCGCGAGAGCCGCCGGCAGCCGGTCGCCCCGGCCGCGCTGGCCGCCTCCGGCACGGCCTGACCCGCTGACCTCTTCGGTCCCGGCCGGTGGACATCCACCGGCCGGGACCTCGCCGTGTGCGCGCCAGGCCGGGCGCCGGGCCGGGAAAACCGCTGGGCACGACCGCGCGGGTCGCGCTACCGTCAGCGGTATGCAGAGCAGGCGAACCAGCACCGCCGCAGCCGCGCGAGCTTCCCGCTCGCCGGTTGCCGCCGCCTGACCTGCCCCACCCCACGCCGGCGACCGGAGACGGTCCGCCGGCGTCGTCGTGTGCACGCCACCGTTCGCGCGGCGGGCCGTCCGGTCACCCGTACCCGGAAGGCGCCCGCCATGACAAGCGACGAGATCGTCCGCACGTTCCTCGACCACTACCGCCGGCACGGCCACCGCGACGCGCCGGAGCACCCGCTGGTACCGCCGCCCGGCGACCCGGTGCTGTTCACCACCTCCGGCATGCATCCACTGACCCCGTACCTGCTGGGCCGTCCGCACCCGGGCGGCCGGCGGCTGGCCAACGCGCAGCGGTGCCTGCGCACCACCGACCTGGACGAGGTCGGCGACGCCACGCACCTGACCGTGTTCCGGATGCTCGGGTCGTGGTCGCTCGGCGACTACGACATCGCGACCAGCCTGCGCTGGGGATTCGACCTGCTCACCGACGGGTTCGGCATCCCGGCGGGAAGGCTGCACGCCACCGTGTTCGGCGGCAGCGACGACGGGCGGATCGGGCCGGACGAGGTCGCGCGGGACACCTGGACCGGACTGGGCGTGCCGGTGGAGACGCTGGGCGAGGACAACTGGTGGTCCAACGGCCCGACCGGTCCCTGCGGGCCGGACTCGGAGATCTTCGTGTGGACCGGCGACGACCCGCCGACCGGCACGCCGAGCGGCGACGGACGTTGGGTGGAGGTGTGGAACCACGTGCAGATGCGCCACCACCGGCACCCCGACGGCCGGCTCACGCCGCTGCCGCACTCCAGCATCGACACCGGCATGGGCCTGGAACGGTTGGAGATGGTGCTGCGCGGCGACCCGTCCGTGTTCACCGGCGACGGCCTGCGCCCGTGGGTGGAGGCGGCCGGCGACCGGTGGGGCGTGCGCTCGCCGGACCTGCGGATCGTCGCGGACCACCTGCGCGCCGCGACGGTCGTGCTCGGCGACGGGGTACGCCCCGGCAACACCGGTCGCGGGTACGTGCTGCGCCGGCTGGTGCGCCGCGCGCTGACCGTCCTGTGGCGCGACGATCCGGCACGCGGCCTGGCCGAGCTGCCGCCGCAGGTCCTCTCGGACACCCTGCGCCGGTTCGGCCAGCCGGCCCGCCCCGGCGCACCGGACTCTTCGCCGCTCGACCCCGGCGCGCCGCACGCGACGCTCGTGGACGAGGAGCGCCGTTTCCGGGGGCTGCTGCGACGCGGCAGGCCGCTCGTCGACCGGGTCCGGGCGCGCGGCCCGCTGACCGAGCACGACTACCACTGGCTGCACGACACCCACGGGCTGCCCCGTGAGCTGGTCGACGGTCCGCTCGCCCGGCCGCGCTGAGCGGTGGCCGCCGGGCCGGGCCGGTGCCAGACTCGAAGTCGGACGCCACCGCGACGGAAGAGGGCCGATGACCGCATACGAGGTTCGGCCGGACGAGGAGACGCTGCCGCTGTTCGGCGCCGAGGTGCACATCACCGACCCGGCCGGGCTGCTCGCCGCCGCCACGGACGGGCCGGTGGACCTGCTGACCGGCGGCGATTTCCCGGCCCCGGTCCGGGAGGTCCGCTGCACCGTGCGCGCCGACACCGCCGACGGGCCGCCGGTGCACCGCTTCGAGGCGTACCTGCGGGTGGAGGCCGCACCGGCCGGCCTGCTCGCCCTGGGGCTGGCCGGGCCGGTCGGCCTGCTGCTCGCCGAACGGCTGGTCGCCCGGGGCGGCGACGGCCCGGCCGCCGCCGCGGGCCGGGTGGCGGTGCAGGCCAGCCGGCGACTGTGGCCGCGGCCGGCGGGTGTCGCGCTTGTCGCACCACCCGGCGACCCCGCCGGCCGGACCGTGTTGCGCGCCGCCGGCGAGGCGGGCGTGCGGGCCCACGTCGACCAACGCGACGGCACGGTACGCATCCGCGTGGACGTGCCCAGCGCGGAGGTGGGCCCGGCGCACCTGCGGGCGGTGCTGGGCGTGCTGTTCCAGGCCGTCCGCGAACTGGCCGGCGACAGCGTCGAGCCGACCGTGTTGCGCGGCCGGACCTACCTGGTGGGACGGCGACCGGTCGCGGTGCCCGGACCGCGCAGCGAGACGGTGACCCTCGATCAGGTCGGCGGCCTGTCCGACGTGGTCGCCCGGTTCCGCGAGGTGGCGGTGTCGTTCCGGCATCCGCAGGCGATGGCCCGCTGGGGCGCGCGCCGCCCGCAGGGCATCCTGATGTACGGGCCGCCGGGCACCGGCAAGACCATGCTGGCCCGGGCCCTGGCCAACGAGATCGGCGCGGACTTCGTGGAGATCCGTACCCCGGAGATCCTGGACAAGTTCCTCGGCGGCTCGGAACGCAACGTCAAGCGGATCTTCCGGGACGCGCGCCGCTACCGCCGGCCCACCGTGATGCTCTTCGACGAGTTCGACTCGATCATCAGCTACGCCGGGGCCGGCGGCGACGCGGCCAGCCAGGCGGTCAACGCCGTCGCGGGCATCTTCAAGCAGGAGATGAACACGCTGTTCGAGGCGAACCCCGACGTGATCGTGGTGGCCACCACCAACTTCCCGCAGCGTGTCGACGCGTCCCTGATCCGCTCCGGCCGCTTCGACCTGAAAATCGCCATCCCCGCGCCGGACGAGGCCGGGCGCGCGGAGATCCTCGCCAAGATGATCCGGGAGCTGGTCGACAGGCACGAGCGGCCCGGTTTCCGGATGTTCGCCGACGACGTCGACCCGGCCGCCCTGGCCGCCGACACGGCCGGGCTCACCGGCGCGGATCTGCGCGAGGCGCTGCGCCGGCTGCAACTCGCCAAGGCGTTGCGTGAGGCGACGGAGGGTGCGCCGCCGGCACCGATCAGTCAGGATGACCTGCGGGAGGCCGTCGCCGGGTTGCGCCGCGGCTGACCGGAAGGAGTCCACGTTGTCCTCATCCGATCTGCTGCTGTCCCGCCGCGATCTCGCGTTCCTGCTGCACGACTGGCTGGACGTGACCCGGCTGACCGAGCGGCCCCGCTACGCCGAGCACTCCCGGGAGACCTTCGACGCGGTCCTGGACCTCGCCGCCCGGGTCGCCGCCGAACGGTTCGCCCCGCACAACCGGGCCGCCGACACCGGTGAGCCCACGTTCGACGGCCAGCACGTGCGCACCATTCCGCAGGTGAAGGCCGCCCTGGAGGCGTTCGCCGGCACCGGGCTGCTCGCCGCCACCATGGACGAGTCGGTCGGCGGGATGCAACTTCCGCACGCCGTGGCCGCCGCCGCCTTCGCCTGGTTCCAGGCCGCCAACGTGGGCACGTCGGCATACCCGATGCTCACCCTCGGCAACGCCAATCTGCTGCTCGCCCACGGCAGCGCCGCGCAGGTGGACACCTGGGTCCGCCCGATGGTCGAGGGGCGGTTCTTCGGCACCATGTGCCTTTCCGAGCCGCAGGCGGGCAGCTCACTGACCGACCTCACCACGCGGGCCGAGCCGCAGGACGACGGCACCTACCGGATCGTCGGCACCAAGATGTGGATCTCAGCCGGGGACCACGAGCTGACTGAGAACATCGTCCACCTGGTCCTCGCCCGCATCCCCGGCGCGCCGCCCGGCGTGAAGGGCCTGTCGCTGTTCATCGTGCCCAAGGTGCTGCTCGACGACGACGGCACGCCCGGCCCGCGCAACGACGTGGTGCTTGTCGGGCTCAACCACAAGCTCGGCTACCGGGGGGCCACGAACACGCTGCTCAACTTCGGCGAGGGCCTGCACCGGCCGTACGGGCGGGCCGGGGCGGTCGGCTATCTCGTGGGGCAGCCGCACCAGGGGCTCACGGTGATGTTCCACATGATGAACGAGGCGCGCATCGGCATCGGGGCCGGTGCCACCGCGCTCGGTTACACCGCGTACCTGAAGTCCGTCGCGTACGCCCGGCAGCGCCCCCAGGGACGGCCGGTCGCCGACAAGGACCCCACCACGCCGCAGGTGCCGATCGTCGGCCACCCCGACGTACGCCGGATGCTGCTGGCCCAGAAGAGCTACGTGGAGGGCGCGCTCGCCCTGGTGCTCTACTGCGGACGGCTGCTCGACGAGCAGAAGACCGCCCCCGCCGAGGCCGACCGCGAGCGGGCGCACCTGCTGCTGGACCTGCTCACCCCGATCACCAAGAGCTGGCCGGCGCAGTGGTGCCTGGCCGCCAACGACCTGGCCATCCAGGTGCATGGCGGCTACGGCTACACCCGCGACTACGACGTCGAGCAGCACTGGCGGGACAACAGGCTCAACGCCATCCACGAGGGCACCCACGGTATCCAGGCACTCGACCTGCTCGGCCGCAAGGTCACCATGCGCGACGGGGCCGCGCTGCAACTGCTGCTGGAAACCATCCGCAGCACGGTCAGCCGGGCGTGGAAGGCCGAGGGCTCCGCCTCGGAGCTCGCCGGGCAGCTCGGCGCGGCGGCGGACCGCATCGCGGTGGTGACGCGCCGGCTGTGGGCGTCGGGCGACCCGGAGTTGGCGCTGGCCAACGCCACGGTCTACCTGGAGGCCGTCGGGCACGTGGTGATCGCCTGGATGTGGCTGGAGCAGGTGTTGGCGGTGGAGGCGCTGGGGTCGCCGGAGGGGACCGAGGGGGAGTTCCTGGCCGGGAAGCGGCAGGCGGCGCGGTACTTCTACAGGTGGGAGCTGCCGAAGGTGGCGGCGCAGTTCGACCTGCTGGAAGGGCTGGACCGGACCACGCTGGACATGCAGGAGAGCTGGTTCTGACAACCCGCCGATGAAGGGGCTACTCCGACGCGGGAACCGTCGTCGCGTTGACGATCTCCTGGAGCGCGGCGACGACGGCGCGACACCATCGCCCTGGGGTTGGGCCTGCCCGCTCGATGCGCGCGTGCGGGATGACCCCGTGAAGCTGCGGATGAGCGGGATGTTGCTCGGTCTGGACGGGGGTACGAGGCGGAACGCGCGGCTTCCCGGTCGACGTCCACGTGGACAACGCCGGCCGCCCCCGGGACGCCCGCCGGTGCCGCCCCGATGAGTCTGGTGTCGGCGTTCGTACCGATCTGGATCCTCACCGCGGTCGGCTACGCGGCCTGTCGCTGGGGCCTGCTGGGCGAGGCGGCGGCGGTGCTCGGCCGGTTCGTGTTCCAGCTCGCGATGCCGTCCGCCCTGTTCCTGGCCCTGGCCCGGATGCCACTGTCCGGGTTCGCCGGCGGCTCGCTGCTCGCCTTCGGGGTGAGCACTGTCGCGGTTGTCGGGTTCGGGTGGCTCGGCGCGAGCCGGCTGTTCGGTCGCGAGCCCGACGAACGGCCGATCTGGGGCACGGCCGCCGGGTACGTGAACTCGGCGAACCTGGGCATCCCGATCGCGACCCAGGTTCTCGGGGACGTGTCGTTTCTGGCCGCCGTGGTGCTGCTGCAGGTGCTGGTGGTGGCGCCTGTGATCGTTGTCGTTCTGGACCGGCGCAGCGACCCGGCCGGGCGGGTACGGGTCCGCCGGATCGCCTCCCTGCCCGTGCGCAATCCGGTGATCCTGGCGTCGCTGCTCGGTGTCGCGTGCTCCGCTGCCGGCCTGCGCCTGCCGTCGGCGGCAGCCGCGTCGCTCACCCTGCTGGCGGGCGCTGCGGTTCCGGCCGCCCTGGTCGCGCTCGGCGCGTCGCTGCACCGCACGGCGCCGTCGCCGGCGGAGCCGGGCGGGCCGGCTCCGCCGGCAGAGCTGGCCGGGCCGGCCGAGTTGGCCGTGATCACCGCGCTGAAGCTCGTCGCGCAGCCGATCATCGCGTACGTGGCCGGGCTGGCCCTGCACCTGTCCGCGCCGCAGTTGCTCGCCGTGGTGGTGTGCGCGGGCCTGCCGACAGCGCAGAACACGTTCATCTACGGCCAGGAGTACGGCGTCGGCGAGGCGGTGGCGAACCGGGCGGTGGTGGTGACCACGACGCTGTCGATGCTGACCCTGGCCACGGCGGCGGCGCTCCTCGGGTAGGCGCTCATATCTGCGCCTTCTTGACTCTCGACCCGGTCGAGGGCAGACCCTTCCGGGGTGACGTCTGAAGAGCGCGACCAACAATCAGTCCCTCTCGCGATCGACCTGGAGATGCTGCGGCCGGTGCTGCGCGGCGGCTGGGGAGCGGACACCTGCGACCCGCACGATGTGCGGGACTGGCACGCCGGCAACGCGGCCCGTGGTCAGTGCGGGGTGACCGCGCTGATCGTTCAGGACCTGCTCGGCGGAGAGCTGGTCCTCGGCGAGGTCTTCGCCGGAGACGCCAAGGTCGGCTACCACTACTGGAACCGACTGGCCGACGGCAGCGAGGTCGACCTGACGGCCGACCAGTTCCGGCCATCGGAGGTCGTTGTCGGCGGTCAGGTCCAGCAGCGCCCGCCGGGCCCACCCCGACGATGCCGCCGGCAGTACGAGATCCTGCGCCATCGCGTCTTCGTAGCCCTCTACGGAGGCGGCCCAACCCAGGTTCGCGGACCGGGTCGGCGAGGTGGCGGATGCGAGACTGAGCGGGTGCCAACACCCCTCGCGCGCCGCGTCTACGATGCCTGCCATCTCACCGGACAGTTCCGTCTCCGGTCCGGGCAGGTCAGCGACGAGTACTTCGACAAGTACCTGTTCGAGGGCAGGCCGGAGTTGTTGCGCGAGGTCGCCGAGGCGATGGTGGCCCTGCTCCCGGAGTGTGACGTGTTGGCGGGGATGGAGATGGGCGGCATCCCCCTCGCCACGGTGATGTCCCAGCTGACCGGTCTGCCCACGGTCTTCGTGCGCAAGCACGCGAAGGACTACGGCACCGCCAAGGTCGCCGAGGGCGGTCCGGTGGACGGTCGGCGGGTCGTCCTCGTCGAGGACGTCGTGACCACGGGAGGAGCGCTGCTGGCCTCGTGCGGACCGCTGCGGTCCATGGGCGCCGAGGTGGAGACGGTGGTCTGTGCCATCGACCGTGAACAGGGCGGTCGGGAGAATCTGGCGGCCGAAGGGCTGCGGCTCCGCTCCGCCCTCACCCGCCGTGACCTGGAAGCCGACCTGGCGGCGTGAGGTTCTAGGGCTCGACCGGGCCGCTGCTGGCGTCGTACGAGTTCTTGGCGGCGACCACGGCCGGCTGGACGTGCTCGGGGTCGACGCCGTGGACGTTGAGCGGTGGGTGCAGACGCCGGACGAGGTCGGCCTCGATGGTTTCCGGCTCCGGGTCCTCCGCCCAGGTCAGGCGTAGATTCGCGTGCATCCACGCGGTCAGTCGGGCCTCGTCCTCGGCGACCAGGACGACCCGGTCGGTCCAGGTCGTCCGGTAACCCTCGGCAACGAGAAGACCGGCCAGGGTGCGGCGCAGGGTCGAGCTGCCCGAACGCCGCAGGTGGTTGCGCAGGATCCGCCCTCGCAGGCTGGTCGCTCGTCCCACATACAGCAGCCGCAGGGACGGGACGTTCTCGTTCGGCGGGCCGGGAAGGTCGGGGAGGACCGAGGGGGCAGCCCACCAGGCGTAGACACCGCTGCCCCGGCTGAGTCGCTTGACGGCGACATCGAGTTCGACGGGCGCGCCGGAGAGCAGCCGCAGTGCCTCTTCGACCCGGGCTCCGTCGGTGGGGGTGTCGCGTCGTGTTTCAGGATTGGTCATCGGGACCATCCTAGGCGTCCCGCGGATCGGGCCGCTGGGCTGCGTGAACACCGCATGCCGCGCGGCTGTGTCCGCGACCGCCGGCCGACGGGCGCGGAATCGATCGTCATGCGTAGGCTGCACGGCGTGTTCGATGGTCTTGACGCGGTTGCCTGGGGCGAGCTGTCACACGCGTACGGCAACGCCCACGACACTCCGGGACTGCTCCGGCGAGCCGGCTCCGAGGACAGCGACGCGGCCTCGGAGGCGTTGTCCGACCTGCACGGCAGCATCTTCCACCAGGGCACGGTCTACCCGGCGACGGTGCCCGCGGTGCCGTTCCTCGCCGAGCTGGCCGTGCGGGCCGTGCACCGCCGTGACGAGTTCGCCTGGATGCTGGGGATGTTGGCCGACCCCCGGCACGCGTACGGCGTCGACTTCGCCCGGGTGCGGGCGGCGGTCACCGCCCAACGGGAGCGTCTGGTGGCCCTGCTCGACGACGCCGATGCTCGCGTCCGTGAGGCCGCGGCCTACGCCACCGCGAAGGCGGGTGTGGCCGCCGAACCGTTGTGGCGACGGTGGGCGGTGGAGGACGATCCGACGGCGCGGGCGTCGCTGGCGCTCGCGTTGGGCGAGGTGGATTCGGCGGGCGCGGAAGCAGTGCTGGGTGACGCTGCCCGACACGGTGACCCGCCGGTCAGAGTGGCCGCCGCGGTGGCGTTGCTCCGCTCGGGCCGCGACTGGCCGGCGGGCACGATTCCCGCCCTGGTGGCCGCGATCGACGACGACGCGGCTGTCACCTGGGCCTGGGCCGGGGGAGCGGAGTGGTCGGAGGAGATCGTGACCGTGCCGTCCACCCCGGTGGCGGTCGCGGTCGTCGAGCACATGCTCCGGTCCGGTAATCCGAGGACCCGTGTGTCCGGGCTCTGGGCCATCGGCGTGTGCTGCCAGGCCCGACGCTCGGCGCCGCCGGTGTTCGTGCCACTGGTGGCACCGTTGCTCGACGACCCTGACGCTGACGTACGCGGCGGCGTCACGGACGTGTTGCGTCAGGCGGGTGCGGCAGCGGGGCGGTTCGCGGATGTGGTGGCCGATGCCGCGGGCCGTTTCCCCGACACCGCGGGTGAGCGGGGATTCACCGTCGAGTACCGGTCGGTCGAGACGTTGCAGCGGCTCGGTGATCCGCGCTGGGTGGAGCCGGTCTGTGTGGCGGCAGCCCGGGGTCACCGGTTCAGGTCGAGGCCCGGCGTGGTCCGCTGCACGCCAGAGGTCCTGGCCGCGGTCCGGGGACGGCTGGGTGATCCACTCTGCGCCGAGGTGCTGGCCGGGGTGGTCGGGCAGTGGGGTACGGATGCCGACGTCCTCGTGCCGGACCTGCTTGCCGCCCTGCCGCACGCCGGTCCGCACGTCGCCGCCGCGCTCCTCATGCTGGGGTACGACGACCACGCCGCCGTCCCGCACTGGCGTGCCCGGGCCGTGGAGACGGGCGACCTGCCGGCGGCCCTGGCGGTCCGGCGGCTGACCGGCGACACCGACGTGGTCCTCGACGCCCTACGCGCCGTCCTGGGCGGACACGCGCGGGTGCCATGGCGGGTTCCGCCGGGCCTCGGCGAGCTCGGTGCCGCCTTGAGGCCGCTGCTGCCGGTCGCGGCCGCACACCTGACCGGTACGGCCGAACGGGTGTACCCGCAGCGGGAACGGCAGGTCCTGGCGGCACGCGTGGTGGCGGCCGTGGCCGGGCCGGAAGGCGTGCTGCCGACGGTGGAAGCGGTGCTCGTGGCCGCGGACACGCCCGCGCGTCACGCCGCCGACCTCATCGCCGACCTCGCGTGCGCGTCCCCGGCCACGGTCGCCCACCTGCAACCACGGCTGCGCGATCGGCTCGGCGACCGTTGGAGCAGAGTGTCCGCCGCCGGGGCCCTCGCCCGTCTCGGGATTCCGACGGCGGAGCTGACCGAACCGCTCAGCCGCGCAATCGCCGACTACGACGGCCGGCCCGCCCTCACGACCGTCCTGGAGCTGCGAGCGGTCGAGATGATCCCCGTCCTGGCGGAACTTCTCGACCGCGACGACCGGTCCGGCGTGGGCGGCTCCGCGGATGACCTGGTCTGGGCCGACGAACTGTTCCAGGAGCGCGTCGAGGACGTGATCGCACGCCTTCGCGCGGTACGTGGGCCACAGCCGCGATGACGCGGACGTGTTCCGGGTTTCGCGTGGCCCGGTCCGCGGCACGGCAGTGGGGTGGCACCGCTCGGCCAGGTGCCATGCTCCTGCCTGTGACGCGGCCTTCGGCCGGCGTGCGACACACGACTCAGGTGGCCTCCGCCGGGACGGGACGGGTTCGCTCGCCCCACCGCACGACCGCCGGGGCGGCCAGACCCACCGCGACGAAGATGGCACCCATCAGCAGCCAACCGGGGGCGCCCCAGGCGATACAGAGCAGGCCCAGGACGGACGGGGCGGCCACGTTGGCCAGGCCGGTGCCGAGCCCGGCGACTCCCGTGTACTGCCCCTGCGCGTGCGGGGGTGCGAGTCGGAACTGCAACTCCAGCGAACCCGCCGTGTGCCACAGCTCGCCCACGGTGTGCGCGGCGACGCCCACCGTCATCACCGTCACCGCGAGCCATCCGGGCATCGTCGACGTGGCGGCGATCAGGGCCATCCCCAGCAGAAAGGCCAACCCGGCGCGGCGGATGCCCGGCCCGCCGCTGGACCCGTGTCGACCCCCCGGCTCGCCCTGACCTGTAGCGCCGCCACGAGAGCGGTGTTGACCAGCACGGCCAGCCCGACGAACCAACGCGGCGCGTCGGTACGCGAGATGATCCACACCGGCAGCGCGAAGACCAGCACCTGGCCCTGGATTCCCATCACGGCGTCGAGCGCGGTGACCGCCATGTAGGGCCTGTCCTTCAGAGCGACCCATCGTCCGGTCGCCTGTGGTGCCGCGACGGGCGGCAGGGCGGGCAGCCGGGTGATGATGGCGGCGCACGCCACGAAACTGACGGCGTTGCCGGCGATCAGGGCCAGGTAGGCGGCGCGGGTGTCCAGTTGCACCGCGGCGCCGGCGGCGAGGGCGCCGCAACACCCGGCCAGGTTGGCGACCGACCGGAGATAGGCCCGGTACTGGGACAGGTTCGTACCGCCGAAGCCGCGCACCAGCGGGCCGCGGGAGGCCCCGCCGGCTGATTGGGCGAGCTGGTTCACGCAGACCAGGACGACGAACGGCCAGAACGTGTGGACGAAGGCCAGCGCGGCCGTGGTGGCGGCGCGGACGACCAGGGTCAGCAGGTAGATCTCGCGCGGGCCCCGTCGGTCGGCGAGATGCCCCGTCGGGATGCCGGCGAGCATCCCGACGAGGGCGGCGGCGCCCATGCCCAGGGCGACCTGCCCGAGGGGGAGCCCGACGGAGCGGGTGAAGAACAGCACGGCGCTGGTCATGAAGACGCCGATGCCGACCATGTTGACGAAGGTCGCGACCGCCAGCACGCGCCGCGGGCCGCGCTCGGGGAGGAGCCCCCGGGCCACCGGCCACGATCGGGGCGGCGGAGGGGTGGAGAGAGACGATGCCGCTGCCTGCAAGGAGATGCCTTCCGTCGAGGGCGGTGGACTGGTGGTAGGGCGCAGCCCGTCCGGCAGGGCTAGTCGAGGCTGGCCAGTTCCTCGGGGGACAGGCGCAACACCCCCGCGGCCAGGTTCTCGACCAGATGGTCGGGGTTGCCCGTGCCGGGGATGGCCAACGTGTGCGGCCCGCGACTGAGGGTCCACGCGATCCGCACCTGCGCCGGCGTCGCACCGTGGGCACGGGCGACGGCCTGCACCGCCTCGTTGGTGGCCACGCCGCCGGCCTCACGTCCGTCCCCGGCGACCGCGAAGAACGGTACGAAGGCGACGCCCTGCTCCCCGCAGGCGCGCACGAACTGGTCGTGCATACGTCGGGTGTCGACGCCGTACGGGTTCTGCACGCAGACCACGGGGGCGATCGCCTGCGCCTGCGCGAGGTGCTGCGGACGGATGTTCGACAGGCCGAGATGCCGGATGAGACCGGCGTCCCGCAGTTCGGCCAGCGCGCCGAAGTGCTCCGCGACCGACTCCAGCCCGTGCTGGCGCAGGTTGACGACGTCCATGTGGTCGCGGCCGAGCTGGCGCAGGTTCTCCTCGACCTGTCCACGCAGTTGGTCGGGCCGGGCCAGCGGCAGCCACTGCCCGGAGGCGTCGCGGCCCGGCCCGACCTTCGTGGTGATGACCAGGTCGTCGGCGTACGGCGACAACGCCGTGTTGATGATCTCGTTGGCCGAACGCAGCGGCGAGAAGTAGAACGCCGCCGTGTCGATGTGGTTGACGCCGAGTTCGACCGCCCGGCGCAGCACACCGACGACCCGCTCCCGGTCGCTCGGTGCGCCGCCGTTGCCGGTCAGGCGCATCGCGCCGAAGCCGAGCCGGTTGACGGTCAGGTCGCCAAGCGTCCAGGTACCTGCGGACGCCGCACTGATCACATTGATGGGCATCGGGCGAATTTAGCCATCCCCGCCGGCCTGCACAGCCGGTCATATGCCCGATACCGGTCGCCGAGCATCACTGCTAACTTACTTACAGTGAGGACGCACTGTCGGACGTCCCGGAGAACGCTTGTCGATCGGCATCCGGGTCGACAACATTCCGTGACCCGGATGCGCGGGCGCACACCACCGAACCAGAGGCCGTTTACGGGTCAAGCGGTGCGATGACCTGCTTCCGGGCGTGCTGGTAGATGACGGAGCTGCGGAACCCGACGATCTCGCGGCGCCCGCTGAACTTGTCCATGAGGAAGACGTGCAGGCTGTCGACGCTGGGCACGGCGACGTGGACGAGGAAGTCGTCGCCGCCGGCCACGACGTACACCGACAGCACCTCGGGCAGCTCCATCGCATATTTCTTGAAGCCGTCGATGACGGCGCGGCTCAGCGGCCGGACCTGCACGTGCAGCAACGCCTGTACGCCGCGGTTGAGGGCGGCCAGGCTGATCTCGGCGTGATAGCCGGTGATCACGCCGCGTTCGCGCAGTGCCCTTACGCGCTCCAGGCAGGTGGACGGCGCGACACCGACCGCGCGCGCCAATTCGCGGTTGGTCTGCCGCGCATGTGTCTGCAGGTGCTCGATGATCGCCGTATCAAGTTCGTTCACGGCCGGAATTTTGCCATCCACTCCGAACGATGTTCGGTGGGAGCCGGTCGGTGCGGACCAGCTGCCTACTGTCGATCCCGTTCCGGCGAGCACACGACAGGAGCCGTCATGGTCGCGACCCACCTCGACACCGAGTCCGTGCACGAACACGTCGTCGTCAGGAAGGGCGTACGGTCCGGCGTGCCGATCGTCGTCGCGGTGCACTCCACGGCGCTCGGTCAGGCCATCGGTGGCTGCCGGATCGCGCACTATCCGCACTGGCGTGACGGGCTCACCGACGCGCTGCGGCTGTCGGCCGCGATGTCGGACAAGTGCGCGCTGGCCGGGCTGCCCAACGGCGGCGGCAAGACCGTCGTGGCCCTACCCCCGGGCAGGACGCTCGACGCGGCCGCCCGCCGGGCGGTGCTGCACGACGTGGGCGACGCGATCGCCGGCCTGGACGGCACCTATGCCACCGGGCCGGACGTGGGCACCGGACCGGACGACATGGTCACGATCGCCGAGCGCACCCCACACGCGTTCTGCCGACCGGTGCACGTCGGTGGCAGCGGTGACTCCTCCGGACACACCGCCGTCGGCGTGCTCGCCGCGCTGCACGCCCTGTGCACCGAGCGGTTCGGGTCAGCCGACCTGTCCGCGCGCAGCTTCGCGGTGCTCGGCCTGGGCCGCGTCGGCGGCCACGTGCTGCGCATGCTCGCCGACGCCGGCGCGACGCTGGTGGCCAGCGACGTCGACGAGGGCAGGCGTACCCTCGCCGTCACCGCGGGTGCCACCTGGACCAGCCCGCAGGACTGTTTGACCGCCGACGTGGACGTGCTCGTCCCCGCCGCCCTCGGCGGTCTGCTCGCCCCGCACACGGTGCCGACGCTGCGCTGCGCCGCGATCGCCGGCCCGGCCAACAACCAACTCGACACGCCGGCCACCGCCGACCTGCTGCACCGGTACGGGATCCTCTGGGCACCGGACATCATCGTCAGCGCCGGCGGCATCATCCACGCCACCGCCGTCGAGCTGCATCGGGAAAGCTCCGCGCAGGCCGCCGCCCGGGTCCACGGCATCGCCGACACCCTCGCCGAGATCCTGCGCACCGCCCACGCCACCGGCTCGACCCCGGCCGCCGCCGCCCGATCGCGCGCCCGCCACCACATCGAGAACGGCCGCTTCCCCCTCCACGGCCGCACCGACGCACCGGTCGCCGAGCCGGACGTCACGCGCAGGAGGGGCGGGCTGTTTCCCGCCGTCGACGATCGCCGGTTCACGGCATCCGCCACCGGCGACGAACGGCAACTGCTGCACGACATGCTGCGAGCCCAACGCGCCACCCTGACGGTGAAATGCTCGGACGTCGGGGAGGCCCTGGCCCGGCGGTCCGTGCCGCCATCGACGCTGTCGCTGCTGGGCCTGATCCGGCACCTCGCCGACGTGGAGCGTCGCTGGTTCCGCCAGGTCCTGGCAGGTCACGACGCGCCCCCACGGTTCTCGTCCCGGGCCAGGCCCGACGCCGACTTCGACGACGCGGCGCCCGACCCGGCGCTCGTCCGCGCGGCCTGGCAGGCGTGGCACGACGAGGTCACGTTCGCCGACGTCTTCGTCACCGCCGCCGCCGGCCTCGACATCGAAGGCCACGACAGCTGGCGCGGCCGCGTATCGCTCCGTTGGGTCCTCATCCACCTCATCGAGGAGTACGCCCGCCACAACGGCCACGCAGACCTGCTCCGTGAGCGGATCGACGGAACCATCGGCATGTAGGCCCTTCCGGGGGTGGAAAGTCGGCCCGCTGACCGACCCCCGGCCGGTCAGGACGCGAGGCGGGTACTTCTTGACTCTCGACCCGGTCGAGGGCCGACCCTTCCTGGGTGACGTCTGAAGAGCGCGACCACCGATCAGTCCCTCTCGCGATCGACCTGGAGATGCTGCGTCCGGTACTGCGCGCCGGCTGGGGAGCGGACACCTGCGACCCGCACGATGTGCAGGATTGGCACGCCGGCAACGCAGCCCGTGGTCAGTGCGGGGTGACTGCCTTGATCATTCAGGACCTGCTCGGCGGGGAGTTGATCCTCGGCGAGGTCTTCGCCGGCGGCGCCCAGGTCGGCTACCACTACTGGAATCGACTGGCCGACGGCCGTGAGGTGGACCTGACGGCTGACCAGTTCCAGCCACCGGAAGTCGTTGTCGGCGGTCAGGTTCAGCAACGCCCGCCGGGCCCGCCTCGGCGCTGCCGCCGGCAGTACGAGATCCTGCGTGACCGCGTCTTCGTAGCCCTCTACGGCGGCAGATCAGTGAACTGATCCTGGTGGGCGAGCTTCCACTCGATCATCGACGACACCGAGCCGGCCGTGATCACTGCGCTGAAGCTCGTCGGGTAGCCGCGCCCCGTGGTCCGCCGCGCCTCCCGACCCGCGTCCTTCCAACAGGTGAGGACGTCTACTGAACGCGGGCGTGAGCGTGTCGGCATCGCAAGCCATCCTTGCCGACTCGCCATTCGATCGGGAGGCGGTAGACCTGGGTGGCAGCTCTATGCTTGCCCGACGGCCTGGGCGATGGCGAGGGTGTGCTGGTACTCGCGCCAGTGGGCCATTTTGCCGTCCCGGGTGCGCAGCACCCCGATGAACGGCGCCGAGGCGGTTGCCCCGGTCGCCGTGTGGGTGCCGACCAGTTCGTATTCGACCACGATCACCTCGGGGTCGGCGGTCTCGTGCACGACCACGTTGCGGCAGTCGTCGAACCGGACCGGGAAAGCCGCCCGGCCCGCCTGCGTGTACTCGAGGACCCGTTGCTTCCCCTCGGTTCGTGTGGGGTGGCCGGGTGCGGCGAACGGTGTCTCGATCACCACGTCGTCGGCGAGCGAGTCCGCCTCGTAGGTGGGCATGTTCGCGAGCCAGCGGGCGCGCATGGTGTCGAAGATCTCGCGTGGTGTCATGTCTCTGTCCCCTGGATAATGAGTCGTGACTCGACTTGCACGACCGAGAATAATGAGTGGAGGCTCATTTTGGTAGAGGGGCCGCCGCTGCGTGCCGACGCGCAGCGCAACCGGGCACGCATCCTGGACGCTGCCGAAGTGGTCTTCGCCGAGTTCGGCGCCCGGGCCTCCACCGAGGAGGTGGCCCGGAGGGCAGGCGTGGCCATCGGCACGGTCTTTCGTCACTTCCCCACGAAGGACGACCTGCTCGCGGCGATCATGAAGCGGCTGCTCGCGCAGCTCGTCGAGGAGGCCGGAAAGCGCGACCTCTTCTCGTTCTTCACGCACACGGTGGCGCATGCCGCGGCGAAGAAGACAGCTGTCGACCTGCTCGCCGGCTCCGGCGTGGACATTCAGCTTCCGGATGCGCTGAGTCAGTTGGAAGAGGCGGTGGGCGGGCTGCTCGAACAGGCGCAGGCGGCCGGAGCGGTCGCCGACTCGGTACGGCTCCCCGAGGTGATGGCGTTGCTTGCCGCTGTGTGCCAGGGCGCCCTGCACGGCGGCTGGGACCAGCGGCTGCAAGCCCGCACGCTGGCGATCATCTTCGCCGGCCTTTCGTGAACCGTCCCTGGCGGGGCGTCGGCGATGACGGCGGGGCGTCCGCGATGCTGTCAGCGTGGAGTACGTCTCCAGAGTGCCGCGACCGCCGCTGGACGGGCTGATCGACGACCTCTACTACCTGGCGGGCACGCCCCCGTACCCCCGGCTGACGCTGCCGCCGATGCCGGCGGCGCTGCTCATCGTCAACCTCGGGGCGCCGTTGCGGGTCCGCGGCGGCGCCGACATCGAGACCACCGGGTACGCCGACGGCTGCGTGATCACCACGCCCACCCGCGCGTTCGAGTTCGGCTACCCACGCCCGACCCGGTCCGTCGGCGTACACGTCAAGCCGTGGGGTCTGCCGATTGATTTCCTACAAGAACGGCGGCTCACGACCCGCTAGCGTGGGGGCACCCAAGGCAGAGGAGAGCCCGCGTGGGCACTGTGGTCCTGTACAGCTCGGTGTCGGTGGACGGCTTCGTCGCGGACGAGAACGACCAGCCCGGCCCGCTGTTCGACTGGTTGACAAGCGGTGACGTCCCGTTGGACGACAGCGGCGCGTTGACGGTGTCGCAGACGTCCGCCGACTACATCCGGCCGTACTGGGACCGGATCGGCGTGACGGTCGTCGGGCGGCACGTCTTCGACCTGACCGACGGCTGGGACGGGACACCGCCGAGCGGGGTCGACCACGTGGTCGTCGTGACGCACCGGCCGGCACCCGAGGGTTGGGACGCCGAGGCGCCGTTTCACTTCGTCGACGGCGTTGAGGCAGCCGTGGCCAGGGCGCAGGAACTCGCGGGGGACCGCATCGTCGAGGTCGCCGCCGGCGAGGTCGGAGGCCAGGTGCTCGCCGCGGGCCTGGTCGACGAGGTACGCATGGACGTCGTACCCGTGGTGTTCGGGTCCGGCAAGCGCTACTTCGGGTCGGTCGACGCGCAGCACCTGCTGGAGGATCCGGACGTGGTGCTCCAGGGCGATCGGGTGCTGCACCTGCGCTACCGGGTGCGCCGTTGACCGGTCTGCACGGCGAGCACTTCTCCGTTCGGATCAGCGCGGCCCGAGCCCGGTGCGCCCGTCGATCAGCTCTCGCACGGCGTCCAGGTGGCCGGCGTGCCGGGCGGTCTCCTCGATGACGTGCAGAACGATCCGCCGCAGGTCGGTGGTCTGCGACGCCAGCGTCTCGTCCGGATGCCGGCCGGCCGGCGTCGCCGACAACGGGGCCGCGGCGATGATCGCGTCGGAGATGTCGCACTGGTCGCGATAGAAGCCGAAGACCTGGGACGGCGATCGAGTCGTGCGGAGTGGGGTGTTCTCGTCCGGCCAGGGCAACGGCTCGGCGGAGCCACGAAAGACCTCCTGGAACCAGTGGCGTTCCGCATGCCCGAGGTGCTCCACCAGCCCGAGCGGCGACCACCCGGAGGGCAGGACAGGCGTACGCAGCGACGTCAGGTCCAGATCCGCCAGGATGGCCCGGACACTGACCCGCTGATATTCCAGGAACTCACACAGCGCGGCCTTCTCCACATCGACCTTCATCACGCCGGCAGGCTAGCGGCCGGGACCGACACTCTCGCTCCTCACCTCAGTCGACTGACGAGCCGGCAAGCACCCGCTCGGTCCGGTCGCGAAGGGCATCGAGCTCGGCGGAACGGCCGCGCACCTCGATGAGGAGGTCGATGGCGGCCCGCAGATACTCCACGGCGATGACGTCCTCGTCGAAGGGAACGTCGACCTCGAATCGATCGAGCAGCACCTCGAAGTCGGCCACCACCGCCTCGGCGCGGGCGGCGGCCCGGTCGGGACCGCCGTTGCGCAGGGCGCAGCGGGCCGACTCGATCATCGCCCGGCCGACGAAGGCATGACATTGGCCCAGCAGGCGGGTGACGATGCGCCCCACCAGGTCGAGGCCGCGCTCCTCAAGCTCCGGATCGGGCTGGGCGGCGAAGGTCGCGGTGACCTCACGGGCGGCCGCGGCGAGCGCGACACCGTCGACCCACTCCTGGGAACCCTCCGCGGCACAGGGCTGCTGTCCGAGTCGAGCGATGCACGCCTCGGCTGCGACCGACAGTGCCGTCGCTGCTTCGAGGAGGAGGTGGAAGCGGATCCGATCCCTCTCCTGCGACGCGACTGCCAGCCGCGCGACCTCGAGCGCCACGGTGACGTCCTCGGTGCCACGCGTGGGCTCACCACGCCTGGCCCGTTCCAGGAGGGCCTGCGCGGCCGCCCGTTGCTCGGGCGACGGCCCGGGATCCCGGTCCTCGACGCTCAGGCCGAGTTCGAGCCGGTACGAGGTCCACGCCAGCGGGTCCTTGACGGGGTCCGGCTCGTTCGCGGGGTTGCCGGACGCGGCACGAACCACTCCGCCGCCGACACGGTCCATCGCGAGCCGCGCGTCGTCGAAGGACAGCGCGAACCGCTCGGTCAGGACGGCGAGGACATCGCGACGGCGCGACCCCTCCTCGTTGGCCGCACGGAGATAGCGGACGAGGGCGCGTACCGATGTTCCCCGAGCGAGCCGCACGTTCAGGTCGTCCGTCCATTCCACCTGACGAGGATGACGGCCGCGATCTCGAATCACAAGCGAGCCGATGCCCGCATCCAACAAGCGGTCGTCGTCGGTGCGGAGGTTGCCTGGCTGGAGGCCGGTGGCGAGGACTCGTGGCGGGTCTACGAGCGCGTGGGCTACCGGCCCGCCGGTCAGCGGCTCTACCTCGCCATGAACTGGGCAATGAGTCGCCTCTGACATCCCGGTCATCGACTTCGACTTCGCGGCACCCGGCGACCCGCTGGAGGACGTGGCCCACATGGCCTGGGCGTGCTGCATCTCGTCACGGCCCGACCGAGCGCGAGGGCGCCTACGTCGAGGCCAACCGGGAGACCTTTAATACCGCGCTGATTGCTGACGTTCCGGGTACACCTGACCGGTGATCCTCATTCAGCGGGTCCGCGTCCGGTGGACCGCAGCCGCCCGCGGTGCGCCCGCCGCGAACGCCCGCCGCGGCCTCGTCCGGGCGAGACCGCTGCCCGGGCCGCTGCCGGAGGCCGAGGTGGTCGTCCACGACGTGCTCGCCGACCAGGCGGTCGGCTACCAAGGCCGAGAAGGGGTACGCGCCGGAGGCGTCGCCCTGGCCCGTGAGGTCGGGCTGTGGCTCGGGTACGACCGGGCGTCGGTCGTCGTGGACCGGTTGCCCGGGTCGGCGGCGTATCCGCGCCCGTCGGTGTCCGCACGGCTGTTCACGCTCGTTGCGGGGCAGGTGGGCCGCCATCGGGCCAACTTCCGGTTCACCGGGTGCGCGTGCAGCCCGAGCTGGTACTACGAGGAGTGGCTGGCGCACGTCGCGTACGGCCCGGGGGCGGGTTTCGGGTACGGCGAGCCGGACCGCGACGTCGACCACCGTGTCCGGTTGTACGGGGGCGCAGTCGCGCGGCGCGGATGATGCCACGGCCGGTAGTGCCTCGCGAGGGAGCGCCTGAGCGTCCGTCAGACGGCTCCTTCGCGGGCAGCCGGAGGCGCTGTGCGGGGCCGAGTTCGCGACGCGCGAACGCGGCGTCCGATCCCCGCCGGACGGCTGGCCCGTTTTCGACAAGGCTCTCCACCATGAACAACGCACTCGATGGCAAGGTCGCTCTCGTCACCGGCGGTGGCCGTGGCATCGGCGCCGCGGTGGCCCTGCGCCTGGCGCGGGACGGCGCCGATGTGGCTCTGACGTTTCAGCAGAATCGGCGACGCGCCGACGACGTGGTGGACCAGATCATGGCCGCGGGTCGGCGGGCGATCGCCGTGCGGGCCGACAGCGCCGACCCGGCGGCGGTGATCGCGGCGGTGAACCGGACCGTCGGCGAACTGGGCAGGTTGGACATCCTGGTCAACAACGCGGGCACGTTCCTGCTCGGCCCGCTGGAGCAGTTGAGTCTCGACGAGTTCGAACAGACCATCGCGGTCAACGTCCGGGCACCGTTCGTCGCCACGCAGGCCGCGGTGCCCCACATGCCGGCCGGCGGGCGCATCGTCAACATCGGCAGCAACGTGGCCGAGCGCGCGGTCTTCCCGGGCTTTTCGCTGTACGCGATGAGCAAGACTGCCCTGATCGGCCTGACCAAGGCGCTGGGGCGCGAACTCGGCGGCAGGGCGATCACCGTTAATCTGGTGAATCCCGGGGCGACCGACACCGAACTGAACCCGGCCGACGGCCCTGACGCCGACACGATCAACGGGTTCACCGCCCTCGGCCACTACGCGCAGCCGGCGGACGTGGCCGCCGCGGTGGCCTTCCTCGCCGGACCGGACGGGCGTTACGTGACCGGGGCGACGGTCAACGTCGACGGCGGATTCACCATCTGACCCGGGCCTGGTCGACGAGGTACGCATGGACGCCGTACCCGGACGTGGTGATTTCGGGCGACCGGGTGCTTCACCTGCGCTGTCCGGTGTGCCGTTGACAGGTGCACATCGGCTCCGCCAAGATGACGGAAGCACACGCGAACCGCGTGGGCACTCTGCATGAAGGAATGACGCCTGTGATCCGGGTAGGCCGAGCGGCCGCCTGAGTGTCGACCGCGCGACGGACGATCGTCGCGTGCCTGCGGCACGGTGGAGCGGCCCGACGTTTCCTCCGCCCATCGCAGCTTTCTCATGCATCGAGGTTCACGTTGAGCATGGATGTCCGCATCCAACAGTCCGTCGTCGTCAACCTGTCCCGCCGGCCCGCGCCCGTCGAGGTGGGGCCCTTCGTGATCGGGCTCGACCCGACGACGACCAGCCCGCACATCAACTACGCGACGCCGCGTCCCGGCACCGTCGTCACCGCGGCCGACGTCACCGCCCTGGTCGCGGCGTTCCGCGCCGCGGACCGCAAACCCCGCCTGGAGTACGTCACCAGTTGCGCCGCCGACCTGGAGGCGCTCCTGGCCACCGCCGGCTTCACCGTGGAAGCCCGGCACACGTACCTGATCTGTGTGCCGGGCACGCTGGCGTCGCCACCCGTACCGGAGCACCTGCACCTGTGCGAACCCGGTGCCGATTCCCAGCGCGCCGCGCTGATCAGCGCGCAGAACGAGGCGTTCGGTGAGGATTCGGCTGCCTCCGAGGCCGACGTGGCTCGGCTGCGGCACCAGCAGGACGCCGGAGGTGTGGCCGTCATGGCGGTCAGCGATGACGGCACCTGCGCGGGCGGCGGCGGTGCGGCCGTGCCCGTCGGCGCGGTCAGCGAGGTCGCCGGCATCGCCGTGCGCCCGCCGTACCGTCGCCGAGGGCTGGCGTCCGCGATCACCGCCGAGGTGAGCCGGCGGCTGTTCGTCGCCGGCACCGAGGTCGCCTGGCTGGAGGCCGGTGGCGAGGACTCGTGGCGGGTCTACGAGCGCGTGGGCTACCGGCCCGCCGGCCAGCGGCTCTACATCGCCATGGACTGAGACTGACGAGGGGACCGGGCCGAGGTTCGACGACCGAGGCCCGGGAACCGTCGGCACGGCCGATGCGGGTTTCCGCCTGTCGGTGATGCTTCATCTTCGTCGTCGTCGAGGAGCATTGAATTCGGGTCCATAACGTCGGATTCGGGTCGGGCCGTTCGTAGTGCTGGTGAGGGGCGGCCGGACAGGGTCGCCGGAACAAGGGAGTCATGGCATGCCGCGGTACCTGATCTCGTTCGACGACGGCGCGATGGACCACATCCCCGCCGAGGAGATGCCCGAGGTGGGCAAGGTCGCGCATGCGGTCATCCAGGAGGCGGTGAACGCCGGGGTGTTCGTGTTCGGTACCGGGCTCGAACGCCAGCAGGCGAGCATCGTGGGCACGGACGGGGTGGTCACCGACGGGCCGTACCCGGAGACCAAGGAGGTCATCGGCGGGTTCGTGATCCTCGACGTGGCCTCGCGCGAGGAGGCGCTGAAGTGGGCTGCCAAGATCGCCGTCTCGTGTCGCTGCGCCCAGGAGGTCCGGGAAATCATGCCCGACCCGGAGACGGACGCGATGCTCCGCGCGGCGGGCCGCTGACAGGCGCGGTGACGGTCGGTGGGTGTGACGCCGGGTCGCGGTCACGCCCACCGCGCTCGCCGCAGACCCGGTCGAGGAAAAGCCGTTTCGTCATTATGGTGGACGCATGGTGCCCGTGACTGGACTTGACCACGTCGTCATCGCCGTGTCGGACTGGCAGGCCGCCACCGACTTCTATCGCGACGTCGTCGGCGCCGACGTGATCGGCGTCGACGGCGACCGCGTCGCGTTCCGGATCGGTCCGCACCAGTTGAACGTGCACGGGCCGGGCGACGACCTGGGCGACAACGTCGCCCGCCTTCCCGTCCGGCCGGGCAACAGCGACATCTGCTTCGTCTGGGCCGGGCCGATCGAGGATGCGGTGGCGCACCTGCGGCGGCACGACGTGGAGGTGGAAACGGGACCGGTTCGACGATTCGGCGCCGGTGACGCCGGGACCAGCGTCTACTTCCGCGACCCGGACGGAAGCCTCCTGGAGTTCATCTCCTACCCGGAGTCCTCGTGAAGCGCGGAGCCTCGACTTCCCCGAGGCAGGCGGTGTTCCGGCAGAGTGGCGACAGCACCAACTCGACGTGGCGTGCCTCCGCCGGGAGGTCCACGTCGAACTGCACCAGCCAGCGGCCCGGCGCGACGCCCAGGCGGGGCGCCTGATCAGGCAGAACGGGTGACCGGCGGGATCGGCGTACACGTGGTCGCCCGGCAACCGCCGCGCGCCGAGCGCGAGGACCGCCGCACCCGCCGCGTCCTGGTCGTCGACCATCAGGTCGAGGGGAGTACGCCCCCCGTACCGCCTTCGACGTCACCGCTGTGGCACTCGGCCTGCTCGCCGGCCCACGCTGGCCGCAACTGGCCGTGATCGTGCGGGACATGGACGCCGGTACGCCACCACCTGCGGTCAACCTCCCGGTGGCCGCCGCGGCGTTCTGCGCCGACGGTCCGGCTGTCGTGCGCGACTACGCCGAGTACGCCGGTCTGGTCCGGGAGGCCAGAGCCGTCGCCCCGTCCGTCCGGTACGGCGCCGGCCTGGTGGCCGCGCAGGTCTGCCTGGGCTGGCCGTCACCGGTCCGCAACCCGCCGCACGAGCTGACGGTGCACACCCGCACACCGCTGCTGCTGCTCAACGCCCGGCACGATCCCCGTACCGGCCACGCCTGGGCGGTGAATGTCGCCCGGCAGCTTGGCCGGCACGGGCGTCACCTACGAGGGCTGGGGCCACGGCACCTACCAGCGCAACGACTGCACGACCGCGGTGGTGGACAGGTACCTCGTCGACCTGACGTTGCCCGCCCCCGGCGCGCGATGCCCGGCGAGCTGAGCCGGCGCGCTGCTAGACCGCCGGTTCCGACGCCCCGGCGAGGGTAGGGCCCGCCGGGCGCCGGTGCGGCAGCGCCGCGAGGCCCAGCGCGAGCAGCAGCAGGACCGTGCCGAGCAGGAACGGCAGCGACAGGGTGGGCTGGCCGAGCCACTCCCACGGCACGTGCCAGCGCGGATGCGGCTCGTTCAGGTGGTGCGTGAGCATCAACGGCACGCCCAGCAGGATCGGCGCGGTCCAGAACAGCATCGCGACGCCGTACAGGAACTTCACCGGAGCCTGCACCACCGGGCGCCGTCCCTCGGTGCGGCGGCTGGCCCAGCCGAACACCATCCAGCCGCCGACGGTGCCCAGTGCGAAGGCGAGCAGACCGGCGGGATACGCGGTGCCGGGGGTGGCGCGGCTGAGGGTGAGGCCCATCGAGCCATCGGCGTTGAGCTCCACGGTGAGGATGTGGTCGTCGCGTTCGGCGTACACGGTGATGTCGGAGGGGATGGACGCCGGGTCGCACCCCGGGCTGTCGGCGACGCAATCGTAGGCGTTGGTGTAGACGGGCGCGCTCCGCTCCCACCCGGCTTTGTCCAGGCGCTGCCGCAGCTCGGTGAGCCCGGCGGCCGGCGCCTGGTCGAACGACGCGGTCAGCTCGGCCAGCGCGTACTCGGCGCCGTCGCCGAGCAGCAGCTCGGACAGGAAATCCTTGTCGAGCGGGTGGCCGTAGATGAGGAACACGGCGGGCGGGTTGTCCTGGTCGAGGTGGCTGATTTGCCGGTCCGGGTAGAGCTGCCCGACCACGGCGGCGAGGTCCCGGTGGTCGAGCGGGCGGGAGCCGAGCCAGGCGAGCCAGGTGCCGAACGACGCGGCGAACAAGCCACAGGCCATCGCGAAGACCGCCGCCCAGGCCACCACGGAACGGCTCGCCGGCCGTCCCAGTCGGGCGCGCAGACCATGGCGTACGAGATTCGCGGCCACTCGGGTACGCCGGTGGGCCGCGCCGACGTCCCGTACCGTCTCCAGGATCTCGGCTCCTCGTGCCCGGCGGTAGTCACGGGGGTAGGCCAGCAGCAGCCAGCGGTGCATGGGTGTCTCCCTATGAGGCCGCGACGGTGGGGGTCAGGCGGGGCGGGGCTTCAGGGCGCGCAGCCGGGACTCGGCGGCGGACGCGAGTTGCCGCAGCCGTTCGGTCTGGCGCGCCAGTTCGGCCTGGCCGTCGGCGCGCAGCCGGTAGTAGCGGCGCAGCCGGCCGTCGACCACCTCTTCGTGACTGAGTTCGACGAGGCCCTGCGCGACGAGGCGGTCCAGGGCGGCGTAGAGCGTGCCGGGCAGCAGGTTGACGCGACCGCCGGACATGCCGGCGATCTCCTGGATGATCCCGTAGCCGTGGCGCGGCTCGTCGGCCAGCGCGGTCAGGATCAGGAAGGTTGCCTCACGCATCTCATTCACCGAGGCAACATATACAGTCAATCAATATATGGTCAAGGGGTGTCGAGTAGTCCGCGTTCGGTCATGAAGGCGCGCAGCGTCCCGGCGTCCTCGGCGGACACCAGCCACCGGGGGATCACGGTGGCCGGCATCCGTCCGACGTGCACGATCCAGAAATCCGGGGTCTCGGTGACCCGCGTGACGCCGTCCCAGGCGATGCCGCCGGACTCCGCACCGCTGCGCATCAGAATGTTCTTCTCGTCGATGTCGTAGGCGCCCTCGACGGCGTAGCCGCCGGAGCGGCGCCGGGCGCGCCACCGCACCCATGGCGCGTACAGCATGGACAGTGCGCCGGCCGCGATCAACGCGGTGTACAGCGGTGTGAACCGGTCACCCCGGTCCGACGCCTGCGAGGCGAGGAAACCGACCACCCCGACCGCGGCGAGGACCGCGCCGATGTGACCGAACCGACGCAGCCGGACGGCGGCGAGCGCGGCGGCCACCCGGCCCGGGTAGGTGGGGTCGGCCGGCACGGTGAAACGGATCTGCACGTCCGCACGATAGTGCCCCGGCCGACCGCGCTCGGGTGCGACTCGCGCCGCTGTCCGGTATGTCAGGCTCGGCGCAGCACGAACGTCACGAAGCCCAGCATGTTGCGGTACCCGCGCAGCCACTGGTCGCGGTGCTCCCGGGCGGCGGTGAGCGCGTCGGCGGCATCCGGGTGACCGGGGTTGTCCAGCGCCCACTCGGTGAGCGAGCCGGTCCACGACCACTCGTAGTCGTCCCACTCGGCGGTGTCGCTGACGTGCGCGTACACCGGGGTCCAGCCGGCCTGCTCGGCGGCCTCGACCAGGCCGGGGAGGTCGGCGTGGTCGTCCGGTTTCGCGCCCAGCGCCGCGAGCGCCCGCGGTGTCGGCGGCACCTGCCAGAACCCCTCACCGACCATCAGGATGCCGTCGGCGTTGACGTGCCGGCCGGCCAGTCTCAGCGTCTCGCCGAACCCGCCGAGCGCGTGCGTCGACCCGACACACAGCACCAGGTCGTAGTCGCCGTCCGGCGCGTACGCGCGGGCGTCGCGCTCGTGCAGGGTGAGCCGGTCGGCGAGGCCGCGTTCGGCGGCGGCGTCCGCGGCGCGTTCGAGCGCGTACGGGCTGAGGTCCACACCGTCGGCGTGCCCGTCCGGGTAGTGCGCGAGGGCCTGCAACGCCCACGCGGCCTCGCCGCAGCCCAGATCGAGGATGCGGGCCGCCGGTCGGCGGCCGGCCCGGCGCAGCAGCCGGTTGAGGTTGACGCCGGAGATCGGGGCCGCGATCGGATGGTGCGTGTGCGCGATGCTGCTCAGCCGTTGACGGTCCATCGGCGCAGTCAACAGGAGGACCGCCCTCCGCGCACCCGGGTTGTCCCGGCGGTCAGAGCCGGCAGACGATCGTCGCGTCGTCGGTGACGACGCCCTCGCGCGACTCGATCTCCCGGACCCGGCGGATCACCTCGGCCGGTCCGCCGGTCTCCAGCAGGCGCAGCAGCCCCGCCCAGTCGGTGCGCCCGAACGTGTCCACGAGGCGGCTCGCGCCGTTGCTGAGCAGCGCCGCCGCGGTCACCTCGCCGGCCGGGCACTCACCGGTGACCGCCTCGGCCACCACCCGCGGGTCGTCCTTGGCGACCCAGAAACCGCCCGGGCTGTTCCGGTGGCCCCGCAGCTCCGTCAGCAGCCGCCGGTGCTCCTCGCCGCCCTCGGGCACGTCCCTCAGCCGCTCCTCGAAGGACCGGGCGATCACCACCTCGCGCGGGTCGTGGGCGACGACAGGCTCACCCGTCGTCCGGCCGAGGACCGCGACCGCGTCCCCGAGGACCAGGTGCTCGACCAGGCCGTCGGAGAACCGGAGCATCGCCACCGCCGCGAACGGGCTGATCGGGTGGGTGACGTCGCAGGTGTCGCGGTGCTCGTCGGTGATCCGCGCGATGCCCCCGGCCAGCACGTCGCGCAGGCTGTGCTCCTCGGCCAGCGCGCCGAGGAGGGCGCCGCCGAGCCGGGTGGCATACCACGCCACGCCGTGGTGGCAGACCTTGTCCACGCCGGCGATGCCACCCGCGCCGTCGACCAGGACCATGCCGCACGGAACGGCACCGGCGAAATCCTCATTGGCCCGGCCGGGGTGTCCCGCGTCGGTGGCCATCGCTACCCGCATGCGCCCCATCATGCCGAGGCCGAGAGGTTCGCGACGCCCCTCGCGACTTGAGCTGAAGCGAGGTTGAGGTCGTAAAGTCGTGCTCACCTGTTCACCACCGGAGGTGGATCGCCATGACGACGCAGCAACTGTCCGACGCCGAGCTCGCGGGCCAGCCGGCCGCCTACTGGACGGGCGTCGCGTACGAGTCGCTCATCGCCTTCACCCGAGCCCAGCAGGCGGCGCACGGCTTCACCCAGCCCCAGTTGTGGCTTCTGCGTAACCTGTCCCCGAACGACCTCCTGCCCGGCGGTGGCGGGCGGACCGTGCCCGAGCTGCGGCAGGCTATGGCCTCGTATCTGCGTGCCGAGGACGATCTCGACGCCGAGGCGGACGTCCTGCTGGAGCGCGGGTGGCTCGCCCGTGACGAGAGCGGCAGACTGCGGATCACCGAGGCGGGGGAGGGCGCCCGGAGCAGCCTCAAGCAGCACGTGCCCGCGATCCGGGCCCGGATCCACGAAGGCGTCGACGACGCGGACTACGTCACGGCGCTGAAGGTGCTCCGGCAGATGATCCGGAACACCGGCGGATCGGTGTAGCCCGGCTGACATACTCCCGCCGGTGACCTCGTCTCCCTCGGCCCGGCACGACCTTCGCGGCGTGCGGCGGGCCTACGACACCGTGGCGGCGGACTACGCCGCCCACCTGCCCGACACCCGATGCGAGGCGTCGCTGGACCTCGCGATGGTCGACGCCTTCGCCACCGTGGTTACCGCTGGCGCCGGCGGGCCGGTCCTCGACGCCGGATGCGGCGCCGGCCGGATGAGCCGGTACCTGGCCGACCGTGGCTGCGCGGTGGCGGGTGTCGACCTGTCGCCGGGCATGGTGGCCATGGCGGTACGTGATCACCCGGACCTGGTGTTCACGGTCGGCTCGTTGGCCGAGCTGCCCTTCCCCGACGGCCGGTTCGCCGGGGTGATGCTGTGGTATTCGATCATCCATACGCCGCCCGCCGGCCAGCCGCGCATCTTCGCCGAGGCGGCCCGGGTCCTGCGCCCGGGCGGCCATCTGCTCGTCGGCTGGCAGGCCGGGCACGGCACCTGGGACGTAGCCCCGGCGTACCGCCGGTTCGGTCACGAGATCGCACTGACGCGTCACCGCTACACCGCCGACGACGTCTGCGCCCGGGTCGACGCCGCCGGCCTACGGGAGGTGTGCCGGCTGGTGCGCCGGCCGACCGGCGGGGAACGTGACGACCAGGCGTTCCTGCTCGCCGTGGCGGGGTGAGGCCGACAAGCCTGAGCGGCGGGCACCCGCCGGCCCGCCGACTGCGCGAGACTGTCGACCATGGCTAACGACGTGAAGGCTGCGCTGCACGAATACCTCCGGACGGCCCGCGAGGATCTCCTCTGGAAGCTCGACGGGCTCGGCGAACGCGAGGTGCGGATGCCCCGCACCGGCACCGGCACCAACCTGCTGGGCATCGTCAAGCACTGCCTGAACGTCGAGGCCGGCTACTTCGGGCCCACCTTCGGGCGGGAGTTCCCCACCCCGGCGGAACTGCTGCCCCTGGAGGCGTACGAGGTCGACCCGCAGGCCGACTGGTACGCGCGGGAGGACGAGACCAAGGACGGTCTGATCGACCTGTATCGGCGGGTCGGCGCGTTCGCCGACGAGACGATCGAGGCGCTGCCGCTGGACGCGCCGGGGCGGGTGCCGTGGTGGCCGGGCGACCGGACCGTGACGCTGGGCCGGATCATCGTGCACGTGATCAGCGACGTGAGCCGGCACGCCGGTCACGCCGACATCCTCCGCGAGCAGCACGACAACGCGGTCGGCCTGCGCCGGGAGAACAGCAACCTGCCCGACGGGCAGGATTGGCCGGCGTACGTCACCAGGCTGACGGCTCTGGCCGACCGGTTCGGTTAGCCGCCTGCCGGTTCGGGACCGCCCAGGCCGCCACCGGTCAGGGCGGTCCTACCCGGCGGTCGCGTTGTGCGCGGCGACCAGGCCGGGCAGCTCGTCGAGCGAGTCGATGCGGAACAGGCACCGCCGTGCCACGGCGGGCATGTCCAGGATGTGGCCCCAGGGTCCACGCCGGATCAGGCACGCCGCCATGCCGGCGGCCATGGCCGGGCGGGCGTCGTTGTCCGGCCGGTCGCCGACATAGAGGATCGAGCCCGGGGCGACGCCGGCCTCGCGGACGACCCGCGCGAAGAACTCCGGCGACGGCTTGGCCACCCCCCAGCCCGCCGACGTCCCGATCACGTCAACCGACAGGCCCAACGCGCGCAGCGTCGCCTCGGCGTGCTCCGGCTGGTTGCCGGCCAGGCCGACGCGCAGCCCCTGCGCCCGCAGGGCGGCCAGGCAGGCCCGCGCGTCGGGGTAGAGGTCCGCCTCGCCGAAGGACTCCGGATCGCCGGCCGCGACCCGGCGCGCGAGTTCGGCGGTGAGGTCGAAGTCGGGCCGGAAGGCCCGGAACACCTCCTGGTAGTCCTGACCCCGGGCGATCACCGCGCCGAAGACCGCCGAGAACGTGTGCCGGGGCACGCCGAGCCAGTCCGCCCAGGTCGCGAACTCGCGTGACTCGTCGAGAACCGTCCCGCCCACGTCGAAGAAGACCGCCTCGATCATGTTTCTCCCCCCGCCGCCGGATGCGCGGATCGTACTGTCGTTGATCAGCCTGTGGGGACCCGTCCGGGTGGCGCACACTGCCGGCATGACCGCCGCCTTCCTTCCCGAACCGCCGTCCACCCCGGCGGTCGCCGCCGCGTACCGGGACGACCTCGCCTCCGACGGCTACGTCAACAACCTCACCCGGGTCTGGTGCTGGCGCCCCGACGTGTTGGCGTCGTTCCAGAACACGCGTGCCGACCTGCTGGCCGGTTCCACGCTGTCGTCCCGGGAGGTGGCCGTGCTGGTCGCCGCCACCGCCGCCGCCCGCGAGGACTCCTACTGCGCGCTGGCGTGGGGTTCCCGGCTGGCCGAGCTGAGCGACGAGGCGACCGCCGCCCGGGTGCTGCGCGGCGTGGACCCGGGGCTGTCCGAACGGGAGACGGCGCTGGCCGGCTGGGCCCGGCAGGTTGTCCGCGACCCGAACGCCACCACCGAGGGCGACGCGCGCCGGCTGCGCGACGCCGGCCTGAGCGACCAGGAGATCTTCGAGGCGACCACGCTCGTCGCGTTCCGGCTGGCCTTCTCCACCGTCAACGACGCGCTGGGCGCGCGGCCTGATCCGCCACTCGCGCAGCGCGCGCCCGGGCTCGTCCGGGAGGCCGTCACCTTCGGCCGCCCGGTCCAGGACCTCTAGGGCCTGGACCGAGCGGCCGGCTCACCAACTGACCACCTCGATCACCCCACCGGCCCGCACGCGGACGTCGACACACCCTCGCCGCCCATCCTTCGTCAGGCGGTCAGCTGCCGGCGCACGTCGGCTGAGTCGTGCAGGTTCGTCATCTGCACGAATCGGCCGTTGCTGACCTGGTAGATCGCGTACTCGACGATCTCGAACGACCTGCCGGTCGGAGCGACGCCGAGCCACTCCTTCACCGGGGTGCCGGTGTTGACCACGCGCGCGGCGATGCGGTCGCGGTCGAACAGCAGTTCCCGAACCTCCCAGTGCATGTCCGCAACGGCGTCGAGGATGGACCGCATGTCGGCGAGGACATCGTCCCGGGTTCCCGGTTCGCCGTTCAGCATGACCGCCTCGGCGATGAACTCGTCCATTCCGTCGAGCGCTTGACCGACCTGGAACGCGACCACCTGTTCCGGGTCGTGGGTGCGGCCGTTCCGCCGGCCGGGATGGTGCCCCGGCAGGTGACTCCGAGCGCGCAGCGGATGGTGGACCGGTTCCGCAACGCACCGGTGGCGGTGGCCGTGCACACCGCGATCGGTGAACTGGTGCTGTGGAATCCGCTCTGGGCAGCCCTGTTCGGCGACCCGTCGAGCCAGACCCGGCTGGAGCGCAATGTCACCTGAATGTACTTCGCCGGTTCCATCCCGGTGACGCACACCCCCGAGGACGATGAGGCGTACGCGCGAGACCTCGTCGGTCACCTACGTACCGCCGCCGGCCGCTACCCGGACGATCCGGATATCCCGCAGTTGGTCGATCGTCTGCTCAAGGCGTCCCCCGACTTCGCCCGCCGCTGGCAGGCCGGGACGGTCGGAGAACTGCGTACCAGCCGCAAAACCCTGCACACGGAGCTGGTGGGGGACATCGTCGTGGACTGCGACAGTTTCACGGGCGGCCCCGGCGACCAGACGATCGTCATGATGACGGCCGCACCGGACTCCGAGGACGAGCAGAAGCTCGATCTGCTTCGTGTCATCGGTCTCCAGCAGCTTCAGGGGCGGCCGGGTTAGGACCGGTGTCGATGTCACTCACCGCCGCGCTGATCAGGAGCGTGGCAGGCGCCGCGCCAGGTGGACGGTGATGTCGGCGGTGACCTCGACCGTGGGGGGCAGCACGTCCCGGATGCGCCGGAACACCAGGTCCCGCCGGGGCGGCGGCAGTTCGAGATAGGCCGAGACGGTCGACAGCAGACCGACGTAGTCGTCGGCGCCCATCGTGATCCGCCGCTCGATCACCGACTGGCGGACGTCGGTGAACCACTCGGCCCGGCGCAGCTCCGTGCCCGGCCACTGCATCTCCTCCTGCGGTGACGTCCCGTCCGGCGACGGGATCTCGTCGCTGACGAGGTACGCCGCCCGGGCCGCGTCCACCGCCTCGACCACAGCCGGATCGGCCAGCCGCGTCGGACCGCCGAACGAGGCGAACACTCCGCCCGGCGTCAGGAGCGCGGCGAGCCGCTCGTACCGTCCCTGCGGGCGTGTCCAGTGCAGCGACGCCGCCGCGTACACCAGGTCGTAGCGCTCGCCGGCGGGCAGGTCCTCGAACGCGGCCCGCACCCTCCGCACGTCCGCCGGGACGTGCGCGAGCATCGCCGGGTCCGGGTCGGTGGCGGTGACGGCGATCCCGCGCCGGGCGAACAGGCGGGTCGCCTTGCCGGTGCCGGCGCCGATCTCCAGCGCGGTCCGGACCGGTCGGTCCGCGTACGCCAGCACCAGGTCGGCAAGCTCCTCGGGGTAGCCGGGGCGGAACCGCTCGTAGGCGTCCGCTGCCGCCCCGAACACCAACGCGCGTTCGGACATGCCGAGCATCGTGCCACGCGCCGGTCGCCGGGCCCCGGTCATCGGGCGAGGTGGGCCGTGATCGCCTCCACCACCTGCTCCGGCGCGGGGGAGGCGTCGACGGGATGGGCGTCGGTCAGGGACGCGAACGCCGTGACCGCGCGAGTGACGTGGTCGTGCCGCCAGCCGCGGGCGCCGACCTCGAGCAGGTCGGCGTCGATGCGGGCCCGCAACCGGTCCTCGGGAAGCGTGAGCACGACCTCGCAGACGTCGACGCCGAGGGCGCGGAGGCCGCCGAGGATCTCCCCGCGGTACGCCGGGTCGAGCAGGCTCATCGGGATGATCCACGTCCCCGGGTGGTGCCGGTCCAGGCCGGTCACCGTCTCGACCACGAGGTGACGCCACAGTGGCAGGTCCTGGAAGTCGCCGGTGGGCGGGGTGACGAACGCGGTCAGCATCGAACCGAGGAACTCGGGGTCGAACAGCCGCGCGTCGGGCAGCGCGTCCGTGAGCAGTCGCGCCGTGGTCGTCTTGCCGACACCGAAGGCGCCGTTGAGCCAGACAATCATGAGCGTGATCATGCCAGGGCGCGGCTAGGGTGGGCCGGTGAGCTTCGATGTCGCCGCGGACATGTACGGCCGGTTCATGGGCCGGTACGCCGATGAGCTGGCGGTGCGCTTCGCCGACGCCGCCGGTGTCACCCCGGGGCTGCGCGCCCTGGACGTCGGCTGCGGTCCCGGCGCGTTGACGGCGGAGCTGGTCGCGCGGCTGGGGCCCGACGCGGTGGCGGGTGTCGACCCGTCGGCGCCGTTCGTCGCGGCGGCCCGGGAACGGCTGCCGCACGTCGAGGTGCTCCGGGCGTCGGCGGAGCAGCTGCCGTTTCCCGACGACGGCTTCGACGTCACGCTTGCCCAACTGGTGGTCCACTTCATGACCGACCCGGTGGCCGGCCTGCGGGAGATGGCCCGGGTCACCCGCCCCGGGGGAGTGGTGGCCGCCTGCGTGTGGGACCACGCCGGCGAGCGGGGGCCGCTCACCGTGTTCTGGCGTGCGGTGCGGGCGCTGGACCCGCGGGCACGCGACGAGTCAGGTCTCGCCGGTGTGGGCGAGGGCCAGCTGGCCGAGCTGTTCGCCACCGCCGGGCTGCGCGACGTCCGGTCGACGGTGCTCACCGTTCGGGCGAGCTTCGCGAGCTTCGAGGAGTGGTGGGAGCCGTACACGTTCGGGGTCGCCCCGGCCGGGGAGTACGTCAAGGGGCTCGACGCGGCCGGGCGCGCGGCGCTGCGCGACAGGTGCGCGTCGATGTTTCCCGCGGAGGGACCGCTGGAGTTGACCGCCTCGGCGTGGGCGGCGGTCGGCCTGACCGGTTAGCGGTCAGTCGGCCACGTCGACGCCGGTGAGCGTCACCGCGCGGTAGGCCGCGAGGCGTTCGGCCTGCTCGGCCACGGCTCGTCGGGTGCCCTCGGACAGCTTGACCCACGGTTGGACGGCCACCGTGAACGTCCGGCCGGACTTGCGGGGCCGCCAGGTGCCGACCAGCTCACCGTCGGTCAGGACCGCACCGGGGCGGCCCAGCACCGGCCACAGTTCCTTGGCCCGTGCCGCGTCCGGCACCAGCGTCGGCCGGTCCTTGGCCTGGAGGAACAGGTCGTACGGGCCGAGCAGGCGGGTCGCGGCACTGCCGGCCGCCGCCAGCGCCGCCTCGTCGGCGGCCAGCAGCCAGCGCGTCTCACCGTCGACGGGCACCTCCACCACGTCCTGCGGCCAGCGGGCCTTCACCTCCTTGACCGGGGCGTCGAGGTAGTCGGCCACGTGCTTGGGGGTGGCCGGGCCGAACAGCCGCAGGTAGGCGCGGATGAGGTCGAACCGGTCACCCGGTTCGCCGGGCGCGAAGTCGGGGATGCGTTCCAGGACCGGCGGCGAGGTGTCCAGCCGCAGCTCCAGTCCGGCCCGCACGGCGGCCAGCCGGAACGGCATCTCGTAGAGGTGGACGACGCCGCACGGACGGCAGAAGCGTAGGTAGGGCTCGGGCATGACCTCGGCGAGGCGACCCGAGAGTTCACCCTTCACGGTCGGCTCGGTGACGATCGCCCGCATCTGTGTCGCCACCTCGTCGAGCGCGGCGACGACGCCGATCCCGGCCGCCTTCAACGGCCTGGCCGCGTCGTAGACGCGTTTGGCCGCGTCGGCGTCGGAGAACGGTGCGACCGCGGCGACCACCGGGCCGACATCAGCGCGGCGGTAGAGGTGCGGGGCGCCCCGCACCGTCCACAGCAGGACGAGCCCTTCGGCGGACAGCGAGGCTGAATCGACACCGCGCGCCTCGAGTGCCCACCGGCTGCCGTCAGGACCGGTGTCCTGCACGCCGATGTCGAGCACGGTGGTGTCGGCCAGCGTGCCCGCGGCCCGGTCGAGTTGCTGGGCACGGACGCGGAAGTTCAACACCTGACGCCTGTCGACCATCGACCCAGCGTAGGCGGCAGCACCGACACGTTCCGGCGCGACGCGGCGCGTCAGGGAGCGGCGTGCGGCGCGGATTCCGTCCGTGGACTGCCGCCGGAGCGCTTGAGCAGGAACACGCCGCCGCCGATGAACACGGCGCTGAGCACGATCCCGACCAGGTTGCCGTCAGCCAGGCTGGAGACGGCCCCCAGCAGGCCGACGATGACGGCCACCCCACCGACGAGTCGCATGAGGTAACGGCCGACGGACTTGCCCCGTGAATCCACCATAGACGGCCGTCTACCCGGGCCGCCGCGCCCGTAAACGGGAGACCGGCCGGTGGTGTCGGTGCGGTGCAGTACGGTCGCGCGGTGACCGCGTACGACATCGCCGTGAAGCTGCCGGACATCGACCTGCTCCGGCAGCGGTGCCGGGCGCTGGCCGTCCTGGAACGTCTCATCGACGGCGGCCACCCCTACTACACCTACGACGCGGCTTGGGGGCCGGACGAGGCGGCGTTGATGAGCAACGGCAGCGGGGACGAGTGGGCGGTCGTGTTCACCCCCGAGGGTGCCCTCATCCGGGTCTTCGACCACGAGTCGTCCATGTCGCCGTACGCCGACGACGACGTTGAGCTGTGGCCGGGCCTGCTCGACGGCCTGCCGGCGGAGTTCCGCCGGCTGGTGGACGAGCCCGCCTTCTGCGACGAGGGACAGTTCCTCGCCACCGCCGTTCTGTGGCGGCTCGCCGGCGACGACCGCTGGCACGCCGGCGCGGACATCGCCTTCCCGCCGTTGTGCGGGCCGTACGACCACACCGGGCCGGACGGGTCGCCGATGTTGGAGATCCTCTGCGACGACATCGTGGACGGCTTCGTGGAGTTCGCCGGCGACTACCACGAGAGCGCAGTCGACCGGGACGCGGTCGCGGCCGTGGTCGCCCACCTGCCGCTCACCGAGGCGCTGGTGCGGGCCGTGAACCCGCAGGCGTCCCTCGACGAGGTCCGTGCCGACGTGGCGAGCATGGGCTACCCGGTCGCCTGAGGGCGACGGGTCAGCGGCCGGCCAGGAGCCGGTCGCGCACCTCGCGGCGCAGGATCTTGCCGATCTGGGAGCGGGGCAGGTCGTCCACGGTCACGATCCGGCGGGGGACCTTGTAGCCGGCCAGGTGGGTGCGGCAGGCGGTGCGGATCTGCTCGGGTGTGCCGGCCACGGCCGGGTCGAGCACCACCGCCGCGACCACCTCCTCACCGTGGGCGCCGGGCAGGCCCACGGCGGCGGCCTCGCGTACGCCGGGCACCCGGCGCAGCGCGTCCTCCACCTCCGACGGGTAGACGTTGAAGCCGCCGGTGATGATCAGTTCCTTGATCCGGTCGACCACGGTGATGAAACCGTCGTCGTCCATGGTGACGACGTCGCCGGTGCGCATCCAACCACCGGGCAGCAGCACCTGCGCCGTCTCCTCCGGCCGGTGCCAGTAGCCGGAGAACACCTGCGGCCCGCGTACCAGCAGCTCGCCGGCCTCGCCCGGGGCGCGGTCGCGGCTCGGGTCCTCCGGGTCGACGATGCGTACGTCGGTGGAGGGGAACGGCACGCCGACGGTGCCGGGGCGGCGGGTCGGCGCGACCGGGTTGCCCACCGTGATCGGGGACGTCTCGGTCATCCCGTACCCCTCGACCAGCAGGCCGCCGGTGACCTGTTCCCACAGTTCCACGGTGGCCGGTGGCAGCGACATCGCGCCGGAAATGGCGTACCGGATGCTGGTCAGGTCGACGGAGCGTTCGCGGGCGTCGGTAGCCAGTCGCGAGTAGACCGGCGGCACCGCGGGCAGGAACGTCGGCGGGCGGCGGCGGACCGCGTCGAGCACCTGGTCGGGGTCGAAGCGGGGGAACAGCACCAGGGTCGCCCCGATGCTGACGGCGAACGTGAGGCAGAGCGTCAGCCCGTACGCGTGGAACAGCGGCAGCACCGCGTACACGGTCTCCGCGCCGTCGCGCAGGCCGGGCACCCAGGCGCGGCCCTGCGCGGCGTTGGCCCGCAGGTTGCGGTGGGTCAGCACCGCACCCTTGGGTTCGCCCGTGGTGCCGCCGGTGTACTGCAACAGCGCCACGTCGTCGACGCCGGGCGCGGGATGCGTGGCGGGCAGCGGCCCGGCGGCGGCGACCAGCTCCGACCAGGCCAGCGCGTCGGGTGCGGGCGCGGTCATCGCGGCCCGGGTGGCGCGGACCTTCGGCAGCGGCAGCCGCAGCGCCCACCGCTTGAGCCGGGGCAGCGCCGAGGTCAGGTCGACCGCGACCACGGTACGCACGGCGCCGCCGCCCGCCACCAGCGGCGCGGCCTTGTCCCACACGATCGCCACCTCGGCGCCGTGGTCGCTGAGCTGCCGGTGCATCTCGGCGGTGGTGTAGAGCGGGTTGTGTTCGACGACCACCGCGCCGAGGCGCAGCACGGCGTAGAAGGCCACCACGTGCTGCGGGCAGTTGGGCAGCACGAGGGCAACCCGGTCGCCGGGGCCGACGCCGAGCCGGCGCAGCGCCTCGGCGGCCCGGGCCACCTGGTCGGCCAGCTCGGTGAACGTGGTGGTGGCGCCGTAGAAGTCGAGCGCGACCCGGGGCCCGAACCGGCGGGCGGCGTCGGTGAGCAGGTCGACGAGGGACCCGTCCGGGGCCGCGACATCGGCCGGCACCCCAGGAGCGTAGCTGCGGACCCAGGGCCGCTGGTCGGTGGCGTCCATCGCGGTTCTCCTCGTCACGGGGTTGCCGCCCCAGCCTAACGTGACCCGCCGGTAACCTACGCTTTCGTAGGTTGCCGTGTCGGTCACACCGGAAGCCGCTCAGCGGCGGCCCGCCGAGTGCCGTTGCATCGTCCGCCGGCCCTGCACGATCCCCACCACGATCACCACGGCCAGCGCGATCACGCCGATGATGACAAGCCAGCGGACCGCCTCCAGCACCAGCCCGAGCAGGACGAGCACCACGGCGGCCACGCCGACCACCCAGAGCACCGTACGCATCTCACGACCTCCCGTCGTAGGGTGACCAGGCGCATTCCCGGTACCGGCGCGGCCATGCCCCGGCGCGGGAGGTCACCGCCGGGCGACGTAGACGGTGTTCGCCGCCTCCCGGCCCTGCAACGGGTTGGGAAACCGGACGACGTGCGCCACCGAGGTCGGGAACACCTCGGTCAGCGTGCGCTGGAACTCCGTGTCCGGCGGGTCGTTCGACCAGAGCGCGAACACCCCCTCGGGGTGCAGCATCGCGGCGAGCCGCCGCAACCCGTCGACCGTGTAGAACGGGGCGTGACCGGGGTGCAGCACGTGCCGGGGGGAGTGGTCCACGTCCAGCAGCACCGCGTGGAAGCGCCGCCCCGGCTCGTCCGGGTCGAAGCCGCCGTCGGCGACCGCGGCGAAGAAGTCCGCCCGCACAAACCGGGTACGCGGGTCGCCGGCCAGACCGGCGGCGAACGGCAGCAGGCCCCGGCGGTGCCAGTCGATCACGTCCTCGATCGCCTCGACCACCAGCAGAGACCCCACCCGGGCGTCCTCCAGCACGGTACGCGCGGTGTAGCCCAGGCCCAGCCCGCCGACCACCACGTCGAGCGCGTCGCCGGCCAGGGGGGCCAGCCCGAGCCGGGCCAGTTCGATCTCCGCCACCGGGAAGGCGCTGGACATGAGGTACTCGTCGTCGAGTTTCACCTCGTACACCTCGGCGTCCAGCGCCGGATCCCGGCGGCGACGCAGGCTGATCGCGCCGATCGGCGTCTCCCGCCAGGCCAGTTCCTCGAAACGCGTACCCACCGGTGTCCTCTCCGCCGATCCGTCACCGGATGCTACCGGCCGGCCCCGACCCGCCCCCGGCGAAACGGCCGGGCGGGTGCGTGCCCCGCCCACGGGGTCGCCGGAGGCTCAGTCGGCGGGCCGGTTGGCCACCACGACGGTGTCCAGCGCGTCGACCGTGCCGCCGTCGGGGGTCGACACCGGGCGGCGGGCCGTCTCGGCGCGTCGCACCCGCAACCCGGCCAGGCCGTCCACCACCGTCTCCGGGGTGAGCAGCAGGCTCGGGTCCTGCGGGCCGCCGGTGCCCCCGCGCAGGTTCGCCAGGTCGTGGCCGACCACCACCAGCGTGCCACCCGGGCGCAGCGCCGACCGGGCCGCCGCGAGCACCGCCGCGAAATCGGCGGCGGGCAGGTGCAGGTAGCTGATCAGCACCAGGTCGTAGCTGTTCGGCACCGGCCGGTACGTGGTCACGTCGGCGACCCGCCAGTCGACCGTCACGCCGCGGGCGGCGGCCAACTCCCGCCCCCGGTCCACGGCGACTGTCGAGAAGTCCACCGCGTTGACCCGCCAGCCCTGACCGGCCAACCAGACGGCGTTGCGCCCCTCGCCGGCGGCGACGTCGAGCGCCGCGCCCGGAGTCAGGTCGGTGACCGCCTCGACCACGAACCGGTTGGGCTCAGCGCTCCACACCAGTCCGGGCGTGTCGGTGTAGCGGCGATCCCAGGCGCTGCTGTCCACTGTGCACCCTCCTTCGACGGCCCCACACCACCCCGGTGACCGTACCGGCTGCCGCAAGCGCTCCCACGACAGGTCCCCACGGTGTGGGCAGTTGCCGGGTCAGCACGAACACACCCATCACCACCACGAACCAGCCGAACACCCGGCGTAACACGTCGGGCGGGACGCTGCCGACTAGCCGGCCACCGAGCAGGCTGCCCACGATGGCGGCGGCGGTCACCGCGACAGCCAGGCCCCAGTTGATCGACACACCCGACAGGTAGCCGGCCAGGCCGGCGAACGACTTCATCGCGATGACCACGAGCGACGTGCCGACCGCGACCGGCATCGGCAACCCGCCCAGCAGGGCCAGTGCGGGCACGACCAGGAAGCCGCCCCCGGCGCCGACCAGGCCGGTCACCAACCCGACGACGACCCCGTCGCCGACCACCCGCGGCATCGACAGCTTGCGTGGCGCCGCACCTGCGGCCTGGGCACGCCGGCCGAGGATCATCGCGGTGGCGGTGGCCAGCATCATCACGGCGAACCCGACGAGCAGCACACCCGCCGGGACGTACGCGGCCAGCCGGCCGCCCGCGTACGCGCCGGCCATGCCCGCCACGCCGAAGACCAGCCCGGTGCGCCAACGGACCCGGTGCGCGCGGGCGTGCGGCAGGACGCCGACGGCGCTTGTCACGCCGACGACCAGCAGCGAGGTCGCGATGGCCTCCTTCGCGGGCAGGTCGGCGACGTAGACCAGCAGCGGCACGGCGAGGATCGAGCCGCCACCGCCCAGCAGACCGAGGCTCACCCCGATCAGCACCGCGCCGGCAAGCGTCAGCAGCAGGGTGGTCACGACGACCGTCCGCTCCGCAACTGGTCGACGACGCTGTCCAGGTCACAGCTCGCGCCCCGGTTGTACGGCAGCTTGCTCAGCAGCATGCCCATCGCGCAGGTGTCGGTGAGCGCGGCGAACGTGAGGCCGGCGCCGATGAAGGCGGCCACCCACTTCAGGCCCGGCACGAACACCGACGCGAGGATGCTGACCAGCACGATCGTGCCGGCGACGAGGCGTACCTGACGCTCCAGGTCCCAGCGCGACCGGCCCTGGCTGACCGGGGCGTTTGTGGCCTGCCAGGCCAGCATGCCGCCGTCGAGGACCTTCAGGTTGGGCAGGCCGACCGTGGCCAGGGCGTGCTCGGCCTGGCTGGCGCGCGCGCCCGAACGGCAGATCAGCACCACGTCCTCGTCGAGGTGGCCGCGCAGCTCCTCGCGGTGCTCCCGGAGCAGGTCCAGCGGGACGTTGTAGGCGCCGGGGATGTGCGCGGCCTCGAACTCGCCGGGGGTGCGAACGTCAAGCAGACGGGGTGTGCGGCCGGCGGCGATCAGCTCGCGCAGGGTGGCCGCGTCGACTGTCGAGGGGATGGTGGTGGTCATGCTGCGGATCTCCTTCGTGGACGGTGTGCCGTGGTTTTCCCACGGTGGAACACCGGCCGGCGCGGGGTCGCGCCGGCCGGGCGGGAACGGGAGGTCAGTGGGCGGAGGTCAGGCGGACGCCGGCCGCCTCGGCCCGGCCGAACATGTCGTCGATCAGCACCACGTCGCGGCCGGCGTTGGCCAGCAGGGACGCGGCGGCGGCGGCCCGGTAGCCGGAACCGCAGTGCACCCAGACCGTGCCGGCGGGCACGTCGGCGAGACGTCCGGGCAGGTCGGGCAGCGGCACGTGCACCGCGCCCTCGATGTGCCCGGCCGTCCACTCGTTGGTCAGCCGCACGTCGAGGACGACCTGCGGGGCGGGCAGCCCGGCCGGGATGTTCCCGGCCCACGCGGCGGCCAGCGCCGGGAAGTCGGCCATGGCCAGCTCCCGCAGCTCCGACGCGTCGGTGGCCCACTGCTCCGGTACGCCGGTGGCCTGGGCGGCGGGCCGGTCGATGCCGATGCGGACCAGCTCCCGCTGCGCGTCGGCGACCTGCTCCGGCGTCTCGGCCAGGAAGGTGACCGGCACACCCCAGTCGATCAGCCAGCCGAGCCAGGTCGACATCGGCCCGTCCAGGCCGAGGCTGACGGTGCCGGCCAGGTGCGAGGCCGCGTACGCCTTGCGGTGCCGCAGGTCGACCACCCACTCGCCGGCGGTGATCCGCTGGCGCAACTGCGCGGCGTCGGCGCGGGTCGCCGGGGTCAGGTCGACCGGGGCCGGTCCGGCGGCGTTGGCCACGCCCATGTGCGCGTAGTACGCCGGGTACGCGTCCAGTCCGGCGAGCGTCTCGGTGACGAACCGGTCGGCGGCCAGCCGCAGCACCGGGTTGGCCTCCTTCTCCCGGCCGATCGTCGACTCGGGGGCGTCGGCCTGGCTGGCCGAGCAGAAGCTGCCGAAGCCGTGCGTCGGCCACACCTGCGCGCCGTCGGGGAGCAGGTCGGCGAGCTTGCGCGCCGAGGCGTACTGGTGCTCGGCCAGTTCGTGGGCGTGCTGCTGGCCCAGCAGGTCGGTGCGGCCGGTGGTGCCGAACAGCAGCGACCCGCCGGTGAACACGCCGACCGGAGTCCAGCCGTCGGGGCCGGCCTCGTCCAGCACGTACGACAGGTGGTGGAACGTGTGGCCCGGGGTGCCGACCACGCGCAGCCGCAGCTCGTCGGCGACCGGCACGGTGTCGCCGTCGGTCACCGGGGTCCGCTCGAAACCGACGGTGTCGGCGGCGGCGACCAGATAGGCGGCACCTGTGACACGGGCCAGTTCGAGACCGCCGGAGACGTAGTCGTTGTGGATGTGCGTCTCCACCACATGGGTGATCCGGACGCCCTTGGCGCCGGCCAGGTAGAGGACGCGGTCGATGTCGCGCTGCGGGTCGACCACGATCGCCACCCGGCCGTCGGTGGCCAGGTAGCTGCGGTCGCCGAGCGAGGACGTGGCGATGACGGACACCTCGACGGTCACGTGTTGTTCTCCCCTCGGTGCTGCATACCCCCGGGGGTATGCAGGCGATAGACTCGTGCCCGGGTTCTTCTCCGGGCGTGGGTTACCCGCTCCCGCCGTGCTGACACGGCGGCGCGGTGGCGATCGGCCGGTCGGGGCTGGTCGGGTCGGTCGGGGCTGGTCGCCCCGGTCAGGCCAGGGCGAGGAAGAGCTTCTCCAGCTCCTCCTCGGTCATCTCCGGCTCCTGGCCCGCCTGCCGAGCGGCGTCACAGTGGCGCATGCCGGAGGCGATGATCTTGAAGCCGGCCCGGTCGATGGCCTTGGAGACCGCGGCGAGCTGGGTCAGTGCCGCCCGGCAGTCCTCGCCGTTCTCCATCATCTCGATCACGGCGTTGAGCTGCCCCCGGGCCCGCTTGAGCCGGGTCAGCGCGTCGGCTGTCATCTCGGGTCGTAGATTCACGTCCCACCTCCCGCGCCCACCATACCCCCGGGGGTACCGACCTGCCACTTCTCCCACCCGCCCTCGCCTCGCCTCGCCGATCTTGCAGTTTCCGTCGACATTTCGCGCCGAATGCCTGTTATGCCGGGGCGGGGAGTGCAAGATCGGCAGGGCGGGGCGGAGCGGGGGATACGGAGGGTCCCCGTGGGATCGACGGAGCGCTTATCCTGTGCGCCGACGAACCCGGCGGAAGGGACCCGATGGCGTCGCGGCAGGACCAGCTGCACTCGTACCAGTTCACCGTCCAGCGGGCGGTCGCCGCGCTGGTGATGCGGGAGACCGACCCGCCCCAGTCGCCGTTCCGCCGGCTGGCCGGCGCCGGGCTGGCCAGCGTCCTGGTCGCCGCGATCGCGCTCGGCGGCGTGGCCCTCTACGGCCTGTTCACCGGCGGCGGCGACTCCTGGCGCGAGACCGGCGCGGTCATCGTGGAGAAGGAGTCGGGTGCGCGGTTCGTCTATCGCGACGAGAAGCTGCACCCGGTGCTCAACTACGCCTCGGCCCTGCTGATCATCGGGGCGGAGCAGCCGAAGACGGTGCTCGTCACCCGCCGGGCGATCGACGGGGTGCCGCGCGGCCTGCCGCTGGGTATCGCCGACGCCCCGGACTCGCTGCCCGCGTCGAACCGGCTGGTCCGGGGCGGCTGGACGCTCTGCTCGGTGGCCGGCGGCGAGGCGGGGCGCGGCGAGGCGGGAGCGGGTGCGGCCCGCTCGGCGCTGCTGATCGGCCGCGACGCCACCGGCGGCCGGCCGCTGGGCGACCAGGGCCTGCTGGTGCGGCACCCGGACGGCGGGCTGCACCTGCTCTGGCACGACCGCCGCTACCCGCTGCGCGACACCGACCGGGTGCTCGCCGCGCTGGCCGCCACCCGCGAGCGGGCCGTACCGGTCGCCGCGGCGCTGCTCAACACGCTGCCGGCCGGTGCCGACCTGGCCCCGCCGCCGGTGGGGGCCCTGGGTACGCCCTCCGAGCAGGTCACCGACGCCGCGGTGGGCGACGTCTACCTGGTGCGCAACTCCGGGGGCGGGCGGCAGTACGCGGTGGCGCAGCGGGCCGGGCTGGCCGGGATCACCGAGTTGCAGGCGGCGCTGCTGTTGGCCCGCACCGGCCAGGGCGAGCCGAAACCGATCACCCTCGGCCGGTTCGCGGCGGTGCCGAAACAGCCCGACCTGGTGCCCGGCGGACCGACCGCGCCGCCAGCCGCGCCGCCCTCGCTGGCCGCCGCCGAGGGCGGCACGCTCTGCGCCCGGGCCGGTGACGACGCCGGCGTACGCGAACTGCACCTCGGCGCCACCGTGCCCGAGGCGGGTACCGGGTCCGCCCCCGGCGCACGCGGCGGGCTCGCCGACCAGGTGGTGGTGGAACCGGGGCGCGGCGCGCTGGTGGAGGCGGTCGCCGCGCCGGGTGCCACCGGCGGCGCGGTGTGCGTGGTCACCGACCTGGGCCGGCGGTACGCGCTGACCGGCGCGGACGTGCCGGGGATGCTCGGCTACACCGGGGTGCGCCCGGTGCGCCTGCCGGCCGGCCTGGTCGACCTGCTGCCGGCGGGCAGCCCGCTGGACCCGGAATCCGCCCGCACGGTGGCCGCGCCGGCCTGAGCGGGAGTGCGCCGCACCGGCCTGAGCGGGAGTGCGCCGCACCGGCCTGAGCGGGAGTGCGCCGCACCGGCCTGAGCGGGAGTGCGCCGCACGGTGGCCGGCCCGGCCTGAGTAGGAGTGCCGGCCGGCCTCAGTCGGCGGGCCGGCGGAACACGGTCACCGCGAACTCGGCGTCGTCGCGCCAGGGGCGCAGGTCCCAGGTGGCGAAGCGGTGTTCGGGGCGCAGCCCGGCGGCCACCGCGTCGGCGTCCAGGTCGGCCACCGGATAGCCCCGGTCGGTGCCGAAGCCGACCACGACCAGGCCGTCCGGCCGGACGTGCGCCGCGACGCGGCCGAGCACGGCGCGTTCGGTGCCCGGGGCGACGAAGACCATCACGTTCCCGGCGAGCACCGCGGCGTCGAACGGCTCCGCCTCGCCCTGCGCGGGCAGGTCCAGCTCGGCCAGGTCGGCGACCAGGAAGCGCGGGCCGGGATGGTCGGCGCGAGCCGCCTCGACCAGCGTCGGGTCGGCGTCCACCCCGACCGCGGTGTGCCCGCGCGCGGCGAGCGCGGCGGCGACCCGGCCGGTGCCGCAGCCGGCGTCCAGGACCCGGGCGCCGGGCGGGACGAGCGCGTCCAGCAGCCGGGCCTCACCGGCCAGGTCGGCGCCCTCGGCGGCGAGTTGGCGGAACCGGTCCACGTACCACTGCGAGTGGCCGGGTTTGGTGTCGGTCACCCAGCGGGTCGGCTTGGCCATGGGGCCACCGTAACTGATCTTGCCGGGTGTGGTCAGGCGAGTGCCAGGAACGTGCCGGCGCGTCCCGGCACGTTCCTGGCCCGATGCGGCTCAGCCCTTCTCGGCGCCGCTGGTCAGCCCCTCGGTGAGCAGCCGCTCCCCGGCGAAGAAGAGCACCACGATCGGCAGCGTGAGGATGACCGAGCCGGCCATCAGCACGGTCTTGGGCACCTCGACGCCGTCGGCGAGCAGCGACAGCCCCAGCGACACGGTCCACCGGTCCGGCCGGTCGACCATGAACAGCAGCGCGAACAGGTACTCGTTCCAGGCGATCATGAAGTCGTACAGGGCGACCGCCATCACCGACGGAGCGGCCAGCGGCAGGCTGACCCGGCGGATGATGCCGAGCCGACTGGCCCCGTCGATCGCCGCCGACTCCTCCAGACTGATCGGGATCGTCTCGAAGTAGTTCTTCAGCATGTAGACCGACACCGGCAGTGTCTGCGAGATGTAGACCAGCACCAGCCCGAACAGCGACCCCCGCAGCCCGGCCCGGGTGAACACCACGAACAGCGGGATCGCGATGACGATCGACGGGAACAGGTAGACCGCCAGGAACAGCGCGCTGACCTGCCGGCGACCGAAGAACCGCAGGCGGGAGACCGCGTACGCGCCGGGAATGGCGATCACCAGGGTCAGTGCGGTGGCCGCCAGCGCCACCAACCCGCTGTTGCGGATGAACGTGAGGAAACCCTGACCGCCGTCGGAGGTGGACCTCAACACCTCGGCGTACGTGGCGACGGTCAACTCGCCGAACGGCACCCAGAGCGACCCCGGCTCCAGCAGCAGGCGTTCGATCGGGCGCACCGACAGCACCAGCATGTACCAGAACGGCAGCAGGGTGACCAGCAGGAAGCCGGCGACCACCAGCCGGCGCAGCCACCGCAGGCTCACCGTCTCGACCCGGTCCCGATCCATCACGCCTCCCGTCGCGCGCCGAAGAAGCGCAGGTAGATGGCCACGAAGACGAGCAGCACCACGGCCAGCACGACCGCCTGGGCGGCGGCCGCGCCGACGTCGGTGCGGGCGGTGAGGAACTGGTAGACCCGGACGCTCACCACCTCGGTGCCGGCGGAGCCGCCGGTGAGCAGGTAGACGTCGTCGAACTTGTTGAACGTCATGATGAACCGCAGCACGCCGATCAACGCGATCACCGGCATCAGCTGCGGCAGCAGGATGTGCCGGAAGCGTTGGGTGGGGGTGGCCCCGTCGACCAGGGCGGCCTCCTCCAACTCGCCCGGCACCGCCTGGAGCCGGGCCAGCAGGAACAGGAACGCGAACGGGAAGTAGCGCCACGCCTCGAACGCGATCACGGTCCACAGCGCGGTGGACTCCTGGGACAGGAACGGCACCGGCTGGTCCCAGCCGAGGAACCGCCTGCCCCAGTCGTTGACGATGCCGAGCTGCGGGTCGAGCATCACCTGCCACACGAACGTCATGGCGACCACCGGGGCCACGTACGGCAGCAGCATCGACGCGCGTACCAGGGTGCGGCCCCGGAACGGGCCCCGGACGGCGAGCGCCGCCACCAGACCCACCAGGATCGACCCGGCGGTGCCGCCGATGCTGTAGAGCACCGTGATCCAGAGCGTGTCGGCGAAACCGGGCGTGTGCAGCACCCGGTCGATGTTGTCCAGGGTGAGCTCGCCGAACAGGCCGCTCTTGCGCAGAGTGGCCAGTCGTACCCGCTGGAAGGCCAGCAGGATGGTCCAGACGATGGGTATGCCGATCACCGCGAGCACGACGAGCAGCGTCGGCGCGACGAGCGCGAGCCCGGCGCGGGACTCGCGGCGGCGCAGGGTCAGTGGTCGGCGGCCGGGTGGGCGGGGCCGCTCCCCGGTGGGGGAGCGGCCGGCCTCCGGCGCGGTGGTGGTCAATTGACGCCCTTGGCGATGGCCTCGACGTCCTTCTTGGCCCGTTCGGCGGCGCCACGCCCGTCGGACTTGCCGGCGACCACGTCGGCCAGCGCCTTGGGTACGGGCAACTCGCCGAGGATCGCGCCGACCAGCTTGCCCTGGCCCTGGGTCAACCCCCAGCGCTGGAAAGTGTCCGGGCTCTCGCGCAGCGTGGTGAGCACGTCCTCGCCGTAGATCGCCGACAGCGGCTTCTTGGTGTCGACGCCGGCCGGGCTGGTGTTCCAGGCGGTGCGGAACTTCTGCTTGTCCTCCGGCGTGCCGGTGCGCACCGGGAACCGGCCCTCCGGGGACATGCCGAACCAGCGCGGGTAGCCGTCGGAGAGCATGTACTGGACGAAGGACTTCGCCGGGTCGGCTGCCCCGTCGAGCACCGACCAGGAGCTGACCTCACCGTACTGGGCCGGTTCGGTGCCGTTGGGGCCCTTGATCGCGGTGACGAAACCGCTGTTGCGCGCCAGCCACGTCGGGTCGGACTGGCACTGCGGGCAGGTGGGGCGGGCGTCGGCGCGCAGCCCGGCCAGCTCGTCGAGGATGAACGGGGACCAGATCACCATGGCCGCCTTGCCGGCGAAGTAGGTGGCCCGGGTGGTGTCCACGTCCTGGGCACCCTTGACGGAGTGCTGGCGCATCAGGTCGCCGTAGAAGCGGAACGCCTCGACACACTCCGGTGAGTCCAGGGTGACCTTGCCGGAGTCGTCGGTGAGCTGGCAGTTGTTGGCCAGCGCGAGGTGTTCGAAAGTCTGCTGGGTGAACACGTCGCCGGGGGCGGTGGCCGCGGTGATGCCGGCGACGCCCCGGGTGTTCAGCTTCGCCGCCGCGGCGGTGATCTTCTCGTAGGTGTCGGGAACCGCCAGCCCGGCGGCGGCGAACAGGTCCTTGCGGTAGACGAGCAGTTGCCCCCAGCCGTCGCTGGGCACGGCGAGTTGCTTGCCGTCGTCGCCGGTCAGCTCCAGCGCGCGGGGGGAGAAGGTGTCCCGGCCGAGCGCGTCGAGGACCGCGCCGTTGGCGTCGGTGTCGACAAGCTCGTTGCCGGACAGGGTGCGTACCCCGGCCAGCGAGACCGAGCCGACCACGTCGGGCAGGTCGCCGGCGGCGGCGCTGGAGGCGATCAGGGACGGGAACTGGTCCTCGTTGACGGTGACCAGGTTGACCTTGACACCTGTCTTCGCGGTGTAGTCGGCGACGATCGCCTTGGTGGCGTTGACCCGGTCCGCCACGTCCTCCAGGCTCCAGACGGTGATCTGGGTGTTGTCGGATTTCTGGTCGTCTTCGCTGCATGCGGCCATTCCGGATCCGGTCAGTGCGAGGATCAGGCTGACGGCGAGCAGCCGTGGTGAAGGTGATGGCATCGGTGGCACTCCTTCTCGAAAAAAGCGCACGGCCTGTCGCTAATACCCATCGATTCATCAATCTAATCACATATGCCCATTTTTTGGGTTAGGCTCAAGGCCGGCACTTTCTTCGGAGCGACGCCATGGACAACTGGGTTGTCTCTCTCGCCGGGCCCCGGCACATCCGCCTGGAGCCCTGCCCCCCGGAGCCGCTCGGCCCCGGCCAGGTTCGCGTCCGCACCCACTACTCGGGCATCTCCGCGGGCACCGAACTGACCCTCTACCGGGGCAGCAACCCACGCCTGCGCAAGGAGTGGAACGACACCGCCCGGATGTTCATCACCCGCGACGCCGTGCCCGCGTATCCGGTGGTGGGCTTCGGCTACGAGGAGGTGGGGGAGATCGTCGAGGTCGCGCCGGACGTCGCCGACCGGCGGCCCGGCCAACTCGTCTGGGGCATCTGGGGCCACCGCACCGAGGCGGTGCTCCCCGCCCACGCCGCCCACCCGCTCGCCCCCGGCGTCGACCCGCTCGCCGCCGTCTTCGCCCGCCCCGGCGCCATCGCGCTGACCGCGGTGCTCGCCGGCGACGTGCACCTGGGCGACTGGGTCGGCGTCTTCGGCCAGGGCGTCATCGGGCTGCTCGGCACCCGGCTCGCGGTGCTGTCCGGCGCCCGGGTGGTCGCCGTCGACCCGGTCCCCGGGCGACTCGCCCACGCCGCCCGCCTCGGCGCCCGCCGGGTCGTCGACGCCGCCGACTCGCCCGCCGCCGCGCTGCGGACCGCCACCGGCGGCCGGGGCGCCGACGTCTGCCTGGAGCTGTCCGGCTTCTACCCGGCGCTGCACGAGGCGATCCGCGCCACCGCACACGCCGGCCGCGTCGTCGCCGCCGGCTTCTACCAGGGGTACGCGCAAGGGCTGGAACTCGGCGAGGAGTTCCACCACAACCGGATTCAGCTGGTGGCCGCCCAGGTCTCGGGCCCCGAACCGGTACCCGGCACGGCCGGCCGGTGGCCCGGAACCCGGATCGTACACACGTTCATGGACCTGGTGGCCGAGGGCAGCGTCGATCCGCTGCCGCTGGTGAGCCACGTCGTCGACGCGGGCGCGGTGGCCGACGCCCTGACGTTGCTCGACCGCGGTGACGGTGACATCCTCCAAGTGGTGCTGAGGTTCTGAATGACCATTCCACTGGCCTGCCAGGAGCAGCTGCTCCCCGGCGCCGACCTGACCGAGAAGTACGCCCTCGCCGTGTCCCTCGGCTACCAGGGCATCGAACTACGCGGGCGCGGCGACCTCGCCCTGGCCCGCCGCCTGCCGGAGCTGCGCCGGGCCCACGCGGACGGGGTGCCCACCCCCACCGTCTGCGTGGAGATGGACCACTTCATCGGCGACTTCGACCCGGACCGCTCCCGCGACGCGGTCCGCAACCTGCGCTCCCAGCTCTCGGTGATCGCCGAGTTGGGCGGGGTCGGCGCGGCCACCCCGGCCGCCTGGGGCATGTTCTCCCGCCGGCTGCCGCCGTTCGAGCCGCCCCGCTCGCCCGAGGACGACCGGGCGGTGCTCGTCGACGCCCTGGGCGAGCTGGGCGAGCACGCCCGCGCCGAAGGGGTCACCCTGTTCCTCGAACCGCTCAACAGGTACGAGGACCACATGGTCAACCGGCTCGACCAGGCCGTCGAGCTGTGCCGCGCGGTCGGGTCGCCCGCGGTGCGGGTGCTCGCCGACACCTACCACATGAACATCGAGGAGGACGATCCGCTCGCCGCGCTGCGCGCCGCCGCGCCGTACCTCGGGCACGTTCAGGTCAGCGACTCCAACCGGCACCAGCCCGGCGCCGGGCACCTGGACTGGACCGCGCTGCTGGCCGCCCTGGACGACGTCGCCTATCCCGGCTGGCTGGCCGTGGAGTGCCGCCTGCGCGGCGAGCCGGTGCAGGCGCTGCGCCAGGCCGCCGCCGTGCTCGGCCACGCCGGACCGCGGCGGGCCGCCGCATGAGCCTGACCACCGAGGTGCGCGCCGGCGCGGAACGCGACGGCCGACTGCGCCAGTTGGCCGTGACCACGCTCGACGCCAACTGGGAACACGGTCACACCGTTCCCTCCCGCACGCTCTACCCGCACCAGTGGAGCTGGGACTCGGCGTTCACCGCGATCGGGTTGGCCCACGTCCGCCCGGACCGGGCCTGGCGGGAGCTGCGCACCCTGTTCGCCGCGCAGTGGGTGGACGGGCGCGTCCCGCACATCGTGTTCAACCCGGCCTCCCGCGTCGGCACATACTTCCCCGGGCCGGACTTCTGGGACTCGGCCCGCGCCGACGGTGCCCCGGCCGCCGCCACCTCCGGCATCGTCCAGCCGCCGGTGCACGCCCCGGCCGCCTGGCTGGTGCACCGCCGCGCCCCCTCCGAGGCGTCCGTGGCCGCGCTGCGCCGGCTCTACCCCCGGCTGGTCGCCCAGCAGCGCTACCTGACCGGGCGGCGCGACGCCGGCGGGGGCGGGCTCGCCGCGATCGTGCACCCGTGGGAGTCCGGGCTGGACAACAGCCCCGCCTGGGACGCCCCGCTGGCCGCGGTGTCCGCCGACGAGGCGGTCATGCGCGCGTACCGCCGGCACGACACCGCGCACGCCGACGCCGCGCAGCGACCCACCGACCTGGACTACGCCCGCTACGTCACCCTGGTCGACGGCTACCGGGCCGGCCGCTACCGGGATGACGGACTGCTCGGGCGGCACCCGTTCCTGGTGGAATGTCCGCTGGTCAACGCCGCGCTGGGGGTGTCGGAGTACGCGCTGGCCCGGATCGCCACGGTGATCGGCGCCGACCCCGGGCCGCACCGCGACCGGGGCACCCGGATCACCGAGGCGCTCGTCACCCGCCTGTGGGACCCGGTGACCGGCACGTTCCGCCCCCGTGACCTGCGCACCGATCGGCTCGTGCCGGCCCGCACCGTACTCGGGCTGATGCCGCTGGCGCTGCCCGACCTGCCGCCGCTCCAGGTGGCCGGGGTGCTGGCCGAGGCGTGCTCGCCCCGGTTCGGCCTGGCCGCGCGGATGGACCGGCCGCTGCCCACGTACGACCGCACCGCGCCGGACTTCGAGCCGCTGCGCTACTGGCGCGGGCCGAGTTGGGTGAGCACCGGCTGGCTGCTGTGGCAGGGCCTGCGGACCCACCGGCGGGCCGACCTGGCCGCCGGGCTGCGCGAGTCGCTGCTCGACCTGGTCGACCGGGCCGGCTGCCACGAGTACTTCCACCCGGACACCGGCGCCGGGCTGGGCTCACCGGCGTTCAGCTGGACCGCCGCGCTGGTGCTGGATGCGCTCGCGGAGCGTTGAGGTCCGGCGGCGCCGCCGGACCTCAACGTCGAGGCTCAGGCGACGCCGGCCGGGGTGCCGCCGCCGAAGCGCAGCGCCGCCAGCGGGGCGTCGTCGACCGCGTAGCCCAGCGCGTCGACCACCTCCACCACGCCGCTGACCTGCCGGGTCAGCCGCACCGCCAACTGCACCGTGGACCGGCGCTCCACCATCCCGGTGAGCGTCACCACGCCCCGGTGCACCGTCACGTCCACCACGCCGTCCGGGATGCCGAGGCAGTGCCACAGCACCTCCTCGACCACGTCGCGCCGGATGCCCGCGTCCGGGCGCAGGTGCACCTTGAGCAGGTCGCCGCGGGTCACGATGCCGATCAGCCGGCCCAGGTCGTCGACCACGGGCAGCCGCTTCACACCCCGCGCGTCCATCACCCGGGCCGCCTCGACGAGCGTGGCGTCCGGCGAGATGGTGACCGCGGGCGCGGTCATCAGGTCTACGGCGGACGTCGCGCGGGCCTTGGCCCGGGCCTCGCGGCGACGCCGGTCGAGCAGGATGCGCCGCTCACTGGGCTGCCCCTGCAACTCCACCTTGTACATCAGGTCCGCCTCGGAGACCACCCCGAGGACCCGCCGGGCGCCGTCGACCACCGGCGCCGCCGTCACGCGCCGGTCCGCCAGCAGGTCGACGACCTCCCGGTACGCCGTGTCCTCCCGTACCGACGCCACCGTGGTCGTCATCACGTCCTGCACCTGCCACGTACGCATGCCGACCTCCCTGTGTCCGCCTCCGACGCTAACCGCCGAGCGCGGCCGTGAGCAGGGGCGTAGGGGCCCGTCCGGCCGGGCCGGAGGTCCCGGATCGGGCGGCCGGCACCGGCTCGACCTCGACCCGGCAGCCGTGGAACATGGGCCGCGCCCAGTCGTCGTCGGCGGTCGTTTGGTGGGTTCGGGGGCGGGTACCCACCGGCGCCGACGGGCGGGCGACCGGGCCGGCCGTGCTCGGCGACGAGGGGAGGGTGGGATGCGGTTCCCCCTGTTCGTCGAGGCGGTGGCGCGTCGCGGTGAGCTGTCCACGGACGAGGCCGCGACGGTCTCCCGGGCGGTCCTGCAGACGCTGGCCGAGCGGATCACCGCGGACGAGGCGACCGACCTTGCCGCGCAGTTGCCGGACGACGTGGGCGGTTATCTGACGCCGGGTGGTGCCGCCGCGACAGGCGGTGCGGTGGACTTCCTGTACCGGGTGGCCGAGCGCGCGGCGGTGGACCCGGCGGTCGCCGAGGTGGGCACGCCGGCGGTGCTCGCCACGCTGCGCGACGCGGTGACGGTGGGGGAGTTCCAGGACCTCCTGGCGCAGTTGCCCCGAGGGTTCGACGCGATGGTGGACCCGATCCCGCGCCCGCCGTACGATGTCTGAGCAGGCTCCCCGCGATCCGGGTCGAGCTGCGGCATCGGGGCCGTCGCGGTGAAGATTCCACGGCCGGGAGGCACTTTCACCGGAAAATAAATTACCGGCGCGTGTACGTTGTAGATCGTCTACGCGCTAGGGGGATGATCGGACGGTTTCCGCCGTCCGACGTTCCAAGCTGTCTCCCCCCTTCGGCTCAAGGTGCACCGAAGCCCTTCCACGCTGCGGCGCGAGTCATACTCTGCTTCCAATGTGAAGTCCTGGGGGGGATCAATGGTCACATGCGTCGATCACTGCGTGCCTGTCGTCAGTGGAGCGCACCACGCTCACTGACATGACAGAGACGCTGCCCATCCATCGCTTCGGCGCGATCTCAGCGGTCCATGGTGCACGTGCGGCGCTGCTCGGCGAGACCCACGAGGTCACCTACGCCGAGTTGGCCGAGGCGGCCGGCGGGCACACCGCCGTGTTCGTCGCCGCGGGCCTGCGGCCCGGTGACCGGATCGCGCTGCTCACCGTGCACGGCGCACCGACCGTCGCGGCGCTGCTCGGCGTGCTCGCCGCCGGGTGCGCGTACGTGCCGCTGGACCCGGGCTTCCCGGTCGCGCGCCTGCGGCACATGGTCGACGCCGCCGGGGTCACCGCCGTGGCGTACGCCCCGGAGCACCGCGACCTGGCGTCGGCGCTGGCCGGCGGGCGTGCGCTCGTGCCGTTGGACGAGATCCCGCCGGCCCCGCTGCGCCCCGTCCCGGTCGAGGCGGACGCGCTGGCCTACGTGCTGTTCACCTCCGGCTCCACAGGCGTGCCCAAGGCCGTCGGGCAGACCCACCGCAACCTGGCCCACGTCGTGGACAACCAGATCGCCGCGCTGGCCGTCGGCCCGGCCGACCGGCTCAGCCTGTTGGCCTCGTTCAGCTTCGACGCCGCCATCCCCGACCTGTACCCGGCGCTGCTCACTGGCGCCGCCGTGATCCCGGTCGACCTGCGCCGGCACGGGCTGGCCCACGCCGTCGAACAGCTCGACCGGCACGGGGCCACGGTGCTGCACTGCACGCCCACCGTCTACCGGTTCCTGCTCGACACCCTCGGCACGCGCCGACTGGCCTCGGTCCGGACCGTGCTGCTCGGCGGCGAACAGTCCACCTGGGCCGACGCGGCCCGCGGCCGCCACCGGTTCGCCGCCGACTGCGTGCTGGTCAACGGGTACGGCGCCACCGAGATGACATTCGCCGCCCGGCACCCGCTCCCGCTGTCCGAGGTGGACCCGGACGCCCGCGGGCCACTGCCGATCGGCGTCGCGTTCCCCGGCTACCGGCTCGACCTCGCCCCGGACACCGGCGAGATCGTGGTCCGCAGCCGACATCTCGCCCCCGGCTACCTCAACCAGGACAGCGACCGCTTCGGCACCGACGCCGACGGGGTGCCCACCTACCGCACCGGCGACCTCGGCCGGCTGCTGCCCGGCGGGGAGATGGTCTGCCTCGGCCGACTCGACCGGCAGGTCAAGGTGCGCGGGCACCGGGTCGAGCTGACCGAGATCGAGGCGGTGCTGGCCGCCCAGCCCGGCGTGGCCGGGGTACGCGTGATCGTCCGCGACGGCGAGTTGCTCGCCTACGCCCGCCCGGCCGCCCCGCGCCCCGACCCGGCCGCCCCGCGCCCCGACCCGGCCGGACTGCGCGCGGCGCTGGCCGCCGCCCTGCCCGACTACGCGGTGCCCCGCGCGGTGCTCGTCGTCGACGAGTTCCCGCTCACCGTCACCGGCAAGGTCGACGAGCGGGCGCTGCCCGACCCGGTGACCGAGGTACCCGCCGACGAGGCCCCCGCCACCGACACCGAACGTGCCGTGCGCGACATCTGGTGCGCGGTGCTGGGCCGCCCCGCGGTCGGCCGCACCGACAGCTTCTTCGACGTGGGCGGGCAGTCGCTGCTGCTGGGCCGGGTGCAGCAGGACATCGCCCAGCGGTTCGGCGTACGCCTGCCGATGCTGCGCCTGTTCGACCATCCGACGGTCGCCGCGCAGGCGGCGCTGCTCGACGCCCCGCCGGAGGCGGTCCGCGCCCCGGTGCTGCCCGCGCCCGCCGCGCCGACAAGCGCCGCCCGGGAGTACACCGGCGACGAGATCGCCGTCGTCGGCGTCGCCGGCCGGTTCCCGGGCGCGCCCGACGTGGCGACGTTCTGGTGGAACCTGTGCGCCGGGGTCGACTCGGTGCACGACCACACCGACGAGGAGTTGACCGCGCTCGGCGTCGGGCCGCGGCTGCGCGCCGACCCCCGGCACGTGCGGGCCACCGGCCGGCTCGACGGGGTGGCCGACTTCGACGCCGAGTTCTTCTCCTTCGGCCCCGACGAGGCCGCGCGTACCGACCCGCAGCACCGGCTGTTCCTGGAGACCGCGTGGGAGGCGCTGGAGGACGCCGGCCACGACCCGGCCCGCTTCCCGGGGCTGGTCGGGGTCTACACGGCGACCTCCGCCAACCGCTACTTCATGTTCCACCTGATGGACAACCCGGCCGTGGTCGGCGACGTCGACCCGGACGACTGGGAGGCCCGCCTGGTCGGGCGGCAGTTCACCGACCACCTGCCCGGGCAGGTCGCCTACCGGCTCGGGTTGACCGGCCCGGCCATGGCCGTACAGTGCGCCTGCTCCAGCTCGCTGGTCGCGGTCTGCGTGGCCGCGCAGAGCCTCGTCGACTACCAGTGCGACCTGGCGCTGGTCGGCGGAGCCTCGGTGACCTGGCCCCGGCACCGGGCCACTCCGGGCGGCCTGGCCTCGCCCGACGGCCGGTGCCGCGCCTTCGACGAGGCCGCCGCCGGTTCCGGCTTCGGCTCCGGGGCGGGCGTGGTGGCGCTGCGCCGGCTCGCCGACGCGCAGGCCGACGGCGACCGGATCTATGCGATCCTGCCCGGTTGGGCGGTCACCAACGACGGCCCGGACCGCGCCGGCTTCGCCGTCCCCGGACCGGCCGGACAGGCCGCCGCCGTGGCCACCGCGCTGGCCACCGCCGAGGTGGCCCCCGGGGAGGTGCGCTTCGTCGAGGGCCACGGCAGCGGCACCCCGCTCGGCGACGCCATCGAGGTGGCGGCGCTGCACGAGGTGTACGCGGGCGCCGCGCCCGCCGAGTCCACCGCGCTGGGCTCGGTGAAGACGAACATCGGCCACCTCGACGCCGCCGCCGGCATCGCCGGTCTGATCAAGACGGTGCTCGCCGTGCGGCACGGGCTGATCCCGCCGAACCTGCACTTCACCCGCCCGCACCCGGAGATCGACCTGGCCGCCGGCCCGTTCTGCGTGCCGACCAAGCCACGGGACTGGCCGGAGGGGGCACGCCGGGTGGCCGGGGTGAGCGCGTTCGGCCTGGGCGGCACCAACGCGCACGTGGTGGTGGAACAGCCCCCGCCGGTCGACCCGGTCGACCCGTCCGGTGCGGGGCCGTGGCTGCTGCCGGTGTCCGCGCGCACGCCGGCGGCGCTGCGCGCCGCCTTGGCCCGGCTGCGCGCCCACCTCGCCGGGGCCACCCCGGCGCTGCCCGAGGTGGCCGCCACCCTGGCGCTCGGCCGGCGGGCCTTCGCCCACCGGGCCGTAGCGGTCGCCGCCGACCTGCCCGCCGCACTGTCCGCGCTGGACGTGCTGCTGGACGGCGACGCCCGGATCGCCGGCGACGGCGGGCCGCTACGTGACACGGCGGCCCACTGGGTCGCCGGGGGCGACGTCGACTGGGCCGCCCTGCACCCCGAGGGCACAGTCCGGCGCACCGGGCTGCCCACCTACCCGTTCCAGCGCCGCCGGCACTGGATCGACCCTGTGCAGAAAGGTTCGCGGTGAACTGGTTCGTCTCCGCCGGAAGCCGACCCGAGGCCCCGGTGCGGTTGTTCTGCCTGCCCTACGCCGGGGCGGGCGCCAGCGCGTTCCGCCGTTGGCCGGCCGCGTTCGGCCCGGGCGTGGAGGTGCTGCCGGTGCAACTGCCCGGCCGGGAGAACCGGATCACCGAGGACCCGCGGTTCAGCGTCGCCGACGTCGCCGAGGCGATCGTCTCCCGGGCCGACCGCCCGTACGCGATCTACGGCCACTCGATGGGCGGCCGGCTCGCCTTCGACGTGGTCCGTGAGCTGCGCCAGACCGGCCGACCGCTGCCGCTGCGCCTCTACGTCGGCGGCGCCCGCGCCCCGCACGTGGCGACGCCCGGCATTTTCGACGGACTGTCCCGCGCCGACGACGCCGAGCTGCTGCGCCGCCTCGGCCAGGGCGGTGGCCTCCCGGCCGAGATGCTCGACCACCCGGAGCTGGTGGAACTGCTGCTGCCGCTGCTGCGGGCCGACTTCGGCCGGGTCGACGACTACCGGTACGTGCCGGGTGAGCCGCTGCCGGTGCCGATCGTCGCGTTCGCCGGCCGTGCCGACCGGGCGGTCACCCGGGAGCAGCACGCGGCGTGGGCCGAGCACACCGCCGCCGGGTTCACCCTGCACGAGCTGGACGGCGGGCACTTCTTCCTGCACGACCGCCTCCCCGAGATGGCCGCGCTGATCCGAGCCGACCTGATCGATGCGCCCACCGCCCCCGCCGACACGCCATCCGCGGGTCCCGGCCCGGTGCGCGCCGCCGGCCGCGGGACCGCCGGGAACGAGCACCGGGTCCCGCTCGGCGACACCGACTGGGCGGTGTGGCGCGACGCGGTGCTGCGGACCACCGGGTTCCCGGCCGACGGCCTGACCGCGCTCACCGCCCCCGGGGCCGCGGCGGCGGCCGACGAACTGCTGGCCACCGGCGCCGGTGCGGACCGCCTCGCCAAGGAACTCGGCGAGGCGCTGCGGGTCGGCGCGGAACGGATCAGCGCGCTGGCCGCCGATCCACTGCTGCGCGAGGCGATCACCTGGCAGAACCGGGGCGCGCTGGTGGCCCTGGACGGGTTGCTGCGCGGCGGCGCCGACGCGGCCCGCAACGTACGCCGCCGCGACCGGGAACGGGCGATACTGAGGTACTGGCAGCGCTACTGCGGCAAGAACGAGACGGTCGGCTTCTTCGGGCCGAGTTGCTGGGTCACCATCGACCCCGACCAGCCGGAAGTTGCCCGGGTCAACCCCGGCGACGGGCTGACCCGGCGGCGCTGGGTGGGGTTCGAGTCCTGGGCGCTGGCCGCGTACGCCGAACGGCTCGGCGCGGACCTGGCGGTGCGCCGGTGGTGGCCGCCGGCGCTGCGTCCGCACCTGGCGATCCGGGACCGGACCGTGTTGCGCCCCGGTCGACCCCCGCTGACCCTGACCCCGGTGGAGGCCGCGCTGGTGCGCGCCGCCGACAGCCGGCGGTGCGCGGTCGACCTGGTCGCCGACCCCGGCATCGGGCTGCGCCGGCCGGAGGACGGCTACGCGCTGCTGGACCGACTGGTGGAGCGGGAACTGATCACCTGGGACGCGGCGCTGCCGGTGAGCCCGGACGCCGAGCGGGTGCTCGCCGAGCGGATCGACGCGATCGGCGACGAACCGGCCCGTGCCGTCGCCCGCGCCGGTTTCGACCGGCTACGCGCCGCCCGCGACGAGGTGGCCGCCGCCGCCGGTGCCCCGGACCGGCTGCGGACCGCCCTGGACGCCCTCGACGCCACGTTCACGGAGCTGACCGGCATGCCCGCGGCACGCCGCGCCGGCCAGATGTACGCCGGTCGCACGCTCTGCTACGAGGACAGCGTCCGGGACCTCGACGTGGTCTTCGGCGCGCCGCTGCTGGCCGAACTCGCCGCACCGCTGGACGTGCTGCTGCGGGCCGCCCGCTGGCTGGCCAACGCGCTGGCCCACGCCTACCTGGACGTGCTGCGCGGCCTCTACGAGGAGCTGCGCGCCGAGTCCGACGCCCCGGTCGCGCTGGCCGACCTGTGGTTCCTCTCCCAGGGCCTGTTCTGGGGCGACGGACCGCGCCCGGTGGACGCGGTCGCGGCGGACTTCGCCGCCCGCTGGGCGGGGCTGTTCGGCCTCGACGCGCTGCCCGCCGGCACCACCGACGTGCGGGTGCGCGCGGCCGACCTGGCCGAGCGGATCGACGGGGTCTTCCCCGACGCCGGCCCGGACTGGTCCAACGCCGCCATCCACAGCCCCGACCTGCAGATCTGCGCCGCCTCGGCGGAGGCGTTGCGGCGCGGCGAGTACACAGTGGTGCTCGGTGAGCTGCACGCCGCCTGGGCCTCGTTCGACTGCGCGGTGTTCACCCCGGCGCACCCGGAGCCGGAGCGGCTGCGCGAGGCGTTGGCCGCCGATCTGGGCGGGCGGCGGGTCCGGCTGCTGTTCCCCGCCGACTGGCCGCGACGGACCAGCCGTACCGCCGAGTCGCTGACCGGTCCGACCGACCGGCACCTGGCCTTCCTCGACGCGCCGGGCGCCGACCCGGCCCGGGTGCTGCCCACCGTCGACGTCACTGTCGAGGAGGTGGACGGCGAGCTGGTCGCCACCGCCTCCGACGGGCAACGCTGGCCGCTCACCGAGGTCTTCGCCCAACCGCTCAGCATGCACGCCGTCGACGGTTTCAAGCTGGTCGCCGCCGCGCCGTACACGCCCCGGATCACCGTCGACCGGCTGGTGGTGGCGCGGCAGACGTGGCGGACCACGGTCGGCGAGAGCGGCCTGTCCCTGGTCACCAGCGAGCAGGACCGGTTCCTGGCGGTCCGGGACTGGCGTCGCGGCCTCGGCCTGCCCGAGCAGGTCTACGTCAAGCTCGGCACCGAGACCAAGCCCTGTTTCGTCGACCTGGCCTCGCCCGGGTTCGCGGCCATGCTCTGCGCGATGGTGCGGGCCGCCCGGGTCGACGGCGGTGACGACGTCTCGCTGACGGTCAGCGAGATGCTGCCCGGCCCGGACCAGGCGTGGGTCCCCGACGCCGCCGGCCGGCGCTACTTCAGTGAGCTGCGGCTGCACATAACCGACACCCGGCGGAAGGGCCTGCGATGAGTCACCTGCTGCCACTGGGCGACACCGGCTGGTCGGTGTGGCGCGACGTCGTCCTGCGTACCGCCGGGTTCCCGGCCGCCGGGCTGGACCGGTTCGCCGCGCCCGACTGCGCCGCCGTCGCCGACGCGCTGCTGGCCGGCGACGCCGCCGCCGAACTGTTCGACGACAAGCTGCGGGCGGCGTTGGCCGAGTCCTCCGCGGCGGCCGACGAGATCGCCGCCGACCCGCTGGTGCGCGAGGCCGTCACCTGGCAGAACCCGGGCATGCTGGTGGCGCTGGACGGGCTGTTGCGCACCGACCCGCTGGTGCGCAACTTCCGCCGGCGCACGCGCGAGCAGAGCCTGCTGCGCTACTGGCAGCGCTACTGCGGCAAGGCCGAGACCATCGGCTTCTTCGGCCCGGTCTGCTGGGGCACGTTCGACAGCTCCCACCCCGGCGTGCACACCGTCGCCGGCGCCGACCTGGTGTCCCGGCGCGAGGTCGTCTTCGAAGCGTGGGCGTTGATCGCGTACGTCGACCGGCTCGCCGACGACCTGGCGGTCCGCCGCTGGTGGGCGCCCGCCCGACAACCGCACCTGAGCGTGGTCGGGCGGGAACTGCGCAGGCCGCTGCACCCGCCGATCTCGCTGACCCCGGTGGAGGCCCGGCTGCTCGCCGCCGCCGACGGGCGTACCCCGGCCATCGACCTGGCCGAGCGGCTGCACGCGGAGGGCGCGGTGCACGCCCCCTCCGACGTCTACCTGATGCTCGACCGGTGGGTGGAGCGCGGACAGCTCACCTGGGGCGCGAACCTGCCGGTCAGCCCGGACGCCGAGCGGGTGCTCACCGAGCGGATCGCCGCGATCGGTGACGAGCCGGTCCGGGCCCGCACCCGGGCCGAGTTCGACCGGCTCCGGGCCGCCCGCGACGAGGTGGCCGCCGCGGCCGGCGACCCGGACCGGCTCGGCGCCGCACTGGCCGCGCTCAACACCGAGTTCACCGCCGTCACCGGCCGGCCGGCCACCCGACGCGGCGGACAGATGTACGCCGGGCGCACCGTCTGCTATGAGGACACGGCCCGGGACCTGAGGTTCCGGATCGGCTCGGCGGTCACCGACGCCCTCGCCGAACCGCTGGCCGTGGTGCTGCGCACCGCCCGCTGGTTCACCGGCGAGGTCGCCGAACGCTGTGGTCAGCTCTTCGGCGAACTCCACGAGGAACTGGCCGCCGGTGGCGAGCCGGTGCGCCTGGCCGACCTCTGGCTGCTGGCGCAGGGGACGCTCGCCGCCCCGGACGGCCCGATCGGCCGGGCCGGCGCGGCGCTCACCGAACGCTGGGCACGGCTGTTCGGCCTCGCCGACCTGCCCGACGGGCAGCCGGAGGTGCGGCTGCGCGCCGTCGACCTGGCCGGGCGGGTCGAGGAGCTGTTCCCGGCGGCACGACCCGGCTGGCCGTCGGCCCGGCTGCACAACCCGGACATCCAGCTCGGTGCCGCGTCCGCCGAGGCGGTCGAGCGGGGCGACTTCCGGCTCGTGCTCGGTGAGCTGCACCCGGCCTGGACCGCCTTCGACAGCGCGGTGCTCAGCGCGTTCCACCCCGACCCGGCGACGCTGCGCGCCCACCTCGACGCCGACCTCGGTCCGGCCCGGCTGCGGGTGCTCTGGCCCGACAACTTCCCCAGGCGGGCCACCCGCACCACGTACGGGTTGACCGGTCCGGCGGACCGGCAGCTCGGCATCGACACCGCCCAGGGCGCCGACGTGGACCGCCTGGTCGCGGCCACCGCGGTCGTGGTCGAGCGGACCGGCGACCAGTTCACCGCGGTCTTCCCCGACGGCTCCCGCTGGCCGCTGATGGAGATCTTCGCCACGCTGCTCGGCTCGCTGCTGCTGGACGCGTTCAAGCTGCTCGACGCGGCCGCGTACACACCCCGGATCACCATCGACCGGCTGGTGGTGGCGCGGCGCACCTGGCGCACCACGGCCGGGGCGTGCGGGCTGGGCGGGCTCACCGGTGAACCCGCCCGCTACCTGGCGGTACGCCGCTGGCGGGCGGAGACGGGACTGCCCGAGCGGGTCTTCGTGAAGATCGGCACCGAGGTCAAGCCCTGCTATGTGGACCTGACCGGCCCGCTGTACGCGCAGTCGCTGTGCGCCATGGTCGACGCCGCGCTGCGCACCGGCCCCGACGTGCCGGTGGTGGTCTCCGAACTGCTTCCCGACCTCGACGAGGCATGGGTGCCCGACATCCACGGCCACGGTTACGTCAGCGAACTCCGCCTCCAGATCACCGACCCGGCCGACATGTTGGAGCACTGACATGACCCACACCCTGACCGCCGGCGCCGTCCACGGCGAGGACCTGTCCTGGCCGGACGTCACCCTGGCCGACCTGATCGTCGACCAGGCCGCCCGCTGCCCCGACGCGGTGGCGGTGCGACAGTGGGACACCCGGCTCACGTACCGGGAACTCGTCGAGCGGGCCGCCGGGGTGGCCGCCGCGCTGCGCGACCGGGGCATCGGCCGGGGCGACCGGGTCGGCGTCTGCGGCACCCGCACCCCGGACCTGGTGGTCGCCGTCGTCGGCGTGCTGCTTGCCGGTGCCGCGTACGTGCCGCTGGAGCCGGGCGGTCCGCGTACCCGGCTGCGCGGGATCGTCCGGGATGCGGGTCTGCGTGTGGCGGTCGGGGACGCGGCGGCTGCCGAGTTCGGTGACGAGCCGGACGTGGCGACGCTTGCGCTGCCCGGCCCGGCCCCGCTCGCGCCCTGCCCGGCCCGCCCCGGCGACCCGGCGCACGTGCTGTTCACCTCCGGCTCCACCGGCGGCCCCAAGGGCGTGCTGACCACCCACCGCAACATCGTCGCGTTCGTCACCGGGATGGCCGCGCTGACCGGCGCCGACGCCTCGGTGCGCAGCCTCGGCATGGCCTCGATCAGCTTCGACGCGGTCACCGTCGACCTGTTCGTGCCGCTGACGGTCGGCGGCGCGGTGCAGTTGCTCGGCGCCGACGACCGGGCCGACCCGGTGCGGCTGACCCGGTTCGTCGCCGAGCACGAGGTGAACTGGGGGAACATCACCCCCACCGTGCTGGCCCTGCTCGACCCGGCGCGGCTGCCGTCGTGGCGGGTGCTGATATGCGGCGGGGAGGCCGTTCCGACCGAAATCGTGGCCCGGTGGGCGCCGGGGCGGCGGTTCATCAACGCCTACGGCCCGACCGAGACCACGGTGGTGGTGGTCACCAGTGATCTCACGGGCACCGAAGCCGACCCGGTGCCGATCGGCCTGCCGCTGCCGAACCACCGCGCGTACGTGGTCGACGCCGACCTGCGTCCGGTGCCGCCGGGGCAGACCGGCGAGCTGCTGATCGGCGGGCCGGGCCTGGCCGACGGCTACCTCAACCGGCCCGGCCTGACCGCGGAACGGTTCCTGCCGGACCCGTTCGGTGACGTGCCAGGCGAACGGCTCTACCGCACCGGCGACCTGGTCCGCCAGGCGCCGGACGGCCGGCTCGTCTTCCTCGGCCGCGCCGACCGGCAGGTCAAGGTGCGCGGGCAGCGCATCGAGCCGGGCGAGATCGAGGCGGTGCTGGCCGACCACCCCGGCGTCGACGGGGTTGCCGTGGAGGTCGTGCCCGGCCCGACCGGCGCCGAGGTGGTCGCGTTCCTCACCCCCGCCGACGCGCCCGACGACGACGTGCTGCGGGCGTACGCGGCAACCCGGCTGACCGCCGCGATGATGCCGACCCGGACGGTGCGGCTGGCCGCGTTCCCGGTCAGCCCGACCACCGGCAAGGTGAACCGGCCGGCCCTGCGGGACCTGGCGACGGTCGCCGCGCCGGCCGACGACGTGCCCGACAGCGGGGATCCGGTGGAGACGGCGGTCCGGCGGATCTGGACCCGGCTGCTCGGCGCCGCACCCGCCCCGGGCAGCGACTTCCTCGCCGTCGGCGGCAACTCCATCGCCGCCATGCGCCTGGTCGCCGCGCTCCGCGCCGAGCTGGGCCGGCAGGTGGACACCCGGGTGCTGTTCACCGACCGCACGTTCGCCGCGCTCGTCGACCGGGTCCGCGCCGCCGACGCCGCCGACACCGACGGGCTGACCGTCGGCAACCCGCCGACGGTGTCCCCGCCGCAGCGGCGGCTGTGGTTCATGGACCAGCTCGCCCCGTCCAGCGCCCCCTACAACATCTCGGTCGCGCACCGGCTGGGCGGGCCGCTCGACGTCGCCGCGCTCGGCGTCGCGCTGCGTGCCGTGGCCGAGCGGCACGACGTGCTGCGCTGGCGCATCCCGCAGCAGGGCGGCGTGCCGTACGCGGTGCGCGAGGAACCCACCGACGTGGCGGTGCCGGTGGTGGACCTGACCACCGCCGCCGACCCGGACACCGACCTGGCCACCATGCTCGCGGCCGGCGCGGGGCACGCGTTCGACCTGGCCACCGGGGCACCCTGGCAGGTGACCGTGTACCGGCTCGCCGCCGAGGAGCACGTGCTCGCGGTGACCGTGCACCACGCGGTGTTCGACGGCTGGTCCGAGGCGCTGCTCTACGACGAGCTGGCCACCGCGTACGCCCGCGCCCTGGGCCGGTCGGTCCCGGGCCGCCCACCGCTGCCGGCCACCTACGCCGACTACGCGGTGTGGCGTGCCGACCGGGACCGACGCCGGGGCGAGGCCGACCTGGCCTGGTGGACCACCCACCTGGCCGGGGCGCCGACCGTGCTGGACCTGCCCCGCGACCGTCCCCGCCCGGTCGTGCAGACGTACGCCGGGGCGGAGGCCGCGGTGCGGTTGGACGAGGCGACCGACCGGGCGGTAGGTGAGCTGGCCGCCCGGCGCGGCACCACGGTCGCGGCGGTGCTGCTCGCCGCGTTCGGCGAGCTGCTGCGGCGGCTCACTGGCGGCGACGACCACGTCCTCGGCGCGATCGTCGCCGACCGGCGGCTGGCCGCGTTCGACGAGGTGATCGGCTTCTTCATCGACACCGTGCCGGTGCGGGTGCGCGCCGGCGGGGCCGGCTTCGCCGAGCAGGTCGACAGGTGCGCCGCCGAGCTGCACGCGGTCACCGCGCATCCGGGCGCGCCGCTGGAACGCGTCGTCGAGGCGCTCGGCGTGGGCCGGGACACCTCCCGCGCCCCGCTGGTGCAGGTGCTGTTCAACGTGCTCAACTTCGCCCCGCCGCGGTTGGCGTTGACCGGTCTGACCGCCGAGCCGGTGCCGGTGCCGAAACCCGGCTCGCCGTTCGACCTCACCGTCTACGTGGCGCAACGAGACGGCCGCACCGGCGTCGAGGTGGTGTACAACCCGGACCTGTTCGAGGGCGACCGCATCGAGGCGCTCCTGGCCGACCTGGCCGCCCTGGTCGGCGCGCTCGCCGCCGAGCCGGACACCCCGACCGACGAGGTGGCGACCGAGCTGCCCCGCCCGGCGGTGCGGGTGGCGGCGCAGGGCGCGATGACCGTGGCCACCGCCGAGGTGGCCCGCGCGCCGCTGCCCACCGGCCCGGACGCGCTGACCGCGACCGAGGAGCTGATCGCCGGTATCTGGCGTGACGTGCTCGGCCGGGACACGGTCGGCGTCACCGACAACTTCTTCGACATCGGTGGCCACTCGATGGCGCTCGCCGCGGTGCACGCCCGGCTCACCGAGGCCACCGGCCGGTCGGTGACCATGCTCGACCTGTTCCGCCATCCGACCGTGCGGGCACTCGCCGCCAGCCTCGACGGTGCGGCCGACCGGCCGGAGCTGGCCCGGGCGGCGATGCGTGCCGCCGCCCGGCGGGGCCGGGCCCGCCGTACCCCGCCGCCCCGCCGACCTCTCCAGCCGTGATGCCGCAATCCTCTGTGAATGAAGGAATTCCCATGCAGAACGACATTCCCGTCAACGACGACGGCATCGAAGCGATCGCGATCGTCGGACTCGCCGCCCGGTTGCCCGGCGCCGCCGACGTCAACGAGTTCTGGCGCAACCTGGTCGACGGTGTGGAGTCGACGACCGAGTTGACCCGCGAGGAGCAGTTGGCCCGGGGCGCCCGCCCGGAGGAGGTCGACGACCCGGGGTGGGTGAACCATGCCCCGCTGATCGACGGCTACGACGAGTTCGACGCCGGCCTGTTCGGGATGACCGCCCGCGAGGCCGAGGTCACCGACCCGCAGCACCGGCTGTTCCTGGAGAGCTGCTACGCGGCTCTGCAGGACGCCGGGTACGACCCGGGCCGCTACGACGGCGCCGTCGGTGTGTACGCGGGCACCGGCGGCAACATGTACCTGCACCGCAACGTGATGCGTAACAAGCGGGTCGGTGGTAACCCGCACAACATTGTGTCGCTGGCCACCGGCAACTCGCCGAACTACGTGGCCACGAACGTCTCCTACCGGCTGGACCTGCGCGGCCCCAGCCTGACCGTGCACACCGCCTGCTCCACCTCGCTCGTCGCGTTCCACCTCGCCTGCGAGGCGCTGCGCAACGGCGAGTGCGACATGGCTCTGGCCGGTGGCGTGAACATCGAACTGCCGCACGTGGGTTACCTCGGCATGGACGGCTTCACCTCCCCGGACGGGCGGTGTCGCCCGTTCGACTCCGGCGCCAACGGCACCGTCTGGGGCAGCGGCGTCGGAGTGACGCTGCTCAAGCGACTCGCCGACGCCGTCGCCGACGGCGACACCATCCGCGCGGTGGTGCTCGGCAACGCGATCAACAACGACGGCGCCGGCAAGGTGGGCTTCAGCGCCCCCAGCATCGACGGTCAGACGGAGGCGGTGGCCCAGGCCGTCGCGCTGGCCGGTATCGACCCGCGCAGCATCAGCTACGTCGAGGCGCACGGCACCGGCACCGCGCTCGGCGACCCGATCGAGATCGCGGCGCTGTCCGCCGTCTACACCAAGGACACCGACGAGCGGGGCTGGTGCGGCATCGGCTCGGTGAAGTCGAACATCGGCCACCTCAGCCAGCCCTCCGGCATCGTCAGCGTGATCAAGACGGTGCTGGCCATGGAGCACGGGCTGATCCCGCCGACGATCAACTTCGAGGCACCCAACCCGGCGATCGACTTCGCCGACACCCCGTTCTACGTGACCAACACCCTCACCAAATGGGACACCGACGGCGGCCCGCGCCGGGCCGGGGTCAGCTCCTTCGGCATCGGCGGCACCAACGCCCACGTGGTGCTCCAGGAGGCGCCGGCCGTGCGCCGGCCCGACCGGCCGGAGCGCCCGGCGCACCTGCTCCAGGTGTCGGCGAAGACCCCCACCGCGCTGGACAGCGCCGTGCGGCGACTCGCCGAGCACCTGGAGGGTGGCGTGGACGCGCCGCTGGCCGACGTGGCGCACACGCTGCGGGTCGGGCGGCAGACGTACGCCCACCGCGCCGCCGTGGTGGCCGCCGACGCGCAGTCCGCCGCCGCCGCGCTGCGGGAGCGGCGCAAGGGACACCGGGGTGTCGCCGAGGGGCCGGCGCCCCGGGTGGCGTTCCTGTTCAGCGGTCAGGGCGCCCAGTACGCCGGCATGGGTGCCGAACTGTACGAGCAGGACCCGGCGTACGCCGCCGCCGTGGACGAGTGCGCCGAACTGCTGCGCCCCGAGCTGGGCCTGGACATCCGGGACCTGATCCTCGGCCGCGACCCGGAGGCGGCGCAGCGGCTCACCGAGACCCGGTGGACCCAGCCGGCGCTGTTCACCGTCGAGTACGCGCTCGCCGTCGCCTGGCGGGCGGCCGGCGTCAGGCCCGCGGCGATGATCGGCCACTCCATCGGCGAGTACGTGGCCGCGACCCTCGCCGGGGTGCTCAGCCTCCCCGACGCGCTGAAGGTGGTCGCCGCCCGGGGCCGGCTCATGCACGCTCTGCCGGCCGGTTCGATGCTCGCCGTGACACTCGACGAGTCGGCGGTCGCCGACCGGCTGCCCGAGGGCCTGTCGGTAGCCACCGTGAACGGCCCCGGCACCTGCGTGGTGGCCGGCGAGACCGCGCTTGTGGAGCAGTTCGCCGCGAGCCTGGGCGGCAAGAACAAGTCGAAGCTGCTGCGCACCTCGCACGCCTTCCACTCGCCGATGATGGACCCGCTCCTGGACGAGTTCACCGCGTTGATGGCCTCGGTGACGCTGCGCCCGCCGACCGCGCCGTTCGTGTCCAACGTGACCGGCACCTGGATCACCGAGGCGCAGGCCACCGACCCGGCGTACTGGGCCGCGCACCTGCGCCGCCCGGTCCGCTTCGGCGCGTGCGTGGCCACCCTGCTCGCCGAGGGCACCTGGGCGCTCGTCGAGTGCGGCCCCGGCCGGCAGCTGGCCAACCTGGCCCGGATGCAGGTCGCCAAGGCCGGTGAGGCGCAGCGGGCGCTCACCCCGCTGGGCAGCCTGCCCGGGCCGGGGGAGCAGACCGGTGACCTGGCCGCGCTGCTCGGCACCGCCGCCACGCTCTGGTGCGTCGGGGTGCCGGTGCGCCTCGCGGCCGACCCGCGGGCGCGGCGGGTGCCGCTGCCCACCTACCCGTTCGAGCGTCGCCGCTACTGGGTCGACCCGGACCCGGAGCAGCAGGCCGCCGAGGCGCCCGCCGAGACCGGCCCGCGCCCGCTGCCCGAGTGGTTCGCCGTGCCGGTGTGGCGGCAGGCCGCACCGACCCGCACCGTCGAGCCGCTGGGCCGCTGCCTGGTGCTGGCCGACGGCCCGCGCGGGGAGGCGCTGCTGGCCGCGTTGCGCGCCGCCGGCGACGACCCGGTCGAGGTGCGCGCCGGTGCGGCGTTCACGGTCACCCCGACCGGCTTCCGGGTGCGCCCCGGCGTACGCGCCGACGCCGAGGCGCTCGTCGACGCGCTCGGCGCCGGCCTGCCCCGGCGGATCGTGCACGCGTTCGCCCTCGACGGGGAGCCGGCCGGCACCGACCTGGACGCCGCCTGGGCGGCCCAGGAGCGTGGCTTCTTCGGCGCCCTGCACCTGGTGCAGGCGCTCGCCGGTGCCGGGCACACCGCCGACGAGGCGGGGATGCGGCTGGACCTGGTCACCGCCGGCATCGGCGACGTGCGCGGCGACGACCTGGTCCGGCCCGAGCACGCCACCCTGACCGGCCTGGCCCGGGTGCTCCCGGCGGAGCTGCCCGGTCTGGCCGTGCGGCTGCTCGACAGCGATCCGGCCGGGCGGGGCGTCGCCGCGCTGGTGGCCGAGCTGCGTACCCCTCTCGACGCGGAACACACGGAGGTGGCGCTGCGCGGGCAGCGCCGCTGGGTGGCCGGCTACGAGCAGGTGACCGTGACCGCCGAGGAGGAGCCGGGCGTGCTGCGGGAGGAGGGCCGATACCTGATCACCGGTGGTCTGGGTGGCATCGGGGTCACCCTGGCCGAGGACTTCGCCCGGCGGGCCCGCGCCAAGCTGGTGCTGCTGGCCCGCTCCGGGCTGCCCGCGCGCGACGAGTGGGACGCGCACCTGGCGGTGCACGGCGGCGCCGACCGCGCGGGCCGGGCCATCGCGGCGATCCGCCGGATGGAGGCCGCCGGCGCGGAGGTGCTGGTGCTCGCCGCCGACGTCACCGACCCGGCCGACCTGCGCCGGGTCCGTGCCGAGGCGGAACGCCGGTTCGGTGGGCTGGACGGCATCGTGCACGCCGCCGGCCTGCCCGGCGGCGGCATGGCCGAGGTGAAGGAGCGGGACGAGGCGCAACGGGTGCTCGCACCGAAGCTCGCCGGCACGCTCGCGCTGGCCCAGGTCTTCGGCGACCTGCCGCTGGACTTCGTCGTGCTCTGCTCGTCGATCACCGCGGTGATCGGCGGCTTCGGTCAGGTGGACTACTGCGCGGCGAACAACTTCCTGGACGCGGTGGCGCGGTCCGGCGCCGGGTTCCGCGCCCCGGTGTTGTCGCAGAACTGGGGCGGCTGGGCCGAGGTCGGCATGGCGGTGGAGACCGCCGCGCCGGCCGCCTTCCGGGCCGCCGGCCGGGACACCGTGACGACGGCGGTCAGCCACCCGGTGCTGACCACCATGGTCGCCGGCCCGGACGGCACGGTGCTGCACGGCCTGGTCGCGTCCGACACCCACTGGCTGCTCGACGAGCACCGGATCGGCGGGGTGCCTGTGGTGCCGGGTACCGCCCACCTGGAGTCGGTGCGGGCCGCGGTGGCCGCCGCGCTGCCCGCGCCGGGACCGGACGCCGCGGTGGAACTGCGCGACGTGGTGTTCCTGGAGCCGTTCTCGGTGCCGGACGGCGCCGTGGCCCAGTACCGGGTGGAGCTGACCCCGGCCGAGGACGGGATGGTCTTCGCCGTCGCCAGCCTCGCCGCCGGCCAGGCGCGCGTCCACGTCCGCGGCGCGGCCGGTTGGACCACCGACGCCGCCCCGCCGGCCGCCGTGCCGACGGTCACCGGCCGGCGGGTCGACGACGACGCCTCGTTCGGCAGGGGCCGCACCAGCATGCTGACGTTCGGTCCGCGCTGGGCGGCGCTGGCCGAGCACCACCTCGCCGACGGGGAGGAGGTGGCCCGGGTCGAGGCACCCGCCGCCGCGCTCGCCGACCTGCCCTCGTGGGGCCTGCACCCGGCGTTGCTGGACGTGGCCACCGCGTTCGGTCGGGGTCAGGGCTCCGGCACCTACCTGCCGCTGTCGTACGGCCGGATCGTGGTGCGCGGGACGCTGCCGGCGGTGTTCCACAGCCACCTGCGGCACCGGCCGGGCACCACCGACGAGGTGGTCGTCGCCGACCTGTCGCTGCGCGACCCGGACGGTCGGGAACTGGTCGCGATTGGCGACTTCGTGCTGCGCCGGGTCGACCAGGGCGCGGTCACCGGCACCCTCGCCGGGGCCCCGGCGGACGATGTGGACACCCCGGCGGCGGTCACCGAGGACATCCGCCCGGTCGACGGGGCGGAGGCGTTCCGCCGCAGCCTCGCCGCGGGTCTCGGCGCGCAGGTGGTCATCGCCACCCGCACCGTCGCCGACATTCGGCGTCGGGCCGGCCGGGTGACCACCGACAGCCTCGCCGAGGAGACCGACACCCCGGCCGCCCCGGTCGCCACCGGGGGCGGTTCGGCGGCGCCGAGCACCGAGTTGGAGAAGACGATCGCCCAGGTGTGGCGCGACGGCCTCGGCGTCACCGACGTCGGCGTGGACGACGACTTCTTCGCCCTCGGCGGCAACTCGCTTGTCGCCGTGCAGCTGATCGCCTCCATGCGCAAGGCGACGGGCGTGCGGCTGCCGATGCGCAGCCTCTTCGAGACCCCGACGGTGGGCGGCCTGGCCGCCCGGATCGAGGAGTTGCGTGCCGAGGCGCCCGCCGACCAGCCGGCCGCACCGGCGACAATCCCGTCCATCCCGCGACTGCCCCGCGGCTGACACCCCCAGGGCACAAGGAGACACCGCACCATGAGTGAGACAACCGCGACGTTGCCGGTCGTCGTCGAGCCGGACGGCCGTTCGCTGACCGACCTCGTCGCGGCCCGGCGCGCCGAACTGCGGGACACCCTGGTCGCCAGCGGAGGGCTGCTGTTCCGCGGGTTCGACGTCGGCGGCGTGGACGGCTTCGACCAGGCCGTACGGGCCCTGGCCGGGGAACCGCTCACCTACACCGAGCGCTCCTCGCCCCGGCACTCCATCAAGGGCCGGGTCTACACCTCGACCGACTACCCGCCGGACGAGGAGATCGTCCTGCACAACGAGAACTCCTACCAGGCGCGGTGGCCGTTGACGCTGTTCTTCTACTGCGTCACGCCGCCGCAGACCCGGGGCGCCACCCCGCTGGCCGACGTCCGCCGGGTGTACGAGCTGATCGACCCGGCCGTCCGGGAGGAGTTCGCGCGCCGCCGCTGGATGCTGGTGCGCAACTTCCACGGCGACTTCGGCACCCGTTGGCAGGAGGTCTTCAGGGAACCGTTCACCGGTCCGCGCAGGATCGCCGTGGCGATGGCGGAGCCGTACACCCCCGAAAACGTAGGAGCGAACTGACATGGCCGAAACCCGTTTCCTGGTCGTCCGCAACGACGAGGAGCAGTACTCGATCTGGGCGGCCGACCGGGAGCTACCCGCCGGCTGGCACGACACCGGCTTCGCCGGCAGCCGCGAGGAGTGCCTGGCCCACGTGGACGAGGTCTGGACCGACATGCGTCCCCGCTCGGTGCGCGAGGCGACGGCTCGGTGAGCGCGGTGATCGGCACCGGCCCCGGGCGGGGCATCTCGGGGACCGGCCAGCGTGCGGCGGTGGTCGAGGCCGGTGAGTAGGACGTCGACGAGCTATCCGGCCTCGCCGGCGGGCAGCTCCTGCGGGTCGGCCACCCAGGCGGAGTAGACGGGCAGCGCGTGCCAGGGGCCGCCGGCCGGGTCGGTGGTCACCGCCACCACGGCGTACGGGTGGCCGAAGCGCAGCTCCGCGACGCGGGCGACCCCCGCGGGCGGCAGGCCGGCCAGCATGGCGAACGCGGTCACCGCGGCCGCCTCGAAGCCGTAGCGACCGAACCGGGCCACCGCCGACTGGACCGCATCGAACGGCGGTTCGGCCACCCCGAGCAGCCCGCCCAGCGCCGAGGCCGCCGCGTCGAAGCCGAACCCGGGCGGCGTCAGGTCGTGCCGGCTCTGCGCGGACCAGCACGGCAGCACCGCCGTGGCGCGTTCCTCCCGCCCGTCGGCCGCGAACGTGCGGGTCGGCTCCTCGCGCAGCGTCCACAGCGGAGTCTCGCCCAGCGGCAGGTCGAACAACGACCGGCGTCCCGGCGGTGGCCCGTCCGGCGCGAACGAGGCCGCGACGGCCAGTTCCCGCGCGGCGGCCAGCACGTCGTCGGCCGGCACTCGCGGCTCGGCGATCACCGACACCACGAGCATCCCGGTGCCGTCGTCACCGGTGCCGGCGGGCACGGCGTGCACCGCCACGTCGCCGGCCCGGTCGGTGCCTGCCACCCAGCAGCGGTGCCCGAACGACGGGGTGGCCAGCACCTGCCGCAGCCGGCCGACCCACGGGCTGTCCGCGCCCAGCGCCGTGGCCGGCGCCACGTCGAACGGGTCCGCCCACGACACCCGGGTCGCCAACGCGCTGGCCATCACGAGCAGCGTCTCCGGCCCGACGTCGACCGGGAACTCGTCGATCAACCCGGCGGTGCGCTCGCGGGCCCACGCGTCAAGCGCCGCCCGGTCCGGCAGCGGGCCGCGCTCGGTGCGCTCGGGCAGGCCCGCGCGCCACCGGCCCAGCTCGGGGAACGGCGTCCGTTCCCACAACGCGGTGGCGGCGGCGACCATCGGGTGCGGCGTGGCCAGCAGCGCCGCCGCCGCCGCCGCGGCGTCGTCCGGGTCCAGTCCGAGCGCCTCGGTCAGCGCGGCCCGGTCCGCCCCGGTGGCGGCCGGGCCGATCAGCGCCAGCAGCAGCCAGGCACCCAGCGGCGAGGCGACGTGGTGGGTGTCACCGGCGGCGCGATGCAGCCGCTCGGCGTAACGGGCCAGGGGTGCGTGTAGAGGGTTCACCCGCCCCACTCTGCCGGTTGCCGCGCCCGCCGGCAGCCCCGGTCAGGACCACAGCTCGAACGGCTCGTCGATCTCCTCCCCGGCCAGGAACGCCGGCAGCAGCTCGGGCAGCCGACCCGGATAGCAGCGCGGCCGGTCGGCGAGCACCTCGGCCAGCGGCCACCAGCGGAAGTCGAAGTAGTCCTCCACCTCGTAGTCCAGGCGCGACGCCTCGTCGACGTCCGGCCCCGGCCCGGCCAGGCGTACCCGCACCACCACCTCGTCCTGGAGGTGGCGGCGCTGCCGGTGCCGGAAGCTGGCCCGCCGCCGCCAGGTCGGCGCGCCGATCTCGCCCGGCGCGACGACGATGCCGGTCTCCTCGCGCAGTTCCCGCACCGCCGCCTCCCGGTACGTCTCGCCGGGATCGAGCCCGCCGCCGGGCAGCTCCCACCACACGCCCAGGTCCGGATGGTCCGGGTCGCGGGTGTGGAACAGCAGCAGGCGGTCGGCGGCGTCGAGCACCACCAGCCGCACGGCGCTCCGCTCGAACAGCGGCAGATCGTCGGGCAACTCCACGCTCCGAGGATAAGGAAGGGCCCCTTATTAACGCCTCCGGTAGGAGAAGGGCCCCCTGTTAACACCGCGCCAGCACCGCGCCGGACCCGCTCAGCCGGCGTCGACGACGCGGGCGACCTCGGCCGGCAGCGGGTACGGCCGCTCCGCCGGCAGCAGCGCCGACGCCCCGGACTCGTCGCCGTCGGTGAGACGGTCGTGCACCGACCGGGCCAGCCCGGTGACGTCGGTGACCCCGACCACCCATTCGTCGACGTACCGGCGTACCGCCTCGCCGGTCAGCCCCACCTGCAGCGAGCGGTACGGCAGCGCGGCCAGCCGCAGCGAGCGTTCCGGGTCCCACTGCACCCGCACCGGGCTGACCCGCAGGCTGCGCCGCCAGGCGTCCCGGTCCGGGTGCAGGCGGGGGTCGTAGCTGCTGAGGCAGGCGTGCCGTAGGGCCCACTCGAAGCCGGCCCGGCTGATGTCGACCGCCAGAACCCGTTCCTGGCCCGGCTTGAGCGCCCAGCCGCAGCGGTACATCATCAGCGGAACGAGGGCTTGATCCAGGTCATCCGCTCCCGTTTGAAGGGCGGCACGAACCGGCCCGCGCGCAGGGCCGCGTCGGCGATCTCCGGCGGGTACGCCTGGTAGACGACGACGGTGGTGTCGGTGAACGTGGCGCGGATCTGCTGGCGGGGCACTGTCACGGGGGCATGGTGCCACCCCGTCACCGGCCCGGCGACCCGATTCCGGGGTCGGCGTACCCCGACCGATAGGCTGCCCGCCGTGGCAGGTCTGTTGAGGAATGTGGCGTCCCGGCTCGGCCGGATCACCGGGGGCGCTGCCGCGCCCACCCGCACCGGCCGGCCGATTCCGGCGCAGGTGGCGCGCCGCCGCCAGGTCAGCGCGTTGCAGCGCCGGGAGTTGTCGTACGCCCCGGAGCCGGACGGGCAGGCCGACCCGGGGGAGATCGTCTGGACGTGGGTGCCCTACGAGGACGACCCGCGTCAGGGCAAGGACCGCCCGGTGCTCGTGGTGGGTCGGCACAGCCGCACCCTGTTCGGCCTGATGCTGTCCAGCCAGAGCGACCGGGACGGGCAGCGGCACTGGCTGGCGCTGGGGCCGGGGGAGTGGGACCGGGACAACCGGCCCAGCTGGGTGCGCCTGGACCGGGTGCTCACCATGCGCGAGGACGCCATCCGGCGCGAGGGGGCGGTGCTGGACCGGCCCCGGTTCGACCGGGTCGGGCAGGCGTTGCGGGCGGGCTACGGCTGGCGGTGACCGCGTCGGGAACGGGGCTGGTCAGCCTGGCCGGGGACGCGTTGCGGGCGCTCGACCGCTGGCCCGACTGACGGTACGACGGGCGGGAACCGGCAGTCCGGGCGCGACGGCCGGCCGGGCGGAGCCGGCGGTCAGCACTCGGCGAGGAGCTGGCGTGGCGGCCGGGCGGACCCGAGGGTCTTCGCCTCGTACATGGCGGCGTCGGCGCGGCACAGCGCGTCGGTGAGCTGGGTGGGGCAGTGCACCGGCGCGAGCCCCACCGAGGCGGTGACCTGGATGCTGCGTGCGCCGAGCGGGATCGGTGGGGCGAGCGCGTCGCAGAGCCGGCGGGTGGCGGTCTCGATCCACCGCCGGTCCGGCGTCGGCGGGGCCAGCAGGCCGGCGAACTCGTCGCCGCCGAGGCGGGCCACCAGGTTGTCGCCGGCGAACGTGGCGAGTCGTTGCGCCACGCTGACCAGCACCTGGTCCCCGGCGGCGTGCCCGTAGCGGTCGTTGACCTGTTTGAAGTCGTCGAGGTCGAGCACCACGGCGACCAGGGGCTGGCCGGCGGAGTCGGTGAGCAGGGTGGCGGCGAGCCGGAAGAAGGCGCGGCGGTTGGGCAGGCCGGTCAGCGGGTCGTGGCTGGCGGCGTGCCGCTCGGCGGCCAGCTCGGCTTGGAGCAGCTCGATCTCGGCCTCGGCGCGTATCGCCCGACGGCGTAGCTGCAACGCGGAGGCCAGCGCGCCGACCGCGGAGATGCCGGAGGCGATGGCCATTGGATCCGGCAACGCGTCCTCCTCACCGCAGTCCCGAAGCCGCTCGCGGCGGCAACCTGGGGCCGGGCTCGGGTCACCGAACGTGAGCGGACCGGCACACCTCATTTCGGTTATCATGCTCTCCGTCCATTGCAGATGCAATAGCAAATGCACGTGCATCTGACTCCTCAGTCGACAGACGTCGCCACCCACCGCTCCTCCCGCGGCCTCGGCTGGCTCATCCCGAAGGACGCTCATGCAGCAGCCCCCGAACGGCGTGCCCGTTACCGAGTTGCCCCCCGTGCGCTGGCTGAAGAGCCGTCGCAGCAACCCCAGCGGCAACTGCGTGGAACTGGCCGAGCTGCCCGGCGGCACCGGCATCGCCGTACGCAACTCCCGGCACCCGGAGGGCCCGGCGCTCATCTACACGGTGGACGAGATCGCCGCGTTCGTGCTCGGCGCCCGGGACGGCGACTTCGACCACCTCATCCCGCCGCCGCGCACACGGGACTGAGTCTCCTCCGTCCGGAGGAGTTCACCTCACTGTCGGTTCATGGCATGCTTACTCGTCGGCCGGGAGGGCACCCGGTCGGGGCAGTCGGGATGCGAGGGCGGTCAGGTGACGACGGTGCCCGTCGAGGGCGGTCCGACCAGCGGTCCCACAGTGCTGCGCATGCTGCTCGGAGCACAGCTGCGGCGCCTGCGGGAAGACGCCGGGGTCAGCCGGGAGACCGCCGGCTGGGAGATCCGCTCCTCCGAATCCAAGATCAGCCGGATGGAGCTGGGCCGGGTCGGCTTCAAGGAACGCGACGTGGCCGACCTGCTGACGCTCTACGGGGTCACCGCGCCGGAGGACCGCACCGCCCTGCTCAAGCTGGCCCGGGACGCGAACAGTCCGGGCTGGTGGCACCGCTACGGCGACGTGCTCCCCGGCTGGTTCCAGTCCTATCTGGGGCTGGAGGCCGCCACCGCGCTGATCCGCACGTACGAGGTGCAGTTCGTGCCCGGGCTGCTGCAGACCGCGGCGTACGCCCGGGAGGTGATCCTGCTGGGCCATCGCGGTGCGGCCCCGGCGGAGCTGGACCGGCGCGTCGAACTGCGGATGCAGCGCAAGGAGTTGCTGCGCCGCCCCAAGCCGCCGCAGTTGTGGGCGGTGCTCGACGAGGCGGTGCTGCGCCGCCCGATCGGCGGCCCGGCGGTGATGCGCGAGCAGATCGACGCGCTGATCGCGGCGACCGCCGCGCCGAACGTGCGGTTGCAGATCGTGCCGTTCGCCGCCGGTGGGCACGCCGCGGCCAGCGGCGCGTTCAGCATCCTGCGCTTCGGCGACGCCGACCTGCCCGACATCGTCTACATCGAACAGTTGACGAGCGCGATCTACCTGGACAAGCGCGACGACCTCGACTTCTACGCCGAGGCGATGGAACGGCTGTGCGTCGAGGCCGCGCCGCCGGAGCGCACCGCGCAGATGCTGACCGGCCTGCGCGACGAGCTGTACCCGGCCTGACCGGCGTGGCGTCGGGCAGTAGCATGACCGGCGACAGTGGACGGACACGGTCCGCCCCGGTGGTGGCGAGTGAGTCGTGGAGGCGGTCTTGACCAGCGAGAACTTCGAAGCGGCGACCGAGTCGGGCCACGCCGGGCACCGGATCGACACGTCGGTGGCGCATCCCGCCCGGCGATACAACTACTGGCTCGGCGGCAAGGACAACTTCCAGGCCGACCGCGACTCCGGCGACGCGATGGCCGCCCGCTTCCCGACCATCCGGATCAGCGCGCTGGAGAACCGGCGCTTCCTGCGCCGCGCGGTCCACCACCTGGCCGGCGAGGCGGGCATCCGGCAGTTCCTCGACATCGGCACCGGCATCCCCAGCGCCGACAACACCCACGAGGTGGCGCAGTCCGTCGCCCCGAGCACCCGGGTGGTCTACGTCGACAACGACCCGATCGTGCTGGCCCACGCCCGGGCGCTGCTCACCAGCTCCGCCGAGGGCGCGACCGCCTACCTCGACGCGGACCTGCGCGACCCGGAGCGGATCCTCGCCCACCCCGACCTGCGCCGCACCCTCGACCTGTCCCGACCGGTGGGGCTGATGCTGCTGGCGGTGCTGCACTTCGTGCCCGACGGCGAGGACCCGTACGCGATCGTCACCCGGCTGCTGGACGCGCTGCCCGCCGGCAGCTACCTGGCCGCCTCGCACGCCACCCACGACTACCTGCCGGCCTCGGTGGCCGCCGAGGCGAAGGCCGCGGCCCGGGGCGGCGGCCCGCACGGTGTGATCAACCTGCGCAGCCAGGCGGAGTTCGTGCGCTTCTTCGACGGGCTGGACCTGGTCGAGCCGGGGGTCTGCTCGGTGGCCGAGTGGCGGGCCGAAGGTGAGCCGGAGCCGCGCCCGTCGGTGGTCGACGTCAGCATGTACGGCGGGGTCGCCCGCAAGCCCTGACCGGCGTCGCGCCGGCCGCCGGGGTTGACGGGGTGCGGGGCCGAGCGGGCACACTGGGGCATCATGTCGCCGTTCACGCCAGCTCTGCGCCTGCACGACCGGTACGTCCTGCACGAGCGGATCGGTCACGGCGGGATGTCCGAGGTGTGGCGCGCCCACGACGAGGTGCTGCACCGGCCGGTCGCGGTGAAGGCCCTCGCCGGCCGTCCCGCCGCCGACCCGAACCTGCGCGCGGTCCTGCAACGCGAGGCCCGCGCGGCGGCCCGCCTCACCCACCCGCACGTGACCCAGGTGTACGACTACGGCGAGGCCGACCTGCCCGACGGCACTGTGGTGCCGTACCTGGTGATGGAACTGGTGGCCGGGCAGACCCTGGCCGACCGGCTGGCCGTCGGGCCGCTGGCCTGGCCGGACGCGGTGCGGATGGCTCGGCAGGTCGCCGCCGCGTTGGCCGCCGCGCACCGGCTCGGCGTGGTGCACCGGGACGTCAAACCGGCGAACGTGATGCTCACCGAGACCGGCGCGAAGGTGCTCGACTTCGGCATCGCCGCGCCCGCCGGCCCGCATCCCGCGACCGGGCAGACCGGGGAACTGCTGATGGGCACCCCGGCCTACTTCGCCCCCGAGCGGCTCGACCCCGGCCCGGCGAACCCGGCCGGCGACGTGTACGCGCTCGGCGTGCTGCTGTACCGCAGTCTCACCGGCCGACCCCCGCTGCCGGTACGCACCTGGGACGACCTGCTGGAGGTGCGGCGGCACCGCCCACCGGTGCCGCCGGTGCGGGTGCCCGGGCTGCCCGCCGACATCGCCGACCTGGTCCTGGCCTGCCTGGCCGTCGACCCGGCCCGGCGGCCCACCGCGGCCGATCTCGCCGCCCGCCTCGGCGCGGCCCGTCCGACCGATCCACCGACCGCGATCCCGCCCACCGTGCCCGCGGCGGCCCGTCCGGGTGCCGTGCCGCCGGTCGGGCACCCGCCCACGCTGATCGAGCGGCCGACCCGGACCGTACCGACAGGTCGGCCCACGGTCTCGTCGAACCGGCTCACCGGGGTGCTTGTCGCGGGCGCGGTGGTGCTGCTGCTCGCCGTGGTCGGCGCGTTGCTGCTCGACGGCGGGGCGGGCACGCCGCCCACCGCCGCGCCGCCGCCGGGGACGAGTGCCGCGCCGCCCGCCCCGAAACCGAAGCCGACCGTCGCGTCGACGGCGGCGCCGCAGACCGAACCGGTCAGCCTGCGCCAGCTCACCGACCGGTTCGCCGACCTGGTGGACCGGGCCGAGGCGACCCGGCTGATCGACCGTAAGACCGCCGACGACCTGCGCAAGAAGGCCGCCGAGCTGGAGCGGGGCAAGGCGAAGGACCGGGCCGATCGGGTGGTTGACCTGCGGGAGCGCATCGAGGACGCGGTCGACGACGACGAGCTCGACCGGGCCACCGGTGCCGCGTTGGGCAAGTTGCTCGACGCCTACGACCGGCTGCGCGGCCCCGGCCAGGGCTGAACGCCTCCCGGCTGACGCCGCCGCCGATCGCCGGACCGCCGGTGACGCGTCAGCGCAGCGACGCGCCGGCCAGCTCGCCGACCCCGGTGCCCGCGTGCGCCACCGCCACCCCGGCCGGCGACCAGATGCCCGAACCACCGGCCGCGTCCGCGTACCCGCCGCCGGTCGACCCGGCGAAGCTCGCCACCGCCACCCACACGCCGTGCGCGGCGGCGATGCGGCGGGCACGCTCCGCCGGCACCGCCGCGTCGCGCGCCGACTCCAACACCCCGGCCAGGTAGGCGTCCGCGCCCCGGGCCACGGTCGCCGCCGCGTGCTCCGGCACCCCGGTGTCCCTGCACACCGCCAGCCCCAGCCGCCAGCCGTCCACCTCCAGCACCGCCGGCTCCCGGCCCGGCCGGACATGCCGGGGCTCCGCGCCACCGACGAACATCTTCCGGTACGCGACCCGGACGCCCTCGGCGTCGACCGCGAGCACCCCGATGTGCGGGCCGGCCACCGGCGCCCCGGCCAACGCCAGCGTCCCGGTGTCGGCGCACGCCGCCCGCAGCGTCGCGAGCCTCGGATCGGCCGGGTCCAGCGGTGCGGCCGTCAACTCGTACCCGGTCAGGGACATCTCGGGGAAGACCACCACCCGCGCCCCGGCGGCGCGTACCACGTCGGCGTGCCGCTCGGCGTTGCCCGCCACGTCGTGGGAGCGGACGAGGGGTTGGGCGACGGCGACCCGCAGCGGTGTGCGCACGCCGACAGGGTAGCCGTGGCCGTCCGAGCGGTCGCCCCGTAACGTGAACGGGATGATCGGAAACGCACAGCTGCTCGCCGGCCCCCGGGTGAGCGCCGCGCGGGCCGCGGAACCGGCCGGCGACGGACCTGTCGGGTGGGTCACCGGCCTGGTGGAACGACTCGGCGGCCCGGGCGCAGGGCTCGCGGTGGCCCTGGAGAACCTGTTCCCACCCATTCCCAGCGAGGTGATCCTGCCGCTGGCCGGCTTCACCGCCAGCCAGGGCCGGATGAGCCTGTTCGGCGCGATCGCGTGGACCACGCTCGGTTCGGTGGTGGGGGCGCTGGCGCTCTACTACATCGGTGCGGCCCTCGGGCGGGACCGGATGCGGGCGCTGGCCGCGCGGCTGCCGCTGATCAAGCTGGACGATGTGGACCGCACCGAGGCGTGGTTCCTCCGCCACGGCGTCAAGGCGGTGTTCTTCGGCCGGATGATCCCGATCTTCCGCAGTCTGATCTCCATCCCGGCGGGCGTGGAACGGATGCCGGTGCCGACGTTCCTGCTGTTCACCGCCCTGGGCAGTCTGATCTGGAACACGGTGTTCGTGCTCGCCGGCTATCTGCTGGGCGAGCAGTGGCACGTGGTCGAGGCGTACGCCGGCACGCTGCAGAAACTGGTCATCCTGGCGGTGGTGGCCGGCGTCTGCTGGTTCGTGGTGAGCCGGGTGCGGCGGTCCCGCCGGGTCGTGGCGACGACACCGGAGGAACCGCCGGCCCAGGAGGGCACCGTCTACCGCGGCGGTTGGTACGCCCCGGACGAGGACTGAGTCAGCAGGCCGGGTAGAGGCGACGGGTGCCGCTGCCGGCCGTCCAGGCGGCCCGGTCGCTGAACCGGCACCCGAAGTCCGGCGATGCCACCGACCGGGGGTCGGTGACCGCGTCGCCGGCCGGGCGCTTGCCGGTGCGTACCCAGCGGACCAGGTCGTCCCAGGCGGCGCCGGCCTCCGCCGGGCTGAACTCGCAGTGCTGGGTGGTCCGCACCGCCCGCTGCACCAGCAGCCGGGACCGGCCGTGCGCGGCCACGTCCCGGGCGTACGCCTGCTCCATCCGCAGCGGCACGAACAGGTCGCCGAGGCCGTGCAGGCTCAGCACCGGCGCGGTGGGTCGGCCGGCGATCCGGGGCACCTCGGTCAGCCCGGGGGCCAGCCGCTGTCCCAGGTTCTCCGGGAACACCCGCTGCACCGTGGCGTTCAGGTTCACCGGCTGGTTCGGGGTGTACCTGGTGAACACGTTCGTGGCGAGCTGACCGGGGCGTCGGGCGGGGGAGGTGCCGTCGCCGTCGCTGACGGCGATGCCGAACAGGAAGTCCTTCCACACCGCGAACGCGGCGTCGGCGCCCGGGCGCGGGCCACCGGAGCGTGCCGTGGTGACCGCGCGCAGTTGCCGGCCGAGCTCGTTCGTGGTGTCCGGACCGGTGGGCGTCAGGCCGGCCAGGCCGAGGGTCACCTGGATGCGGGGCACCGCGTTGGTGAGGTAGTCGGCCGGCGGCGGGTAGGCGCGCACCCCGGCGAGGGCCTGGGCGACCACGTTGTAGTCGAGGAAGAAGTCGAACAGCTCCTGGTCGCCGAGCACGCCGCACATGGGCAGCGCCCCGGCGTAGAAGCCCGGGTACTGCTCCAGGGAACGGCCGATGACGTGACCGCCCATGGAGACGCCCGCGATGAGGACCCGGTGGGGTCGCCGGACGGTACGGGCGAACAGGTCGGCCAGCGCCCGGGTGCCCTGTACGCCGGAGCGCACGTCGTAGCCGTTGCGGTCGTAGGAGGACGACGCCCACGCGTAGCCCTGGGTCAGCAGGCGCTGCCGCAGGTCGAAGCCGGGCGGTTCGGGGGACAGCTCGGTGCCCTGGCCACGGTAGCCGTGCGCCCACATCACCAGTTCGCCGTTCCAGCGGGCGGGGACCTCGATGATGAAGCCGGCGTGCGCGTGCACACCCTGCCGGACGGTGGTGGCGGCCCCGCCGACGACCAGCGGCGCGAGCGGCGGGTTGACGATGGTGTAGCCGGGCAGCGGACCGCTGCCGTCGGCGCGACCGGTTGCGGCGGCGGCAGGTGCCGCACCGGCCAGGCCGAGCGCCAGCGTGAGCGCGGTGCCGGCGGCGAGCAGCCGGCGGCGCAGGGTGGATGAGGGCTGCATGCTGCTCCCCGGGGGACGGTGCCGCCCCGGGACGGGGACGACGCGCGGGACCGGTGCCTACCGACCGGTAGCGCACTGAACCTAGGCCGGGCGTCGAGGGCTGTCAATCGCTCACCGGCCGCCCGGCCGGGTCACACCAGGCCGTGTGCCAGCATCGCCTCGGCCACCCGGCGGAACCCCTGGATGTTCGCGCCGGCCACGTAGTCGCCGGGCAGGCCGTACTCCTCGGCGGTCGCCCAGCAGCGGTCGTGCACGTCCCGCATGATCTCGCGCAGTCGCTGCTCCGACTCGTCGAAGGTCCACGTGTCGCGGCTGGCGTTCTGCTGCATCTCCAGGCCGCTGACCGCGACCCCGCCGGCGTTGGCCGCCTTGCCCGGGGCGAACCGCACCCCGGCCCGGCTGAGGATCCGCACCGCCTCCGGGGTGGTGGGCATGTTCGCCCCCTCCACCACCGCGACGCAGCCGCCGGCCACCAGCGCGGCGGCCTCCGCGCCGCCGATCTCGTTCTGCGTGGCGCAGGGCAGCGCCAGGTCGCAGGGCACCTCCCACACGTTGCGGCCGTCGACCGCCACCGCGTTGCGCGCGTGCGTCGTGTACTCGTCCAGGCGGCCCCGCCGCTCCTCCTTCAGCTCGCGCAGCAGCGCCAGGTCGATGCCCTTGTCGTCGACCACGTAGCCGCCGGAGTCCGAGCACGCGACCACCGTGCCGCCGAGCTGGTGCACCTTCTCGATGGCGTAGATGGCCACGTTGCCGGAGCCGGACACCACCACCCGCTTGCCCTCCAGGCTGTCACCGGACTGCCGCAGCATCTCCTCGGCGAAGAACACCGCCCCGTACCCGGTCGCCTCCCGCCGTGCCTGCGCGCCCCCGTAGGCCAGGCCCTTGCCGGTGAGCACGCCCGCGTCGTACCTGTTGGTGATGCGCTTGTACTGGCCGAACAGGTAGCCGATCTCCCGGCCGCCCACCCCGATGTCACCGGCCGGCACGTCGGTCTGCGGGCCGATGTGCCGGTACAGCTCGGTCATGAAGCTCTGGCAGAACCGCATCACCTCCCGGTCGGAGCGGCCCTTCGGGTCGAAGTCGGCGCCACCCTTGCCGCCGCCGATCGCCAGCCCGGTCAGCGCGTTCTTGAAGATCTGCTCGAACCCGAGGAACTTCACGATGCCCAGGTAGACCGACGGGTGGAAGCGCAGGCCGCCCTTGAACGGGCCGAGCGCGCTGTTGAACTCCACCCGGAAGCCCCGGTTCACCCGCACCCGGCCGCGGTCGTCCTCCCACGGCACCCGGAAGATGACCTGCCGTTCCGGTTCGCAGACCCGCTCGACCACCTCGGCGTACTCCGGATGCCGGGCCAGGGCCGGACCGATGCTCTCCAGCACCTCGCGGACCGCCTGATGGAACTCGGGCTCTCCCGGGTTCCGGGCGACCACGCCGGCGAACACCGACTCGACTGTCTCCGGCATCACGGGCACCTCCTCTCGCCTCGAACGCGGGCCCTGCGGCAAGCGTCGCCCCAGGATAGGAGCGGTCTGCGGGGTCGGCCCACCGGTCGCCGGGGACGCCACCATCTGGACTACGGCGCGGGACGCCCGCGCCCGACCGGAGGGCGGGTGAGTTTGGCGGCCACCGCGTCGAGGACCCAGTCCAGGCCGGTCGGTGGCAACGAATCCGTACAGCCGCATCGGGCCGACGTTCAGCCGGGGGCGACCTTGCGCACCGACACCGCCTCCAGTCCGCCCGCGTCGGCGAGCGCGATGGCGGCGGTGACGATCCGCTCCCGGTCGAGCGGCGCGGGAGGGTTCGGCGGGCTCACCTTCGCCCGGGTCCTGCACCGCCACGGCCACCCCGTCGACGTGCTCGAACGCGGTCCGGCCCCGGACTCCCGTCCGCCGGGTGGCACGCTGGACCTGCACGAGGGACTGGCATCGGCGCGCCGGACGACGCGGGCGTGACACCCCGACCGGACCTGCCCGGGAACCGGGTCCGGCTGCGCGTCGTCGACAACGGCCGCGGCGGCCCGGTCGCCGTGGAGGTACTGCTCAACTCCCGGGTGACCTGGCGGCTGCGGCTGGTCGGCGGTGTCCACGAGCAGCGCCTCGACCTGGGCGCGGCCCGGCTCGCCGGGATCGACCTGATCGGCGGCTCGGCGCGTACCGACCTGTGGTTGCCCGCGCTCGACGGCGGGCTCGTCGTGCGGATGACCGGCGGGGGTCGCCGACCTCACCGTCGTCGTGCCCGGCGGGCCGCCGGCCCGGGTGGCCGCCGGCGCCGGCTCGCTGAGCGTGTACGACGTGTCGCGCGGCGGGGTCGCGGCCGGGGACGTGGTCAGCTCGCCGGGCTGGGACCGGGCGGCCGACCGGCTCTACCCGGACCTGGTGGGCGGCGCGAACGCGGTGAGCGTCACCGGGCGGTGAGCGTACAGTCGGGGCGGTGGACCGCACCGAATCCCTGCCCGCGCAGACACTGCCGCCGGGGGCCGGCCCCGCCGACCCGGGCAGCGTGCTGCTGCCCGGCCACGACGTCCCCCTCGGCCGCTACACGACGGTGCGCCGGCTGCTGCCGCAGCGGCGGCGGCGGATGGTCGGCGCGTGGTGCTTCGTCGACCACTTCGGCCCAGACGACGTCGCGCAGCGGCCCGGCATGGAGGTCCCGCCGCACCCGCACACCGGCCTGCAGACGGTCACCTGGCTGCTGGACGGGGAGATCCTGCACCGAGACAGTCTCGGCAACGTGCAACCGATCCGCCCCGGCCAGCTCAACGTGATGACCGCCGGGCGCGGCATCGCCCACTCGGAGCGCTCCCCGCTGGTCCACCCGCCGCTGATGCACGGGGTGCAGCTGTGGGTGGCGCTGCCCGACCCGGCCCGCGCCGGCGACCCGGACTTCGCCCACCACGCCGACCTGCCCCGGTGGCGACACGGCGACGTGGACGTCACGCTGCTCGTCGGCGACCTCGCCGGCCACCGCTCGCCGGCCAGCGCGCACACCCCGCTGCTCGGCGCGCAGCTGGAGGTCCGCGGGCCGGCGCCGGCCACGCTGCCGCTGCGCCCCGACTTCGAGTACGCGCTGCTGGCCCTCTCCGGCGCCGCCGAGTGCGACGGCGTCACGTTCGCCCCCGGTGCGCTGCTGCACCTGGGCACCGGTCGGACCGCGCTGACCCTGCGCGCCGAGCCGGACACCCGGCTGCTGCTGCTCGGCGGCACCCCGTTCGACGAGCCGCTGGTGATGTGGTGGAACTTCGTCGGCCGCTCCCACGAGGAGGTCGCCGCCGCGCGGGAGGACTGGATGGCGGGCCGCCGCTTCGGCACCGTCACCGACGACCCGGTGCCGCCGCTACCTGCGCCCGCGCTGCCCACCACCCGGCTCAAGGCCCGCGACCGCGACGGCGGCCTGCGCGGCTGACCGCACCGCCGCCGGGGTGGTCGACGGCCTGCCGACCGGCGCCACGCGCCGGGGCGGCCACCTGAGCCGCACGTGCGCCCCGCCACACTTCTGGGATTCTCACCCGTTCGGCGGATGCCGCATCGTATGATGATCGTGGCAGCGATGCCCGCCCGGTTCGGGCGAACATCCACCACCTGGCGGTCGCGACCCGGTTCGGGCGTGAACCGCCAGGGTCAGGTGCTGCGTGGCGCCCCAGGTCGCGGTTCGCGACCCGGGGCGCTCGCCTGTTCACGGTGCTGGTCAGATGCCGCGCAGGTGCTGCGAGACGCGGGGACGGTTGTTCCGGGCCTGCGCCGCCTGCTGCGACCGGCCCACCTCCGGGGCCGCGTCGATGCCGGCCGACCGGGCCACCTCGGCTCCGTTGGCGTAGTCGACCGGGGGCAACGCGCGCAACGCCCGCAACACCTCCGGCGGCGCGCCCTCCCGTTGCGCCTCGCGGAGGATGTCGTCCTTGCCGGCTGGATAGTCAAGCGCGGACAGGTACTCCAGGACATCCGAGTAACCAGCCATGGGTCGGCCTCCTCGCGGCGGTAGTCGGTCGTTGACCCGGCCGCGGTTACCCGCCGCGCCGCCGCCCACGCCCTCCCGTCGCGGAGAACCCACGGCTGTTTCTCCCCGCCCTGGGCGGGTAGCCGCGGTGGCGCACCGAAGGGGGTACCACCGATGCACTACCTCACCTTCCTGGGCCGGGTCGCCCGGCTCACCCGTACCAGCGAGGACCGGGCCGCCGCGCTCACCCGGGCCACGCTGGAGACGTTCGCGGAACGGCTGACCGGCGGCGAGGTGCTGGACGTCGCCGCGCAGCTGCCGAAACCGTTGCAGGGGCTGCTCAACCCGTACCCGCGGGACGAGGCCGCCGAGCGGTTCGGCGCGGCCGAGTTCGTCGCCCGCGTCGCCCGCCGGGCGGACTGCGACGAGAACACCGCCCGCGACGCCGTACGCGCGGTGTTCATCACGTTGCGCGAGGCGGTCCGGGGCGGTGAGTTCCAGGACGTGGTGGTCCAGTGGCCGCGTGACTACCGGGACATGGTGGAGCCGGCCCTCGCACCGTCGGCCACCCACCGGCGCTGAACTCACCGACCGTGCTCCCGACCGGGATCAGCCGATCACGCCGGCGTCCCGCAGCGCGGCGATCCGGTCGGCGTCCACGCCGGCCTCGGCGAGTACCTCGTCGGTGTGCTCGCCCGGCCCCGGCGGGGGACGGCGGACCGCGGTCGGCGTGGCTGAGAAGCGCGGCGCGGGCGCCGGCTGCCGCACGCCGTCCGGCGCGACGAAGACCTCCCGGGCCCGCAGGTGCGGGTGCTCCGGCGCCTCCGCCCAGTCGAGGACCGGCGCCACGCAGGCGTCCGTGTCGGCCAGCAGCTCAGTCCACTCGTCGCGGGTGTGGGTGCGGAACAGCCGCGCCCAGGCGGCCCGCAACGCCGGCCAGTTCGCCGGATCGTTCCGGTCCATGTCGTCCTGGTCCGTGGCGCCGTCGGGGTCGGGTCGGAAGCCGGTGCGGCGGACCAGTTCGGCGTAGAACTGCGGCTCCAGCGCGCCGACGGCCACGTACCGGCCGTCGGCGCACTCGTACGTGTCGTAGAACGGCGCGCCGCCGTCGAGCAGGTTCACCCCGCGCCGGTCCTGCCACAGACCCACGCCGCGCAGCGCGTGGATCTGGGTCGCCAGCAGCGACACGCCGTCCACGATCGCCGCGTCGACCACCTGGCCGGACGCGCCGGCGCGCACCGCGTACAGGGCCGAGACCACGCCGAGCGCGAGCATCATCGCGCCGCCGCCGAAGTCGCCGAGCAGGTTCATCGGTGGTACCGGCCGCTCGCCGGCCCGGCCCACCCCGTGCAACGCGCCGGTCAACGCCAGGTAGTCGATGTCGTGGCCGGCGCGCTGCGCCAGCGGGCCGTCCTGCCCCCAGCCGGTCATCCGCCCGTACACCAGCCGACGGTTCGCCGCGAGGCAGTCGTCGGGGCCGAGGCCGAGCCGCTCGGTCACGCCCGGCCGGAAGCCCTCCACCAGGGCGTCCGCGTCGGTGACCAGCGCCAGCACCAGGTCCCGTCCCGCCGCCTGCTTCAGGTCCACCGCGATCGAGCGGCGGTTGCGGTTGAGCAGGTCGCCGGGGAAGGAGCCGAACCCGCCGCCGCCGGCCCGGTCGACCCGCACCACGTCCGCGCCGAGATCGGCCAACATCATCGCGGCGAAGGGCCCTGGGCCGATGCCGGCCAGTTCGATCACCCGTACGCCGGTCAGCGGTCCCTGGTTCGTCACCCGCGTCACCCTAGGTGCCGGGGGCCGGCGACGCTACGGTAGGCGTTCCTACGCAGCGGTTGACCAGGGCAAGCATCGGGCCCCGAGTTGGCGTCCGGCCGGGGTTGGCCTAGCCTTGGCCAGGCGAGGGGAGTACTTCCCAACGAATCATTCCGGTCAGTACGGCCAGCCGCCGAGGCGAGCCCCGGGTGGTTGCCCACGGAAACGTGGGTGAAGGAGACCTCGAACATGACACGGTGTTCGAGGAGGTTCCATGCCCGAACTGTCACTCCTGGCCGCGACCGAGCTGTCGTCGGTCGGCACGCCCACCCTCTGGGCGGTGACGATCGGTGGTGTGCTCGCTCTGCTGGTGCTGGACTTCCTGGTCACCCGCAAGCCGCACGAGGTGTCCATGCGCGAGGCGCTGGGCTGGTCGGCGTTCTACATCGCGCTGCCGCTGGCGTTCGGCGGATGGGTGTGGTGGCGCTACGGCACCCAGCAGGGCGTCGAATACCTCACCGGCTACCTGGTCGAGAAGTCCCTCTCGGTCGACAACCTGTTCGTCTTCATGCTGCTGCTCGCGGCGTTCGCGGTGCCCGCCGTCCTGGCGCAGCGGGTGCTGCTCTACGGCATCGCCGGCGCCCTCGTGCTGCGCGCCGTGTTCATCGCGCTCGGCGCCGCGGCGCTCCAGACGCTCGACTTCGCCTTCCTGATCTTCGCGCTCATCCTCATCGCCACCGCGGCGAAGCTGCTGCGCGACGCCCTCTCCGGGCACCAGCAGGAGGTCGACATCAACAAGATGCGATCGGTACGCCTGCTCCGCAAGATCATGCCGGTGGTCGACGAGTACCACGGCACCCGGATGACGATCCGGCAGGGCGGGCGGCGCGCGCTCACCCCGTTCGCACTCGTCGTGGTCGCGGTCCTGGCCACCGACATCGTGTTCGCGGTCGACTCGGTGCCCGCCGTCTACGGCATCACCGAGGACCCGTACCTCGTCTTCGCCACCAACGCCTTCGCGCTGCTGGGCCTGCGGGCGCTCTACTTCGTGCTGCACGCCGCGCTGAGCCGGCTCGTGCACCTCAGCTACGGCCTGGCCGTCATCCTGGCGTTCATCGGCCTGAAGCTCGGCCTGCACTGGGCGCACGGCATCTGGCCGGGCGTACCGGAGATCCCCACGCTGGCGTCGCTTGGCGTCATCATCGGCGTCCTGGTGATCGTCACCCTCACCAGCCTGCGGGCCACCCGGGACAGCGGTGACGGCAACCGCACCGTCGTGCACGAGACGCAGGGCGGCGGTCACTCCTGACGCCCCCGGTGCGCGCGGGGTCCGCGCGTGACAGCGACGCTGTCACGCGCGGCCCCCGCCCCACTCGGAGCGAACCCGCCGCCCGGTCCGGGCGACGGTGGTACGACTGACGGGTGGGAATCGTCTCGCCCGGCTTCCAGGGCCGACCCCGTACGTCCGCGCCGGACCTGCCGCCCGGGCAGTACCGCACCGAGGACTTCCCGGTGCTCTCCGCCGGCCCGACCCCACGGGTGCCGCCGGACACCTGGGAGTTCGTGCTCACCACCGAGACCGGCGCCGAACACCGCTGGTCGTGGGACGAGCTGATGGCCCTGCCGCAGGACACGCCGACGGTGGACCTGCACTGCGTCACCCGCTGGTCCAAACTCGGCACCACCTGGCGGGGCGTGTCCCTGGACACCCTGCTCGACTCCGTCGACACCGACGCCCGGTACGCCCTGGCCCACTCCTACGGCGGCTACACCACCAACCTGCCCCTGGACGACCTGCGCGGCGGCCGGGCGTGGGTGGCGCACACGTACGACGGCAGGCCGCTGCCGGCCGAGCACGGCGGCCCGGCCCGGCTGCTCGTGCCGCATCTCTACCTGTGGAAGTCGGCGAAGTGGGTACGCGGCATCCGGCTGCTCGTCGACGACCAGCCGGGTTTCTGGGAGACCGCCGGCTACCACGACTACGGCGACCCGTGGCGCGAACAGCGCTACCAGGGCGACTGAGGTGCCCGCCCCGACCGCCGGGCGCCGGGTCGCGCCGCTTACCTGGCGGGTGGCCCGGCTGGCGCGGCGGCGCGTGGAGACACAGACCGCGCAGACGCTGGTGCTCGACGCCCCCGGCTGGCCGGGGCACCTGCCCGGGCAGCACCTCGACCTGCGGCTGACCGCCGCCGACGGCTACCAGGCCGCCCGCTCGTACTCCCTGGCCGGCCCGGCCGACGGCGACCGGATCGAGGTGACCGTGCAGCGGGTGACCGACGGTGAGGTGTCGCCGTACCTGATCGACACGTACGCCGAGGGTGACCCGGTGGAGGTGCGCGGGCCGGTCGGCGGCTGGTTCGTCTGGCGCACCGACGAGACCGCGCCGGTGCTCCTGGTGGCTGGCGGCTCCGGGGTGGTGCCGCTGATGGCGATGGTCCGGGCGCGCCGGGCCGAGGGCAGCCGGACGCCGTTCCGGCTCGTCTACTCGGTGCGCACCCCGGACGACGCGATCTACGCCGACGAACTGCGCCGTCGGGCCCGCGACGACCGGGGCCTGGATGTCGCGTACGTCTACACCCGGCGCGCGCCGCAGGGGTGGCCCGGTGAGCCGCACCGGCTGGGCCTGGCCGACCTGGGCCGCCACGGGTGGCCGCCGCAGGTGCAGCCGCTCTGCTACGTGTGCGGCCCCACCGGCTTCGTGGAGACCGTGGCCGACCTGCTGGTGGGGCTGGGCCACCCGAGTCGCCGGGTGCGGACCGAACGGTTCGGGCCGACCGGCTGAGCACCCGAGGAGGGCGCATGACCGACGTGTCGTACCTGGACGGCAACATGCTCGACGGGCCGCTGCGTGAGCTGCTCGCCGTCGATCTCAGCGCCACCACCGGGCGTTGCGACACCTGCGGCATGACCGGCCTGATGGCCGGCCTGCACGTCTACCCGCACGCCCCCGGTCTGGTCGGGCGGTGCCCGGCCTGCTCCGGGGTGATGGTGCGCCTGGTCCGCGCGCCCCGGCGGGCCTGGCTGGACCTGCGCGGCACCACCTACCTCCAGGTTTCCCTGCCACCCGGGTAGGGCGGTGATCGCCGCGCGGAGGCCGACGAGTGGCCAGGTCGAGCTGCCGGTCACCGGCAGCGGCCGGTGCGCCGACACACCGACAAGGCCCGACCCCCGGTGTGGGGTCGGGCCTTGTCGTGGTGGGGCTCAGCTGGTGCTGTAGCCGCGGGTGGCGATCC
>NZ_JBNCKZ010000016.1:0-106999 GCF_049841795.1 Micromonospora sp. DT31 | reverse complement strand
GGGGGGGGGGGGGGCGGGCGCCCCCCCCCCCCCCCCCCCCCCCGCGCGGGGGGGGGGGGGGGGGGGCGGGGCCCGGGGGGGGGGGGGGGGGCGGGGCCCCCCACGACCTGCCTGACGGGCCCGGACTCGCGACTGTCCGGAACCCAGGTGCGGCCCGCGGTGCCGCACCTCCCGGAAGCCGATGCCGCGAAACACCGCTTCCGGAGCGTGTCACGGGTGTGCGACCGGCTCAGGGGAGTCAGGAGCCGTATCGAACACTCGTTCTAACTGCCCTGACAGTACACCTCCCCCCCGACAAAAACGCAACGTGTGACGCGCCCCGGCGGATCGCGGCGGATGCCCTCGACGAGGACGCGCGGCGGTGGGGGGAAGAATGGAGTCATGCAGCCACACCCGAACGTGCAGGCGGTGCAACGGGCGCTCGACGACGCGGGCGCCCGCAACGGATCGGGCGGGACCAGCCTCGTCCGACTGCTGCCCGATGCGGTGCACACCGCCGCCGCGGCGGCCGAGGCGCTCGGCGTCGAGGTCGGCGCCATCGCCAACTCGCTGATCTTCGACGCCGACGACGCGCCGCTGCTGGTGCTCACCTCCGGCGCGCACCGGGTGGACACCGCCGCGCTGTCCGCCGGCCTCGGGGTGACCCGCCTGCGCCGAGCCACCCCCGACTTCGTCAAGCGGCACACCGGACAGGTGATCGGCGGCGTCGCCCCGGTCGGCCACCCCCAGCCGCTGCGCACCCTGGTCGACACCGACCTGGCCGGGTACGCCGAGGTGTGGGCGGCCGGCGGCGTGCCGCAGGCGGTCTTCCCCACCACGTACGCGGAACTGCTGCGGATCACCGCCGGCACCCCGGCCGAGGTGGCGTGAACCCCGAACACGTCACGCTGCACGTGTGGCGCATCCCCCGCCGGGCCGTACCCGGGGCGCTGACCCGGATGGCCACCCACCCGGCACGGCTGCGCCGGCTGCCCGGCGTCCGCTTCGCCAAGCTGCTCGGCACCGGTACCGGCACCGGCTTCGGCCCCGGCGACGCCGACCTGACCCGGTGGGCGGCGCTCGTGGTCTGGGACTCCCCCGCCGCGGCGGCCGGCTTCGACACCTCCCCGGTCGCCCGCTCCTGGGCCCGGATCGCCCGCGCCCGCGTACGGGTGGAACTGCGCCCGCTGACCAGCCGCGGCCGGTGGTCCGGCCGGGAGCCGTTCGGCACGCCGCCCGGCGGACGGGTCACCGGCCCGGTGCTGGCGCTGACCCGGGCCCGGCTGCGGGCCCGCCGGGCGGGCACGTTCTGGCGGGCCGTCCCGCCGGTCGCCACCGCCCTGCACGCCGCGCCCGGACTGCTCGCCCGGTTCGGCGTCGGCGAGGCGCCGCTGGGCTGGCAGGGCACGGTGAGCGTGTGGCGCGACCCGACGGACCTCGTCGCGTTCGCGTACCGTTCCCCGGAGCACCGCGCCGCGATCACCCGCACCCCCACCGAGGACTGGTACGCGGAGGAACTGTTCGCGCGGTTCGCGGTGGGCGACGTGGTCGGCGACCGCGCGGTGCTCGGCTGGGTCGCCGCCGAGGGCGACCCGACAGCGAGAGGGTACGCATGAGGCTGGTGCGGTGGACACCGGACGACCTGGTCCGGCGGCTGGACGACGTGGTGGCCGTCTACGGCGAGGCGATGGGTTACCGGACCGATCTGCTGGAGTCCCGACGTGGCTATATCGCCACCCACGTGCGCCGGCCCGGTTTCCGCGCCGTCGCCAGCCTGACCACCGAGGGCCACCTGGCCGGCTTCGGGTACGGCTACCGGGGCGCCGCCGGACAGTGGTGGCACGACCAGGTGCACCGGGCGTTGGACACGCAGGCCCGGCAGCGCTGGCTGACCCACCCGTTCGAGGTGGTCGAGCTGCACGTGCGGCCACCCGCGCAGGGGCACGGCCTGGGCGCCCGCCAGTTGCGCGCGCTGCTCGCCGTGGCCGAGGGCGACACCACGCTGCTCTCCACCCCGGAGGCCGACGAGCGGACGTCCCGGGCCTGGCGGCTGTACCGCCGGTTCGGCTTCGTCGACGTCCTGCGCCACTTCCACTTTCCCGGTGACGAACGACCGTTCGGTGTGCTCGGCCGGGACCTGCCGCTGCCCCCGCCGGAGCAGTCGTGAGGGCCGCCCGGCTGCCGTGGGCGCTGCTGGCCGTCCTGGTCCTCGCCCAGATCTGCTACCCGCTCACCGGCGGCGCGACCCGCGCCGGGCTGACCGTGGCCACGGTGGCGCTCGGCTGGCTGCTCTCCGTCGGCCACGCGCTGCTCACCCGGGGCGCCCGGACCGCCGCCGCGCTGGTCGCGGTCGTCACCGGCGGCGGGTTCGCGGTCGAGGCGCTCGGGGTGGCCACCGGATTCCCGTTCGGCAGCTACGACTACTCGGGCGAGCTGGGCCCGAAGCTGGCCGGGGTGCCGTTGATCATCCCGCTCGCCTGGACCTGGATGGCCTGGCCGGCCTGGCTCGCCGCGGTCCGGCTCACCCGGCCGCCGGGCGGGAGCCCGACCGGCACCGGGCACGTCGGGTGGGGAACCCGCCTGACCCGCATCGGGCTCGCGGCGGTGGGGCTGGCCGCGTGGGACCTGTTCCTCGACCCGCAGATGGTCGCGGAGGGCTACTGGACCTGGCGGAACGCCACCCCGGCGCTGCCCGGCCTGCCCGGCATCCCGGTCAGCAACTACCTCGGCTGGCTGGGCTTCGGGGTGCTGCTGGCCGTCGCGCTGCGCCCGCTCGCCGGGGCGGCCGTGGACCGGGTCGACGGCCGGGACGCCCCGATGTTCGCGCTCTACCTCTGGACGTACGCCTCCAGCGTGCTCGCGCACGCGGTGTTCCTGCGGCTGCCGGTGTCCGCGCTGTGGGGCGCGGCCGGCATGGCGGTCACCGCGGTGCCGCTGGCGGTGACGCTGTGGCGGGCCCGCCGGGACCGGGCCGGCATGCCGGAACCGGCGTCCCGCGTCGACATCCCGGTATGACCGCCGTCCTCGCGCTGTTCGTGGCGGTCGCCGCGCTTACCGGGCACACGCTCGTCAACGCCCTGGCCTGGCTGCGCCGTCCCCCCGCCGGGCCGGGCGGGGTGACCGAGGCGGTGGCGGTGCTGCTGCCGCTGCGCGACGAGGCCGACCGGGTCACCCCGTGCCTGCGCGCGCTGCTCGCCCAACGCGGGGTGCCCGGGCTGCGGATCGTGGTGCTCGACGACGGCTCGGCCGACGGCACCGCCGACGTGGTCCGCGCGGTGGCCGGCGCCGATCCCCGGGTCACGCTGCTCGACGGCGGCGCACCCCCGCCGGGCTGGCTGGGCAAGCCGCACGCCTGCTGGCAGTTGGCCACCCGCACCGACCCGGAACCGACCGTGCTGGCCTTCGTCGACGCGGACGTGGTGCTCACCCCGTACGCGGTCGCGGCGGCGGTGACCGAGTTGCGCGCCGCGGGCGCGACGCTGCTGTCGCCGTACCCCCGGATCGTGGTGCGGACGGCGGCGGACCGGCTGGTGCAGCCGCTGTTGCAGTGGTTGTGGCTGACGTTCCTGCCGCTGCGCGCGATGGAACGCTCGCCGCGGCCGTCGCTGGCCGCGGCGGGCGGGCAGTTCCTGGTCGTGGACCGGGCCGGCTACCTGCGGGCCGGCGGGCACGCCGCGGTGGCGGACAAGGTGCTGGAGGACATCGAACTGGCCCGGGCGGTGAAGCGGGCCGGCGGCCGCATCGCGCTGGCCGACGGGTCCCGGTTGGCCTCCTGCCTGATGTACGACACGTGGCCGCAACTGCGCGACGGCTACACCAAGTCGCTCTGGGCCACGTTCGGGCACCCGGGAGCCGCCGCCGCCGTGCTGGCCCTGCTGCTCCTGCTCTACACCGCGCCGCCGCTGCTGGCCGTCGGGGCGCTGCTGGCCGGCGCGCCGACGGTGGCCGCGGTGGCGTTCCTGGCCTACCTGGCCGGGGTCGCCGGGCGGGCGGTCAGCGCCCGGGCCACCGGCGGGCGGGCCTGGCCCGACGCGCTGGCACACCCCGTGTCGGTCGTGGTCCTCGGTTGGCTGACCATCCGGTCGTACCATCTGCGGAAGCGGCGTCGGCTCACCTGGCGGGGTCGCCCGGTCACCTAGGAGGGCACGTCATGGCGCGCATCGTGGTCATCGGCGCCGGCGTGGGCGGCCTCGCCGCCGCCGCCCGGCTCGCGGTCACCGGGCACGAGGTCACCGTCCTGGAACGGGCGGGCACGGTCGGGGGCAAGCTCGGACGCCACGTCCACCACACCCCGGAGGGGGTGTGGCACTTCGACACCGGCCCGAGCCTGTTCACCCTGCCGCAGGTCTTCCACGACCTGTTCGAGGCGACCGGGGCGAAACTCGACGAATACCTCGACCTGGTTCCGCTGGACCCGATCGTGCGGCACGTCTTCTCCGACGGCGGGCCCACCCTGGACTCGTGCGCCGACCCGGACGAGTTCGCCGCCCGCGTCGGCGCCGCGTTCGGCGACCGCTCCGCCGCCGACTGGCGGGGGCTGTGGCGCCGCGCCGACCGGGTGTGGGCGGCCTCCCACCGGGACATCCTGCGCCGCACCGTCGACTCGCCCCGGGACCTGGCCGCGCTGGCCTGGCGGCTGGGCGACCTGGCCGCCATCGGCCCGGGCCGCACGCTGCGCGGGCTGGGCCGCCGACACCTGTCCGACCCGCGGCTGCGGATGCTGCTGGACCGGTACGCCACGTACACCGGCGCCGACCCGCGGCGCGCCCCGGCCGCGCTGGTCGCCGTCCCCTACGCCGAGTTGACGTACGGCGGCTGGTACCTGCGCGGCGGGTTGGGCACGCTCGCCGACGCGCTGCTGTCCCGCTGCCTGGACCTGGGCGTGGTGGTACGCACCGACACCGAGGTCACCCGGATCGACGCCGCCGGAGGGCGGGTGCACGGGGTACGCGTGGCCGGCTCGCCGGTGCCCGTACCGGCCGACGTGGTGGTGGCGAACGTGGACGCGTTGACCGTCTACCGGGACCTGCTGCCCGACCCGCGCCGGCTGGCCGCGCTCACCGACCGCAGCCTCGCCGGGTTCGTGCTGCTGCTCGGCGTACGCGGGGACTCCGGGCTGGCCCACCACACCGTCTTCTTCCCCCGCGACTACGACGCCGAGTTCGACGCGGTCTTCGGCGACCCGGGTCGCGGCCGGCGGGCCCGCCCGGCGACCGACCCGACGGTGTTCGTCACCGCGGCCGACGACCCGGCGGTCCGGCCGGACGGCCACGAGGCGTGGTTCGTGCTGGTCAACGCGCCCCGGCACGGCACCGCCGCGGGCGCGGTGGACTGGCGGCGGCCCGGCCTGGCCGAGGCGTACGCGGACCGGATCCTGGACGTGCTGGCCGAGCGGGGGGTCGACGTGCGGGACCGGCTGGTGTTCCGGGAGATCCGCACCCCGGCCGACCTGGACGTGGCCACCGGCGCGCCGGGTGGGGCGATCTACGGCACCGCGGGTGGGCTGCTGCGTCCCGCGAACCGGGGCCCGGCCGCCGGGCTGTGGCTGGTCGGCGGTTCCAGCCATCCGGGCGGCGGCCTGCCCATGGTGGCCCTGTCCGCGGAGATCGTCGCCGACGCGGTCGGCCCCGCCTGGTGAGGTGTAAAGGAAGGGCCCCTTCTTAACGCCTCCGGTAGAGGCGGGGCCCCTTCTTAACACCCGCCGCCGCACGCCGCGCACCCGCCGCCGGCGTCTCTCGTGCGGCCTCTCTCGTGCGGCGCTCAGCCGGCGTCGACCAGGGCGCGGCGGACCGTGGAGAGCAGTTGCCCGAGGCCGAACCCGGCGAGCAGCACCCACACCGTGGTGGCCATGGTGATGGTGCCCGCGGTCAGGTCGGCGTCGACCAGCCCGGTGAGCCCGGCCACCACCAGCCCGACCAGGGCGACGCAGACCCGGGTGGGCCGCTCCCCCATGGTCACCGCGCCGATCTCCCGCATCCCGGCCGAGACGGCCCGCGCCCGCACGTACTCGTGCAGCCAGGACAGGCCGCCGGCTGCGGCGACCAGCGCGCCCGGCGCGCCGAGCAGCCAGAACGCGATCAGCCAGGCCACCTCGCCGAGCCGGTCGGCGACCGAGTCGTAGACGTACCCCAACCGGGTGGTCCGGCCGGTCGCCACCGCCACCGCGCCGTCGACGCTGTCCGCCACGGCGGCCAGCAGCACGAACAGCGCGCCCAGGAACGGCCCGTCGCCGACCCGACCCACCAGCAGGGGTACGCAGAAGCAGAGCAGCACCCCGAACACGGTCACCGGGGTCGGTCCGATCCGTAGTCGGCCCAGCACGTAGCCGAGGTGATAGGCGAAGCGCAGCCAGGCGCGCACCACCGGCGCGGCGCTACGGGGATCGAACCCGCCGTGCAGCCGCGCCCACGCGGTCGCGTACTGGTCCCAGTTCAGCTGTGTGCCCACCACGGATCAACCGTAGAAGGGCGGCGCGGGTGGCGTGCGGCCGGTGGTCACACTCGCGCGTCGGCGCGCAGCCGCTGCCAGACCTCGCGGGTGGCCGTGGACCGGTTGAGCGTGATGAAGTGGATCCCCGGCACGCCCTCGGCCAGCAGTTTCGCGCACATCTCGCCGGCCTGCTCGACGCCGAGCCGCCGCACCGCCTCAGGGTCGTCGGCCACCTGCGCGAACCGTTGCGCCAGCGCCCGGGGGAACGGCGCGCCGGACAACTGCACCGACCGCTCGATCGTGCTCATCTGGGTCACCGGCATCACCCCGGCCAGGATCGGGGTGTCGCAGCCGGCGGCGGCCACCCGGTCGCGCAGCCGCAGGTAGTCGTCGGCGTCGAAGAACATCTGGGTGACCGCGAACTCGGCGCCGGCCCGGCACTTGCGGACGAAGTACGCGGTGTCGCTGGCCACGTCGGGCGACCGCGGGTGTTTGTACGGGAAGGCCGCCACCCCGACGCTGAAGTGGCCGCTGTCGCGGACCAGCCGGACCAGGTCCTCGGCGTACCGGACGCCCTCGGGGTGGGCGATCCACTCGCCGCCCGGGTCACCCGGGGGGTCACCCCGCACGGCCAGCACGTTGCGGACGCCGACGGAGGCCAGCCGACCGATGACGTGCCGCAGCTCGGCGACCGAGTGGTTGACCGCGGTGAGGTGCGCCATCGGCAGCAGCGTCGTCTCGGTGGCGATCCGCTCGGTCACCGCCACCGTGGTGTCGCGGGTCGAGCCGCCCGCGCCGTAGGTGATCGAGACGAACGAGGGGCGCAGCGGCTCCAACTCGCGGATGGCCTGCCAGAGCAGCTTCTCCCCGGCGGGGGTCTTCGGCGGGAAGAACTCGAAGGAGAACGTGGGACGGCCGTCACGGATCAACTCCCCGATGCCCGGCTGGGGGTTGGGCAGGACCGAGGGAAGACCGAGCGCCACGGACCGACTGTAACCGGACCGGCACGACTTGCCGAGGATCTTCCCAGTCCGCGAGCACCTTCCCGGCGCGACGTCGTACCCCGGGGGTAGAAAGACGGCAGCGCGGTGGGGCGGGCGGTGGCCAGCCCCCGGGGTCCGCGCGGGGGTCGCCAACCACGACGACGCGCCGGTGCGCCACGGCCGGAGGTCCGCGTCGCCACCCGTGCCGTCACCCCCGGAGGTCCCGATGATCCCGTCCGCGCCGTCCGGTCCGCTTCCGCTCGGGCCGTTGCTGGCCGAGTTGCGGGCCGCCCGCGGCTGGAGCCAGCAGCGGGTCGCGGCCGAGCTCTGCGCCGCGTCCGGCGTGCCCACGTTGACCCGGCACGAGGTGTCCCGGTGGGAGCGTCAGCTCCGGTTGCCCGGGGATTTCTGGTCCGCCTGGCTGGCGACGGTCCTGGGCGTTCCGGGTGAGCTGCTCGCCGAGGCGGCTGCGCGCAGCCGGTGGCTCGGTGCGACACCCGCGACGGTCGACCCGCCCGGTTCCCGCGCGCGGGTGGCGTTGCTCACCCTGGCCCACCGGTGGGCCGCCGACCCGACCGGCGGGACGCTTGCCGGCCCGTTCGCCGCCCGGGAGGCGACGCCGCCCGCGCCGACCTCGGGTGGGGACCGGGCCGGGGCGGGCGACGGGCACGCCCCGGCCGACGCCGGCGCCGGGCCCGGTCCGGCCGACCCGGGGCGGCGCCTCCCGGCCGGCCGGGCCGCCCTGGCCACGCTGCGGCGCTGGGACGACCTGCTCGGCGGCGGCGACCTGGCCGGGCACGGGGCGCGCGGGCTGCGCCACGCGGTGCGCGGTTACCGGCGTGCCGGGCCGGCCGGCCGCCGCCGGCTGCTGCCCGGGCTGGCGGAGTCGGCGCAGCTCGCCGGCTGGCTGGCCGCCGACGCCGGCGACCTCACCGGTGGGCTGGTCGCCTACCGGCTGGCGTTGCGGGCCGCGGTGGCCGCCGGGGACGTGCCGCTGGCCGGGCACGTGCTCGGGTCGGCCAGCCACCTGCTGGCCGGCGCCGGCGACCCGGCCGGGGCGCTCGTCCTGGCCCGGATCGGGTACGCCACCTGCCGTGTGGCCGCCTCACCGGGCCTGCGGGTGCTGCTGCTGCACCGGGTGGCGCTCGCCGCGGCGCTCGACGGTCGGCGGGCCGCGGCCGGCCGGGCGTTGGCCGACGCCGAGCGGGTCGGTCCGCCGGATCCGGGCGGGGAGCCGCCCTGGCTCTACTGGCTCGACCCGGCCGAGCTGGCCGCGATGACCGGACGCACGCTTGTCGCGTTGGGCCGACCGGCCGCCGCCGTACCGCTGTTGACCCCGGTGGTGACGGCGCGGGGCGGGCCACGCCGGGCGGCGGTCTACGGCGGCTGGCTGGCCCGCGGGCACCTGGCGCTCGGCGCCGCGCCGCTGGCCTGCGCGGTGGCCGGGGAGGCGCTGCTCGACGCGGTCCGCTCCGGCTCCCCGCGGGCCGTCGACCAGCTCACCGGGTTCCGCCGTGGGCTGGCCGGCCACCCGCCGGGGCCGGCCACCCGGCGGCACGCGGAACTGGTCGCGGCGGCCCGCCCGTACCTGCCGGTCGCCGCCCACCGACGCGGCTGACGGCGGTGCGCGGCGTGGCACGCCGGGGCCGGGACACGACGGGAGGGGGTGGGACCGGCTAGCGTCGTGGCGTGACCCACGCTGCTCCCGTCTCCCCCGTCGACCGCGCCGGTCTGCGCGAACGCATCGACAAGGCGCTCACCGAGTTCCTCGCCGGCCAGCGCGGCTGGCTGACCGCCGTCGACGACGGCCTGTTGCCGGTCGCCGAGGCGATCGAGGCGTTCGTGCTGGGCGGCGGCAAGCGGCTGCGCCCGGCCTTCGGCTACTGGGGTTACCGGGGCGCCGGCGGGATCGACTCCGACCAGGTCGTCGCCACCCTGGCCGCGTTGGAGTTCGTGCAGGCCAGCGCGTTGATCCACGACGACCTGATGGACCGGTCGGACACCCGGCGGGGCGAGCCGGCGATGCACCGGCGGTTCGCCGCCCGGCACCGCGCGGCGGGCTGGGGCGGCGACGCGGACTCCTTCGGCGACGCCGCGGCGATCCTGCTGGGTGACCTCTGCCTGGTCTGGTCCGACGAGCTGCTGCACTCCGCCGGGCTGCCACCGGCGACGGTGGCCCGCGCCCGGCCGGTCTTCGACGAGATGCGCACCGAGGTGACCGTCGGGCAGTACCTGGACGTGCTGACCCAGGCCACCGGCGACACCTCGGTGAGCCGGGCCGGCAAGGTGGCCCGGTACAAGTCGGCGAAGTACACCGTGGAGCGTCCGCTGCTGCTGGGCGCCGCGCTGGCCGGCGCGCCGGCCGAGGTGCACGCCGCGTACTCGGCGTACGGCCTGCCGCTGGGCGAGGCGTTCCAGCTCCGCGACGACGTGCTCGGGGTGTTCGGCGACCCGGAGCGCACCGGCAAGCCGGCCGGCGACGACCTGCGGGAGGGCAAGCGCACCTATCTGGTGGCGGCGGCCCTGGAGACGCTCGACCCGGCCGGCCGGGACCTGCTGCTGGCCGGGCTCGGCGCGGCGGGCCTGGACGCCGCCGGGGTGGACCGGCTACGCGAGCTGATCACCACGAGCGGCGCGGTGGAGCGCACGGAGCGGCGGATCGCGGCGCTCACCGAGAGCGCCCTGGCCGCGCTCACCGCCGTCGACCTGGACACCGAGGCCCGCCAGGCCCTGGTCGACCTGGCCATCGCCGCCACCCGCCGGCCCGCCTGACCGGCCCACCACCGGCTGCCCCGCACCTGTCGATCACGAAGCTGACGGCTCGATCACCGAACTGACGGCTCGATCACGAATCTGACGGCCACGTCGAGCCGGGTCGGGCCGCCGGGTTCGTGATCGACCGGTTCGGGTGCGGGCTAGAAGGCCGTGGCCTGGGCGCGGCGTTTGACCTCACGGGCCAGGTCGCCGCCGAGCGCGGCGGCCGGGGTGCCGGGCAGCGTCGGGTCCTCCCGGTAGAGCCAGCGCAGCGCCTCCTCGTCGTCGTACCCGGCGTCGCCGAGGAGGTTCAGCACGCCGGGCAGGTGCTTGAGCACAATCTCGTTGGCCACCAGGTCGGCCGGGATGCGGCGTACGCCGTCGCGGCGCACCGCGAGCAGCTCACGGTCCCGGATCATCTGGTGCACCTTGCTGATCGACAGGTCGAGGCGCTCGGCCACGTCCGGCAGCGTCAGCCAGTCGGCCGGATCGGTCGGTCCGGCCAGGTCGGGGCCGGTCTCGGCGGGTACGGAATCGGTCACCCGATCAGCCTGCCACGCGCTTGTCGTGCCGGGTCACGGCACCCCCGGCCGGCCCGCCGTGCGCGGCGACCCCCACGGGTGGCATCCCGGCGGTAGCATCCGGTTCTGCGTTCACCCGTCCGACACATAGACTGCCTACCGATGGACACACAGGTCGCCGACACGTTGCTGGGCTCGCTGATCGAGGGGCGCTACCGCATTCGCGGGCGCGTCGCCCGCGGCGGCATGGCGACCGTGTACACCGCCACCGACGAGCGCCTGGAGCGCACCGTGGCGGTCAAGATCATTCATCCGACCCAGGCGCCGCAGGCACAGGCGCAGATGGCCGGCTTCGTCGAGCGCTTCACCGACGAGGCGAAGACCATCGCCCGACTCACCCACCCGAACGTGGTGGCGGTCTACGACCAGGGCGTCCACGCCGGCCTGCCCTACCTGGTGATGGAGTACGTGCGCGGTCGCACACTGCGCGACGTGCTCGCCGAGCGCCGCCGGTTGAACCCGGACGAGGCGCTCGCGATCGCCGAGCAGGTGCTCGCCGCGCTCGCCGCCGCGCACCGGGCCGGCCTGGTGCACCGCGACGTCAAACCGGAGAACGTGCTGGTCGCCGAGGTGCCCACCGGCGGCAGCCGCAACCTCGTCGACAGCGTGGTCAAGGTGGCCGACTTCGGGCTGGCCCGGGCCGTCGAGGCCAGCGCCGAGGACGAGAACGGCAACCAGCTCATGGCGACCGTTGCCTACGTCGCGCCCGAGCTGGTCACCCACGGCCACTCGGATGCGCGTACCGACGTCTACTCCGCCGGCATCGTGTTGTTCGAGATGCTCACCGGCCGGGTGCCGTACGACGGCGACCGCCCGGTGGAGGTCGCCTGGCAGCACGTCGACCGGGACGTGCCGGCCCCGTCGACGCTGGTGCCGGCGCTGCCGTCGGCCCTCGACGCGCTCGTCACCCGGGCCACCCGGCGGGACCCGGCCGCCCGGCCGGCCGACGCCGCCGCGCTGCTCGCCGAGGTGCAGACGGCCCGCGAGCAGCTGGGCGACCCCAACGCGCACACCGCGGTGCTGCGCAAGCTCAGCGACGACACGGCCGTGTTGAGTCAACCCACCCAGATGGTGGCCGCGGTCCAGCCGGTCGAGCGCCCACCGTGGGCCCGGCTGCCCGAGGGCGCCGCGCCGCGTCCGCACCACCGCCGGGCCGGCGACGCCGACGGTACGGCGACCGGGTTCGCCGCCCTACGTACCCGCATCATGGGTTCGCCGCGCGGCCGGCTGGCCGTCGCCGCGGCGGTCGTGGTGCTCGGCCTGGTCGCCGCCGTGGGTGGCTGGTGGTTCGGCGTGGGCCGGTACACCGTCGCGCCGCAACTGGTGAACCTGACCAAGGCGGAGGCGCAGGCGCAGGCGCAGCGTGGCGGTTTCGCCCTGCGCTACGACACCCCCCGCTACGACGAGAAGGTCCCCAAGGACGCCGTGCTCGGGCAGGCCCCGAGTTCGGCCACCCGCATCGTCAAGGGCGGCACGATCACGCTGACCCTGTCGCTCGGCCCGGAACGGCTGCCGGTGCCGGACGTGGTGGGCAAGGACTTCACGCTGGCCCAGGCCGAGCTGGAGGGCCTCAAACTGGTGGCGGCCAAGGGCGGCTCCCGCTACGACGACGCGCTGCCGGCGGGCGTGGTGCTGGCCACCGACCCGAAGGTGGGCACGGTGGTCAAGCCGGGGGCGAAGGTGACGCTGATCCTGAGCAAGGGCCGCGCCCCGGTGACCGTGCCCAACCTGGTCGGCAAGAGCCTCGCCGAGGCACGCGCCACCCTCGCGCGGCTCGGGCTGACGCCTGTGGAGACGGTGAAGGAGTCCGACAAGCCGAAGGACGAGATCCTCGCCCAGAGCCCGGCCGACGGCACCGGTGTGGAGAAGGGCACCCAGGTCAAGCTCGAGGTCAGCAAGGGCCCACCGCAGGTGGCCGTCCCCCGGGTGATCGACCTGCCCTGCCAGCAGGCCAAGCAGACCCTGGAGAGTCAGGGCTTCCCGGTCAACATCCAGCTCAACCCGAACGGCGTGGTCCGGTTGCAGAGCCCAGCCGAGAACACACCGGTCCCACCGGGCACCACGGTCACGGTGACGTGCCTGTGAGCGCGGGGAACGGGTGCCGCCAGGTGGGGTCGCACACCCCCACCTCGGGCGGCCTGGCGCGGGCGGCCCTGCCGTACGTCGACGCGGCCGGCTCCGAGGTCGTGCAGGTCTACGTCTCCAACTCACGGGGTTGGGCGTTGCCGCCCGGCGACCCCGCCCAGGACACCCTGTTCCGCGATGGCTGCCGCGAACGCGGCCTGCCGGTGTTCATCCACGCCGCGCTGCTTGTCAACCTCGGGTCGCCGACCCCGGCGACGGTCGCCCGGTCGGCGCAGACCCTGGCCCACGCGCTGCACCGGGGCCGGGCCATCGGCGCGCGGGGGGTGGTGTTCCACGCCGGCAGTTCGGTCGACGCCGGCCACGCCGAGGCGGCCCTGCGGCAGGTCCGGGAGGCGCTGCTCCCCCTGCTCGACGAGGCGGCGGCCACGGATGGGCCGATGCTGCTGGTCGAGCCGAGCGCCGGGGGCGGCCGGTCGTTGGCCTCCCGGGTCGAGCACCTGGGTCCCTACCTGGACGCGGTCGACAGGCATCCGATGCTGGGCGTCTGCTTCGACACCTGTCACGCCTGGGCGGCCGGCCACGACCTGGCCGCCGAGGGCGGGATGACCGCCACGCTGGACACGCTCGTCGCCACCGTGGGCGTCGACCGGCTGCGACTGGTGCACGCGAACGACTCGAAGGACCTGTGCGGCTCCACCCGGGACCGGCACGAGAACATCGGCAAGGGCAACATCGGCGAGCCGGCGTTCGCCGAGCTGATGCGACATCCGGCCACCGCCGGCGTGCCGGTGCTCGTGGAGACCCCCACCGAGAAGCACGTCGGCCACGCCGCCGACATCGCCGCCCTCAAGCGCCTCCGTCCCTGACCCACCCGCCGCCGGCTCGCCCCGGCGGGTACGGGTGCGGCGTCGGGTCAGGCGCGCAGGGCCGCGTCCAGAATGCCGGCGGCGCGGTCGACCTGCGTGTCCGTGACGTCCAGGTGGGTGACCAGCCGGGCGGTACGCGGGCCGAGCACCGAGATCAGCAGGCCCTCCGCCCGGGCGGCGGCGGCGAGCGCGTGCGCGTCGAGCGGATGCTTGGTCAGGTCGAGCGGCACGATGTTGGTGCGCACCACACCGGCGAGCACCCCGTGCGGGGCGACCGCCTCGGCCAGCCGGGCCGCCCTCGCGTGGTCCTCGGCGAGCCGCTCGACGTGGTGCGCCAGCGCGTACCGGCCGGCGGCGGCGAGGATGCCGACCTGCCGCATGCCACCGCCCATCCGCTTGCGCAGGAACCGCGCCCGGGCGACCTTCTCGGCGCTGCCCAGCACGAGCGAGCCGACCGGCGCGCCGAGCCCCTTGGACAGGCACACCGAGAGCGTGTCGAACAACGCCCCGTACTCGGCAAGCGGCACCCCGTCGGCGACGTGCGCGTGCCAGATCCGGGCGCCGTCGCAGTGCAGGGCCACCCCGTGCTCGTCGGCGACCGCCCGCAGCCGGCGCAGCGTCGGCAGCGGGATCACCCCGCCGCCACCCCGGTTGTGGGTCTGCTCCACGGCGATCACGCGGGTCGGCACCGCGAAGTAGCCGTCCGGCCGGACCATCCCGGCGACCACGTCGGGGTCGACGTCCGCGCCCACCGCCGGCCACGTCCGCGACGAGATCCCGCCGTACGCGGCGGCGGCCCCGATCTCGTACGTGACCACGTGCGCGTCGGCGTCGCAGAGCAACTCCTCGCCCGGCGGGACAAGCACCTGGAGCGCCACCTGGTTGGCCATCGAGCCGGTCGGGGCGAACAGCGCCGCCTCGTGCCCGAACCGGGCGGCCACCTCCGCCTCCAGCGCGGCGACGGTGGGGTCCTCGCCGTAGACGTCGTCGCCCACCTCGGCACCGGCCATGGCCTCGCGCATGCCCGGCGTCGGCCGGGTCACGGTGTCCGACCGAAGATCGATCAGGTCAGCCACGAAGTTCACCTTCGGCCGCCGACTGCGGGGCTCGCAAGCTCACTCCTCGCGTCACCCACGGAGCATCTCCGCCACCAGGAACGCCAACTCCAACGACTGCTGGGTGTTCAACCGGGGGTCGCAGGCCGTCTCGTACCGGTCGGGCAGGTCGAGGTCGTCGATGCCCTGGGCGCCGCCGAGGCACTCGGTGACGTCCTCGCCGGTCAGTTCGACGTGCAGGCCCCCGGGGTGGGTGTCCAGACCGCGGTGCACCTCGAAGTAGCCGAGCACCTCGTCGACGATCCGGTCGAAGTGCCGGGTCTTGTAGCCGTTCGAGGACTCGTGGGTGTTGCCGTGCATCGGGTCGCACTGCCAGACGACCTTCGCGCCGGCGGCGGTGACCTTGGCCACGATCGGCGGCAGCGCGTCCCGGACCCGGTGGTTGCCCATCCGGCTGATCAGCGTGAGCCGGCCGGGGATGTTGTCCGGGTTGAGCTTCTCGCAGAGCTCGATGGCCTCGTCCGGGCTGGTGGTGGGCCCCAGCTTGACGCCGATCGGGTTGGCGACCCGGGAGATGAAGTCGATGTGCGCGCCGTCGATCTGCCGGGTCCGCTCGCCGACCCAGAGGAAGTGCCCGGACAGGCCGTACGCCCGGCCGTCGGAGATCCGGGTCAGCGCCCGGTCGTACTCCAGCGCCAGCGCCTCGTGGGAGCAGTGGAGCGTGACCGTGCGCAGGGCCTCGTCGTCGGTCATCCCGCAGGCCCGGATGAAGGCGAGCGCCCGGTCGATCTCGCGGGCGATGGCGTCGTAGCGCTCCCCGGCCGGGGAGCGGCGGACGAAGTCCTTGTTCCAGTCGTGCACCGCGTGCAGGTCGGCCAGCCCGCCGGCCAGGTAGGCCCGGAGCATGTTCATGGCGGCGGCCGAGTTGGCGTACGCCCGGATCATGCGCTGCGGGTCGGCGACCCGCGCCTCCGGCGTCGCCTCCAGCGAGTTGATCATGTCCCCGCGGTACGCGGGCAGGCCGCGGGCGTCGGTGGGCAGGGACCGGGGCTTGGTGTACTGACCGGCGACCCGGGCCACCTTGACCACCGGCAGCGACGCGCCGTAGGTGAGCACGATGGCCATCTGCAGCAGGGTGCGGGCGTTGGCCAGCAGGTGACTCTCGGTGTTGTCGGCGAAGGTCTCCGCGCAGTCACCGCCCTGGAGCAGGAACGCCTTGCCCTCGCACACCAGGGCCAGCCGCTGCCGCAGTTGGTCGACCTCGTAGGGCGCGACCACCGACGGCACCGTGTCCAGCACCCGGCAGACCTCGGCGACCTGGGCCGGGTCGTTCCACGGCGGGGTCTGCGCACGTGGCAGCTCCCGCCAACGGTCGAGGCCGAGGGCCGCGTCCTCGGCGGAGTCGGCGGTCGGGCGACTGGTCTGCAGACCCGGGCTACCCACGGCGGGGTGACTCAGCTGATGCCACTCATGGCGCATGAGAGAAAGCGTACGGCGATCGTCCGCGTCACACACCGCCGAGGGGGACGGTCCCGGTCACTGGGCGGGAACCGGCGCGGCCGGTGGCGACGGTTCCGAAGGGCTGACGGTCGGTTCGACCGGGCCGTCGGCGGGCACCTCGCCGGAGATGCACCAGTCCGTCCCGGCACGGGTGACGGTGAACAGCAGCGACCGGGTGCCGGTGCGGGAGCCGGCGCGCACCGTCACCGACGCCCGGACCTCCTGCCCGTTGGGCCCGGAGCGGACGTCTCCGACGACTGCCTGCGGCACCGTGAAGTGATCGGCGAAGTCGCCGTTCGGGCCGGTGGCGGCGGCGTCGAAGGCGGCATGCATGGGGGCGCAGAGCTGGCTGCGACCGGCTGCGGGGTCGCGCGCGATCAGCGCGTCCAGGTACGCCTGCACCCGCTCGCGGCTCTTGGTCGTGGCCTCCTCGGCCGCCGCCCGGTCGGGGGCGGGGGTGTCCGCGCCACCGGCCTTCGACCCGCAGGCGGCCACGGCGGTCGGCAGGAGCACGAGGGTGGCGAGCACGGTGATCCGGCCCCGGTGGCGGCGACCCATCGGTCCTCCCGTCGGCGTGGACGTCATCGAGCGGCGAGTGTGTCACACCGGCCGTACGGCCGGACGACTCCCCATCCTGGCCCGGATCGACGCGTTCGGCCAGGCCGGCGCGCGGGCGGGGAGGGACCGGTACGGTCCCTCCCCGCCCGGGTGGGTGGTGCGTGGGCACTCGACTCAGCCGAGGCCGCCCTTGATGGCGCCGATCAGTTCACCGTTGCTGGTGTCGCCGGAGAGTTCCCAGAAGAACGCGCCGCCGAGGCCCTGGCTGTTGGCGTAGCCCATCTTGCCACCGATGGTGGCCGGGGTGTCGTAGCTCCACCAGTTGCTGCCGCACTTGGCGTAGGCGGTGCCGCCGACCGTGCCGGTGGCCGGGCAGGTGTTCTTGAGCACCTTGTAGTCCTCGATGCCGGCCTCGTAGGTGCCTAGGGCCGCGCCGGTGGCGGCGCCGCCCGGTGCGGCCTGGGTCACGCCGGTCCAGCCGCGTCCGTAGAAGCCGACGCCGAGCAGCAGCTTGTTCGCCGGTACGCCCTTGGACCTGAGCTTCTGGATCGCCGCGTCGGCCCAGAAGCCCTGCTGCGGGATGCCCGGGTAGGAGTAGAGCGGGGAGTGCGGCGCGGTCGGTCCCTGGGCGTTGAAGGCGCCGAAGTAGTCGTACGTCATCGGCATCAGCCAGTTGAGGTTCGCCGCGGCGCCCGCGTAGTCGGTGGCGTCGATCTTGCCGCCGTTGCTGCCGTCGGCGGTGATCGCCGCGGTGACCAGCGAGGTGGAGCCGAACCTGCTCCGCAGCGCGGAGACCACGTTCTTGAACGCGTTCGGGCCGCTGCTGTCGCACTGGAGCCCGCAGGCGTTCGGGTACTCCCAGTCGACGTCGATGCCGTCGAAGACGTCCGCCCAGCGCGGGTCCTCGACAAGCGCGTGGCAGGACTCGGCGAACGCGGCCGGGTTCTGCGCCGCCTGGGTGAAGCCGCCGGACCAGGTCCAGCCGCCGAAGGACCAGATCACCTTGAGGTTCGGGTACATCTTCTTCAGCTTGCGTAGCTGGTTGAAGCTGCCGCGCAGCGGCTGGTCCCAGGTGTCGGCGACGCCGTCGACGCTGTCCGCCGCGGTGTACGCCTTCTCGTAGTCGGCGTAGCTGTCCCCGATGCTGCACCGGCCGCCTGTGGTGTTGCCGAAGGCGTACAGGATGTGGGTCAGCTTGGCGGCCGAGCCGCTGGTGTGGATGTTCTTGACGTGGTAGTTGCGGGCGTAGACGCCCCACTCGGCGAAGTAGCCGACGATCTTCTTGCCACCGGGCGGTGGCGGCGTGGTGGGCGGCGGCGTCGTCGGCGGGGTGGTCGTCGGCGGCGTGGTGGTGGGTGGCGTCGTCGTCGGCGGCGCGGTGGTCGGCGGCGTGCCGCCACCGGCGCAGGACCCGCCGTTGACGGTGCAGCTCACCGGCGCCCTGTACGCGCCGGTGCCGTTGTAGCCCCAGCTGAAGCTGGCGCCCGGGGCGAGCGTCGCGGCCCAGCTCTTGTTGACCGCGACGTAGCGGTCGCCGCTGCGGGTCACGTCGGCGTCCCAGGAGCTGCTGATCGAGGTGCCGGAGGGCAGGGTGAACTCGATGCGCCAGCCGTTGACGGTGGCACCGGTGCCGTTGGTGACGGTCACCCGCCCCTCGTGGCCGGTCCCCCAGTCCTGCACCTTGGCGAATGTGGCGGTGACGCTGCCGGCGGCCGACGCGGTGGTCATGGGCACCGCGGCGACCGCGAGCGCGACCACGGCGCCGGTGGCCCACAGGGCGCGGCGGAGCGATCTTTTCATACGGCATCCCTCCAATAGTTAGGAAACTTTCCAAATTGATTGGTGAGACGCTACTCACGCCGTCATCAGTTCGTCAAGATGTCGATACATCGATTTCCGCCGGTGGCGCGGCGCGGTCCGTGCGACGGCCGTAGCCTCCGGGGATGACCGTTTTCGACGTGCAGATCGACACCCTCACCGGCGACCCGACCGACCTCGGCCGCTATCGGGGCCGCGCCCTGCTGGTGGTCAACGTGGCCTCCCGCTGCGGCCTGACCCCCAGTACGCGGGCCTGCAGGAGCTCGCCGACACGTACGCCGCACGGGGACTGACGGTGCTCGGCGTGCCGTGCAACCAGTTCGCCGGCCAGGAGCCGGGCAGCGCCGCCGAGATCGAGCAGTTCTGTCAGGTCAACTACGGCGTGACGTTCCCGCTGACGGAGAAGGTCGACGTCAACGGGCCGGACCGGCATCCGCTCTACGCCGCGCTGGTGTCCACGCCGGACGCCGAGGGGCACACCGGCGACGTGCGCTGGAACTTCGAGAAGTTCCTGGTCGCGCCGGACGGCACGGTGGCCGCCCGGTTCGCCCCCCAGGTCGCCCCCGACTCCCCCGAGCTGCGTGCGGCGGTCGAGAAGGTCCTGCCGGCCTGACTGCGGACACGACGCGGCGGCACGCCTCCGTCGGGAGACGCGCCGCCGCTGTCGTGGCGGGTCAGTCCGCGGCGGACCGGAAGACCGGGTAGTAGCCACCGGACTGTCCGGCGGCCGTCGGGTGGTACGACTTGGTCAGGCTCAGCACGTTCAACGCGTGCAGCCACTTCGTCCCGTAGCTGCACAGCTGGTGGCCGACGAAGATGGAGCGGACGTCGGCGAACGTGAAGCCGGCCGAGGTGGCCGCGGTCCGGATGATGTCGTCGAGCAGGTTGATGCCTTCGTTGATCTTCGCCCGGGACGTGGCGCTCAGTCCGACGCAGGGCGTGCCGAGCTGGTAGAAGACCGGGTAGCCGACCACCACGACCCGGGCCGAGGGCGCGCGGCCCTTGATGCCGTTGTAGACGTTGGCGAGGCGACCCGGCATCTGCGTGCGGGCCACGTTCATGGCGGACTGCACGGCGGCCACGCACTGGGTCTCACCCTGGAGCACGCAGGTGCTCATGATGGTGGCGAAGCCGACGTCGTTGCCGCCGATCGTCACGCTGACGAGCGTGGTGGTCGAGGAGAGCGCGGAGAGCTGGTTGTTGATGACGTCCGCCGTGGTGGCGCCCGAACAGGCCACCGAGCGGTACGAGGCGGGCTTGATGTTCGCGTTGTAGAGCGCCGGATAGGCCTTTGTGCTGCGTAGACAGTTGCCGCTCTCGGAGGTGTAGCTGTCGGCGCCGACGCCGGAGGCGTACGAGTCGCCGAGCGCGACGTAGCGGTCGGACGGGGCCGCCTGGGCGGGGGCGGCCATGGACAGGGTGACTCCGACCGAGGCGGCCAGGGTCAGGGCGAGGGTGGCAAGACGGGATCTCCGCACGTCGCACTCCTGGGGGCGTGAAGTGGTGGTGAGAGATAGATATCAATAAGATCACAGGGGGCGGAAGATCACCGAATTACGGGCCCGCGCGCATAGCGACTTGTCCCGACAAATCGCTGCCGGCCAGGCACGACGGAACGAAGGACCTCGCCGGGTCGGAGCGGCCGGTCCAGATCGGCCGGCTCGGGGGCGGGCGCCGGCTTCGGGTCAGGCGTCGGCGCAGCGGCTCACACCGGGCGACGGCCGGCGAAACCGCACTCGACCCGGTGGTACCACCGGATGTCGGTGTCGCCCTCCAGCCAGCACCAGAGCACCGCCCGGCCGTCGCGCTCCCCGGGGAAGTCCAGCAGCACCGGCGCGATCCCCTTGACCGCGATGTCGTGCTGCTGGAACTCGTCCACCACGGCGTGCAGCCGCGCCTCCAGGCCCTTGACCTCGGCGAGCCCGCCGAGCACGCTGACCCCGTGGTCGGCCAGGTCGACGCGCAGCTCGGCCAGGTCGGCCCGTAGTCGGATCAGCTCGTCGACGCGGGGGCGCAGGGTGGCCACCAGGTGCCGCGCCTGGGCGAGAGTGAACACCGGGCCAGTATGCGGCACGACCGTTTCGTGTCGCCCCCCGGCGCTTGTGGTGTCCACCTCGACATCGGCCGCGGCGGCACCCGTGACCCCAGCCCTGCCCGGCCGGCACCCGTGGCCCGTCCTCAGGACGGGATTCGTTCCGCCTCCTGCACGAACGTGTCCGCCCGGCCCGCGCCGAGCCGGTCCAACTCGGTCAGCACCGCGCCCACCCCGTCGCTCTCGACGAGCACGCCGACGTGCAGCCGCTCCGACAGCGGCTGGTCCTGCCAGTAGCCGCGGGGCAGCAGCCGCGCCGCCGCCGTGGTGCTGGCCACCGCGGCATCGCTGATGATGACCGAGATGGCGCCGGCGCGCAGCAGGGCGTCGCGCAGGTCGGCGCTGTCGGTGGCCAGGTCCGGTTCCAGCAACGCGGTGACCAGCCGGACCCGGGTGGCCGACGGCGCGGCCGGCTGGTCGCCTCCGACACCGCCGTCTCCGGTGCGGCGTCGCGGCGCCCCCGGCGCGGCGAGGCTCGTCACCCCGCCCAGGTGGTAGGCGTCGGCGCCCTGTTGCGCCTGGTCCAGCCGCTGCTGGTCCCGCGCCGGGGCGCGCAGGCCGATGAGCGCCTGCACCCCGGAGGCGATCAGCCAGGTCAGCACGAAGGAGAACGCGACCACGCTGACCACGCCGACGAGCTGGTCCCAGAGCAGGCCGCCTCCACCGCCGAGGAACAACCCGTCCGCGCCGAGCGGGTTGACGCCGCGGTTGCCGAACAGGCCGAGCAGGAGCGTGCCGAGCATGCCGCCGACGAAGTGCACGGCGAGCACGTCCAGCGCGTCGTCGAGACGCAGCAGGTACTTCACCTTCAGCGCGAAGTGGCAGACCAGCCCGGCCAGCGCGCCGATCGCCACGGCGGAGGCCGCGTTGACGTACCCGGCGGTGGGGGTGACCGTCGCCAGGCCCGCCACCGCGCCGGAGACGGCGCCCACGACGGTGCTGTGCCCGTCGGTGACGCGTTCCAGCGCCAACCACACAAGCATCGCGGCCGCGGCGGCGAGGTGGGTGTTCAGGACGGCCTGCGCGGCCACCCCGTTGGCCTGGAGTCCGTCGCCGCCGTTGAAGCCGAACCAACCGAACCAGAGGATGCCCGCGCCGACGATGGTCAGCGGGATCGAGTTCGGCGGCGCGGCGGTGTGCGGCCAGTCCCGGCGGCGACCGACGACGAGCAGGACGGCGACGACCGCGGCCCCGGCGCTGGCGTGCACGACGAGCCCGCCCGCCCAGTCCTGGGTGCCGAGCTTCGCCAGCCACCCGCCGGGGTGCCAGAGCCAGTGCGCGATCGGCGCGTACACCACGACCGACCACACCGCGAGGAACAGCACCCAGCCGCCGAACTTCAGCCGGCCGGCGGTGGCGCCGGTGACCAGCGCCGGGGTGATCACCGCGAACATCATCTGGAACAGCACGAACGCCAGCGTGGGGATGGTGATCCGGCCGTCGACGACGTGCAGGTGGGGGGCGGGGGGCACCCTCAGGTCGGTCAGCCCGAACAGCTCCAGATTGCCGAACAGGCCGCTGCCGGCGTCGTCGCCGAAGGCGATGGTGTAGCCGACCAGCACCCAGGTCAGGCTCACCACACCCAGGGCGATCATGTTCTGTTGCAGCATCGCGAGCACGTTCCGGCCGGGCACCATGCCGCCGTAGAACGCCGCGAGGCCCGGCGTCATGAACAGGACGAGGCCGGCGCAGACCAGCACCCAGGCCGTGTCACCCGCGTTCGGAGCGGACACGGTTTCCCCCTTTTTCTCGCAGGTGGACGGAGTCGCGGACGGTGGACAGGAGGCTGTCCTTGACCCGTTCGTGGTTGGGCACCGGCGCGAAGTGCCGGGCGGGCAGCAGGAGCAGCCAGGTGGCGATGTTGAACGGCCCGGTCAGCACCGGGATGCCCACCGGCGTGAGCATGGTGGTCAACGCCATCTGCACGAACAGCGTCAGCACGATGCCGAACAGCGTGTAGACAGTCACCAGTGCGCCAGGGCGGTGCGCGACCGCACCGACCACGATCGCGGTCAGGACCGCGTTGAAGGCGAACAGCCCCTTGTCCAGCGACGCGCCGTCGGCGCCGAACCAGAGCGCCAGCAGCGTCGCGACGACGGTGCCGATCACCGCGAACAGCGCCGACCACCGCGAGTTGATCAGCAGGGCGACCAGCACGAGCAGGCCGGTGACCCAGCTCTCGATCAGGAAGATCTGGGACACGCCGTTGAGCATGCTCGGCAGCAGGCCCCAGTCGAACGCCCCGCCGGCCGGCGACCCCTCACCGGGAAACTTCGGCGTCAGCTTGGTGAGCACGGTGAACCTGTCGAACTGGTAGGCCGCCATCAGCAGGAACCAGGTGGTGAGCACGAACGGGAAGGTGTAGGCGGTCAGGTTCCAGCGCTTGAAGACGGCGTTGAGGGCCAGCGTGACCACCACCGTCGCGATCGCGCCGAGCACCAGGTAGAGCCACATCAGCGGGCGCTGGTCGAGAAACGTCGGCACCGCGAGGCCGGTCAGCACCGGGCTGAAACCGAACAGGCCGCTGCGCCAACTGGGCATGTCCACCTGCAGCGCCAACGCCGTGGCGGTGCCGACCACCAGACCGAGCACGCCGCCGCCGAAGACCCGTGGCGTTCCGTTCTCGAACGCCCCCCAGGCGAGCGCGACCAGGATGAGGAGGCCGCTGAGCGGGTTGTTCTGGAGCACCACCTGCGCCGGCCCGCGCAGGCAGGCGTCCACGAATCGGATCAGGGGGTTCCGCTCGGCCAGCCGGCGCCAGCCTCGTCCGCTGTCGGCCATGTCGCTGCTCCCGTCAACGCCAACTGAAGACCGGCGGGAACGTGCAGCCGGTCACCTCTTCGCGGGCGGCCACGCAGAACGCGCGCAGCGCGGCCCGGACCGGCTCGGTCTCCTGACCGAGCACCTTGCACACCAGACCTGCGTCGTTGGGCAGCCGGCTGACCGCGGTGGCCAGCGGCGTCGCCTCGTCCCACACCGGCGTCTCGGTGCGGGCGAAGACCCGGGCCGCCCGCTGCGGGTCGGTGAGCAGCACGGCGTTGCCGAAGACGTGGAAGCGGTCCATCATCCCGACCCGGGACACCGGGAACCGGCCCGGCGTGATCACGAACTTCTCGGCGAACAACCGGCGGCCGTCCGGACGCTCGGCGCGCAGGGCGGTGGAGAACAGGTCGTACGCGAAGAGCTCACCGTCGCGGTAGTACTTGCGGCCGGGTTGGAGCACCTCGGCGTACAGCATCGTCGCGGTGTCCGGGAGCCGGACCACGGTGTCCGAGACGAACCGGCTGCGCCGGAACGGGATCACCGGCTCGGGCAGGAACTCCAGGTAGGCGTCCTCGGCCAGGGTGAAGCTCTGCGCCTGGGTGCCGTAGTTGGCGTCCATCTCCTGGATCTTGGTGGCGGCCTGGGTGACCAGGTGCGCCTGCGCGCCCGGCCCGAGCGTCACGTCCATCCGCAGCCGGTCGCCCTGGAGCACCCCGCCGGAGGTGGTGAGGATCATGACGCAGGGCAGACCCGGCATCTCCTCGTCCCAGTACAGCGCGCGCTGCACCAGCAGCGGCGACTGCCGGTACATGTCGCGCAGGATCGTCCGGTCCCCCCGCCGCTCGAACCCCAGCCGCAGCACGCCGACCTTGCCGTTGGCGGCGGCCGGCAGCTGCGCCGGCTGGTCCTGGTAGGGCGTGAGTTCGCGGACGGAATCCAGTGTGGTCATGCCAGCACTTCGGCGTCGAAGAGCGCGTTGCGGCGCACCAGGTCGACCAGTTCGTCGATGCCTTCGCCGGTCTTGCAGTTGGTGAAGACGAACGGCTTGCCGCCGCGCATCAGCTCGGCGTCGTGCGCCATCACGCCCAGGTCGGCGTCGACGTACGGGGCCAGGTCGGTCTTGTTGATCACGAGGATGTCGGACTTGGAGATGCCCGGGCCGTTCTTGCGGGGGATCTTGTCGCCGGCCGCCACGTCGATCACGTAGATGAAGTAGTCGACCAGGGCGGGGCTGAACGTCAGCGTGAGGTTGTCCCCGCCGCTCTCGATGAGCACGACGTCGCTGCCCGGGAACCGCGTCTCCATGTCCTCCACCGCGGCGAGGTTCATGCTGGGGTCCTCGCGGACCGCGGTGTGCGGGCAGGCGCCGGTCTCCACCCCGACGATCCGCTCCTCGACCAGCACCCCGGTCAACGCCCGACGGACATGCTTGGCGTCCTCGGTGGTCACCACGTCGTTGGTGATGACAAGGATGCGCAGACCCTGGTCGACCAGGCGGGGCACGACAGCCTCGATGATCGCCGTCTTGCCGCTGCCGACCGGGCCGCCGACACCGATCCGACTCGCTGATTTCATTTCCGTTGCCCTTCAGGTGGATGAGCGCTCAGCTCATGAACAGCCGTACGTGTGCGTGCTGGTGCGCGCCGGCCAGCACGTCGAGGTGCGGGGCGAAGCCCTGCATGTCGTCGAGGCCCGCGGTTCGCAGTTCCTCGTAGTCCTCGCCGACCCGTTCGTTGACCGCGAAGAGGATCGACTGGGTGTCGAGGTGGTCCACCCGCATCAGCCGGACCGCCGCCCCGAGCACCATCGACGCCGCGCCGTACTGGTGGGCCGCGAACGCGTCCCGCTCGTCGACCCCCAGGTCGGCGAAGAGCACGCCGAGCGCGACCGGGTAGGTCACCGGGATGCCGGTGCCGCTCTCCGCGGCCCGCTTGCGCAGCAGGGACTCCCCGACCACGCGGTCGGCGGCCTCGGCGAGCTTGCGGCCCATCCGGACCGTCATGGTCCGCGTCTCCTCGTTGAGCTTGCGGACGTGTACGGCCTCGTCGGCGCGCCGGATCCGGTCGAGGTCACCGGCGCGGGTGGCGCGGTGCGCGACCAGGAGCGCCACCCCGTCGCCGGTGGCGGCGACCCGGGTCACCGTGCGCACGAACTCCTGCAGGGTGCTCCGGTCGTGGACCGTGCCCTGCTCGACCGCCGTCTCCAACCCGTTGGAGAAGGAGAAGGCGCCGACCGGGAAGACCGAGTCGCCGAACTGGAGCAACTTCAGGGCCTGGGTCACCGTGGACACGCCCGGCCCCTCAGTTGAGGTCGGCGGGCAGGTGCGAGTGCGGGGTCGAGTCGGCCCCGCCGAACAGCCGCCGCGACTCGTGTGGGGCGAGATACGCGATGATCTCGGTGCCCGGGACGAACTCGTGGGTGAGACCGGTGAACGCGTGGGTGCGCATCACCGAGTCCATGACCTTGCGGTCGACGGTCAGCGGCACGTACATCTTGGTGCCCTTCACCACCGCCGGCCAGTGCTGGTTGCCGATCGCGTGGCCGAGTTCGACGGCCGAGCGCACCACCATCTCCGGGGACTCGCCGTGCAGCGTGTCGAGGTGCACGACCATCACCTCGCCGAGCGCGACCCGGGCCACCACGGCGGTCGCGGTGGCCTCGTCCCAGGCCAGCACGTCGCCGTCGCGCAGCCGCACGCCCCGGGCCAGCGAGAGCGCCAGTTCGGTGCCGAGGCTGGTGGCCCGGCGTAGCCGGCTCTTCTGGGCGTCCCACTGGTCGAGGACGAGTTCGTCGACCTTCGCCTCGCGAAGCCGCTCGGTCCAGGTCGGCTCGCTCACGTTGCCGAGCACCGTTTCGACGAGCATGTGTTCTCCTTTCACGCGGCCCCGCCGCAGGGCACCGGGCCGCGTCGGTCAGCTGAAGAAGTAGAGCTGGCTGAGGGGAAGGTTCTTGGCGGCCGGCACCGTCGCGTGCACGCCGTCCATCTTCACGGCGAAGGTCTCCGGGTCGACTTCGAGCTTGGGCGTACGGTCGTTGCGCACCATGTCGCGCTTGGTGAGGTTGCGGCAGCCGTAGACCGGCATGACCCGACGCCGCAAATCCAGCTTCTCGGCGACGCCGGACTCGTGGGCGGCCCGGGACACGAACGTCACGCAGTTCTTCGCCACCTGCGAGCCGGTGGCGCCGAACATCGGTCGGTAGTAGACCGGCTGCGGGGTGGGCAGCGAGGCGTTCGGGTCGCCCATGATCGACCAGGCGATCATGCCGCCCTTGAGCACCATTTTCGGCTTCACCCCGAAGAACGCGGGCTCCCAGAGAACGAGGTCCGCGAGCTTGCCCGGGGTGACCGAGCCGATGACGTGCGAGACGCCCTGGGTGATGGCCGGGTTGATGGTCATCTTGGCGACGTACCGCAGGACGCGGAAGTTGTCGTTGGCGTCGGAGTCCTCGGCGAGCTTGCCCCGGGTGTTCTTCATCTGCCCGGCGAGCTGGATGGTGCGCAGCCAGGTCTCCCCCACCCGGCCCATCGCCTGCGAGTCGCTCTGCATCATCGAGATGACGCCCTCGTCGAGCAGGACGTCCTCGGCGGCGATGGTCTCGGTGCGGATGCGGCTCTCCACGAAGGCGACATCCGAGGGCACCTTCGGGTTGAAGTTGTGGCAGACCATGATCATGTCGTACAGCTCGGACTGGCTGTTGATGCCGTACGGCACGGTGGGCGTGGTCGACGCGGGCAGCACGTTCATCTGGCCGGCGACCTTGATGATGTCCGGGGCGTGTCCGCCGCCGGCGCCCTCGGTGTGGAAGGTGTGGATGGTGCGGCCCTCGAAGGCGGCGATGCTGTCCTCGATGTAGCCGCTCTCGTTGAGGGTGTCGGTGTGGATGCTGACCTGGACGTCGTACTCGTCGGCGACGGCCAGGCAGGTCCGGATCACCGCGGGCGGCGCCCCCCAGTCCTCGTGGATCTTGAAGCTGGGCACGCCCGCCATGATCTGCTCGACCAGGGGCGTGCGACCGCTGCTGTTGCCCTTGCCCAGCAGGCCGATGTTGATCGGCAGGTTCTCGAACGCCCGCATCATGTTCTGGATGTTCCACGGGCCGGGCGTGATGGTGACGCCGTTGGTGCTGTCGGTGGGCCCGGTACCGCCGCCCCAGAGGGTGGTGACACCGTTGCTGAGCGCGGCCCACACCTGCTGCGGAGTGACCAGGTGGACGTGCGCGTCGATGCCACCGGCGGTCAGGATCAGGTGCTCGCCGGAGATCGCGTCGGTACCCGGGCCGGTCACCAGGCCGGGAGTCACTCCGTCCATGACGTTCGGGTTGCCGGCCTTGCCGATCCCGGCGATGTTGCCGTCCTTGATCCCCACGTCCGCCTTGACCACGCCGAGCATCGCGTCGACGATCGTCACGTTGGTGATGACCAGGTCGACCACCCCCTCGGCGGTGGTGGCCTGGCTGTTGCTGCCCATGCCGTCGCGCAGCGTCTTGCCGCCGCCGTACATGACCTCGTCACCGAGGACCCGCAGGTCCTTCTCGATCTCGATGTAGAGGTCGGTGTCACCCAGCCGGATCTGGTCGCCCGTGGTCGGGCCGTACATTCCGGCGTATTCCTGCCGTGAGATCTGACTCATGCGTTCTCGCTCCAGCTCTGGCGCGTCGAATTGGCGGCCTACTGCTTGCCCTTGCCCTTGCCCTTGCCCTGCTCCTGCTGCTCCTGCTGGGCCGACTTGAAGCCGCGCGTCTGGGCGTTGTGCAACGCCTCGGCGCGGTCCGGCCGGTATCCGGGAATCGGCCCGTCGCCGGTCCAGCCCTGGACCAGCCCGTTGAACCCGTACACCCGCTGCAGGCCGCCGTACGGGACCAGCTGCACCGTCTTACGGTCGCCCGGCTCGAACCGGATCGACGTGGTGGCCGGGATGTTCAGCCGTTTGCCGAAGGCCGCCGGGCGGTCGAACTCCAGGAAGCGGTTGGCCTCGAAGAAGTGGAAGTGGGAACCGACCTGAATGGGCCGGTCGCCGGTGTTGTGCACGACCACCTCGGTCACCGGTCGCCCGGCGTTGAGTTCCAGCGGTTGGTCGCTGAGCTTGTAGCCGCCGATGGGCCGAAGGTGCTTCGAGTTCGGGCCCGGGTGTTGCTTCGCCATGTCGCCCCCGCTCTGCCGGAGGCCGGCGCCTCCGGTCGCTGCTCTACTGGATGGGTGAGTGGACGGTGATCAGTCGGGACCCGTCGGTGAAGACCGCTTCGACCTGGAGCATCGGGATCATGTCCGGCACGCCGGGAATCACGTCGTCGGCCGTGAGCACGGTCCGCGCGTCGTTCATGACCTCCTCGACGGTCTTGCCGTCGCGCGCCCCTTCGAGCGCCGCGGCGCAGATGACCGCGACGGCCTCGGGGTGGTTGAGCTTCACCCCTCTCGCCCTGCGCGAGTTCGCCACCATCGCCAACGAGTGGATGGTCAGCTTGTCGAATTCCCTCGGCGTGAGATGCACTGCGCGATCCCTTCGCATGCGGTCGCTGGTCCGGTCGGGTCGCGTCCGGCTGCCCGCTCAGGGCGACGACCTCCGACAACCTCGCCAACGTACTAAGGAATTAGGTGCTTTGTGGGCCTTTGGGGTTGTTTCCGCTACCCGAGTGGCTTCCGGAGCGGCGCCGGTAGTCGGCCAACCACATCTCCTGGATCTGTTCGAGCGTCCTGCCCTTCGTCTCCGGCAGGTAGCGCCGCACGAACAGGAAGCCGAGCACGCACAGGCCGGCGAAGAGCGCGAACACCCCCGAGCGCCCGAGCGCGTCGAGCAGGCTCAGGAAGAACTGCGTGATCAGGTACTCGGTGCCCCAGTGGGTGGCGGAGGCAATCGCCACACACCGGCCGCGGATCGGGCCCGGATAGATCTCGTTGATGACGGTCCACGCCGCCGGGCCGATGGACACCGCGTAGAATGCGACGAAGAGGATCACGCCGGCCAGCAGGAACCGGCCCCGTGAGGTGATCCCGCCGGCTCCCGCACCGACCCCCGCGCCCAGGAAGCTCAGGCTCACCACGGCCAGCGAGGCCGCCATCCCCAGCAGCCCGACAAGCAGTAGCGGCCGGCGACCCACCCGGTCGAGGAGGCCCACCGCGACAAGCGCGAACGCCGCGTCCACCGCGCCGATCGCCCAGGTGGTCGCGGAGAGCTGCTCCTGCGGGGTACGGAATCCGGCCGCCGAGAAGATCGAGTCGGCGTAGTAGATGATGCCGTTGATCCCGGTCGTCTGCTGGAACAGCGCCAGTCCCACGCCCAGCGCGAGCGGGCGCCGCCACTGCGGGCTGAGCAGTTCCCGCCAGCTCGCCCGCCGGCCGTGCAGGCTCTTCTCGATGTCCTGGAGACGCTGCTCCACCCGACGCTCGGGAACGGTCCGGCACAGCGATTCCCGGGCGCGGCGCCGGTCGCCCCGCTTGAGGTACCAGACCGCCGAGTCCGGCACCACCACGGTGACAAGCATCAGGGCCACGCCCAGCACGACGGCGGCCCCGAGCAGGTAGCGCCACGACCCGCCGCCGGTGAACAGTTCGTCCGCGAGGTAGCCGATGAAGATCGCGAAGGTGGTCGAGAACTGGTAGACCGCGAGCAGGCCGCCCCGGATCCGCTCCGGCGCGGTCTCGGCCGCGAACATCGGCCCGGCGACCGACGCCACGCCGATCCCCAGTCCGAGGAGCAGCCGCGCGCCCAGCAGGACACCGATAGTCGGGGCCGCCGCCTGCGCGACGGTGCCGACGACGTACGCCCCGGCGGCGACCCACAGCGCCCCCCGCCGGCCGATCCGGTCGGCGAGGTGACCACCGGGCCAGCGCGCCGGCGAGCGCACCGAGCGTCACCCAGCTCGCCGCCACCTCCACCTCGAAGGTGTCCACGTCGAACGCGTGCCTGATGTCGTGCAGGGTGCCGCTGATGACGCCCTGGTTGTAGCCGAAGAAGGCCCCGGAGAGGACGACTATCGACAGGATCGCCACGAGGTTGTGCCGGGGCGGCCGGTGGGCCGCGCGTCCGCTCTCCGCCATCGCACCCCGCCCCCGCCGACCGCCGGAAGAAGCGGCCCAAAACACGCATCCGGGATATATAGTAGGCCCGCCCGAGCAGCCCGACAGCGAAAACGACCCGACGCGCCCCGGTGGCGCCACCTGCCGCACCCGACCGGCACCGGTCCTGTGCGCACGGACGGAGGAACGGTGGACCGGTCGGCACCGCCCGCCGGGCAGCCCGGTCCCACCGACTCCTTCCGCGAGTTCCGCCACCCGCTGACCGCGCTGATGCTCGCCGTGGTCGTCGCCGGAGCCCTCGACGCCTTCGCGTTCCTGCGGTACGGCGCGTTCGTCGCGAACCAGTCCGGCAACGCCGTCTTCCTCGGCATCGGCCCGGCCGGGGAGCACCCGGCGTGGCCGGTCTCCGCCGCCTCCCTGGTCGCGTTCGCCACCAGCGCCGGCCTGGTCGATCTGCTCCGGCACCGGGCGCGTCCGGCCGTGGCCCCCCTGGTCGACATCGTGGTCACCGAGGTGGGCATGGCCGCATGGACGGTGCTCAACCTGGTGCTCGCGTACGGCCGGGACGGCATGGGGTCCCGGATCGCGCTCGCCGCGGCCGGCGCGGTCGCCATGGGCAGCCTGACCACGGTGGCCACCCGCACCGCGGGCGTCGCCACCCCGATCACCTACCAGTCGGACACGACCGCGAAGACCGGTGAACGCGCCGCGCGCTGGCTGCTCGGCCCGCACGCCGGCCGGGCCCGAGCCCGGCGCGGCACCCTGCTCGGGCTGCTCGCCCTCGGCAGCTACACCATCGGTGGCGCGCTGGGCACCCTCGCCCAGCACCAGCCCCGCTGGGTGCCGCTCTACGGAACGCTCGGCCTGGCCGCGCTGATCCTGCTGCTCCGCCGGGGCGCGCCGCGACCGTCCCGCCCAGACGCGGCGACGCGCTAACCGCCGGCCGGCCCTCGGTCCGCCGACCTGTCAAGCTTGCTTGACAGGTCGGCGACTGACAAGCATCCTTGACACATGCGCAACACGGTACGAGCGCTGCGGACGCGCCGCGGCCTGTCGCAGGGCGAGCTTGCGGCGGCGATGGGCGTCTCGCGCCAAACGATCAATTCCATCGAGACCGGGAAGTACCTACCTTCCCTTCCGCTCGCGATCGGGTTGGCGCGCTTCTTCGAGACGCCTGTGGAGGAGGTCTTTCATGTCGAGCAGTGACCGGACGATCCGTAAGACGAGGTCATGGACCAGGTGGGCCGTCCCGGGCTTCGCGGCCCTGTTGGGCCTGACCTATCTCGTGGTGGGGTGGGTCGGCGGTGACCGCGGGTTCGGCCTCCAAGGCCTCGGCATCATGCTGGCCGTCGCGGTGGCGCTCCTGGTCCTGAGCCGCAGGAGTGAGACGGTCACGGGCCTGCTTGACCGCCGAGACGAACGCATCAACCAGATCGACAAGGACGCGACCGTCTTTGCCGGTGTGACGGTGATCTGCGCGGTGTTGATCGGGTTCGTCGTCGAGATCGCGCGGGGGCAGGACGGGATGCCCTACGCGGCACTCGGTGCGATCGCCGGAGTGGCATACGTGCTGGCCCTTGTGGTTCAGCGCATCCGCGGCTGAACGGGCCCCGGAACCGCCGCCGCGGCGGGATCCGGGCCCGTGCCGCACACCGAGCTTGGCGAAGCGGGTGGCCGCCGCACGGTGGCGCTTCGGGCCCTCGCGGGCGTCGAGACAGGCGCTAGTCGGCCTGCGCGGCGAGTTCGCGGGCCCGGTCCCGGGCCGCCTCCAGCGCCGCCAGCATGGCCGCGCGTACGCCGTGGTTCTCCAACTCCCGGACGGCCGAGATGGTGGTGCCCGCGGGCGAGGTGACCGCCTCGCGCAGCTTCACCGGGTGCTCACCGGAGTCGCGCAGCATCACCGCCGAGCCGATCGCGGTCTGCACGATCAGCTCGTGCGCCACCTGGCGCGGCAGGCCCAGCAGGATGCCCGCGTCGATCATCGCCTCGACCAGCAGGTAGAAGTAGGCGGGGCCGGAGCCGGAGAGCGCGGTGACCGCGTCCTGCTGTGACTCGGGCACCCGGACGGTGGCGCCGAGCGGGGAGAACATCTCCTCGGCCAGGGCCAGGTGCTCACCGGTGGCGTGCGCGCCGGCCGAGATCGCGCTCATCGCCTGGTCGACGAGCGCCGGGGTGTTGGTCATCACCCGCACCACCGGGGTGCCCTCGGGCAGCCGGCGGTTGAAGAAGCCGGTCGGCAGGCCGGCGCAGAGCGAGATGACCAACTTGTCGGCCGGCACCTTCGCGCCGATCTCGTCGAGCAACGCCCCGGCGTCCTGCGGCTTGACCGAGACGGCGAGCACCTCGGCCTCGTCCACCGCGGTGAGGTTGTCCACCACCCGGACGCCGTAGCGGTCGGTCAACTCCGCCGCGCGCGCCGGCCGCCGGGCGGTGGCCAGCAGCCGCTCCACCGGCCAGCCGGAGCGCAGCAGACCGGAGAGCACCAGCTCACCGATCTTGCCGGCGCCGATCACCGCGACGGTGTGCACCTCGCGTGCCATCAGGCGTACCCCTTCCCGGGTCGGCGGGGGGGGGGGGGGCCCGCCCCCCCCCCCCCCCCCCACTCTCCGTCGACTGGTCAGGCGATCGTCGACCGCCTCCGCCGCCGGCTCATCAGCAGCAGCATCCCACCCGCGGCCACCGCCAGCAGGCCACCACCGATGATCCCGGTCATCTGGAGACCGGTGACCGGCAGGCGCCCCTTGCCGTGGTGCGGCGGCGGACCGGGCTTCATCGTGGCCCGGTTGCTGAAGGTGCAGGTGACGTCCTGCCCCCGCGCCGGGGTGACCACTCCGTCGACCACCGGCACCGTCTCACCCCCGTCGGCCAGTACGCACTCGGGCGGGCCGACCTGCTCGTACCCGTCGGGGCCGCCGGACTCGCTCAGCCGGTAGCCGACGCCCACCTGGACCCGCACGTCGGTGACCGCCGGGCTGCCGGACCGCCCGCTGATCGGCGTCGCGCCGTTGACGGGCGTCGCGGTGAGCAGCCAGTCGGTGGGCTCGGCCTTACCGCCGCCGCCACCTTCCTTGCCGTCCCAGCCGTCAAGCACCTTCTTGACCAGGGTCAGGTGGGCGCTGCCCGGATCGACCTGGCCGTTGCGCCAGGTGCAGGTGTAGCTCTGACCGGCGGCCGGGGTGAACACGCCGTCCGGCGCCGGAAGCGGCGTCTGGGTGCCGTTCAGCACACAGGTCACCGGGCCGAGCTGCTCGTACCCGCTCGGGCCCCCGGTCTCACTGAGCGTGTAGCCGACACCCCCGACGGCCGCCACGTTCGTGACCTCCGGCTGGCCGCTGCGACCGCTGATCGGCGTCGCGCCCGGTCCGGCCGGTGGCGTCGCGTTCAGCAGCCAGTCCTGCGGCTTGGCGGTGCCGCCGAAGTCGCTCTGTACCTGCTTGACCAGGGTCAGCCGGGCGGGCGCGGGTGGCGGCACCTGCTCGTTGCGGAACGTGCAGGTGACGTCCTGCCCGAACGTCGGGGTGAGCCGGTTGTTCGGCGTCGGCACCACCGTCGTCGTCCCGGTCAGCACACACTGCGGGGTACCGACCTGCTGGTAGTCGTCCGGCCCGTCCCGTTCCAGGAGCTGGTACGGCACGTTCGGGAACGCCCCCGCACCGGTCACCGCCGGGGTGCCGCTACGCCCGCTGATCGGCGTCGGCACCGGTACGCCGTTACGCGGCACCGGCAGGGCCTCCAGCACCCAGTCCTGCGGCTGGGCCGTACCGCCGGCGACCTCCTTGACCAGCGTCACCCGGGCCGGCTGGGCCGCGTTGACCGCGGTGCAGACCGCCGTCTCGCCCAGCGGGACGCTGACCTGCCCGTTCGCGCCGGCGTAGACCGGTCCGACGCTCCCGTCCCTCTGGCGCAGGCCGCAGTTCCAGCTACCGGTGGCGGGCGGGACGATGTCCACGCCGTCCGTCACAAGCTGGGTGAACCCGGGGACGTTGGTCTCGGCGAGCGAGTGGGTGATACCCGGCTCGACCGGACCGGTCACGCCGTTGGTGCCCTCGACCACCGTCGAACCGTCCCGGATCGCTCTCAGCGTCCAGGCGTTCAGTGACGGCTCGGGTGCGCCGTAGGGGTTCTGCAGTTCCTTGGCCAGCGTCAGGCTGGTCGAGCAGGTGACCGTGTTGACCACCCGGAACTCGTTGCGGCCGGGCCGGCTCAGCACGACGGGACCGAGGTCGCCGGTGGCCGCGACCGGACCGCAGTTGGTCGGCAGCAGCTCCTCGTCGACCGTCTCACCGATGGTGACGCTCGCGCCGGTGGCGAAGCCGCCGTACTCGGTGTTCCAGGCCGGGCCGGGGATGCCGCTGATGGACAGGCCGGACTGGAACGCCACCGGCTGATCCGGGTTCTCGAACGACTCGCCGTTGATCACCCAGGTCTTGCGCACCACGATGCTGGAGCGCTGCTGCTCGGCCTGCCGGTTGAGGATCACGCAACTGACGACGGCGTTCGCCCGGGCAACGACGGTGAAACCGTTGTCGCCGCTGTTGGTCACCGGAATCGCCGTGCCGTTCGCGGTGCAGGCGGCGTTGTCGCCGTCCTGCTGCTCCAGCGTGAACCCGGCCTGCGGCGTCTCCGCCAGGGTGACCGGACGGCTGGTGGCGCCACCGAGATTCACGTCGAAGTTCACCGCGCCGGTGGTGGGGTCGGTGACGGCGCTGCCGGGGTCGACCCCGGCGGTCGTAGTGGAGACCGTCCAGCCGCCGGCGGGCTGCGCGTCGGCGGGGGTGCCGCCGGGCGGGATCACCTCCTTCACCACGCTGACGGTGCCGGCGCACGTCTCCAGGGCGAGTTGGCGGAAGAGCGCCGCGAGCTGTGCGTACCCCGTCTGGTAGTAGTCGGAGCCGGCGACCGGGCCGGAGATCGCGGCCAGGTTGTTCGCGGCGCCGCTGACGCCCGCCCCCACCCCCACAGCGACCACCCGGGTGCCGAGAGCCTTGACCGAGTTGGCGGAGAAGACGCCGTTCTCCACCTCCCTGAATCGGGTGAAGTCGCCAGGCCCCTGCGCGGGCGGCGGCCCGTAGAAGGTGGGGCTGTCGTCGGTCAGGATGATGACCGCGTCGTACGTGGTCGGGGCGGCCGCCACCCGGAAGAGGCCGGCGTCCCAGTTGGTGGCGCCGCCGGTCGTGAGCCCGTTGATCGCGGTCTTCACGGTGTCCGCGCCGGCGGTGTCGGAGACCGGGACCGGGTTGAGCACTGTCGCCGCGTTGGTGGCGAACGTGTACAGGCCGATCTGGGATGGGGTGCCGGTCAGCGCGTCCACGAAGCCGTTCGCGGCGGCCTTGACGTCGTTCAGGTTCGGCGCGATCGAGCCGGAGACGTCGATCAGCAACGCGATGCTGAGACCGCACTGCCCGGGCAGGGGCGGGTTGTCCCGGGCGTCGGCCCAGACCGCGCCGCGCGCCGTCCGGTTGGTGTCGCCCGTCGTGCTCACGGGGAACGCGTACGACACGTTGTTGGAGACCCGGCCGGTGAAGACGCCGTTGTAGACGGTCGACGTGGTCGTGGTGCCCCCGGTGTCCAGGCTCTCGAGCAGCCGCCAACCGTCCGGCGCGCTGCGCTCGATGATCCAGTAACCCTGGTTCAGGCCGGTCCGTCCCGGCACGTCCACGCTGCAGCTTCCGTCGGCCCCGGTGGTGCACGAGGCCGCCGCATCATCCCCGGGCCCGGGGCGGGTGCCGCCGACCCCCGGGTAGAAGTCGAAGGTGGCCCCGGCAAGCGGGCCGACTGTGTCGACCGACGAGCGTTGCCCGCCCTTGTTCACGGTCAGGGTGGCAGTGGTCGGACCGGCGGCCCGGGCGGGCTCGGCGGCCTGTGCCGATCAACGGGAGCAGGCTCGCGACCAGCGCGAGCGCCGCCGCCCCACCCCACCGTCGGCGCCCATGCGCCGTTACGACAACAGACATCATCAACCTCCGCACGCAGACCGGCCCAGGATGCGAGCCATGTTAGGATTATTGAGGCTTTTGTCCGGCTATGAGGCTGATTTCGATAATGAGGATCCCTCGCCTGCCGATACCGTCTGGTCGGCGAACACCGCCCTCCGGGCCCAGGTCGAGGAACAGCTCGTCGATTCCTGACCTGCCGGTGAATCTCCGGACGGAAGATGACGGGGTGCGCCGCCTGCTCCGCAAGCCCGTACGGCTGGTGCCGTTGGGGTTCCTGGCGGTGATCCTGATCGGCACCGGCCTGCTCATGCTGCCCTGGGCCACAAACGAGCAGCGGTACACCCCGTTCGTCACCGCGCTGTTCACGTCCACGTCGGCGGTGTCGGTGACCGGGGTGGCGGTCACCGACACGCCGAACTACTGGAACGGCTTCGGGCTCGTGATGATCACCGTGCTGACCCAGATCGGCGGTCTCGGCATCCTGACCGGAGCGTCGCTGGTGATCCTGGCGGTATCCCGCCAGCTCGGCCTGCGCAACCGGCTGCTGGTGCAGGCGGAGACCGCCGAGTTCAGCCTCGGCGACGTACGCCGGCTGCTGGTGCGCATCGCGGCGACGGTGTTCGTCGCCGAGGCCCTGATGACGGCGGTGATCGCCGCGCGCCTGTTCCTCGCGTACGGCTACCGGCCGGGCCGGGCGCTCTGGTCGGCGGTGTTCCACTCGGTCCAGGCGTTCAACAACGGCGGGTTCACGCTCTACTCCGACGGGCTGATCGGGTTCTCCCGCGACGGCTGGGTGGCACTGCCGCTCACCATCGGCGCGATCGTCGGCGGGCTGGGCTTCCCGGCGCTGTTCGAGGCGGTACGCGAGTGGCGGCGGCCGGCGCGCTGGGCGGTCGCCACGAAGCTGACCGTCTGGGGCAGCCTGGTGCTGGTCGTCTTCGGCGTCGCCTATCTGCTGTTGGCCGAGTGGGCCAATCCGTTCACGATCGGCACGTACGACGTGCCGGGCAAGCTGCTGGCGTCGTTCACCCAGATCGCGTTGAGCCGTACCGGCGGCTTCGACGTGATCCACGTCGGGCGGCTCACCGACGAGAGCTACCCCATGCTGGTCGGCCTGATGTTCATCGGCGGCGGCAGCGCCAGCACCGCCGGCGGCATCAAGGTCTCCACGTTCTTCCTGCTCGGTTTCGCTGTCTGGGCCGAGCTGCGGGGCGAACCGGACACCACCGTCGGGCGCCGCCGGGTGGCGGCGACCAGCCAGCGGCAGGCGCTGACCGTGGCGCTGCTGAGCATGGCGCTGGTGGCCGGCGGTACGGTCGGCCTGATCGCGATGACCTCGCACGTGCCGTTCTCGGCCGCGCTGTTCGAGGTCACCTCCGCGTTCAGCACCACCGGCCTGACCATCGGGGTGGCCGGGCAGCTCTCGCCGCCGGGCCAGTACGTGCTGACCGCGCTCATGTACATCGGCCGGGTCGGGCCGCTCACCCTCGGCTCGGCCATCGCGTTGAACACCCGTCGGCGGCTGTACCGCTATCCGGAGGAGCAACCCATTGTCGGCTAGGCGTTCGGAGGAGACGGGCGTCGCGGTGATCGGCCTGGGCCGGTTCGGCTCGCGCCTGGCGAACTCCCTGTCCCGCCTCGGTCACGAGGTGCTGGCGGTCGACCGCGACCCGGTCCGGGTCCAGCACTGGTCCGGCGAGCTGGACCGGGTGGTGCAGGCGGACACCACCGAGGAGGCGGTGCTGCGGCAGCTCGGGCTGGCGGACTTCGGCCGCGTCGTGGTCGCGATCGGCGCGTCGCTGGAGGCGAGCGTGCTCACCGTACTGGCCCTTGCCGAGCTGGGCGTCGAGCAGATCTGGGCGCGGGCCACCTCGGAGAAGCACGCGAAGATCCTGCATTCGGTCGGCGCGCACCACGTGGTCTTTCCCGAGGCGGAGACCGGTGAGCGGGTCGCGCACCTGATCGTCAGCCGGATGCTCGACTTCATCGAGTTCGACGACGACTTCGCCATCGCGAAGATCAGAGTTCCCGGGCCGCTGGTCGGCCGGTCGCTGCGCGACATCGCCCCGCAGGACCGGTACGGCGTGATGGTGGTCGGCGCGAAACTGCCGGGCGAACCGTTCCAGTACGTCGGGCCGGACACGGTGCTGGAGGCGGACAGCGTGCTCATCGTGGAGGGCGGCATCACCCGGGTGCAGCGCTTCTCCGCGCTGGCCTGACCGCCGCGCCCGGCGGGCCGCGAAGGCTCCCCGTCCAAATAGGGCGAAGTACCAAGATCCACGCCGCTTTTCCGTCGAGCCTTGATCATCATGGCTCTGACCGGTAGAAACAGGCGCAACCAGAAGCACTGGTCACACCATCAACGGGGAGGTGTTCCGCAGCATGCGGAAAACCACAATTGTCAAGCGGGTGTTTGCCGCCACCGCGGCCGCCGTGTTCACCACCGCCATCGCGCTGACCGGGACCAGCGCACCGGCACAGGCGGTACCGAAGGGCTGCACGACCTACAAGACGTGGAGCGTTCCGGGCTGGGCCGACACCTGGTGCACCGGCGGCACCGGCTACTTCATCACCAGGATCTACTGCGCGATGACGCCCGGCGGGCGAGGCGCGTACTTCAGCGGGAAATGGGCCGGTGTGGACGACGCGCTCCCACTCTCCGTCGCCAAATGCTCGTCGACCTATCCCTACCTGGTAGATGCCTGGCACGAGAAGAAGTAGACGGTAGCGAGCGTCCACCTACGACTCGGCCGATCTTGGTAGGAAACGGCCCCCGTAGGGGCGCGCATCTTCCAAGATCTCCCGAGAAGACGATTTCCGGGGTGCCCGCCGTTCCGGCAGGCACCCCGGACACGCAAGCCGTGCCAGCGGTAGGCCAGGTGGCCACGTCAGCCCTTCGGACCCTTGCCCTTCGCCTTGCCGTGGTCACCCCCCTTCGGCCGGTCTACCTTGCTTTTCCCTTCTGCCCCGCCTTGCCCTTACCGGGCTTCGCCGGGCCCGCCTTCGGTTTCGGCGGCGCCGGCTTCGCCTTCGCCGGCCCGCCCCTGGTGGCCGGCTTCGCAGCCGGCTTCACCGGCACCTTCGGCGGCGCGGCGGCGGTCGGCGCCGAACCGGCGATGCCGGACACCTGCACACCGCAGGTGCTGTCGCCCACCGTGAACTGCACCGGCAGCGTGTTGCTCCCGGTGTACCGGCCGGCCAGCGTGAGCTTCGTCGACGCGCCGGGCGCCAGGGCGGGCGCGGCCACCGACACGGTGCGCCCCTCCTGCCGTACCGGCGGCTGGGCGGAGGTGACCGCCTGCTTGCCCGGGAACGTGAACCGCATCGTCCAGTCCCGCATCTCCCGGGTGCCGGTGTTGGTCAGGGTCACCTCGGCGGAGAAGTCCCGACCGGTGTCGCGGCGCAGCGAGTAGTCCACGGCGCAGGGCGTCGGCTCGGGCAGCCCCATCCGCGCCTCGGTAGGCTCCACCCCGCCGCTGGCCGGGCTCCGCGACGTCAACCCCCACAGGGTGGCGGTGACCGCGATCAGGCCGGCGGCGGCCACCCCGGCCTCCAGCTTGCGGCGCCGCGTCACCGCCCGCCGGGTGCGGGTGCGGACCACCGAGAACGGCAGCGCGTCGGTCTCCGCCGACCAGGGCAGGATCGTGGTGCCGGCGTTCTCCGCCAACGCCGGGTCGGGCCGGCCGAACGCCGGCGACACCGGCACGATCGCCGCGATGCCCGCCGCCTCGGCGAGCGTACGGGCCACCTCGGCGGTGGCCGGGCGGTCCTCGGGTCGCTTGGCCAGGCACCGGTGCACCAGGTGGGCGACCGGCTCGGGCAGGCCGGGGACCGGCGGCATCGGGTCCGGGTCGCGGTACATGTGGGCGCGCAACATCTCGGTGGTGGTGCTGGCCTGCCAGGGCAGGCGGCCGGTGAGCATCCGGTACAGCAGCAGGCCCACCGCGTAGACGTCGGTGGCCGGCGAGACGTGCCCGTTGTCCAGGCGCTCCGGGGCCAGGTAGGCGGGCGTGCCGAGCAGCGCACCGTCCGGACCCTTGTCGCTCTCCCCCACCAGCGCCGAGATGCCGAAGTCGACGACCTTCACGCCGGTCGGGGTGAGCATGACGTTGCCCGGCGTCACGTCCCGGTGCACCACACCCCGGGCGTGCGCGACGGCCAGCGCCGAGGCGACCTCCGCCCCGATGGTCATCGCCTCCCGCCAGGGAAGCTGCCCGTCCCGGCCGAGCCGGCCGCTCAGCGGACCGCCGTCGACAAGTTCCATGACCACGTACGGAACGGTGAGCCCGACCTGGACGGACTCACCGTAGTCGTACACGTTGGTGATGTTGGGGTGGCAGAGTCGCGCGGCGGCCTGCGCCTCGACGCGGATCCGGTGGCGGAACGCCTTGTCACTGGCCAGCCGGGAGGCGAGCACCTTGACCGCCACCTGCCGGCCCAACACCTCGTCGTAGCCGCGCCAGACGACCGACATGCCGCCCGCACCCAACTGTTCGACCAGCCGATATCGCTCGCCGAGCAGTTGCACGCCGTTCCTGACCGGTCCACCCATGGTCGGTCCTATTGCCCGAAGTCGACCCCGGTACACCTGACCTGTCGGAATCGGTCAGGACAGTCACCCGTTCAGGGCGTCGCCAGGAGCTGGTCCACCGGGGCGTAGTCGTCGGTGAGCACCATCGCGTCGCCGACCCAGTCGCGCAGCTTCGCCCCGTCGAGCAGCTCGGCCGGCTCGGGCAGCAGCGTCAACCGGGGTGGGATCGCGGCCAGCGGCAGCGGCGCGTCCGAGGCGATGATCAGGAAGTTGGCGCCCTGCCGCCCGTCGAACGCCCCGGGCGGAGCGATCAGCGCGACGTGCGCGAACTCGGCCGCCACGGTGGCCACCTCGGACCTGATGAACCGGCCCGGCGGATAGTCGATGACGTTCTGCACGTAGACGCCGCCCGGGCGCAGCACCCGCCGGACGTCGGCGGCCATCTCCCGGGTGGCCAGGTGCCAGGGCACCACCAGGTGCCCGAACGCGTCGCCGACGACGAAGTCACGGCTGTCCGTGGGCTCCCCGCGCAGCAGCACCCGCGCGTCACCCACCCGGGCGCGCATGTCCGCGCCGGTGCGCAGGCCCAGCTCCCGCCGGTCCAGCTCGACCAGCTCGCCGTCGAGCTCGAAGACCAGGTTGTCGGTGCCGGGCCGGGTCGCCGCCAGGTAGTGCGGGACGGTGAACCCGCCGCCGCCCAGATGCAGCGCGTCCATCGACTGGCGTGCCGGCCGGGCCACGTCGGCGACCGCGCCGATCCACTGCGTGTACGCGTACTTCAGGTGGGTCGGCTCGCCCAGGTCGACATACGAGTGCTCGGCCGAGTTGAGGTAGAGCGTGCGCCCCGGCGGCCACTGCGGGTCCACCTCGACGCGGGCGCAGTGGTAGGCGGTCTCCACGTCGCACGGGTTCGGCGCGGCGGCGGTGAGTCCCGCCGCGGCGAGGCCGAGCAGGGCCAGCGCGGCCTTGGCCCGGCCGGGCGTGGACAGTTCGGTGCCGGAGTGCCGGCGCAGCCAGAAACCCAACGCCAGCCCGGTCACCCCGAGCACGGCGGCCAGCGCCAGCACGATGACCGAGCTGGGCAGCGCTGCCACCAGGATGAAGCCGGTGCCGAGGGTGGCGGTGATGCCGCCGAGCGTGCCGATGCCGGACAGCTTTCCCACCACCTGGCCGGTGCGGCGCAGGTCGGCGAGTTGGAGTTTCACCACGAGCGGGGTGATCCCGGCCAGGAGCGCCGCCGGCAGCAGCACGGTCACCGCGGTCAGCAGCAGCACCCCGCTCGCCGCGCCGCCACGCAGCAGCTCACCGGCGTAGCGGACGATCGGCAGGGTGACCGCGGTGGCGATGCCGGCCAGCACCAGCGCCGGGGCGAGCATGGTGCGCGGGTCACGCCGGTCGGCGAGCCACCCGCCGAACCACGCCCCGTACGCGATGGCGGCCAACGCCATGCCGATCACCGAACTGGTCACCTGCAACGTCACCCCGACGTACGGGCCGACGAGGCGCAGCGAGACGGTCTCCAGCACCAGCACCGCCCCGCTGGAGAGGAAGACCAGGAACGCGGCGAGCCCGTTCGGCAGGGCGCGCGGCGGGGCCGGCGCGTCGGCCGGCGCCGCGGCGATGTCGGGTGATGTGCTGCTCACCGGGCGATGGTACGCAGCGTCGCTGGGAACCAGGTCAATACATGGAGATGTGAACGTGGTTCGTGTGGTCCGCCGCCGGACTGCCGCCGCCGCTGTACGCCCGCCAGCCGGTGCCCGGCATCCAGATCTGCCGATACCAGATCACGTACATGATGCCGAGCCGGCTCGCGTTGTTCTTCGCCCAGGCGGCGAGGCTGTCGCCGTAGGACTTGTCGCCGCCGGTGGCGGTCTTGTTCTCGAAACCGCCGCTGGCGGCGGCGAAGTCGCAGGCCCGGCCCTTGGGGTGCTCGCCGCCTCCCCCCGTCCGCTTGCAGTAGGCGTACCGCTTGTAGCCGGCCGCCTTGGCCTGCTGGAGCATGTGCGCCGTCCGGGGCGTGATGCAGCCGGTGCCCGGCGTCGGATCCTCCACCGAACAGGACTCCGACGGCCACGACCCGTCCGAGTTGCGCGGCGCCGGCCTCGCCGACGAGGAACCGCCGCTGAACCCCGAGCCGGCGCCGGAACTGACCTTCGCCAGCGCCACCTCGGCGTCCTTCTTCTTCCGGGCCAGCGCGGCGACCTGCTTGGCCTGCTCGCGCACCTCGGCGTCGATGGCCAGCTTCGACTCGGCCGCCAGCGCCTTCGCGTCGGCCAGCTCACGCAGCCGCTTGCTGTCCCGCTGGGCCATCACGTCCAGGTCGGCGGCGCGCTTGAGGAAGTCGTCCGGGTCGGCGCTGGACAGCAACACCGACGCCACGTTCAGCCGGCCCATCCGGTACGCCTGCACGGCGACCTCGCCGGCCTGCTCGGACAGGCCCACGAGACGTGCCTCGATGTCCTTGAGCTGGGCGGCGAGCGCGGCCTGCCGGCGCTTGGAGTTGTCCAGCTTGTTCTTGGCCTCGATGTGGCCCTTCGCGGCGGCCTCCAGCGCATCCCGCAGCTGCTTGTTGTCCCCCTCCTCGGGGGCGTTCGAGTTGGGCTCGGCGACGGCCGGCCCGGCAGCGAGGCCGGCACCGAGCAGCACGGCCACCGCGGTCAACACCGCGAGCAGCGAGCGGCGGACGCGGCGGCGAGTGGGCCTGGTCCTGGGCACGTGATGGGTCCTTCCGTCGACCCCGTCACCTGGCGGCATCTCCACCGGCGCCGGGCGGCGGTCTCCACCGGCGCCGGGCGGCGGCCTGCTGGCGGAGACCGCCGGTCACGATACCGGAACGGGCGCGCCACGCCAGGCCGGCGACCGCCGGGCAGCCGAAACATCGACGCAGCGTGTCGGGGACGTCGCGCAGCGCCGCTCAGCTCCCCAGCAGCGCGGCGTGCACCTCGTCCCAGATTTCCGGGCTGGCCGCGACGAGCAGGCCCCGACCCTCGTCGGCCGGGTGGTAGTCGGCCCCGTCGAACCGGCGGGCCACCCCACCGGCCTCCCGCACCAGCAGCGTGCCGGGGGTGTGATCCCACGGCAGGGTGCGCCAGAACAGCAGGAACTGCTGCCCGCCGGTGAGCATGTCCAGGTATTCCCGGCCGGCGCAGTGCTGGCCGGGCAGCAGCTCGCCGATCCGCCGCCCACCGTCCTCGACCTGACGGCGCAACTCCGGCGGCAGGAACTTCGTCGCGGCGGTGCCGCGCAACGCCCCCGCTGCCGGCGCCGACCGGGCCGGACGCACAAGCGTGCCGTCCAGCAGGGCGCCCGCGCCGAGCCGGGTCGCCGCCATCGTGCCCTCCAGCGGGTCGTAGACCCAGGAGGCCACCGGCACGCCGTCGGTGAGCAGGGCCGCCATCACCGCGAACGGCCGCCGGCCGGCGGCGAAGTTGGAGGTGCCGTCGACCGGGTCGACAAGCCAGACGTCCCCGCTGCCGCGCAGGTGCCGCAGCAGGTCCGGGTCCGCGGCGACGGCCTCCTCGCCGACCACCGCCGAACCGGGGCGCAGCCGCCGCAGCCCTTCGGAGATCAGCGCCTCGGCCTCGCGGTCGGCGACGGTGACCACCTCGCCGGGGGCCTTCTCGGAGATGTCGGCCGGGTCGAGCCGGCGGAACAACGGCACCACGACCTTGGCCGCCGCCTCCCGCAGCAGCGCGCCGACATCGTCCAGCAGCGGGTCAGCCACGCGGCGGCAGCTTGACCACGCTGACGAAGAACTCGTCGATCTGGCGGACCACCGAGATGAACCGCTCGAAGTCCACCGGCTTGGTCACGTAGGCGTTGGCGTGCAGCTGGTAGCTGCGCAGGATGTCCTCGTCGGCCTGCGAGGTGGTGAGCACCACGACCGGAATCCGGCACAGCAGCGGATCCTTCTTGATCTCTTCCAGCACCGCTCGGCCGTCCCGCCGGGGCAGGTTCAGGTCGAGCAGCACCAGGTCGGGCGTCACCGCGTCGGCGTACCGGCCCTCACGGCGCAGGTAGGCCAGCGCCTCAGCGCCGTCGGAGACGACCGTGAGACGGTTACGGAGCTTGTGCTCCTCGAACGCCTCCTGGGTCATCAGCACGTCACCCGGGTCGTCCTCGACCAACAGGACCTCGATCGGGCTCTTGCCGTCCGCGGGCGCGGTCATCCCACCGTCTCCTTCATGCCACCGTTCGTTCCGTGTCCGTCCGCCTGCGCGGGTGCCTCCTGCGACGCCGCACCCTCCGGGTGGGACGCGACGTCCGCCTGACCGCCCCCGGCGGTCTCCACCTGCCCGGTGTCCGACCCTGCCTCCGCCGGCTGGTCCCCGTCCTGCGCCTGGTCCCCGGCCCGGGTCTCCCCGGCGGCCAGGGGCTGCCGCGCGGCCTCGATGTCGGCTTCCAGGGCCGGCAGGGTGAACCGGATCGTGGTGCCCACCTCGCCGTCGGTGTCCACCCAGACCCGACCGCCGTGATATTCCACGATCTTCTTGACGATGGCCAGCCCGATGCCGGTGCCCGGGTACGCGTCCTTCGAGTGCAGCCGCTGGAAGATCACGAAGATCTTGTCGGCGAACTCCGGCTCGATCCCGATGCCGTTGTCCCGGCAGCTGATCTCCCACTCGTCGTCGACGAGCCGGGCCGACACGTGCACCTTCGGCGGCACGTCCGGGCGGCGGAACTTCACCGAGTTGCTGACCAGGTTAACCAGCAGGTTGGTCAGCAGCGGCTCCTCGCCGCGGATCGCCGGCAGCGAGTCCCAGGTCAGCTCCGCGTCGGCGTACTGCAGGGCCGCCTCGGTCTGCCCGGCCACGTCGCCCATCACCTTGTTCAGGTCGACCTCGGTGAACCCGGTGGTCAACCGGCCGATCCGGGAGAACGCGAGCAGGTCGTTGATGAGCCGCTGCATCCGCTGCGCGCCGTCCACCGCGAACGCGATGTACTGGTCGGCCCGCTCGTCGAGCTGCCCGGCGTAACGCCGTTGCAGGAGCTGGCAGAAGCTGGCCACCTTGCGCAGTGGCTCCTGGAGGTCGTGTGAGGCGACGTAGGCGAACTGCTCCAGGTCACGGTTGGACCGGGTCAGTTCCTCGGCCTGCTTCTGCAACTGGGTGTTGACCCACTCGATCCGCTCCCGGGCCTGGCGTACCTCGTCCAGCTCCTGGGCGATCTTCATCCGCATCTGGTCGATGTCGTCGGCGAGGCGGCGGAACTCCGGCGGACCGGACCCCTCGATGTGGTGCCGGTAGTCACCGGCGGCCACCACCCGCACCTGCTCGACCAGGCCGGCCAGCGGGCGGATCAGGATCCGGTCGAGCGAGAGCAGCATCACCACCCCGGCCACGGTCACCACGAGCGCCGCGACGATCAGCAGTATCACGAGCGCGTTGCTCGTGGAGTTGACCCGCTCGGCGGTCTCCTCCCGCACCGTCAGGATCTCGTCCTGGAGCGTCTCCACAGACGACCGGATGCCCTCGAACCGCTGCCGGGTCTGGTCGGTGATCAGCGCCTGCCCGGCCTCCGGCCCGCGGCTGCCGGTGGTGGCGATCACCGGTTCGGCCACCTGGCTGCGCCACTGCGCGGTCAACTGCTCGACCTGCTCCAGGGTGCGGCGCACGTCCGGGTAGTCCTCGGACAGGTCCCGGATGGAGGCCACCAGGGCCTGCTCACGCCGCACGCCCTCCTCGTAGGGCGCCAGGTCACCGCGGTCGCCGTTGACCGCGTACCCGCGCACCGACGTCTCCTGGTCCAGCAGCGCGCTCATCAGCTCCTGCGCCTGCACCCGCAGCGGACCGGTCTTGAGCAGCACCGCGTCGATATTCTGCCGGTTCTGCGCGGCCACCGCCGCCTCCGCGCCGGCCAGCCCGAGCAGCAGCACGACCAACACGCCGAGCAGCGCGCCCACCCGCCGACGGAGGGTCCACCCCTGCTGGTAAGCCTTCACAGCTCAGTCCCCCGCCCGTTCCTCACGCTCACCGGCCGGTGCCCCGGCTGACCAGCAACATTGCCACGTCGTCGGCCAACGGCCCGCCGTTGATCTGCTCGGCCCGGCCGACCAGCCAGGCGGGCAGCTCGGCCAGCGGCACCGCCTGGTTGGCCGGGTCGGCGAGCAGGCCGGTCAGGCCGGGCACGTCGAGTCGTTCGTCGCTGCTGCCGACCCGCCCCTCGATCAGGCCGTCGGTGTACATCAGCAGGGACCAGTCGTCGGTGTCGAACTCCAGGTCGAACGCGACCGGACGCCGGGGCCGGACGCCCAGCAGCAGCCCGCCCTTGGCCGGCACCGGGGTGACCTTGCCGCCGCTGAGCAGCAGCGGAGGCGGGTGACCGGCGAGCCGCACGGTGGCCCGCGCCGACGCCAGGTCGAGCCGTGTGGTGGCCACCGTCGCGAAGATCTCCTGGAGCCGACGCTCGCTCATCAGCACCTGCTCCAGCGCCGGCAGCACCTCCTCGTCGGGCACCCGCGCCAGCACCAGGGCCCGCCAGGCGACCCGCAGCTCGACGCCGAGCGCGGCCTCGTCCACGCCGTGACCGCAGACGTCGCCGACGATCAGGTCGATGCGGTCCGGCTCGGTCTGCACCACGTCGAAGAAGTCGCCGCCGATCAGCGCGGCGTGCCGGCCGGGCCGGTAGAACGTGTGCACCGACACCTCGTCGGTGGTCATCAGCGGCTGGGGCAGCAGGCCCCGCTCCAGGCGGGCGGACTCGGCCTGGCGCAGCTCCACCTCGCGCAACCGGCGGGCGTTCTCGTCGGCCCGCTTGCGCTCCACCGCGTACCGCAGCGCCCGGGTCAGCAGCACGCCGTCGACCTGGCCCTTGACCAGATAGTCCTGCGCGCCCTCGGCGACCGCCACGATCCCCAGGTGCTCGTCGGACCGGCCGGTCAGCACACAGACCGCGGCGCTGCTGGCCATCTCCAGCACCTGGCGCAGCCCGTCCAGGCCCTGCGCGTCGGGCAGGCCCAGGTCGAGCAGGACGCAGTCGACGCCCATCACCCGCTGCCGGGCCTCGCGGAGGCTTGTCGCCACCAGCAGGTCGATCATCGAGTTGGTCTCGGCGAGCAACTCACCGACCAGGAACGCGTCGCCCTCGTCGTCCTCGACGAGCAGCACCCGCAGCCGCTCACCCGGCGGGATGCCGCCGTGCAGGCCCGCCCCGGCGTGCGGCATGACGGCAGCGCCCGACGCGCCGGTCCCCCGGTGCGGGCGCCCCACCGCCGCGAGTCGCGGGAGTTCGCTGGTGATGTCGCGCTCCTTCCGACGATCGTGGCGATCCTGGCCTGACACACGGTCGCACACCACACGACCGCGCCCCGCCGGGAGGCGGGTGATCCGCCCACCCGGACAGCGGCGTAATTGACCCACGATGTTACGCGGCGGTGCCACCGGCCCGGCAGCGCACCGATGCGGGAATGCCGTATCGGCCGCCGGGGGTGCAGGATGATGCGCACCCCCCGTAGATCCACCCCCCGAGGAGTTCCCGTGGGCGCACCCCCCACCCGCCCCGCCGACCGGGCGTTCACCCGTCCCCGCCGCCGACCGATCGCCGCGCTCGCCGCACTCGTCGCGCTGCTCGCCGTCGGGGCGGGCGTCCTGGTCGACCTGTCCACCCCGACGCCCCGCGCGGCCGACGCGCCGGCCGGCGAGTTCAGCGCCGCCCGGGCGTACCGGAACGTGGAGGTGATCGCGGCCCGGCCGCACGTGGCCGGCAGCGAGGCCAACGACCGGGTACGCGAGCACCTGGTCGGGGTGCTGCGCGGCCTGGGCCTGGAGACGGAGGTGCAGGACGCGGTGGCGCCGGAGGCCGGGCAGCTGTCCGGCGCGGCCGGCGGGGCGACGGTGGCCCGGGTCCGCAACGTGGTGGCCCGGCTGCCCGGCACCGACCCGACCGGGAAGGTCTTCCTGGTCTCCCACTACGACTCGGTGCAGACCGGGGCGGGCGGCAACGACGACGCCGCCGGCACCTCCGCCGTCCTGGAGGTGGCCCGCGCGCTGAGCACCGGCCCGCGCCCCCGCAACGACATCGTCTTCGTGTTGACCGACGCGGAGGAGGCCTGCCTGTGCGGGGCGGCGGGCTTCGCCGCCGACCATCCGCTGGCCGCCGACGGCGGCGTGGTGCTCAACCTGGAGGCACGCGGCTCCACCGGCCCGGTGATCATGTTCGAGACGTCCCGGAACAACGCCCGCCTGGTGGACGTGTTCGGCCGGGCCGCGCCGCACCCGGTGGGCACCTCGTTCGCCGTGGAGATCTATCGGGCGCTGCCCAACGACACCGACTTCACCGCCTTCCTCGACGAGCGTTTCGTCGGGCTCAACTCGGCGTACATCGACGGGGCCGCGATCTACCACACGCCGCTGGACGTGCCGGCCCGGGTGGACCGGGGCAGCCTCCAGATGCACGGCGACAACGCGCTCGGCCTGGCCCGCGAGTTCGGCCGCACCGACCTGGGCGGCCTGCGCTCCGGGCACGACGCCACCTACTTCCCGGTGCCCGGCGGGCTGGTCCGCTACCCGGGATGGCTGACCCTGCCGCTGGCCGTGGCCGCACTGCTCGCCGTCGGTGCGCTCGGCGTCCTGCTGCGCCGCCGGGCCCGGGCCACCGCCGGCACGCTCGCCGCCGGCGTCGGCCTGACCCTGGTGCCGATCGTCGTGGCCCCGCTCGGCGCGTGGCTGCTCTGGGCCGCGGTCACCACGATCCGTCCCGGGTACGCCGATCTGCTCGACCCGTACCGCCCGGGGGCGTACCGGCTCGCCGTGGTGGCGCTCGCCGCCGCAGTGCTGTGCGGCTGGTACGCGCTGCTGCGCCGCCGGGTCGGCCCGGCCGCGCTGGCGTTCGGCGGGCTGACCTGGCTGGCCCTGCTCGGGGTGCTACTGGCCGTGTTCGTGCCCGGTGGGGCGTACCTGACGACCCTGCCGGCGCTGGCCGGCGCGCTCGCCGGGTTCGCGGCGCTGGCCACCCGGAGCGACGGCCCGTGGCCGGTGGTCGCGGTGACGCTCGCCGGCGCGGTGGCCGTGGTGGTCCTGCTGCCGCCGGTGGTGCTGCTGTTCCCGGCGCTCGGCATGGGCATGGGCGCGGTCGCCGCGCTTGTCGCGGTGCTGCTCGGCCTGGCCGTGCTGCCGGTGGTGGACCTGCTGCACCCGCGCGCCGGCGGGCAGCGCGGCCTGCTCGCGTTGCGCGCCCGCCGGCTCGGCGTGCTGCCCGCCGGGGCCGCCGCGCTCGCGGCCGTGGTGCTGGCCGGGGTCGGCCTGGCCGTGGACCGCTTCGACGCCGAGCACCCGGTGCCGACCCACCTGATGTACGCGCTTGACGCGGGCACCGGCACGGCGACCTGGCTCAGCCGGGAGGAGAAGCCACAGCCCTGGACCGACGGGTACGTCGACGGCACCGCCCGGGTGGCCGACGACTTCCCCGGGCTGGGCGGCACCGGCCTGCGCTCCGGCCCCGCCGTCGCCGCGCCCCTGCCCGCCCCGAAGGTGGAGACGCTCGCCGACACCCGCACCGGCGACCAGCGGGTGCTGCGGGTGCGGGTGACGCCACAACGGCAGGTACGCCTGCTCACGCTGCACGTCGACACCACCACCGCCACCGTGCGCGCCGCCACGGTGGCCGGGCGGGACGTGCCGGTCGAGCCGGGCGACGGCAGGTGGGGATTCGGGGTCGTGTTCCACGCCCCGCCACCGGAGGGCGTGGAGATCACGTTGACCCTGACGTCGACGGGCGGTCCGGTGAACCTGCGGGCCATGGACGCCAGCGACGGGCTGTCCTCGGTGGCGGGGTTCCGCCCCAGGCCGACGGGTGTGGGCGTGGTCGGCTCGCACAGCTCGGAGATGCTGGCGGTGGCGCGCACGTACCCGCTCTGATCACCGGTCAGTCGTTCGGGTGAGATCCCCCGGAGGCTCTGGGCCGCGACCGTCGGTGGCGCACATTCGGGTGTGTGAAGACGCTCGCGATCATCCTCGGGGGTGGGATCGGGGCCACCCTGCGGTACGTGCTGTGGCAGAGCTTCGCCGAGCCCACGCCACCGCACTTCCCCTGGGTCACCTTCGGGATCAACACGGTCGGCGCGTTCGCCCTCGCCGCCGTGACGACGCTCGTCGCCGCGCACGTGCTCAGAGGGCCGTGGGGCAAGCCGTTCCTGTCCACCGGGCTGATCGGCGGCTTCACCACCTGGTCGCACTTCATCGTCGAGTCCGACCAGCTGATCGGTGCGGGCCGCACCGGCCCGGCCGTCATCTACCTCGTCGCGAGCATCGTCGGCGGGGTCGTCGCCGCCGCGCTCGGCGCCCGCCTCGCCGAATCCGCGACGGGCCGCCGCCGGGCCGGGCGTGCGTGATGTGGGTCGGTATCGGGGTGTTCCTGGCCGGCGGGCTCGGCGCGCTGGCCCGCGCCGGGGTCGACGCGGCGGTCAAGCCCTGGTGGGCGGCGCGGGTCTCCGGTTCGAGCAGGGCGTTCCCGGCCAGCACCTTCCTCATCAACGTGTCCGGCGCGTTCGCGCTCGGCATCGTCACCGGCTACGCCGCGAAGAACGTCGGGGCGGGGGCGCAGGACTTCGCCACGGTCGTCGGCGTCGGCTTCATCGCCGCGTACACCACCTTTTCCACCGAGGAGTGGCACACGCTGGGGCTGCTGCGTAAGAGCGCCGCCGTCGAGGCGTTCAACGTGCTCGGCAGCCTCGGCGCGAGCCTGGTCCTGGCCGCGTTCGGCCTCTGGCTCGGCGAGCAGATCTGACCCGTCGCCGGTCTCCCTATCATCGGCGTCGTGGGATACAACGTGGAGCCGTCCGGCCGTCTGCATCTTCCCGAGGGGGACGAGGCAGCCACCCTCGCCGCCGTCCGGGCCGCCTGCGCCGGACGCGACGGCTGGTTCGACCCGGACCAGCCGCCCACACCCGCGACGTTGGCCGACATGGCGTGGGTGGGTGCGGCCACGTTCGTCCGCGACGGAGACTGGATCGAGGTCGGCCAGAGCCGTGACGACTTCAAGTGGTCGGGCCAGGCCACCGCCTTCTACGTCGCGCTGGCCCCGTTCGTGCGCGCGGGAACCGTCCGGTTCGAGGGTGAGACGGGCGAACAGTGGGCCTACACCTACGCCGACGGGCAGATCAGTCAGCGGGGCTACAACGGTGGGGACGGCTCCACGGAACTGCCCGGCTGAAAGGCGACACTGGGATCATGGACTTCTTCTGCTACCACCGGGACCGGCTCGGCTCGGCGGCTCTGCGCCAGGAACTGGTGGAGCACCACTGGTCCTACATGGACCGCTACGCGGAACAGATGACCGCGCGCGGCCCGACCCTCGCCGACGACGGTTCCCCGACCGGCAGCGTGCACATCCTGAGCCTGCCCGACCCCGCCGCCGCGCGGGCGTTCGCCTTCGACGAACCCAACTACCAGGCCGGCGCGTACCGGGACGTCATGCTGCGCCGGTGGGGGAACATGCTGGGCGGCACCATGTGGGACTTCCCCGGCGGTCGCACCGGCGGCAACCGCTACCTGGTGCTCGGCCTCGGCCCGGCGTCGGGCGCGGGCCCGGTGCTGTCGCAGCGGCAGGACGAGCTGGTCGCGTACGGGCCGCTGCTGTCCGACGACGGCGCGACGTGGTTGGGGACGGCGGCGCTGGTGCGGGCGGTCGGGCCGGACGAGGCTCGTGCCGTGCTGGCCGCTGACCGGTACGCCGAGGTGGAGGTGCACAAGTGGGTGTTCGGCGGACGCCCGGAACCGGGTGCCGCCGTCTCGGCGTAGCGGAGCGGGTGAACACCGTTTGTAGGATCGCGAAAGTGATCGACGCGATCCTGTCCGCCGTGGTGCGGCACCGCCGGCCCGTCCTGGCCGCAGGCCTGCTGGTGGCGGGTGCGAATGCCGCCGCCATGGGCTACGCGCCGGACGTGGCGCGGGCGTCGTTCCTCCCCATCCTTCTCCTTGCTCTGACCTTTCTGCTCCTGGCGATCATCAGCATGGGGAGACGGTCCCCCACTCTGGTGGTGCTGCCGCGGAGCACGGCCTTCGCCTCACCGGCCCCGGCGTGGCGGGTTCTCCTCACCCTGGGTCTCCTCGGCCAGTCCTCCGTGACCGTGGGCGCATACCTGCGTTCCACGGAGGCGGGCGTCGCCACCACGTTCGACGTCGTCGTGAGCCTGGCCTGACTCGCGCTGATCGCGCTGCTGACAGCCACGGCCTGGCGCGGGCACAGCGTGTGGCTCAGCCCGGACGGCGTACGCACCACGGGCCTCCTCGGATCGCGCATGATTCCCTGGGAGGCCCGGCCACAGGTCGAGGCGCCGAGCAACGACATGCGGCTGACGATGCGGCTTCCGCTGACGGTCGCGAACCCCACGCTGATGCGGCGACGTGGCCTCGTGGGCCGCCCCGCGCTACCCGCCGACGGCGTCGAGCCCCGATTCCTCGCCTCCGTGATCGACCACTACCTCGCCCACCCGGACCATCGGGCCGCCATCGGCACACCTGACGAATATCGTCGATTGATCGCCCACCTGCGCGAAACGGCTGGCTGAGCCGACTGCCGGCTTCACCTCGACGTCGAGGTCTCCTTCCACCACCAGCTCGGCCGTCGCTACTTCCAGCGGAAGTGCACGAACAGGCGGCCGAAGTTCTTCGAGTCCTTCTCGACCCGGTGGTAGATCGCCTTCACGTCCTTCTGGTCGAGGAAGCGCAGCACCTTCTTCTTGAGCGCGCCCGACCCCTTGCCGGGGATGATCTCCACGAGCGTGGCCTTCTTCGCCACCGCCTCGTCCATGATCCCGCGTAACGCCCGGTCGATGTCGTGGCCCTTGTTGTAGATGTCGTGGAGGTCGAGCTTGAGCTTCACCAGTCCATCCTAGGTATGTCGAGGGGCAGCCCGCCCGGGCTGCCCCTCGAAGCACTCACCGACCGATCCGGCTCTCCACCCGCTTCAGGGCGGTGGCGTAGTCGGTGTTGGTGGAGTGCATCGCCGCCGCGATGCGCAGGTGCCGCAGCGCGTCGGCGGGCCGGTTCATCCGCTCCAGCGTGCGGCCCAGCACGTGGTGCGCGTAGTGGTCGCTCGGGTCCCGGTCGACCAGCTCGCGCAACTGCTCCTCGGCCCGGGTGAGCTGGGCCGACTGGAAGTAGGCGCGGGCCAGCAACTGCCGGACCGAGGAGTTGCCCGGCTCCGCCTCGATGATCGGTTCGAGCAGCCGGGCCGCCCCGGTCGGGTCACCCGCTTCGAAGAACATGGTCGCCCGCCGGTAGTCCGCCAGAAGATCCACTCGACCCACCTCCTCGTGTCGCGCCAGCCTCTCGGGTCCGACGCTGGCACAACACCGGCGCGACCGCGAGTGTTCCTGCGGAGCAGTGACGGCGACGGAGACCCGGGCGCGCCGAAGATCAGGTGGTCGGGTCGTACCTGTCGCCGACCAGGTCCCAGGCGCGGACCCCGCCGATGATTCCCGCCGTGTTCGGGACGACCACGACGTCGTCGCCCATCCGGGCCACCTGGTCGGCACGGATCAGCCGGGAGTTGCCGCCGCCGAGGTAGATCCGGTCCCAGCGGAACACCGGCCGCAGGCCGTCCACCACCTGCCGGATCCGCCGGGACCAGAACGCGTCACCGAGGCGCCGCCGTTCCGGCTCGCCGACGTACGTGTCGTAGGTGGTGTTCCAGCGCACCGGCGCGTGCGACAGCTCCAGGTGCGGGGCGAGCACCCCGCCGTCGAACAGCGCGCTGCCCAGCCCGGTGCCGAGCGTCAGCACCAGCTCGCAACCGGTCCCGGCGACCACGCCCGCGCCGTGCACCTCGGCGTCGTTGAGCACCAGCGCGGGCATGCCGAACGCCTCGGCCAACGAGGTGCGCGCGTCGTACCCGGCCCATTCGGCCACCAGGTCCGGGTCGACGCGGCTGCGCGGCCCGGAGCGGGTCACGTAGTGCGGGGTGGCCACCACCACGCCGTGCCGGATCATGCCGGGCATGCCGACGGTGAGCCGGTCGGCCGCGGGCAGCCGGGCGCCGAGATCCAGCAGCGTCTTGAGGAACAGGGTCGGCGGCAGCGGGTACGGCGTGGGCACGCGCAACGGCCGCGCGCGCATGGTCCCGGCGGCGTCCAGCACGGATGCCTTGATCCCGCCACCGCCGCAGTCGATCGCCAGTGTGGTCACCACGGCTGTGAGTCTCCCTCAGACCGGCGACGCCGGGAGCCCCGCTCACGGTAATCCGGATGCGCGCGCCGGTAGGCTCGGCTACCTGATGAGCGCCACACTGATCGCCAAGGGTCTCACCGCCGGCCACGGTGACCGTCTCCTCTTCGAGGACCTGGAGTTGGTCGTCGCGCCCGGCGACGTGGTCGGCCTGGTCGGGCCGAACGGCGCGGGCAAGTCCACGCTGCTGCGCACGCTCGCCGGCCTGGCGCCGGTGGAGCAGGGGTCGGTGGCGTTGAACCCGCCCACCGCCACGGTCGGCTACCTGCCGCAGGAGCCGGAACGCCGCCCGGGTGAGACGGTCCGCGACTTCCTGGCCCGGCGTACCGGCGTCACCGCCGCGCAAGCCGCGCTGGACGCCGCCACCGAGGCGCTGACCGCCGGGGCGGCCGGTGCCGACGACGCGTACGCGAACGCCCTGGAACGCTGGCTCGACCTCGGCGGCGCGGACCTGGACGAACGGGCCGGGCAGGTCGCCGCCGAGCTGGGTCTCGACGTCGACCTGGACCATCCGACCACCGGCCTGTCCGGCGGTCAGGCCGCCCGCGCCGGGCTCGCGTCGCTGCTGCTCAGCCGGTACGACATCTTCCTGCTCGACGAGCCCACGAACGACCTGGACCTGGCCGGGCTGGACCGGCTGGAACGCTTCGTCACCGGGCTGCGCGCCGGCACCGTGCTGGTCAGCCACGACCGGGAGTTCCTCACGCGCACGGTCAACCGGATCGTCGAGTTGGACCTGCACCAGCAGCAGGTCAACCACTACGGCGGCGGCTACGCGGCCTACCTGGAGGAACGCGCGGTGGCGCGCCGGCACGCCCGCGAGGAGTACGAGGAGTACGCCGACACGAAGGCCGGCCTGGAGCTGCGCGCCCGCACCCAACGGGCCTGGATGGAGAAGGGCGTCAAGAACGCCCGGCGCAAGGCCCCCGACAACGACAAGAACGCCCGCAAGTTCCGCGTCGAGTCGACCGAGAAGCAGGCCGCGAAGGCGAAGCAGACCGCCCGGCTGATCGAACGGCTGGACGTGGTCGAGGAGCCGCGCAAGGAGTGGGAGCTGCGGATGGAGATCGCCGCCGCGCCCCGCGCCGGCGCCGTCGTGGCCTCGCTCCGAGGCGCCGTGGTACGCCGTGGCGGCTTCACCCTCGGCCCGGTGGACCTGCAGATCGACTGGGCCGACCGGGTGGCGATCACCGGGGCGAACGGCTCCGGCAAGAGCACCCTGCTCGCCGCGCTGCTCGGCCGGCTGCCCCTGGACGAGGGCCACGCCGCGCTCGGCCCGGGTGTGGTGGTCGGCGAGGTCGACCAGGCCCGGGGACTGTTCCTCGACGACCAGCCGCTGCTGGACGCGTTCGGCGCCGCCGTACCCGATCTCGCCCCGGCGGACGCACGGACCCTGCTGGCCAAGTTCGGCCTGCGCGCCGACCACGTCCTGCGGCGGGCGGCGACGCTGTCCCCCGGCGAACGGACCCGCGCCGCGTTGGCCCTGTTGCAGGGGCGCGGGGTCAACCTGCTGGTCCTCGACGAGCCGACGAACCACCTCGACCTGACCGCGATCGAGCAGCTGGAGACGGCGTTGGCGAGCTACCCGGGCACGCTGCTGCTGGTTACCCATGATCGGCGGATGCTGGACGCGGTGAGTGTGAACCGGCGGCTGCGCGTCGCGGACGGACGGATCGCCGAGCACTGATCCGTGCTGACCCGCCCGGGCGGGTCCACAATGAGCGCATGCTCAAGTGGGAGTACGCGCTGCTGGTCCGCCGCCGCCAGGCCGCCGCCACCGATGCCGGGTGGGAGGTCGTCTTCATCTGGTACGGCCCGGACGGCTCCATGATCGACGTGACGCCGTACGGCGACACCGCGCTGGCCCACCTGAACCGGGCCGGCGACCAGGGTTGGGAGTTGGTGTCGATGAGCGAGGACCCGTCGCTGCCCGGCAACAACGAGCTGCACCGCTACCACCTGAAGCGCCCGAAGACGGCCGCCGCCCAGCCACGCCAGCGCATGCGCGGCTCCCGCACCACTCGCCGAACCCTCTCCGGTTGACCCTCCCGTCCCCGCGGTGATCAAGGAGTTTGTGTCGGGCCGGTCCGCATTCCTGCCACGAACGCCTTGATCACCCCGGCGGGCGGGGTGGGGTGGACAGGCATATCGGGTCGAAATGGGGGTAACGCGCCGCCGGAGGTGGCGCATGGTGGCGACGGGGCAGGCCGCGCTCTCGGGTGAGCGGCTTCGACAGGCCGACGACTTCCTCGCCGAGGCCTGGGCCGATGTGGCCCGGCACGACGAGCGGCTGCGCGGGGCGACCGTCGAGGTGCGCTTCGACCGGGGCGTGGCGCACCTGACCGGCGAGGTCGCCGACCCGGCGCAGTTACGGCTGGTACGCGACCTGATCGGCCGGTTGTCCGGCGTACTCGGCATCTGGTGCCGGGTGGCGGTGGCCGGGCGCGCGCCGGTGGTGGTGGACCTGGGCTGCGGGGCGACCAAGCAGTGGGCGGGCAACCTGGGGTTGGACATCTATCCGGCGCCGGGGGTGGACGCGGTCGCCAACCTCTCCGGTTCGCTGCCGCTGCGCGACGACTCGGTGGACGTGTTCTTCGCGGTGCACATCGTCGAGCACCTGATCGACTTCCTGCCGCTGTTCGACGAGTGTCACCGGGCGTTGCGGCCGGGCGGGGTGCTGCACGTGATGAGCCCGTGGTGGCGGCACGTCAACGCGGTGGCCGACCCGACCCACGTGCGGCTGCTCGACGTGCAGACGTTCAAGGGCATCTGCGGCCAGCGCCCACCCGGCACCCCGCGCTGGTATCCGCTGCACGTCGGCTGCGACGGCGCGTCCGTCTTCGCCGACCTCACCCCGCTCCCGGCGGACGCCCCACCACCTCCGCCCTCCCACCTGGCCCGCTTCTTCGACTAGCCCCGCCCAGCCCTGGGAGGAACCCCGCCGGGTGACGACGGGGTGGGGGTCAGGGGTGGGGCGGATTCGCGTAGGGCCAGGGAGTGGGGGGCCATCAGCTCGCGGGGTGGGGAGTCGCGGTCGGGACCGAGGCGGGCGGCGAGCAGTTCGACGGCCAGCTGGGCGATGTGTTGCTTGTCCGGCGCGACGGTGCTCAGGGTGGGGATCGAGAAACGCCCGTCCTCGATGTCGTCGAAGCCGGCCACCGCGACGTCCTCGGGCACGCGCAGGCCCATCTCGTGCAGGGCGCGCAGCGCGCCGAGCGCGAGCGTGTCGTTGAAGCAGAAGACGGCGTCGGGGCGTACCCCGGAGGTGAACAGGTGCCGGACGGCGGCGGCGCCGTCGGCGCGGTGCCAGGCCGGCGCGGGCGCCACGAGCCGTTCGTCGTAGGCGATGCCGGCCGCGGCCAGTGCGGCGGTGTAGCCAGCGAGGCGGAGCCGGGCGCTGGCCCCCTCGGGGGTCCGCTGGGAGCCGATGGCGGCGATCCGGCGGCGGCCGAGGCCGGCCAGGTGGGCGGTGATCTCGCGGGCCGCAGCCACGTTGTCGATCATGACGTGGTCGGCGGGGGCGTGGTCGACGCGTTCGCCGAGCAGCACCATGGGCAGGCCGGCCAGGGCGGCGAGATCGTCGGCGGTGAGGGCGAGCGGGCTGAGGATCAGGCCGTCGATCATGTGGTCGCCGATGCCGCCGGCGGCCTTGCGTTCCTGCTCGGGGCCGCCGCCGGTCTGGTCGATCAGCACCGTCCAGTCGTGTTCGGCGGCGGCGGTCACCACGTGCCGGGCCAGTTCGGCGAAGTAGGGGATGTCTAGTTCCGGCACGGCCAGGGCGATCACCCCCGTGCGGCCCTTGCGCAGGTTGCGGGCGGACAGGTTGGGCCGGTAGTTGAGCGCGGCGATGGCCTCCTCGACGCGGGCCCGGGTGTCCGCGCGGACGTGCTGGTAGCCGTTCACGACGTTGGAGACCGTCTTCACCGACACGCCGGCCCGCTCCGCGACGTCCTTGAGCCTGTGCCGCACTGAACTTCCTCCCGGGGTTAACGCTGGCCGCACTGTACCCCGCGGCCGCGGCGCGACGACCTCTTTACAGGGCTGCTTACAACGTTGTAGAAAGCAGGGACAACGGGGTGACCCCGGTCACCGCACCACACGCGAGGAAGAGGTTGGCAACGTGCCGAACGCGCAGCTCACGATCGACCCGGCGTTCCGGGTCGCGCCCGCGGACCGGCGGATCTTCGGTTCCTTCGTCGAACACATGGGACGCTGCGTCTACGGCGGGATCTACGAACCGGGGCACCCGAACGCCGACCCGCGGGGCCTGCGGCGCGACGTGCTGGAGCTGACCCGCGAACTGGGCGTGTCCCTGGTCCGCTACCCGGGCGGCAACTTCGTCTCCAGCTACCGGTGGGAGGACGGCGTCGGCCCCGTCGGCGACCGCCCGCGCCGGCTCGACCTGGCCTGGAAGACGATCGAGACGAACGAGTTCGGGCTGGACGAGTTCATGACCTGGGCCGCCGAGGCCGGCGTCGAGCCGATGATGGCGGTCAACCTCGGCACGCGCGGCGTCACCGAGGCCCTCGACCTGCTGGAGTACACCAACCACCCCGGCGGCACCCAACTGTCCGACCTGCGCCGCAAGCACGGCGCCGAACAGCCGTACGGGGTGCGGCTGTGGTGCCTCGGCAACGAGATGGACGGGCCGTGGCAGGTCGGGCACAAGACCGCCGACGAGTACGGCCGGCTCGCCGCCGAGACCGCGCGCGCCATGAAGATGATCGACCCGTCGATCAGCCTGGTCGCCTGCGGCAGCTCCGGGCGGGGAATGTCCACCTTCGGCGCCTGGGAGGCGACAGTCCTGGCGCACACCTACGAACACGTCGACTACATCTCCGCCCACGCCTACTACGACCCGTCCGACGGCGACCGGGCCAGCATCCTCGCCTCCGCCGTCGACATGGACGCCTTCATCACCGAGGTCGTCGCCACCGCCGACCACGTCGCGGCCCGGCTGCGCCAGACCCGCAAGCTGAAGATCTCCTTCGACGAGTGGAACGTCTGGTACCAGTCGCGCCTGCAGGCCGACCTGGACCGGCGCGGCTGGATGGAGGCGCCGGCGCTGATCGAGGACGACTACACCGCCGTCGACGCGGTGGTTGTCGGCGACCTGCTGATCACCCTGCTCCGGCACGCCGACCGGATCGGCGTGGCCTGCCAGGCGCAACTGGCCAACGTCATCGCCCCGATCCGCACCCGCACCGGCGGCCCCGCCTGGCGGCAGGCCATCTTCCACCCGTTCGCGCTGACCGCCCGGTACGCGCGCGGCACCGTGCTGCGGACCGAACCAACCGGCCCGACCTACCCGACCGCCCGGTACGGCGACGTACCGGCCCTGGACACCGTGGCCGTGCACGACGAGGAGACCGGCGAGCTGGCCGTCTTCGCGGTCAACCGGGGTCCGGACGACCTCCCCCTCGACCTGGACCTGCGCGGCCTGCCCGGTCTGCGCGCCGAAGCGCACACCACCCTGGCGGCCGGCGACGACCCGGACGCCACGAACACCGAGACAGACCCGCAGCGGGTCGCGTCCCGGGACCTCACCACCCCCGCCCTCGACGGCGGCCGCGCCTCGGTGCTGCTGCCCGCCACCTCCTGGAACCTGCTGCGCTTCGTACCCCAGCGGTGACCAGGTCCCATCGCACCCGTCCCCCAAGGAGTACGCATGATCCAGAACGAGATGAGCCGGCGACGCCTGCTCGGCCTCGGCATCGGCCTCGGCGCGGCGGCCACGCTGACCCTGGCCGGCTGCGGCGGCGGCAGCAGCTCGGACAGCTCCGGCGCGTCCGGCAACGGCGGCAAGGACTACACCGGCCCGAAGGTGGACCTGAAGCTGTGGAACGGCTTCACCGGCGGTGACGGCGAGATATTCAAGACGCTGGTCCAGCAGTTCAACGGCGAGCACCAGAACATCGCGGTCAGCGTGGTCACGTACCAGTGGGAGGACTACTACAGCAAGCTCCCCGGCGCGGTCTCCAGCGGCAACGGCCCGGACATCGCCGTCATGCACATGGACCAGCTCGCCACGTTCGCCGCCCGCGGCGTCATCACCGAGCTGGACGACGTGGCCAAGGCCCTGGAGCTGAGCGAGGGCGACTTCGCGCCGACGGTCTGGAAGGGCGGCCTCTACAACGACAAGCGGTACGGCATCCCGCTGGACATGCACCCGCTGGGCTTCTACTACAACAAGGCGGTCATGCGGAAGGCCGGCCTCGACCCGGACAAGCCTCCGACCAACCGGGACGAGTACACCGCCGCGCTGACCGAGCTGAAGAAGTCGGGCGTGCAGGGCTTCTGGGTCAGCCCGTTCCAGTTCACCGGCGGCATGACCTTCTACAGCCTGCTGCACCAGTGGGGCGGCACGCTGTTCGACGCCGAGGTGGCGAAGGCGACGTTCAACTCCGACCCGGCGGTCGAGGCGTGCACCTGGCTGGTCGACCTGATCAAGCAGGGCCACTCCCCGAAGAACGTCGGCCAGGACGCCGACTACCTGGCGTTCAAGAGCGGACGCAACGCCTTCAACTGGAACGGCATCTGGCAGATCAACGACCTGAAGAAGAGCCCGGACGTGCAGTGGGGCGTCGCGCCGCTGCCGCAGATCGGCAGCCAGAAGGCCGCCTGGGCGAACTCGCACAACTTCACCATCGTCAAGCAGCGCACGGCGAACGCGAACAAGGTCGCCGGGGCCAAGGTGTTCATCAACTGGCTGAGCCAGCACTCGCTGGACTGGGCCAAGGGCGGCCAGGTGCCGGCCCGCAAGGCGGTCCGGGAGAGCGGTGAGTTCACCGCGCTGACCGAGGTCAACGCGCTCGCCCCCGAACTGGAGTACGCGGCCTTCCCGCCGTCCGTGCCGGGGCTCAACGAGGCCATCCTCACCTTCTACAGCGCGTTCAACGAGGCGGCGCTGGGCAAGAAGCCGCCGAAGCAGGCGCTCGACGACGGCGTGGCCAAGGCGACCAAGCAGCTTGCGGACAACCGCAAGAAGTACGGGAACTGATCCGCCGTGGCGGACGTGATCGAGGCCGGGGCGGCGCGTGCGGACGCGCCGCCACCGGCGGCGCCCACCCGCCGCCGGGGCGTGACGGAACGCGGCAACCGGGCGACGCCGTACCTGTTCCTCGCGCCGTACCTGATCCTGTTCGGCGTCTTCGGGCTGGCGCCGATCCTGTTCGGAGTCTGGATCAGCCTGCACCAGTGGGACCTGCAACTGCCCAACCGACCGTTCGTCGGGCTGGGCAACTACCGGGACCTGTTCTCCCGCGACTCGGCCATCTACGGCGACTGGTGGTCGAGCGTCCGGGCCACCGGCACCTTCACGCTGCTGTCGGTGCCGTTGCTCGTGGTCATCCCGCTGGGGCTGGCGTTGCTGCTCAACCGCTCGTTCCCCGGCCGGACGTTCTTCCGGGCCGCCTTCTTCGCGCCGTACGTGCTCGGCGTGGCGGTGATCGGCCTGCTCTGGCGCTTCCTGCTGGACGCCAACCTGGGCCTGGTCAACCGGCTGCTCGGCCTGGTCGGGCTCCCCTCGGACACGCCGTGGGTCACCGACGTGCCGTGGGCCTGGGTGTCGCTTGTCGGGGTGACGGTCTGGTGGACCTGCGGCTTCAACGCGGTGATCTACCTGGCCGGTCTGCAGGACATCCCGGCGGAGCTGTACGAGGCGGCGAAGGTCGACGGGGCCGGTGCCCGGGACCGGTTCCGCCACGTCACCGTCCCCGGGCTGCGCCCGGTCATGCTGTTCGTCCTCACCACCACGATCCTCGCCTCGGCGAACGTCTTCGGGCAGGCGTTCCTGATCACCCAGGGGGCGCCCGGCGAGCAGACCCGGACGGTGGTCTGGCGGATCGTCGACGAGGGGCTGCGGGACTACGACGCCGGGCGGGCCGCCGCGATGAGCGTGTTCTTCGCACTGATGCTGGCGGTGGTGAGCGTCGCCAACTTCCGGCTGTTCCGCTACCGGGAAGACTGAGGGGACGACCATGACGCGTACGCGTGCGGTGGTGCGGTACGGACTGCTGCTCCTGCTCACCGCGATCTTCGTGACCCCGCTGGTCTGGATGTTGCTGACGTCGGCGAAGACGTACGACGACGCGCAGCGGGACCCGCCCGGCTGGTTGCCGGACCCGTTCTCCACCTACGGCTACCAGCAGATCGTCGACAACGCGGCGAACCCGGTGCTGCGCTGGTTCGTCAACAGCATGTTGGCGGCCAGCCTGCACACGCTGCTGGTGCTGGTCACCGCGTCGATGGCCGGGTACGCCCTGGCCCGGATGCGGTTCCGCGGCCGCCGGTCGCTGTTCGCGCTGATCGTGGGCACGCTCTTCCTGCCGCCCACCTCGCTGATCATCCCGAACTTCGTCATCGCCGAGCGGCTGAACTGGATCGACACGCTGACGGTGGTGATCGTGCCCGGCGCGGCCAGCGCGTTCGGGGTGTTCTTCCTGCGCCAGTTCTTCCTGTCCATACCCGCCGAGTTGGAGGAGGCGGCGGTGCTGGACGGGGCGAACCACTGGCAGGTCTTCCGGCAGGTGTTGCTGCCGTTGTCGAAGCCGGCGTTGGCCACGCTCGCGGTGCTGTCGTTCCTGACCAACTGGAACGACTTCCTCTGGCCGGTGTACGTGCTGTTCAGCCCGGAGCGGCTGACCCTGCCGGCAGGGCTGGGCCTGCTCCAAGGCACGTACGTGACCGACTATCCGGTGATCATGGCGGGGGCGGTGCTGGCCAGCGTGCCGGCGCTGATCCTTTTCGTGCTCGCCCAGCGGCACGTCATCCAGGGCGTCTCCCGCAGCGGCCTGAAGGGTTGAGAGAAGGAAGGGCCCCCTGTTAACGCCTCCGGTAGAGGAAGGGCCCCTTGTTAACACCGGAGTGTTAACAAGGGGCCCTTCCTTCAACCCCCTCAGGGGGTGGGCGTGGCGGAGTGCTCCTGGTGGGCGAGCCGGTTCTTGCGGTGCCCGTAGCCGAAGTAGATGACCGCGCCGATCGCCATCCAGGCCAGGAACCGCAGCCAGGTCTCCACCGACAGGTTCAGGCTCAGGTAGAGGCAGGCCAGCGCCGTGACGACCGGCAGCACCGGCGAGAACGGCACCTTGAACGGCCGTTCCAGGTCGGGCCGCCGCTTGCGCAGGATCGGCACCGCGAGGGCCACGAGCATGAACGCGCAGAGCGCGCCGATGCTGACCAGGTCGGCCAGCGCGGACAGCGGGAGGAAGCCGGCCAGCAGCGCCACCCCGATGGTCATGATCCCGGCGATCCGGTACGGGGTGCCCCAGCGGGGGTGGACCTTGGCGATGGCGGGTGGGATGAGGCCGTCGCGGGCGATGGCGAAGCCGATCCGGCCCATGGCCACCAAGTCGACCAGGATCACGCTGGTGAGGCCGGCGACGGCGGCGATGGAGACGAGCACGGCGGCCCAGCCGGCGCCGACCGCCCGGAACGCGGAGGCGATCGGGGCGCCCTCGTCGATCTCGGTGTACTTGACCATGCCGACCACGACGAGCGAGACGCCGATGTAGAGCACGGTGGAGATCAGAAGCGTGCCGAGCAGGCCGAGGGGCAGGTCCCGCTTGGGCTTGCGGGTCTCCTCACCGAGGTTCGCCACGGCCTCGAACCCGGTGTACGCGAAGAACACCACGGCGGCGGTGAGCACCCCGGCGAAGCCGAAGACGGAGGGCTCCAGCCCGAACAGGGCCTGGGTCACCGGCTGCTTGATGCCGTCGTCGTCGGCTCCGGCCGGTTCGCTGGCCGGGATGAACGGGCTGAGGTTGGCGGCCTTCACGAAGAACAGCCCGGCGATGACGACGAACGCGCAGATCGCGACCTTCACCAGCACCAGCACGTTGGTGACGCGGGCGGACTCGCGGATGCCGACGACGCCGACCGCGCCGAGCACCAGCACGATGGCGATGGCGCCGAGGTTGACGATGCTGCCTTCCTCGGCGAACCAGGCGCTGGGCAGGCCGAGCAGGTCGGCGAGGTAGCCGGACCAGCCGCGCGCCACCACGGCCGCGCCGAGCGCGAACTCCAGCAGCAGGTCCCAGCCGATGATCCAGGCGACGATCTCCCCCATGGTGGCGTACGCGTAGGTGTAGGCGCTGCCGGCGGTCGGCACGCTGGCGGCCATTTCGGCGTAGCAGAGCGCGGCGAGCAGCGCGACCAGCCCGGCGATGCCGAAGGAGATCACCACGCCGGGGCCGGCGCTGTTCCTCGCCTCGACGCCGGTCAGGGTGAAGATGCCGGTGCCGATCACGATGCCGATGCCGAAACCCATCAGGTCGACGGCGCCGAGCCGACGGCGCAGTCCGGGCCGGCCGTCCTCGCCGTCGCTCTCCCCCTGGGCCAGCACGTCCCGGATCGGTTTGGTCCGCAGGACCGACATGGGATCACCTCCCCACCGGTGCGTCCGCCACGGTGGCGGTCCGCGGCGGGGCTGCTACCCAGTGCTTTGCCGGCCCAATCCCGCCCGGGGTCTTGCGCGGGGAACGGATTGATGAAAGTTTTCTACCGGCGGCATAGGCGACGCGGCGGATGTTGCCGAGCGCCCGCCGCCGACCGTTCCCCCCGGACCCGACGAAGGGACCGCACCGCATGAAGGCAACTCGGCTCGGAGCCGCCGCGCTGGCCGCGACGCTGCTCGGCACGCTGGTCGCCGGCACCCCGGCGCAGGCCGCACCCACCGACACCAGCACCGCCACTTCCCCCACCACCGAATGCGTCACCGACCCGGCCACCCCCAAGCGGCAGTTCCGGGCCATGTGGATCGCGTCGGTGACGAACATCGACTGGCCCAGCAAGGACTCCTGGACCGCCCCGGACCAGGTCGCCAAGCAGAAGGCCGAATACCTGAGCTGGCTCGACCTGGCCCAGCGGCTCAACCACAACGCCGTCGTGGTCCAGGTCCGCCCGACCGCCGACGCGTTCTGGCCCTCGCCGTACGAGCCGTGGTCGGAATACCTCACCGGCGTCCGCGGCCAGGACCCGGGCTGGGACCCGCTGGCCTTCCTGGTCGCCGAGTCGCACAAGCGCAATCTGGAGTTCCACGCCTGGTTCAACCCGTACCGGGTCTCCATGCCGGCACCCGGCGGAGCCGGGGCCGACCTGTCGAAGCTGGCGCCGAACAGCCCGGCCCGGCAGCACCCCGACTGGGTCTTCGCCTACCCACCGGCCGGGGTCGCCGGCAGCCGGCTCTACTACAACCCCGGCATCCCGGAGGTCCGCGAGTTCGTCCAGACCGCGATGATGGACGCGGTCAAGCGGTACGACGTCGACGGCGTGCACTTCGACGACTACTTCTACCCGTACCCGTCCGGCACCTACCAGGTGCCCGACGACGACGCGTTCGACAAGTACAACCGGGGCTTCACCGACCGGGCCGACTGGCGGCGCGACAACATCAACCTGCTGATCCAGGAGATGAACGCCAAGATCAAGGCGGCCAAGCCGTGGGTCAAGTTCGGCGTGAGCCCGTTCGGCATCTGGCGTAACGCGTCGGCCGACCCGAACGGTTCGGACACCACCGGCTCGCAGTCGTACGACATCATCTCCGCCGACACCCGCAAGTGGGTCAAGGAGGAGTGGGTCGACTACATCGTGCCGCAGCTCTACTGGTACATCGGCCAGTATCCGGCCGCCGACTACGCCCGGCTGGTGCCGTGGTGGGCCGAGCAGGTGCGCGGCACCCGGGTCCAGCTCTACATCGGCCAGGCCGACTACAAGAGTGGTGACCCGGCGTACGGATCGTTCTGGATGAACCCGCAGGAGCTGTCCAACCACCTGACGCTGAACCGGTCGTACCCGGAGGTGCTCGGCAACGTGCACTTCTCGGCGGTCCAGGTGCGGGCGAACCGGCTGGGCGCCACCGACATCTACGCGGCCGAGCACTACTCCCGGCCGGCGCTGGTGCCCACCATGACGCACCTGCCGCGTAAGCCGCTGCTGTTCCCGCTGGTCACCAAGGCCCAGCGGGAGGCCGACGGGGTGCGCCTGAGCTGGCGGCAGCCGGCCGACGGCAAGGGCCCGCTCGGCACCGCCGCCTCGTACGCGATCTACCGGTTCGACGGGCACGGCCTGGCCGGGCGCTGCGACTTCGCCGACGCGTCCCACCTGGTCGGCACCGTCCGGGCCACCGACGGCGCCACCCAGTCCTGGCTGGACACGACGGCGACCGCCGGCACCCGGTACACGTACTACGTGACCGCGCTGGACAGACTGGCGAACGAGAGCCCGGCGAGCCTGCCGCGCTTCGTCCGCTGACCCCGCCGGATGTCCCCGGGTCGCGCTGCCGACCCGGGGACATTCGTCTGTTTGGGCGCCTGCCAGCGAGCCGCTTGCCGCACCATCGCCGCAGGTCACCCCATTGATCGACACTTGTCGACAGCCGGACGTCCCGGCCGCCGCCCCACGGAGGTTCCCGTGTCCCGTCGCCTCGCCACCACCCTCGCCGCCGCGACCCTCACCCTGCTCACCCTGCTCGGCCTGGCCACGCCGGCCGCCGCCGCGGTGAGCACCCAACAGAAACTCACCGTCCTGACCGGTTGGACCCAGACCAGCGCCGCCAGCTACCGCGCCTGGAACAGCGCGCGGGCGGACCGGGCCCCCTGGGCCGAATACGGCTTCGACTGGTCCACCGACTACTGCTCGTCCAGCCCGGACAACCCACTCGGGTTCGCCTTCAAGCTCTCCTGCCACCGGCACGACTTCGGCTATCGCAACCACAAGGCGCTGGGTGCCTTCGCGGCCAACAAGTCCCGCCTCGACAGCGCCTTCCACGCCGACCTGAAGCGGGTCTGCGCCACCTACAACGCGGTGGTCCGGCCGGCCTGCAACAGCCTCGCCTGGACCTACTACCAGGCGGTCCGCGCCTTCGGCTCGGTCGCCGCCGTGTCACCGGCGGACATCGACCGGGCCGCCCGGATGAAGGCCGACGCCGAGCGCCGCGCCGCCGCCCGGGTCTGAACCGCCGCCGGGTCGGGCCGCACCCCCACGCGGCCCGGCCCGCGCGGCCGTCGTACCGCTCAGCCCGCCGTGCTGCGCGGCTCGACCGCCGGGGTGGCCGGGCCGAACCACGGCGAGTCGACCCCCAGGTCCGGATGCTCCACGTGCAGCGCCAGCGCCGCGACCTCGTCCAGCCGCAGTCCGGCCCCGGCGCCGTAGGCGGCGTCGAACGCCTCGTCGCCCAGCACCCGGCGCAGGTCCACCTGCCGGGCCGACCAGTACGGGCCGTAGATGCCCGGCGTGGCCCGTAGGTTCGCCCGGGTGGCCTGCGCCGCACCGAACAGCCGGGCCGCGGACAGCGCGTCCCCGGCCAGCGCGCAGCGCACCGCGATCGCGTTGATCGTGTCGCAGGCCCGCCCGAGGTAGCCGTGGCTCATCCGGGACCGCAACGCCACCAGCAGGTGCTCGTGCGCCGCGACCAGGTCGCCCCGGGCCAGCGCCACCATCCCGAGCAGCATGTCCACCGACCGCCCGCCGCGCTCCGCCGGTCGGGCCGCCTCGACCGGACGGGCCGCGGCCAGCAGTTCGGCCGCCTCGTCCAGCGCGCCCCGACGCCACAGCAGCTCGGCCAGGTTGTAGACGGCGAGCAGCGCGTCGCCGACCACGTCCTGCGCGTACGCCCAGTCGATCACCTCGCGGCAGATCCGCTCCGCCTCGGCGAACTGACCCATGTCCACGAGCGGCGCGGCCCGCCCGGCCAGCACCCGGGCCAGCAGACCCAGGTCGCCGGACTGCCGGGCGGCCGCCTCGGCCCGCTGCGAGTAGCGCAGTTCCTCGCCGAACTCGCCGTCCGCGCCCGCGTGCAGCGAGTGCATGTGGTACGCGGCGGCCAGCTCGGCCTCCGGAATGTCCTCGCCGGTCTCGGCGATGCGGCCGTAGAGCCGGAACAGCCACAGCCGACCTTCCCGGGCCAGCCCGCGTTCCCGCCACCACTGGTCCAGGTCGCCGGCCAGGCGCAGGCCGGACCGGGCGCTGCCGCCCGTGGCGCTCCAGCGCAGCGCGGCCCGCAGCTCGCCGGCCAGCGGGTCGAGCGCGTAGAGGGAGAGCGTCAGCGGGCGGCCGTCCGGCCCCAGGTGTGCCCGGTCCAGCGCGTGCCGGCACCAGGCCACGTGGCGGTCCCGCGCGCTCTGTTCCTCACCCGCCTCGATCAGCCGGCGGGCGGCGTACGCCCGGATCGGGTCGAGCATCCGGTAGGTGCTGCCCGACGCGTGCGGCTCGGCCAGCACCATCGACTTGTCCACCAGCACCGACAGCGGGTCCAGCGGGTCCTCGTCGAGCAGCCACTGCACGGTGGGCAGGTCCACCGGGCCGGCGAACACCGCCATCCAGCGCAGCAGCCGGGCCGAGCGCGCGCCGAGCGTCCGGTACGACCAGGTGACCGTGGCCTGGATGGTCATGTGCCGTTCGCTTGCCGACCGTTGCACCGCGCGACTGGCCGGGGTGGGCGGGGCCGCGCCGGTCGCGGCGGCCACCAGGTCCACCGTGTCCTGCTGGTTGCCGCTCCAACCGGCCTCCACCGGCGGCGGTTCCGCGGTCTCCCGGCCGGCGTCCAGCGTGCCCAGCATGTCGTCGAGCCGTTCCGCCAACTGCCCGGCCGAGAGCACCCGCAGCCGCGCGGCGGCCAGTTCGATGGCCAACGGCAGGCCGTCCAGCCGGCGGACCACGCGGCGCAGGTCGGCCTGCTCGGCCGGCTCCGGGGTGCGCCCGCCCCGGGCCACCGCGGTGCGGTCCAGCAGCAGCGCCACCGCGTCGCTCGCCCCGCCGTCCGGCCCCTCGTCCACCGACAGGGACGGAATCCGCCACACCACCTCGCCCGGTACGCCGAACGACTCCCGGCTGGTGGCCAGCACCCGCACGCCCCGGCCGCCGGCCAGCAGCCGACTGATCACCTCGGCCGACGCGGCGGTCTGCGCGTCGCAGGTGTCCAGCAGCACCAGCATCCGGCGCGACGCCGCGTACTCGACGAGGGTGTCGACCATCGGCCGCCCCGGCTCCGGGCGCAGGCCGAGCACGGCGGCGATCTCGAAGGCCACCAGTCCCGGGTCGGTCACCGCGGCGACGTCGACGAACCAGACCCCGTCCGGGTAGTCCTCCACGATCCCGGAGGCCAGCTCCACCGCCAGTCGGGTCTTGCCGGCGCCGCCCGCGCCCAGCACCGTCACCAGCCGGTACGCCTCGACCAGCCGCCCCAGCTCGGCGCGCTCGGCCTGCCGGCCGACGAACGTGGTGACCTGGGTGGGCAGGTTGTGGGCCGTGGCGTCGGCGGTACGCGGGCGCGGGAACTTGCGCTCCAGTCCCGGCGCGACGAGCTGGAACAGCCGTTCCCGGTCGTCGAAGCCGCGCAACCGGTGCAGGCCGAGGTCGAGCAGGGACACGCCGTCCGGCAGCGGGTCGGCGTGTCGGGCGGTGGCGGCGGAGCAGAGCACCTGACCGCCGTGGGCGGCGGCGGCCACCCGGGCGGCCCGGTGCACCTCGGGGCTGGCGTACTCGCCGTCGCGCGGCTCGGCGTAGCCGGTGTGCAGTCCCATCCGGACCCGGGGCGTCGCGTCGGGGTGCGGCCACTCGTGACCGGCCAGCGCGCGCTGCGCGGTCAGGCACGCGTGGACCGCGGCGGCGGCGTCGGGGAAGGCGAGGAAGAACGAGTCGCCCTCGGTGAGCAGCTCCGCCCCGTCGGTGCCGACGAGCGTGTCGCGCAGCAGCCGGCGGTGCTCGCGCAGCACCGGGCGGTAGACCGGTCCGAGCATCCGAGCCAGTCGGGTCGACCCCTCGATGTCGGTGAACACGAAGGTCACCCACCCGCTGGGGAGGTGTTTGTGCGGCGACATACGTCGAACCTCCGCCCGCTGACGTCCGATTCATGCTGCCCTATGACCGCGTCATCACGCATCGTGAGAACGGTTGGGCGGATTACGCCCCAAGGTGCCAAAGGATCACACGGGTGGCAAGACCCGGATCGATTCGCGGGACGAGCGGCGGAAACTCAGCAACCGCAGGCGCCGCCGCAGCAACCACCACCTGTGGGAATCCCACCTGTGGAGGCGGCTCCGCCCCTGCCGGTGAGCGCCACCGTCGAGAGCAACTTCACCGTGTCGGCGTGCCCCTGCGGGCAGGGCGCCGGGCGATCCGCCTCGGCCATCGGACGGTTGACCTCGAAGGTGTCACCGCAGGAGCGGCAACGGAACTCGTACCGGGGCATGTCCTCAGCGTACGGCGGGCCTGACGCCGCACCTCGGATGGGTGATACTCGACTGGTGGTGGACGGCGAAGGACGAGCGACGGCCCGGCCCCTGCGACCCGCCGCGCCGCCCGACGGCAGCGCCCGGCCGATTCCCCGCCCTCGGCGCGCCCCGGCCGGCTCCGGGCCCGGCCCGGTAACCCCGGCCACCCGACCGGCCGAAACCGGCACCGCAGACCCGCGCCCGGCCGAAGCAGACGCGGCCGACACACGCCCGGCCGAAGCAGACGCGGCGGACGGCGGCGGAGCGGCGGACGGCGACGACACCGGAGGCAGCGCGAAGCCGACCACCGACGCGGCGCCGGCGACCGAGGGCCGGCGACGGCGGGTGCCGTTCGCGCACTTAGACCGGATGCGACCGCGCCAGCTCGCCACCGGCGCGGCCCGGGCCACCCGCGCCTGGTCCCGGCGACCCGGCGGACGCGCCGCACTGCCCGCGCTGTCCCTGCTCGCCCTGGTCGCGGCCGCCACCGCAGCCGGCGCGGTGCTCGTACCGGCGACGGCCCGGCAATCCGCCCCGGTCGCCGCCGAGACCACCTCGGCCCCGCCCAGCCAGGCCGTGCCGGAAACCGGCGGCGTGCCGGGAGCACCCCCGTTCCCGGAGCCGACCGGGCTGCCCGGCACCGTCCCACCCACCGCCGCACCCACCGGCGCGGCCGGCGGCCCGGTGCCGCCCACCGGTCGCCCGGCCGACGTGCTGGCCGACTGGGCGCAGCGGGTCAGTCCGGCCACCGGAATCCCCGTGGTGGCGCTCCAGGCCTACGGCTACGCCGAACTGGTGCTGGCCCAGACCAACCGCGGCTGCCAGCTGAGCTGGACCACGCTGGCCGCCATCGGGCACGTGGAATCCGGCCACGGCTCGGCCAACGGCGCCACGCTGCAACCCGACGGCGTGGCCACACCGGAGATCCGCGGACAGCAACTGGACGGCCAGGGTGGCCGGTCCCGGATCGTCGACACCGACCAGGGGCGGCTCGACGGCGACACGACCTTCGACCGGGCGCTCGGCCCGATGCAGTTCATCCCGACCACCTGGGCGGAGATCGGCGCGGACGCCGACGGCGACGGCGTGCGCAACCCGCACGACATCGACGACGCGGCGCTGGCCGCCGCCCAGTACCTGTGCAAGGGCGGCCGGAACATGACCATCCCGGGCGACTGGTGGGGCGCCATCCTCTCCTACAACGATGTGCGTCGGTACGCCCAGGCGGTCTTCGACAAGGCCGACGAGTACGGGCGGCGCAGCGGCAACGTGAGGTGACGGCGTGCGTACATTCGCGGACTGAACCCTTCCCCCTGGCTGCGGTTGGCGGCAAGCTGTACGGGTGATGGTGCGCGAGTGGGACCCCCGGACCGCGTCGTCCGCCGAAGTCGCGTCCCTGCTGGACACGCTGAACGCGGTCCTCACGGTCGATCTGCCGCAGGATCCGCCCTGGCAGGGGCACTCCGTGCGGGAATACCTGTCCGAGGTGATGCCCGGCGAGCGGCGGATCTCCTGGGTCGCCCAGGGCGACCCCGCCCCCGACGGCACGCCCGGCCCGATCGTCGGTCACGTGCACGTGCTGCTGCTCGGCGGCATCGGCGTGCTGGAGGTGGTGGTGCACCCGGCGGCACGACGCCGCGGTCTCGGCCGCGAACTGGTGCGGGTGGCCGCGCGCCGGGTCTGGGACGAGGGCTTCCAGTCGATCGGCGTGGAGGTCGTCGGCGACACCCCGGCGGTGGGGTTCTACGAATCGCTGGGCTTCACCCGCGACTACGTCGAGACCCGCAGCGTGCTCGACCTGCGCACGGTGGACTGGCCGGCGCTGACCGAGATGGCCGCCGGGGTGGACGCCGGCTACCGGGTCGAGTTCTGGCCGGGCGGGCCGCCGGACGAGCTCCTGGAGCCGTACGCCCGGGCCAAGGCCGAGGTGCGCGAGGTGGACGACGGCGAACTGCGGCCCAGCTCCTACGACCCGGAGCGGCTGCGCGACAGCCTCGACACGCTGCACCGGCGGGGCATGAAGCCGTACATCGTGCTGGCGGTGCACGAGCAGACCGGCGAGGTGGCCGGGCTGACCGAGGTGGTGGTGCCGGCGCAGCATCCCACCCGGGCCGACCAGTACGACACCATCGTGGTCCGCGAGCACCGCGGCCACGGCATCGACCGGGCGATCAAGGCACGGATGCTGCTGGAGCTGCGCTCGGCCGAGCCCGACCTGGCCGAGGTGCAGACCTGGAACGCGCAGGCCAACGAGGCGATGCTCAAAGTCAACGCCGAACTGGGCTACCGCCCCGACCGGGACTGGTGCGAGTACGGTGTGGACGTCGCCGAGCTGGTGCACCGCCTGGACAGCCATCGCTGACGGTTCACCCGCCGGCCGTCCGAGGGCTGGACGGCGGACCTGCCCGAGCCTTAACGTGCGTTAGTTCCCGCCCACCATCGTGGAGGCCCCATGCGCCCGCGCCGCACCCTAGCCGCGCTCGCGACCATCGCCGCGGTCACCGCGACGGCCATCGGCGTCGCGCCCTTGCCGGCCAGCGCCGCGCCCACCGACCTGCTCATCTCCGAGTACGTCGAGGGGTCGTCCAACAACAAGGCAGTCGAGCTGTACAACGGTACCGGGGCGCCGATCGACCTGGCCACCGGCGGCTACCAGCTCCAGCTCTCCTTCAACGGGGCGAGCACCTCGACCGACGTGGCCCTGACCGGCACCGTCGCCGCCGGGGACGTGTTCGTCCTCGCCGCCGCGTCGGCCGGCCCGGCGATCCTCGCCCAGGCCGACCAGACGTACGCCGGGTCGCTGTTCAACGGCGACGACGCGCTCGTGCTGCGCCGAGGCACGACGGTCGTCGACTCCCTCGGCCAGGTCGGCGTGGACCCGGGCACCGAGTGGGGCAGCGGGCTCACCAGCACCGCCGACAACACGCTGCGCCGGCTGCCCTCGGTGACCACCGGGGACACCGACCCGACCGACGCGTTCGCACCCGCCGCACAGTGGGCCGGTTTCCCGACCGACACGTTCGACGGGCTGGGCAGCCACACCGTCGGCGACGGGCCGACGGACCAACCACCCACGCTGTCCTGCGGCGGCGCGTTGACGCTGGAGGCGGGGGCCACCGCGACCCGCGAGGTGACCGCCACCGACGCCGACGACACGATCACCGGCCTGGCCGTCACCGCCGTCGCACCGGCGCCGGCGAGCGGGTCGATCAGCCGTACCGCGTTCACCCCGGCGGCCGACAACGGCGGCACGGCCACCGCCACGCTGACCGCTACCGGCCTGCCGGCCGGCGCCTACACCGTCACGGTGACGTCGACGGACGCCGAGGGCGACACCGCCGCCTGCACGCTCACCGTGCAGGCCACGAGCGTGCTGTCGGTCGGCGAGGTGCAGGGCCGCACCGCCGACGACGAGGACGCCCGCACCGACCGGTCGCCGCTCGCGCCGGCCAGCGGCAACGGCACCAGCCCGATGCTGTACGACGTACGCGGCGTCATCACCAGCAAGTCGCTGACCCGCAGCTCGGCCGGGGCCGACCAGTGGGGTTTCTACCTGCAGAGCCGGCTCGGCAGCGAGGACGGCGACCCGCTCACCGCCGACGGCATCTTCGTGTTCATGGGCTCGTTCACCACGTTGATCGGCGGCTACGCCCCGACCGTCGGTGACGAGGTGGTGCTGCGCGCCCGGGTCTCGGAGTACTTCAACCAGACCCAGCTCTCCGGCGCCTCGCTGGTCCGCAAGCTCGACTCCGGGCTCGACGTGGACACCGTCGTGCGGGTGACCGACGCCGTCCCGCCGGCCGAGGCGGCCGCCGCCGACCGGTTCTGGGAACGCCACGAGGGCGAGCGGATGCGGGTCCGGGCCGGCAGCGGCGTCTCCGCGCCCCGGCACATCTTCGCGTCCACCGCCGACTCGGAGATCTACGTGCTGGACCGCGAAGACCCGATCATGAAGCGGTCCGACCCGTACGCCCGGCGGGTGTTCCGGGACGCGCACCCGCTCGACGACATCCCGGGCACGCTGTTCGACAACGGCAACAACCAGCGGATCCTGCTCGGGGCCGGGGGTGTGAAGGCGACCGCCGGTGAGTCCGGCGCGCTGCTGCCGGAGGCCCGTACGTTCGACACGCTGACCGAGGACGCCTACGGCTCCGTCTCGTACGCGTTCAGCAAGTACAGCGTGCAGCCCGAGCAGCTCACCCTGACCGGTGGCGCGGACCCGGCCGCGAACCACCCTCCGCAGCCGGCCGACCGCGGCGCCGAGGTCGCCATCGCCACCTACAACGTGGAGAACCTGTACGACTACCGGGACGACCCGTTCGACGGCTGCGACTTCGCCGGCAACACCGGCTGCCCCGGGGTCAGCCCGCCGTTCGACTACGTGCCGGCCAGCCCGCAGGCGTACGCCGCCAGACTGGCGGTGCAGGCCCGGCAGATCGTCAACTCGCTGCACAGCCCGGATCTGATCCTCGTGCAGGAGGCCGAGGACCAGGACATCTGCTCGGTCGTCGACGGCACGCTGGCCTGTGGCGACGCCGACAACGCCGACGGCGCACCGGACACCGTGCAGGAGTTGGCACTGGCCATCGCCGCGCACGGCGGCCCCGCCTACGCCGCCGCGTACGACCGGACCGGCGCGGACGCCCGGGGTATCGTCTCGGCCTTCCTCTACCGCACCGACCGGCTGACGCTGGCCCAGGCCACCGCGGGCGACCCGCTGCTGGGGTCCGCGCCGACCGTGGCGTACCGCTCGGCGGCGTTGCCGTCGAACGCGGACGTGCAGAACCCGAAGGCGTTCAACGCGGTGCTCCCTGCCGACGTGGACCGCTCCACTGGCGTGGACGGCAGCAACGTCTACACCCGCGCCGCGCAAGTGGCCCGGTTCACGGTGCAGGCCGGCCCCGGCTCCACCGAGCGGTTCACGCTCTGGGCGGTCGCCAACCACTTCTCGTCCGGGCCGGACAGCCGGGTCGGGCAGCGCCGGGAGCAGGCCGCGTACGGCGCGGCGCTGGTCACGGCGGTCGAAGCGGCCGACCCGAACGCCCGGGTGATCTACGGCGGCGACCTGAACGTCTTCCCCCGCCCGGACGACCCGATCGCCACCGCCCAGAACCCGACCCCGTCGGACCAGCTCGCGCCGCTCTACCAGGCGGGGCTGCACAACCTGTGGGACGACCTGGTGGCGGACGCGCCCGCGTCGGCGTACTCGTACACCTTCAGCGGGCAGGCGCAGACGCTTGACAACCTCTTCGTCAACGACCCGATGCACGACGACCTGGTGCAGGTGCGGACCGCGCACCTCAACGCCGACTACCCCACGGACGCGCCGGATCTGGGCGACCGCGCCGCCAGCGACCACGACCCGCAGGTGGCCCGGTTCCGCTCCCGGGCCGCGCTGCGGGTGGCCGACACCTCCGTCGCCGAGGGCGACAAGGGCACCCGGACGATGACGTTCACGGTCACCGTGTCCCGTCCGCTCTCCGAGCCGGCCCTGCTCTGCGCGACCACCTACGGCACGACCGCGCAGGCCGGGTCCGACTACGACCCGTACGTGGGTTGCAAGCTGCTGCCCGCGGGCCAGACGTCGCTGGCGTTCCCGGTCACCGTGCGCGGTGACGGCAAGCGCGAGGCGGACGAGCGGCTCACCCTGTACGTGACCGGGGTACCGGGTCTGCGGCTCGCCGACCCGTCCGGAGCGGGGACCATCCTGAACGACGACTGAGCGGTGGTCGGCCCGGCGGCCCGTCGCTTCGCTCATGGGCGGATCGGCGGGCCGCCGCGGTATCCGCACCGTTGCGGATCGGGCGGCGGCGGCACGTTGCGGTACTTGGCCACCCGCACCTCCCACTGGCTGCGGCGGCGCAACGCGTCGCGGACGTCCCGGTCGCGGTAGAACGTCTCCGGCGGGCGGGCCAGCCCGTACCGGTCGGCCCACCACTCCCCCGGTTCCGGGTCGGTGACGACGTCGAGGTGGGACGGGTACCGCCGCTGGGCACCGTCACGCAGGTCGGCCCGGTCGCGCATCGGCTTGAGCACCGCGCCGGCCTCGTCGACGACCACGACCCGGAACCCGGCCGTGCCCAGGATCCGTGACAGCATGGCCAGGCTGGGGATCAGCGTGCCCGCCTCGATACGCCCGAGCGTGCTCGGATGCACCCGGGCGAACCTTGCCAGCTCACGTTGGCTGGCGTCGGCCCGACGACGAACCGCGCGAACGATCCCCGCCGCCGGGAACGGAATGTCGAAGGGTTCGGTGAGCAGCGCCGTCCCGCCGGACCCCTCGGGCACGACGGAAGCCGCGGCGGTAGCCACTTCGGTCCGGGTGTCGGCGCTGTCTGTCACGCCGCTACGGTCCCGCGTCCCGCCGCAGCCCGGCAACCCCGCTCCCCGCCCCTGTGGAAACCCCGGCATCTGGCGACGTCTCACCCCGAACAGGCACGCTCGCCAAGCCTCCCGACGCACACAGAGAGTGACATCAGGAATGGTCGCATTCCGTTACTACCCGAGCGAGCCTTCCGAGTCACAAGCTACCCCAATGCGGACATTATCTCGCATCCCGTGACCGCAAGGGGGTCGACTCCTGTCGACTTTGCTCTGCAGCCAGGGACGCTATCCTCACAGAAAGTTCCTGGTGCGTCGGTAGCTGCAGAGCAAAGTCGGATCGGAGCGAGAGGGAGTCTGGAGCGGAAAACTACAACCAGTTACCGCAGCGGGTCCTGAGAAGGTCGCGCCGACCGCCGGCAGCCCCACGACGAGAGGGCGGGCCAGGGCGGGCCGACGGATCAGTAGCGCTCGCGCAACAGCTGGGCGGCCTCGACTGCCCAGTAGGTGAGGATGATCTGGGCGCCGGCCCGGCGGATCGAGGTGAGCGTCTCCAGCATCACCCGTTCCCGGTCGATCCAGCCGTTCGCGGCAGCCGCCTCGACCATCGCGTACTCGCCGGAGACCTGGTAGGCGGCCACCGGGACGTCCACTGCGGCCCGGACCGCCGCCACCACGTCGAGATAGGGCAGCGCCGGCTTGACCATCACCATGTCGGCGCCCTCGGCCACGTCCAGCTCGACCTCACGCAGCGACTCCCGCAGGTTCGCCGGGTCCTGCTGGTAGCTGCGCCGGTCACCCTCCAGCGCCGATTCCACCGCGTCGCGGAACGGGCCGTAGAAGGCGGAGGCGTACTTGACGGCGTACGCGAGGACCGAGACGTCCTGGTGCCCGGCGGCGTCCAGGGCCTTGCGGACGACGCCCACCTGGCCGTCCATCATGCCGGACGGCCCCACCACGTGGACCCCGGCGGTGGCCTGGGCGACCGCCATGTCCGCGTACGCGGCGAGCGTGGCGTCGTTGTCCACCCCGCCGTCCGGGGTGAGCAGCCCGCAGTGCCCGTGCGAGGTGAACTCGTCCAGGCAGAGGTCGCTCATCACCACCGTCGCGTCGCCGACCTCGGAGATCACGTCCCGGATCGCCACGTTGAGCACGCCCGCCGGGTCGATGCCACCGGAGCCGGTCTCGTCCCGCGTCGCCGGCACCCCGAACAGCATGATCCCGCCGACCCCGGCCTGGACCGCCTCGGCCGCCGCCTTGCGCAGCGAGTCCCGGGAGTGCTGGAGCACCCCCGGGAGCGAGGCGATCGCCCTCGGCTCGGTCAGCCCCTCCTTGACGAACATCGGCACGACCAGCTCGGCCGGGTCGACGCGGGTCTCGGAGACCAGCCGCCGCACGGCCGCGTTACGGCGCAGCCGCCGGGGCCGGATCTCGGGGTACGGCATGGAAGAGCCTCCTGTCAGCGGAACCTCAGGGCGGTCGGGCCCTGCACCTTCGAACCGCGACGCTGCTTCGCCGGCATGGCGGCGAGCTTCTCCCGCAGCTCGACGGCGTAGGCGGCGAGCGCCTCCACCAGGTCGGGGACCGAAGCGTGCGGCGGCTGCACGTCCACCCGCAGCCCGAACTCGGTCGCGGTCTCCGCCGTCTTGGGCCCGATGACTGCAACAACCGTGCGCGCGTGGGGCTTCCCGGCGATGCCGACCAGGTTGCGCACCGTGGAGGACGAGGTGAACAGCACCGCGTCGAAACCGCCCGACTTGATCGCGTCGCGGATCTCGGCCGGCGGCGGCGCCGCCCGCACGGTCCGGTACGCGGTCACGTCGTCGACCTCCCAGCCCCGCTCGGTGAGCCCGGCGGCCAGGGTCTCGGTGGCGATGTCGGCGCGCGGCAGCAGGACCCGGCCGACCGGGTCGAGGACCTCGTCGTGCGGGGAGAACTCGGCCAGCAGACCCTCCGAGGACTGCTCCCCGGAGGGGATCAGCTCCGGCTGGATGCCGAACGCGCGGACCGCCTCGGCGGTGGCGTCACCGATACAGGCGATCTTGACACCGCCGAAGTGGCGGGCGTCGAGGCCGTGCTCGGCGAACTTCTCCCAGACCGCCCGGACCGCGTTCACCGACGTGAAGATCACCCAGGCGTACCGGCCGTCGACCAGCCCCTTGACCGCCCGCTCCATCTGCGCCGGGGTACGCGGCGGCTCGACCGCGATGGTCGGCACCTCGCACGGGATCGCCCCGTACGCCCGCAGCCGCGCGCTCATCACGCCGGCCTGCTCCTTGGTGCGGGGCACCAGCACCTTCCAGCCGTACAGCGGGCGGTTCTCCCACCAGCTCAGCTTGTCCCGGTCGGTGACGGCCGCGCCGACGGTGAGCACCACCCGGCCGGTGAAGCCGAGCGCCGCCGCGACGAAGGACTCGACGGTCGACGTGGTGGTGTACTGCGTCTCGCCGGTGCCGTCACCGGTCACCCCGACCGGGGTGACGCCGTCGACCCCGGCGGCCAGCAGGCCGTCCCGGACGGCGGCCAGGTCACCGGCGTCCACGGACAGCGCCAGCGAACCCCGGCCCACCGCGGTGGCGAGCGCGTCGAAGTCCAGCGTGGTGACGTCCTCGACGTCGGCGGCGGTGCGCACACCGGGCAGCGGGACGCCCGCGTAGGTCGCCACGCCCTCGGCCTGGCTGACGCCCGGCACCACCTCGAAGTGCGCGGCGGTACGCGCCACCGCCTGCACCTCCTTGACCACCGAGTCGTGGCCGAACGGGTCGCCGGCCACCAGGTGCACGGCGTTCTGTCCGGCCCGGGCCGCGGAGATCAGCACCTTCGCCACGTCCCCCGGCACGCCCTCGGCGGGGCTGAACTCGGCGTCGGACCGGGCCTGCGCGCGGACGTACGTGAGCAGCGACTCGGGGACTCCCCGGTCGTAGACCACCTGGTCCGCCTCGACCAGGGCGTCGAGCGCCCGGCGGGTCAGCAGACCGGGGTCGCCGGGGCCGGCCCCGACGAAGGCGATCTGGCCTACGGGCTTACGGGTGCGGGTCATTCTGTGCTCCCAAGTTGCTGGGTCCCCGGGCCGGCCTGTGCGTCCTGGCCGAGGATCGAGTCGGCGCCGAGTTCGAGGAGTTCGGCGGCGAGTGCCTTACCGATCTCCGCCGCGTCGGCGGGCGTTCCGGTGCGGGACAGTCGGAGGTCACGGGTACCGTCCGGGCTGATCACCGCACCGCGCAGGTAGATCTCATCGATTACGTCGCCCTCAGCGGTGGGCTCGCCCTCGGCGAGGACGGCGTACGCGGCGACGGGTGCGCTGCACCCTGCCTCCAGGGTGGCCAGTAGCGCCCGCTCCGCGGTGACCGCGTCGCGGGACGGCGCGTGGTCGAGCAACGCGAGCAGCTCGATCACGTCCTGGTCGTCGGCCCGGCACTCGACGGCCAGCGCGCCCTGAGCGGGTGCGGGCAGCATGAGCATCGGGTCGAGCGTCTCGGTGATGGCGTCGACACGCCCGATCCGGTGGAGTCCGGCCCGGGCCAGCACGACGGCATCGAGGTCGGCGTCCGGGCCGAGCACCCGGCCGAGCCGGGTGTCGATGTTGCCCCGGATCGGGGTGACCTCCAACTGCATGCCCAGCGCGTGCAGCTGGGCGATCCGGCGCAGCGCGCCGGTGCCGACCCGGGCACCGGGTGGCAGTTCGGCGAGCGTACGGCCGTTCGTGGCCACCAGCGCGTCCCGCGGGTCCTGCCGGGGCGGCACGGCCGCGATGTGCAGGCCGGGCGCCGCCGCGGTGGGCAGGTCCTTGTACGAGTGGACGGCGAAGTCGATCTCACCGGCGGTCAGCGCGTCGCGCAGGGCGGAGACGAACACGCCGACGCCGAGCCGCTGCACCGGGGCGGTGGACCGGTCTCCGGCGGTCACCACCTCGACAAGCTCGACCGGCCGGCCGGTGGCCGCGGTGAGGGCCTCGGCGACGTGGCCGGACTGTGCCATCGCCAGGGCGCTGCCCCGGGTGCCGAGGCGCAGGGGGGTGGTCATCGCACTCCTCCGGTGGGCGGGAGGTCGGCGGCGTCGAACGACGGCCGACCGTCGAGGTCCGTGGTGACCACGTCGGGGACGGTGTCCACCGGGGAGGTCTGCGGTACGTCCAGGTCGAACAGCTCGCGCAGCAGCGCCGCGTACTGGTCTCCGCCGGGTTCGGCGGCGAGCTGGCGCACCCGTACGGTCGGCTGGTGCAGCAGCCGCTGCACGACCCGGTGCACGGTGCGGGCCACCTCGGCGCGCTGGTCGTCGCTGAGGTCGGGGCGGCGCTGGCCGAGCCGGCGCAGCTCGGCGGAGACCACGTCCTCGGCCCGGCCGCGCAGGGCGGCCACGGTCGGCGCCACGTCGGCGCCGCGCAGCCAGCTCAGGAACGCCTGGACCTCGCCGGTCACGATCCGGGCCACCTCGGCGGCGTCGGCGGCGGCCGGCCCGTCGGCGAGGACGGCGGCCATCCGGTCGATGTCGATCACCTCGACGCCGGGTAGCTCGCCGACGCCCGGCTCGACGTCACGGGGGACGGCCAGGTCGAGCAGGACCAGGGGGCCCCGGTCGGCGTCGCGCCGGGCCAGCGCCCGGGTCACCACGTCGTGGGTGAGCACCGGGTCGGTGGCGGCGGTGGCCGCGATCACGACGTCCACGTCGGCGAGCGCGTCGACCAGTTCGGCCATCGGGACAGCATCCGCGCCGTACGACTCGGCGAGCCGCTGCGCGCGGGCGGCGCCCCGGTTGGTGACGGTGAGCGGACCGGCACCCATCCGGGACAGGGTGGCCACGCCCAGCGACCCCATCGCGCCCGCGCCGACCACCATGGCGGGGCGCCCGGCCAGGTCGCCGTCGAGCATGTCGGCGGCGAGGTCGAGGGCGGCGGTGACGACGCTCTGCCCGGCCCGGTCGATGTTGGTCTCGGCGTGCGCGCGCTTGCCGACCCGCAGCGCCTGCTGCATCAGCTCGTGCAGCAGGCGGCCGGCCGAGTCGGCGCTGCCCGCGCAGTGGTAGGCGTCGCGGAGCTGGCCGAGGATCTGCGCCTCGCCGACCACCATCGAGTCCAGCCCGGCGGCCACCCGGAAGACGTGGTCGACGGCGGCGGCGTCGTAGTGCACGTAGAGGTGCGGGGCGAGCGCCGCCGGTTGGCAGCCGGCCTGTTCGGCCAGGATCGCGCAGATGTCGCCGAGTCCGCCGTGGAAGCCGGAGACGGCGGCGTAGACCTCCACGCGGTTGCAGGTGGAGACGAGGACGGCCTCGGCGACGTACGGCTGGGCGATCAGGCGGCCCAGGGTCCGGGTGAGATCGGCGGGCCCGACGGCCAGTTGTTCCAGGGTGGCGACCGGGGCGGTGCGGTAGGACGCGCCGACGACGAGCAGTTTCACGTGCCGATCGCCTCCTGGGTGTCGGTGGCCGCGAGCCCGCCGGGCAGGGCGGTGAGGGCTGATCCGCCGGTGGTGGGAAGCGCGGTCAGCGATGCCTTGCGGTGCTCGTGGAAGGACAGGATCTGCAGCTCGATGGCGAGGTCGACCTTGCGCACGTCGACCCCGTGCGGAACCGAGAGTACGCAGGGCGCGAAGTTGAGGATGCTCGTTACGCCGACCGCGACGAGCTGGTCTGCCACCGCCTGGGCGGCCGGGGCGGGGGTGGCGATCACGCCGATCGAGATGGACTCCTCGGCGACGATCCGGGGCAGCTCGTCGACGTGCCGGACGACCAGCCCGCTGATCTGCTCACCGACCCGGGACCAGTCGGCGTCGAGGAGGGCGGCGATGCGGAACCCGCGGTTGGCGAAACCGTCGTAGCCGGCCAGGGCGTGACCGAGGTTACCCACGCCGACAAGCGCGACGGCCCGGTCCTGGGTGAGCCCGAGCACCGACTCGATCTGGTCGATCAGCAGCGCGACGTCGTAGCCGACGCCGCGGGTGCCGTACGAGCCGAGGTGGGACAGGTCCTTGCGGAGCTTCGCGGAGTTGACCCCGACGGCGTTGGCAAGGCCCTCGCTGGAGACCGTCTCGTGCCCAGCGTCGGCGAGCACGTGCAGCGCACGCAGGTATTCCGGAAGCCGGGACACGGTCGCCTCGGGCAGCTCCGGGAGCGCCGGTACGGCACCGGTGCGGCCGGTCGCGCCTGAGTGACGGTGCTGACTCATGAGACTCCGTGCGGTGCGATCCTCGACCGGCGGCAGGGGCCGATCTTCTCGGGACGCCCACTGGCGACCGCTGTTGCCGGCTGTGCTACTAGGGCGCGTCGGAACTACAGAGTAGGCGCTTGTGAAGGGGTGCACAAATCGCGATCTTGATAGTTCGCGACGTGGCGCCACCTGCTCCTCCATTCCGACAAGATCGATCGACCGCGCCCCTCGGCGGCGCGTGGCGATTATTGCTCAATCCCGACTTCTCTGACCAATCGCGCGCGCCCGACAGCGCTGTGTCACCGGGAAGGAGAGGCGCGTCTCACGTTCGAGTAGGGAGAACCCCACCCCGAATCCGGCAGTGAGCGGGATGGGTCGGCGGGCCACCGGCCCATAGCCTCGAATCATGACCGCTGTACCGCTGAGCACCGCGAACGCTCCCGCCTCCCCCATCCGGGGTCTGCTCCGGCAGCTCGGGCGCGACTCCACCTATGTACTTGTCGGCCTCCCGCTGTCGATAGTCGGCTTCGTGCTCGCCGTGGTGGGGATCTCGCTCACCGCCGGGCTGCTGGTGACCACGCTCGGCCTGCCGGTCCTCGCCGTCACGCTCTACGCGGTCCGTGGGCTGGCCGACCTGGAGCGGCTCCGGCTGGCCCAGCTGCTGGGCCGCCCCCGCGTCCGCCCGATCTACCGCCGCCCCGATCCGCACGCCGGGTTCTGGCGGCGGGTGTTCACCCCGATCCGGGACGCGCAGTCGTGGCTCGACCTGCTGCACGCGATCCTGCACCTGGTGACGGGCGTGACGGCCTTCACGCTGCTGGTGAGCTGGTGGGCCTCCGCCCTGGCCGGCACGCTCTACGTGACCTGGGACTGGGCCATCCCGCGCGGGCCCGAAGACCAGGACCTCAGCCAGCTTCTCGGGATGGGCGACGGCGCCGGCGCGCGGATCGCCCTGAACACCGCGATCGGCGTGTTCGCGCTGCTCACCCTCCCACTGGTGGCCCGGGGCTGCGCCCGGCTCCAGGCCGGCCTGGCGAACTCGCTGCTGACCGGCGTGGCCCAGATGCGACAGCGGATCATCACGCTGGAGGAGCAGAAGCGGGCCGCCGCCTCCGCCGAGGCGTCCGCGCTGCGCCGGCTGGAGCGCGACATCCACGACGGGCCGCAGCAACGCCTGGTCCGGCTGGCGATGGACCTGGGCCGGGCCCGGCACCAGCTCGCCGCCGACCCGGAGGCCGCCCGGCAGACCCTGGACGAGGCGGTCGCGCAGACCCGGGAGACCCTCGACGAGCTGCGCGCCCTGTCCCGGGGCATCGCGCCGCCGATCCTGGTCGACCGGGGACTGCCCAGCGCGCTCGCCGCGCTCGCCGCCCGCTCGCTGGTGCCGACCGAGCTGACCGTCGACGACGACCTGGGCACCGCCGACGGTCGACTCGACGCCGGGCTGGAGAGCACCGCGTACTTCGTGGTGGCCGAGGCGCTGACGAACGTCTCGAAGCACAGCCGGGCCGGCATCTGCCAGGTCGAGGTGACCCGGAAGGTGGGCCGGCTGGAGATCACCGTCACCGACGACGGGATCGGCGGCGCCCACCTGGCCAAGGGGCACGGGCTCAGCGGCATCGCCGACCGGGCCCGGGCGGCGGGCGGCACGCTGGAGGTCGCCAGTCCGACCGGCGGGCCCACCCGGGTCCACGCCGAGTTGCCGAGGTGACCCCGGACGGCCCGGCGCCGGCCTCCACACCGCCCGACCGCGCCGTGGACGCACACCGGCCGCGCGTCGAGCGGTGGGAGCCGGACCCGGACGTGGTAGACACCGGACCCATGCGGGTGGTGATCGCGGACGACGCCGTACTGCTCCGGGAAGGGCTGATCCGGCTGCTGACCGAGCACGGACACGAGGTGGTGGCCGCCGTCGGCGACGGTGTCGCCCTGGTGGAGGCGGTGGTGACCCACCGCCCCGACATCTCGGTGGTGGACGTGCGGATGCCGCCGTCGCACACCGACGAGGGGCTGCGCGCGGCGGTGGAGATCAGGCGCCGGATTCCTGGTACGCCGATCCTGGTGCTCTCCCAGTACGTCGAGGTGTCGTACGCCGACGACCTGCTGGACACCGCGGGCGGGGCCGGCGGCGGAATCGGCTACCTGCTCAAGGACCGGGTGGCCGCGATCGACGAGTTCCTGGACGGGCTGGCCCGGGTGGCCGCCGGGGGCACCGTGCTCGACCCGGAGGTGATCAGTCAACTGCTGGTACGGCGGCGGCGCGACGATCCCCTGGCGGCGCTGACCCCGCGCGAGCGGGAGGTGCTGGCGCTGATGGCCGAGGGCCGGTCGAACACCGCCGTCGCCCGTGCCCTGGTGGTGAGCGACGGGGCGGTCGAGAAGCACGTCCGCAACATCTTCACCAAGCTCGGCCTCCCGCCGGACGCGACGACCCACCACCGTCGGGTCCTGGCCGTCCTGGCCCACCTGCGCGCCTGAGCGGCTCTGCCGAAGGGGGCGGCCCGGCCGCCCCGGCGGTCAGGGAAGGGTGTGTGCCAGGGTCACGGCTTCGGTGAGCGTGTCGGCCGCCGGATGGCCGCTGGCGCGCAGCCGGTCCGGGTCGGACAGGCCGCCGGTGTAGAGCACGCAGCGGGCGCCGACCGAGGCGGCGGCGTCGGCGTCGTCCAGCGAGTCGCCGATCAGCACCACCTCGTGCCCGGCCAACCCCAGCTCGGTCAGGTGCCTCTCCAGCCACTCGGCCTTGTGCCCGCCACCGACTGTCGAACGGAGCCCGTCCACCCGGCGGAAGTGCGGCGTCAACCCGTAGGTCCGCACGGTCGGCACCAGTTCGTCGTGGAACCACATGGACAGCAGCGATTGGCTGCCCGGCCACGCGGCGATCGCCGTGGTGGCGTCGGCGGCCAGCGCGCAGGTGGTCAGCCCGGTCCGGTACGCGTCGTGGAAGACCCGGTCGAGCACGCCGAACGCCTCGGCGTCGATGGCCTGCCCGAGCATCTCGGCGTAGTAGTCGGCGATCGGCCGGCGGAACCGCACCCGGTGCTCGGCCGCGGTGACCGCGGGGCCGCCGGCGCTGGCGAAGGCGACGTTTGTGGCGCGCACCACCAGGTCGAGATCGTCGAGGAGCGTCCCGTTCCAGTCCCACACGAGGTGGCGTCGTGTACCCGTCACCCCCGCACCATAGTTCAGAGCTGTGGGGTGGTCAGGTCCCGCAGGAGCCGGTCCTCCTCGACACGCCAGTAGCCGTGCTCCCGGCCGTCGAGCAGCACCACCGGCAGCCGGTCGCCGTATTCGCGTTCCAGCTCGACGTCGCCGCTCACGTCCTTCTCCACCCACCGGTCGCCGGTGACCGCCACCACCCGGTCGAGCGCCACCTTCGCGTCGTCGCAGAGGTGGCAGCCGGGCCGGGTGATCAGGATGAGCCTCGCGTCACTGGACATCGGTTACCTCCGTGCGGTTCTCGGTGGCTGAGTCTGGCACAGCGGCGTGCGGTGGGGGACGCCCGCGGGCCGGGTGGACCCGTACGTGCCGCGGTGGTCGCGCCACGCCGGGCAGCGTCCCCTGCACGGGACTGCCGCTGACGTAGGGTGGGATTCCCGCTGGCGGGATGAAGATCGTCGCCACCGCGGGCCCGGGACCTGGAACCACCCGAACAGACCGCCGCCGCGACACGCCGAGCGGCCGAAAATATCCACTCCGACCAGGACTTTCCACTCAGGACCAGGCTCCCGAGGGAAAGTCAACCGCGCATGACGGACAACGCGTCCGCCATCTGTGCGACCTGGCGGTAAATACTTCCGCTCTGTGTAACGGACTTGCCACGCGCGGGTGACGTTGGCCTTATCATCACTCGGGTCGGCTCACCCCATTTGCCGTGAGTCGACACCCCTCAGCCCGAGGAGGCCCCCGTGCCTGTGAGCGCATTGGACCAGCACCTCAAGGGGATCTGCCGCCCGTCGGCACATCCCGACCCGGCCGCGCCCGACCGGGTCGTGCCCGGTCGCGCCGCACCGCCGCGGCACCCGGCAGGTGTGCTGTCCACTCGGATCGGGGAGGCACGGTGACCACCTTCGGTTACGCCGAACGTCCGGCCGGCATCACCGGCCCCACCCAGCGGAACCCGCTCAACGAGCGGGCGGACCCGGCCCCACGCGGCACCGACGGCACGCTCGCGGTACGCGGAGAGGGCCGGCGCGTCCGCAGCCGGGCGCACCACGCCAACGAGGCGCCACCGAGACCCGTGGTGCCCGGCGGCAACGCGAAGCCGCCGGCCGGTCGGCTGGCCAACCCGGCCCGCCCCACCATGCCGGCCCAGGCGCGACGCGGCGACCCGGCCCCCGGCGGCGAGCCGTCCGCGGCCGAGACCGCCGTGCTGCCCGCGGTGACCACCGGCGACACCGCGGTCCTGCCGGCCGTACCGGCCATGCCGGCCGTGTCCCCCATCACCGGGTTCCCCAGCCGACCCGACCCGTCCGACCCGGCGACCGAGGTGTGGACACTCGTCGAACGTGCGCAGGCCGGCGAGGCCGAGGCGTTCGGGCTGATCTACGACAGGTACGTCGACACCGTCTTCCGGTTCGTCTACTTCCGGGTCGGCAACCGGCAACTCGCCGAAGACCTCACCTCCGACACGTTCCTGCGGGCGCTCAAGCGGATCGGCAGCTTCACGTGGCAGGGGCGCGACCTGGGTGCCTGGCTGGTCACCATCGCCCGCAACCTGGTCGCCGACCACTTCAAGTCCGGCCGCTACCGCCTGGAGGTGACCACCGGCGACGTCCTCGACGCCGACCGGGAGGACCGCGGGCCGGAGGGCAGCCCGGAGGCCGCGGTGGTGGAGCACATCACGAACGTGGCCCTGCTCAGCGCCGTCAAGCAACTCAACCCGGAGCAGCAGGAGTGCATCGTGCTGCGCTTCCTCCAGGGCTTCTCGGTTGCCGAGACGGCCCGCTGCATGGGCAAGAACGAAGGCGCCATCAAGGCCCTGCAGTACCGGGCGGTGCGGGCCCTGGCCCGGCTGTTGCCCGACGGCTTCCGTTCCTGACCGACCCGCCTCCGCCTCGCCCGTCCCGGCACCGGCGCGCCGGTGCCGGGCGGTGTCGCGTGCCCGACTGGTGCCGTGGCCGTCGTCACTGCCAGTGATTCGCCGCCGGTCCGGCCGTAACCGGCCACCGGCGCGAACCGTTTCTCCGGGTGCGACCAGTGGTTGTCCGGTGCCCCCGGGCCACCCGGCCCAGCGGGTCAGGTCGGCCGCTCCGGTCGGCTCCGCGCCACTCATAGCCACCGGTCGCTGGTGACGACAACGGCCGCCCGGCCGTGACCAGCGAGAGGGGGTGCCGCGGTGGACAGCGACCTCTTCTCCCGTCGGCGGGCCGAGCGCTTCGCGCAACTCCTCGACGAGGCCAACGGCGGACGTCGGCACCACGTCCGGTCCAGGGCGGACGACGAACTCAACGCGCTCGTCGAGGTGCCCCGCCGGCTCGCCGCCGAGCGACCCGACGTCGCGGTGGATCCCGACTTTCGCGCCGGCCTGCGTGCCATGGTCGTGGCCGCCGCCGAGCGTGAGGGCGTCGCCGCGCCGGAGCGGCCCACCGGCGTACGCAATGCCCTGCTGCCCGCGATCACCGGCCGCCGGGCGCGGGCCCGGGGCGCGATCCTGGTCGGCGTGGCCGCCGGTGCGATCGCCCTCTCCGGCATCTCCGCCGCCAGCGAGAACGCGCTGCCCGGCGACGCCCTCTACGGCATGAAGCGCTCCACCGAACGCGCCCAGCTCGCGCTGGCCAGCTCAGACGTCAGCCGCGGACAGCTCTTCCTCGACTTCGCCCGCACCCGGCTCGACGAGGCCTCCTCGGTCCGCGACGACCGGCTCGGTTTCAGCGCCGTCCTCGACGACATGGACTCGGACACCCGCCAGGGCGTACGCCTGCTGACCTCGGTCGCCGCGCAGCGCGCCGACCCGACGGCGCTCGACGCGGTGGACGCGTTCCTCGCCGGCCAACGCCGGGTGGTCAGCGGCCTGCTCGACCGACCCGACCACGCCGACCGGGACCGGACCCGGCGCTCGCTCGCCCTGCTCGACGCGGCCGGCAAACGCGCCGACGCGCTCCGCGAGACGATCGCCTGCGGGCTGCCCGCACCGGCGACCGGTGACGCACTCGGGCCCACACCGGCCAGTTGCCCCGCCGACCGCTGAACGGCGGACGCCGACCGCACCACACTTCTCCCGACGACGACCCGACCGCCATCACCTGCCGGATACGCTCGGCACGGAGCCGCGCACGCGGTCGTCGAGGCAGGGAGGTCGCCCGTGGCCGGGTCCCGGAAGGTGACGGTCAGCACCGACGCCCACGGGCACACCGCGGGTTGGTCGGAGGCACCGTCCGCGCCCGCGACCACGGTCACGCCCGACCCGACAGCCGCCGCCTTCTTCGACGTGGACAACACGATGATGCAGGGCGCGTCGATCTACTGGTTCGCGCGCGGGCTCGCCGCCCGCAACTACTTCACCGCCGCGGACCTGGCCCGGTTCGCCTGGCAGCAGGCCCGGTTCCGGCTGCTCGCCACCGAGCACGCCGGCGACATGTCCCAGGCCAAGGAGGCGGCGCTCGCCTTCGTCCAGGGTTGGCGGGTCGACGACATCGAACGCCTCGCCGAGGAGATCTTCGACGAGCTGATGGCGCCGCGCATCTGGGCCGGCACCCGCCGGCTCGCCCAGCGTCACCTCGACGTGGGCCAGCGGGTGTGGCTGGTCAGCGCGGCCCCGGTGGAGATCGGCCGGGTGATCGCGGTCCGGCTCGGCCTGACCGGCGCGATCGGCACGGTGGCCGAGGTGGTCGACGGGGCGTACACCGGTCGGCTGGTCGGCGACCTGATGCACGGGCCGGCGAAGGCCGAGGCAGTCGCCCAGCTAGCGGCCGTGGAAGCGCTGGACCTGACCCGCTGCGCCGCCTACAGCGACTCCGCCAACGACCTGCCGATGCTGTCGGCGGTCGGGCGCGCGGTGGCGGTCAACCCCGACCCGGCGCTGCTGCGGCAGGCCCGGGATCGGGGCTGGGACGTGCGCGACTTCCGCACCGGGCGGCGGGCCGTACGCATCGCCGTGCCCTCCACCGCCGCCGCCGGGCTGCTCGCTGGTGCCGTCACCGCCGGGATGGCGTTGCACAGGCGCCGCCATCGCAGCGCCTGAGGTCGGCCGGGGTCAGGGACCGAACGGGTCGGGGCGACGTTCCAGCAGCTTGTGGAGGGTCTGCTGGATGGTTTCCCGCACCTGGTCGGCGAGGTTGAACACCACGATCGGGTCGTCCGCCGAGTCCTGCAGGTGCGCGGTCGGGATCGGCGGGCAGAACTCGATGAGCCATTTGCTCGGCAGCGGCACCATGCCCAGCGGCCCCAGCCAGGGGAACGTCGGCGTGACCGGGAAGTAGGGCAGCTTGAGCAGGCGGGCCAGCGGCTTGATGTCGGCGAGCATCGGATAGATCTCCTCGCCGCCGACGATCGCCGCCGGGACGATCGGCGTGCCGGTGCGCAGCGCGGCGGAGACGAACCCGCCCCGACCGAAGCGCTGCAGTTTGTAGCGGTCGGAGTAGAGCTTGCCGACCCCCTTGAAGCCCTCCGGGAACACGCCGACCAGCTCACCGTTGCCGAGCAGCCGTTCCGCGTCCGGGCTGCACGCGACCGTGCCGCCGGTCTTGCGGGCCAGTTCGGAGACGACAGGCATCCGGAAGACCAGGTCGGCGCCGAGCAGCCGCAGGTAGCGGTGCTGCGGGTGCCGGTCGTGCAGCGCGGTGGACAGGATCAGCGCGTCGAGTGCCACGGTGCCGGAGTGGTTGCCCACCACCAGTCCGGCGCCTTCGGCCGGCACGTGCTCCAGGCCGCTGACCTCGGTGCGGAACCAGTCCCGGTAGAGCATCCGGATCACCGGGTGGACGAGCGCGTCGGTCAGGTCCGGGTCGAAGCCGAACTCGTCCACCTCGTAGTCACCGGCGAGCCGCCGCCGCAGGAACGCCAGCCCTCGGGCCACCCGACGGTCCCACTGGTCGGCCGGCCGATCGGTGGGCGCCGGCCGGTTCGGCGTCCGCGCCGCGCCGGCCACCGGGTCACCGGTCCCGCTCGTCGCCGCCTCCGTCGCCACGGCCTCGTCCGCGACCGCCTCCTTGGCGACCGCCTTCTTGGCCACGGCCTTCTTCACGACCGCCTTCTTCGCAATGGCCTTCTTGGCAACGGCCTTCTTCACCACCGCCTTCTTGGCGACGGCTTTCCCGGCGGCCGGCCGACCGGCGGGGGTGGCGCCCGGCTCGTCGGTGGAGGTGTCCGGCTCGTCGGCGGGCGCCGGCGGCGCGCTGGACGGATCGGCGGGCGCCGGCGGGCGGGCGGCCGGCGCGTTCACCTGCCGGTGCCCGTTGCGCCGCGCCGGGTCCGGCCCGGGCACCGGCGGCGGTACGTCGTACCGCCCGTCATGCCGCTCGTCCGGGCTGGTCACGAGCGCTCCCGCACGGTCGACCGGGCCTGGCGGATGCTCTCCAGCACCACCTGCTCGGCCGCGACCAGTTGATCCCGGGTCACCACGGCGCCACCGTGGTGGGCGCGGATGAAGTCCTCGAACGCGGCGGCGGTCGAGCGGGGCGTGAAGTCGTACTCCCGCTCCAGTCGGCTGGTGTCCACCACCCGACCGTGCACGAACAGGTCGACCTGGTCCAAGCCGTAGCGGCCGAAGCCGAGACTGCGGGCGATCGCGGCGACGCCGGCCAGTCCCGGTTCCAGCACCGGCACCGCCACCCGTCCGGCCCGTCGGATCGCCTGCGACAGCGACAACACCCCCGGCCCGGCCACGTTGTAGGTGCCGGGGTGCTCCTCGGCCACCGACCGGTGCAGCACCTCCAGCGCGTCGTCGAAGTGGACGAACTGCAGGCGCGGATCGCGGCCGAAGACGGTGGGCACCACCGGCCGGGAGAAGTAGCGGGTGAGCGTGGTGTCGGCGGCGTACCCGATGAACGGTGCGAAACGCAGCACGGTCGCGGTGACGTCGGGTCGGCGGCGGCGGAACCCGCGGACGTACCCCTCGATGTCGAGGATGTCGCGGCCGAAACCGCCGCGCGGCACCTCACGCGGCTCGGTCTCCTCGGTGAACACGGCCGGGTCGCGGAACGACACCCCGTAGGCGGCGGTCGACGAGCGGACCACGAGCTTGCGCAGCCGCGGCGCGCGCTGGCAGGCGGCGAGCATCTGCATCGTGCCGATGACGTTCTGTTCCTTCATCCCCGCCCGGCCGCCCGCCTGCGGGTCGGGGGCGGTGACAAGCGCCAGGTGCACCACGGCGTCGACGTCGAGGTCGACGAGCAGGCCGCGGAGGGAGTCGAGGTCGACGCGCACCCGCTCGACGTCGGAGAGCAGGTCGGTCAGCTCGGGGTTGGGCGGCGCCGGGTCGACGCCGATGACACGCTCGAAGCGTGGGTCCGCGGCCAGCCGGGCCGCGACGTGGGCCCCGAGGTAGCGGCCGACCCCGGTGACGACGACAACCCCCGGAGCACCGGAGGTGCTACCGGGGGTCATGTCGTGCGCCTTGCGCGGCAGGCGAGACCGAGCCGGGACATCCGCGGCCTGATCACCTGAGCCTCCGAGGGTCGACAGTTGGCAAGTGGTACCGGGTGCCGGGCAGCTGCCCGGCACCGGTCACTTGCCGAGACGGCGACGCTGGACGCGGGTCTTGCGCAGCAGCTTGCGGTGCTTCTTCTTAGCCATGCGCTTGCGGCGCTTCTTGACCACCGAGCCCATACGACAGCCTTTCGATACAACGTGCGGGGCGGACCGGGAGGCACCACCACCGGTGGTGCCGTGACCGCTTGCGGACAACGGGCCGGACCAGCGTGGTGGGCAGGGCACACCAGGGAGCGGTCACGGTCGTGGCCCAGCCTAACCGGAGGACGTCAGCAGGACCAACGCGCCCCCGTCGATGCCCCTTTCGTCGCACTCTGCGAACCGGCCCGTCGGAGGCGTCAGGCGGACTCCTGGAAGGCGCCACGGAGGTACTCGTGCACGGCGTGCTCGGGCACCCGGAACGAGCGACCGACCCGCACGGCGGTCAGCTCACCGCTGTGCACCAGGCGGTAGACAGTCATCTTGGAGACCCGCATGACCGCCGCCACCTCGGCGACGGTCAGGAACCTGACATCCGACAATCGTGCGTCGGACTGCGACCCGGCCATGGCTCACCGACCCATTCCCGTGCCCGGCGCGTGTCGTCGGGCAGGTGCTTCCACCACGACGAGCAACGCGCGTGTAACAAGTACGGTAGCGGGACGGCTGTGACCCGCGCGATCCCTTCTCGCCTTTGATCATGCCGAGATGACCGGCCACCCGGTGTCCACCAGGGCTTTTTCGCCCGGACGGGTGGCACATCCGCTCCGCCTACTCGGCGCGCAACGCGACCACCGGGTCGAGCCGGCCGGCCCGCTGCGCCGGCACCACACCGAAGACGATGCCGACCGCCGCCGAGACGCCGAACGCGAGCGCCAGCGACCACCAGGTGATCGCGGCCGGAATCGGCGAGAACGCCTCGACCAGCAGCGCGGCGCCCACCCCGAGCGCCATCCCGGTCACCCCGCCGATCGAGGTGAGCAGCACCGCCTCCAGCAGGAACTGCACGCCGATGTCCCGCGGCCGGGCGCCGACCGCCTTGCGCAGGCCGATCTCGCGGGTCCGTTCGCGTACCGACACCAGCATGATGTTGGAGACGCCGACACCGCCGACGAGCAGCGAGATGCCGGCGATGGCGGCCAGCACGCCGGTCAGCACGCCCAGGATGTCGCCGAGCACGCCAAGGATCTGCTGCTGGGTGACGGCGCTGAACTCGGTGTCCGGATGCCGGCGGGACAACTCCGCCACGATGCGCTCGCCGAGTTCGTCGATGCGCTCCCGATCCGGCGCCTTGACCGCGATGCCGTCGATGCGCTGGGTGCCCCACAGCCGTTGCGCCGCCGTCACCGGTACGTGCACCTCGTCGTCCCGGTCCACCCCGAGGCTCTGCCCGAGCGGGGCGAAGACGCCGATCACCCGGAACCGCACCCCGGCGAGCGTGAGCTGCTGACCGAGCGGGTCCCGGTCCGGGAACAGCGTCCGAGCCACCGAGGCGCCGAGCACCGCCACCCGACGGCTGGTGTCGACGTCCGCCCCGGTCAGGTAGCGACCCCGGCCCAGCGACCTGGTGAACACCGACGGGGTCGTCTCCAGCACGCCCTGCACGGTGGTGAAGTCGGACCGGTTGCCGGCCCGGGCGGTCGCACCGGAGGCCACCGTCACGGCCACCCGGCCGGGGTCGCCGACCACCCGCGAGACGGCGTCGGCGTCCTTGAGGTCCAGCGGCGAGACCACCGGCGCGGTGCCCACCTCGATCTTCCCCGGCACCACCAGCAGCAGGTTCGAGCCGAGCCCTTCCACCTGCTGCTCGACCTGCTGTTTGGTCCCGGTGCCGATGGCCACCAGGATCACCACCGAAGCCACTCCGATGATCACGCCGAGCATGGTCAGCGCGCTGCGCATCCGGTTGGCCCGCAGCGCGTCCGACGCCACCCGCCACGCCTCGGCCAGCCTCATCCGGCAGCCCCGTCGGCCCGCGGAAGGCGCCCGGTGGCTCCGGCGGCGCCACCGGAGCCACCGGGCGGGTGCCCCGAGCCGCTTCCGGACGCGGACCGGGGCTCCGCGCTGGGAGCGTGGTCCAGTGTCGCAGGTACGCCGGAGCCGTCCGACGGCGGTCGATCATGAAGGCTGTCCAACCGGATCAGCCCGTCCCGCACCGCGATCCGGCGGCGGGCACGGGCGGCCACCTCCTGGTCGTGGGTGACCATCACCAGCGCCACCCCGGACTCGGCGTTCAACCGTTCCAGCAGTTCCAGCACCGCCTCACCGGTGGCCGTGTCCAGGTTGCCGGTGGGTTCGTCGGCGAGCAGCACCGCCGGTTCGGTGACCAGCGCCCGGGCGATCGCCACCCGCTGCTGCTCGCCACCGGAGAGCTGGTTGGGCCGGTGGTGCAGCCGGTGCCCGAGCCCGACCCGGCCCAGCGTCGCCGCCGCCCGTTCCCGCCGCTGCCGGGCCCCGACCCCCCGGTAGACCAGCGGCAACGCCACGTTGTCCACCGCGGACGTGCGGGCCAGCAGGTGGAACGCCTGGAAGACGAAGCCGATCGTCTCGTTGCGCAGGGTCGCCAGCTCCGGGGCGGTGAGCGTGGTCACGTCCCGGCCGCCGATCGCCAGCCGGCCGCCGGTCGGCCGGTCCAGCCCGCCGAGCAGGTGCATCAACGTGGACTTGCCCGAGCCGGAGGGGCCGATCACCGCCACGTACTCGCCCTGCTCGATGGTGAGCGACACCCCACGCAGCGCGGACACCGACACCCCGTCCAACTCGTACGTGCGCCACACGTCGACCGCCTCGATCGCGGGGACGGTCACTTGAGTTCCTGGCCGTCGCTGACCTGGTCGGCGCCGCGCACCACGACCCGGTCACCGGCCCGCACCCCGTCGACGATCTGCACCAGGTCCTGCCCCTGCACGCCGACGGTCACCGGGACCCGGTCGGCCCGGCCGTCGCGCAGCACCCAGACCGCGTCCCGCCCGTCGGCGGAGAAGACCGCCGACGCGGGCACCGCCACCGCGTCGGCGGCCTCCCGGACCCGCAGCCGCACCACCGCGTTCATGCCGGGGCGGGGGGCCGGTGCCGCCTCGCCCTCGCCGAGCCGGCCGGCGCCCAGGTCGAGCCGCACCCGGTAGGTGACGCCGCCGCGGGCCGAACTGGCCGGCAGCACGTCCACCGACCGCACGGTCGCCTCGTACGTCGCGCCGGTCACCGCGTCCAACTCCACCGAGGCCGGCACCCCGGCCCGCACGAGCAACACGTCGGTCTCGTCCACCTCGGCGAGCAGGCCGAGCCGGCCGACGTCCACCACGGTCAGCACGGGTGTGCCGGCGGTGACCCGGGCACCGGGTGGCACCGCGTCGTCCACCCCGGCCGGCGGGCCGGCCGACCCGGCCCCGCCCAGCGCCGACGGGTCCAGACCGGGCACCGCCGCGCCCCCGGCCGCACCGAGCAGCCCGGCCAGATCGGCCGGCGCCGCCGTCCGGGTGCCGCCCGGCTGCACCACGCCGGCAATCGGCGCGCGCAACGTCAACGCGTCCACCGTGGCCTTGGCCAGGTCGTACGCCTGCTGGGCCTGGAGTCGCTGCGCGGTCGACAAGGCGCCGACCGCGCTGTTCAGCCCTGCCACGCCGCGCTGGACCGCGATGACCGCCCGGTCGGCGGCGCGGGCGGCGGACTCGTACTGCCGCTGCGCCGACTCGACCTGGGTCAGCAGCGCGGCCCGCACCTTCGGGTCGCCCACCTTCGCGGCGGCGGAACGGGCGGTGGCGAACGCCTCGTCGGCGGCCCGGTCTGTGCCGCGCCGGCTGCCGCCCAGGTCGCCGGCACCGGCGCCCCGGCCGGCCCGTTTCGCCGCGCGCAGCGCGTCCCGTGCCTGCGCCAGCCGGGTCCGCGCGGACGGTGAGTCGACCACCGCGAGCACCTGCCCGCGGGCGACCCGCTGTCCGGGCTGGACCCGCAGGGCGGCCAGGGTGCCGTCGGCGGGGGCGGTGAGCGTGGCCGCGGCCCGCGCGGTCACCGTGGCCGGCGCGTCGATCACCTCGCTCACCGGCGCGCGGCCGACCTCGGCGACGGTGACCGCGGGGGCCTCGTCGCCGCACGAGGCGGCGGTGGTGCCGGTCAGCGCGACGGCGGCGAGCACGGCGGTGACGAGGCGGGGGCGGCGGGACGAAAGGGTGCGGGCCACCCCGCCCATGGTACGACCCGTCGACAGGTGTCGACGTCTCAGCCGACGGCGGCCCGCACGTAGGCGACGCAGTCGTCGTGCAGCACCGACCACGGGTCGCCGAACACCTCGTCGGCGGCCTGCTCGGGGGACCGGCGGTCGTGCACCACGGCCCGGTAGAAGTCCAGCATCCGCTGTTCGCCGTACCTGTCGACCAGGTGCCGCACCGCCAGGTATCCGACGCCGTACGCGCCGCCGACCCGACCGCCGCTCGCGTCGTCCGCCGGGGCCACCGCGTCCAGTCGCCCGGACCACCCGCCGCGCAGCAGGTCCCGCACCTCGGTCACACCCTCGTAGCGGTCGACCGGCTGGCCGTCCGCGCCCGCGTACTCGGCCAGGCCCTCCACCAGCCACCAGCTCGCCCGGTCCGCGTAGCCCCGGTCGGGCAGCGCTGCCGCGTGGGTGAGTTCGTGCCGGAGCAGATCGTCGACGCCGGCCGGGGTGACGCTCTGGGCGTTGAGCACCACGTCGTGGCGTCCACCCCCGACACCCACCGCGTACCCGGCGGTCCACTTCGGCCGGCCGCCGCCGTACCAGCGCTGCCATTCGGCCTTCCCGGCGAAGTACACCAGGTAGCGGGCCGGCGGGGAACCGCCGACCGCGTACCGGTCCGCCGACCGCGCGGCGGCCTCGGCCTGGGCGAGCAGACCCGGCAGCCGTCCCCGATGGGCGGGCGTGGTCGCCACCACCGCCCGCGCCCCGACCGCCACCGCCAGGTCGCTCACCTCCCACGGCCGCGCACCCGCCGGGTCCGTCCGGGACGGTTCCAGCCCGGTCAGCCGGGGCTCCTCCCCTGCCATCCGCCACCGCGTGCCCCACTGCGTGGTACTCGGCGCGCAGTCCGGCACGACAAAGCAGTAGCCGACCGTCACCGTCAGCCGCCACTCCCCCGGCACTCCGTCGACCGCCGCCGGCACCCCGTCGGCCGCCGGCCGCCATACGGTGACCCGCAGGGCGCGCAACGCCGCGTACCGCCGGGTGAGCGCCGGCCGGGCCGCCGGCTCGGCGACCGCCAGGAACCGGGCCCGGTCACCACCGAGCAACGCGGCGGCCTGGCCGTCGAGTCGCGCGATCATCCGTTCGCCGAGCTGCCGCTGCACCGCCGTGCCCGCGTCGTCCCGGTCCGCCGCCGACCGCCCGGCCGCGTCCGGCGCCAATCCCCGCAGGACGACGCCGGGCACCGCGCCCGCCACCAGTCCCAGCGCCAGTCCCAGCGCCAGGGCCAGCCCGAGCACGGTCCACAGCGGCCAGCGCCGTCGTTTCGTGGCCGTCCCCGGCCGCCCGGCGGCCGCCTCCTGCCCGGCCACGCCGACCGGCAAGCCGGGGACCGGCCGGATCACCGTGGTCACGGCGTCGGACACGAGGTCGGCGCCGACCGCCGGGGCCGGCCCGGGAGGGTGGGGTGCGGCGTCGTCCGCCGGGGCGGCGGGGGTGCGGCCGACCGTGTCGGCCGGCGCGGGGACCGGGGCGGGCACCGGGGCGTCGGCCGGTGCGGGGACCGGGGCGTCGGCCGCGCCGACCGGCGGGGGTCCCGCGTCGGCGGCGTCGGCGGCGGGACGCGGCTCGTCGCCGTCCGCCATCCGGCTGGGAGGCTGCTCGTCGCCGACGGTCACCGGCGAAGGGTACGACCAATCGGGCGTTCCGGGAAAGAGTCCCGCCGCTGTTCCGTGCCCCAGGAACGGTAGGCGCGGTCCAGGCCCGCGACCAGCTCGTCGAAGGAGCGGTCGGTGTCGCGGGGCAGGCCGAACCCGCCGGCCGCCTCCAGGGCGACGAACCCGTGCACGGCCGCCCGGAACATCCGGGTGGCGTCGATCGCGGCGTCGCCGTCGAGGCCGTACCCGTGCAGGATCGCGCGGACCGCGCCGACCGCCCGCTCCCCGGCGGCCAGGTGTGCGGGGTCGTCGGGGTCGGGCGCCCGCTGCGCGGCCGGGTAGCGGCCCGGGTGCCGCCGCGCGTACGCCCGGTAGGCGTCGGCGACGGCACGCAGCGCGTCACCGCCGGCCCGGCCCGCGGCGGCGGCGCTCAGCACGTCGGCGATCTCGGCGGTGGCGAGCACGGCGAGCTTCTGGTGCAGCGCGTCCGCGCCCCGCACGTGCTTGTACAGGCTCGGGAGCGCGACGCCGAGCCGGGCGGCGAGCGCGGCCAGGGTCAGCCGGTCGTGGCCGACCTCGTCGGCGAGTACGGCGGCCTCCCGTACGACGCTCGCCTGGGTCAGGCCGGCCCTAGGCACGGGCGGTCACCGCCAGGAACTCGACCATGTCGGCGGCGCTGGCGTCGGGCTGGTCGGCGTGCGGGTAGTGGCCGGAGTCGGCGATCATGCGCGCCTCGGCGACGGCGAACTGCCGGCGTGCGGCCCGCGCCTCGGCGCCCGGATCGGGGAAGTCCGGGTCCTTCGTGCCCATCAGCACCAGCACCGGCCGGTGGACCTCGCGCGCCCGCGCGGTCCAGTGCGGGTCGACGGGTGCGATCACACCGCGCACCGCGGCCATCCGGCCGCGCAGCTTGACGACCAGCCCCCTGCGGTACGCGGCGTCGTCCGCCGGCCGCCCGCAGGGGAACAGGGTGCGGTGGAAGAGCCCGAACAGCCGTGGGCTGCGCAGTACGACGGCCTGGGCGGCCCGCATCAGCGGGTTCGGCTTCGGCGCGTCGACGAACGGGCTGAGCTGCACGATGCCGCTGACCAGATCCGGCGCCTCGGCGGCGGCGAAGACCACCGCGGCGGCGCTGGACGAGCTGCCGACCAGGGTGGCCGGGCCGCCGCCGAGCGCCCGCACCACGGCGAGCAGGTCGCCGCCGACCTGTTCGGGGGCGTACGTCGGCCAGTGCGGGCTGGAGTCGCCGTGTCCGCGTACGTCGACCGGGGCGACCCGGTAGCCGGCCGTGACCAGCCGGGGCACCAGGTGCCGGAAGGCCGCCCGGTTCTCCCCCATGCCGTGCGCGAGCACCACGAGTGGCCCGGCACCGTGCACCTCGTAGGCGATCGTGCCGCCGCCCCGCTCCACCTGGCTAACTGTCATAGCCAAAAAGCTAATGGAGCTAGCTTTGCTCGTCAAAGGGCTTGACCTCAACCCGACATCAGGTCGCACGATCACCGGCATGCAGATCACCGCCGACACCCACGTACGACTGGCCCGCCCGAGCCGCGACCTGGCCGCCGCCGAACGGTTCTGGGCCGAGGGGGTGGGCCTGGACGTGCTGTTCCGCAGCGAGACCGGTCGGCCGGACGAGCACGACCTGGTGATGCTCGGCCTGCCCGGCGCGGCCTGGCACCTGGAACTGGTCGGCGGCGCGGCGGCCGACGTCGCGCCGAACCCCACCGCGGCGGACCTGTTCGTGCTCTACCTGGAGGGCCCGGCCGACGGCGAACTGGTCCCCAGACTGGAACGGGCCGGCGGGACCAGGGTCACCGCCGGCCCGTACTGGGACAGGTGGGGAATCACGTTCGCCGACCCGGACGGCTACCGCCTGGTGCTGTGCACCCGGTCCTGGTCGAACGGGTGACTCACTTCTTCGACAGCACCGCGCGGCCGAAGAACGCCAGGTTGGCCGGGCGCTCCGCCAACCGGCGCATCAGGTAGCCGTACCACTGGTCGCCGTACGGAACGTAGGTGCGCACCGTGTAACCCTCGCCCACCAGGCGCTTCTGCTCCTCCGGACGGATGCCGTAGAGCATCTGGAACTCGAACCGGGCCGGGTCGCGGTCGAACCAGCGCGCCCGGTCCTCCCCGATCGCGATCAGGCGCGGGTCGTGGGTGGCGAGCATCGGGTAGCCGTCGCCGGACATCAGCACGTTCATGCAGCGCACGTACGACTTGTCCACCTCGCGGGCCGACTGGTACGCCACCGACTCCGGCTCCCGGTACGCGCCCTTGCACAACCGGATCCGCGACCCGGTGTGGGCCAGCTCCCGGCAGTCCGACTCGGTCCGCCGCAGGTACGCCTGGAGCACCGCGCCTGTCGACGGGTGGTCCTTGCGCAGCTTCGCCAGGACGTCCAGCGTCGAGTCGGTGGTGGTGTGGTCCTCCATGTCCAACGTGACGGTGGTGCCGGCCGCGTCGGCGGCCACACAGATCGCCCGCGCGTTGTCGTACGCGAGCTGCTCGTCGAACATCTGACCGAGCGCGGACAGCTTCACGCTGACCTCGGCGGCCGGGGTGAGGCCGGCGTCGGCGAGCCGGCCCAGCAGCCTCAGGTACTCGTCCCGGGTGGAGTTCGCATGCTCCGGGGTGGTGGTGTCCTCGCCCAGATAGTCGAGGGTGACCGCCTGGCCGTCGGTGACGAGCTCGCGGGTGGCGCGCAGCGCGTCGTCGGTGCCGGCGCCGGCGACGAACCGGCGGACGACGTCCCGGGTGAACGGGGCCGTCGCGACGAGCCGCTCCACCTGGGGTGACCGGGAGGCGGCGAGGATGACGGAACGGAGCATGAGCTGAGCGTAACGCTCCCCACCGGACCTCCGCCGGGTGCGTGAGGTGTGCGCCCTGCCGGTCACCCACGGGTGGCAGCCATCAGCTACAACATTGACGTGGAACGACGACACCCCCGCCGACGGCTCCGCTCGGCCTCCGTGCAGCTCGGCGCGCTGACCGCGCTGGCCCTCGCGCTTTCCGGCTGCAACAACGGCTACGACGACGACGATGACGACTGCGCGCTCGGGCCGGCCGGCGGGGGCGCAGACACCGTCGCGGTCGCCCGGTACGTCACCGAGCCGGTCACCGCCACGCGCGGCGACCCGGCCCCGTCCACCGCGCTGCCCGAGCGCGGCGGCTTCGGCTCCCACCTCGCCTCCTGCGGCGGCTGACGTGCGTCGGGAGCCGAGCACACCGCGCACCGACTGGGACGACACCATCCGGGCACAGGGCCTGGTGTACGTCGACACGGAGCTGCCCGACGGCGAGATCATGTCGTACTGGGACGAGACCGCGGCGTACGCGTTCACCCTCGACGAGGTGCTCCGGCTGGAGGAGGCCACCGAGGAACTGCACGAGATGTCGGTGGCCGCCGCCGAGCATGTGGTGGCCCGCCGCCGGTACGCCGAGTTCGGCATCCCCGAGTGGGCCGCCGACGCGGTCGCCCGCTCGCTGCGGGAGGCTCCGCCGACGCTCTACGGCCGGTTCGACCTCTGGTACGACGGCACCTGGCCGCCGAAGATGCTCGAATACAACGCGGACACCCCGACCGCGCTGGTCGAGGCGAGCATCGTGCAGTGGTACTGGCTGGAACACCTGCACCCGGACGCGGACCAGTGGAACAGCCTGCACGAGCGGCTGGTCGGCACATGGGCCAAGATCGGCACCGGGCTGCACAGCCCCCGGGTGCACGTGCTCTGGTCGTCGGAGGAGGAGTCGGGCGAGGACCAGATCACCGCCGGCTACCTGGCCGAGACCGCCCGCCAGGCCGGGCTGGACGTCACGCTCATGCCCATCCAGCAGGTCGGCTGGGACGGTCGGCGGTTCGTCGACGCCGGCGACGCGCCGATCACCACCTGCTTCAAGCTCTACCCGTGGGAGTGGATGCTCGCCGAGCCGTACGGGCGGCCGGCGCTGGACCCGGGCACCCCGACCACCTGGATCGAGCCGGCCTGGAAGCTGCTGCTGTCGAACAAGGCACTGCTGGCCGTGCTCTGGGAGCTGTACCCGGGACACGACTACCTGCTGCCCGCCTACCTGGACTCGCCGCGCGGGATGACCGAGTACGTGGCCAAGCCGCTGCTCGGCCGCGAGGGCGGCTCGGTGCGCATCGTGACCCCCGGCACGGAGATCACCAACCCGGGGATCTACGGCGACGAGGGCTTCTGCTACCAGGAGTTCCGGGCGCTGCCCGAGTTCGCCGGCAACCGGACGGTGCTGGGGAGCTGGACCGTCGACGGCCAGTCGGCCGGGGCCGGGGTACGGGAGAGCGAGAGCCTCATCACGGACGGTTACGCGCGGTTCCTGCCCCACTACATCGACGCGCCACGCCTGCCCTGAGTCGTCTACCGTTGGGGACGTGAACTTCGAGGCGTACGCCCGGACCGGGGTCGAGCTCGTCAACGCCCGGCTGGACGACCTGGACGGCCTGCGGGCAATCTTCTCGGACGAGCAGGCCTGGATGCGCGACGAGGTCGCGGAACGGGACCTGACGATCTTCCGGCGGGCGCAGAAGCGACTCCGGGACGTCTTCGAGTACGGCACGTCGGGTCGGGACGTCGAGGCGGTGGCGGAGCTGAACGCGCTGCTGGAGGCGTTCCCGGTGCAGCCCCGCATCTCCGGGCACGACTCCTCCGACTGGCACATGCACGTGACCAGCCGGGGCGCCTCGGTCTCCTCGGAATACCTGGCCGGCGCGGTCTGGGGCCTGTCGGTCTGGCTCTGCGAGTACGGCAGCCCCCGATTCGGCGTCTGCGCCGACGACCGCTGCGGCAACGTATACCTGGACACCTCGTCCAACTGCTGCCGGCGGTTCTGCTCCGAGCGCTGCGCCACCCGCTCCCACGTGGCGGCGCACCGCGCCCGCAAGCGGGCCGCCGTCGGCGAGCAGCAGGTGCCGGCGCAGCCGCTGTCCCCGGTGAGCTGACCGCGACACACGCCGGCACCGGGTCGAACCCGCCGCCGGACGCGTCAGGCGTCGACGGGTGAGGGCGCGGTCAGGTTGGCCCGGGCGAACTCCAGCGACTCGCGCAGGTCCGCCTCGCGGACCGCACGGCTCTTCGCGCCCCGGGTGGTCACCTCCACCGCGACCGAACCGGTGAAGCCGCGCCCAGCCAGCGACTGGAGCATCGTCGCGCAGGGCTGCCCGCCGCGGCCGGGCACCAGGTGCTCGTCGCGCCCCTCGCCGGTGCCGTCGCCCAGATGCACGTGCGCCAGCCCGGAGCCCATCCGGTCGGCCATCTCCAGCGCGTCGGTGTGCGAGGCCGCGCAGTGCGACAGGTCGAGTGTGTAGGAGGCGTAGCCGATGTCGGTCGGGTCCCAGCCCGGCGCGTACGGGACGAACTGCCGGCCGGCCATCCGCACCGGGTACATGTTCTCCACCCCGAAGTGGATGCCGCCGAACTGGCCGGCGACCGCGTCGAGCCCGTCGGCGAAGTTACGCGCGTAGTCCCGCTGCCAGGTGAACGGCGGGTGGACCACCACGGTGGGGGCCTCAAGCGTCTCGGCCAGTTCGGCGGCCCGGCGCAGCCGCTCCCACGGGTCCGGGCTCCACACCCGCTGGGTGACCAGCAGGCAGGGGGCGTGCACCGACAGCACCGGCACGCCGTAGTGCTCGGCGAGACCACGCAGCGCGCCCGGGTCCTGGCTGACCGGGTCGGTCCAGACCATCACCTCGACGCCGTCGTAGCCGAGCTCCGCGGCGAGCTGGAACGCCGCCGCGGTCCGTTCAGGGAAGACCGAGGACGTGGACAGGAGTACGGGGACTCGGAACGTCACATCTCCGAGGGTAGCCGCACCCGCCAGCGAGCATCGGGACGAGCACCCGCAAAACACCCAGGGTGCCGGACCGGTCACATCGGCGCGAGCTGATCCAGCCGCCGCAGGATGACGCCCTCGCGCAACGCCCACGGGCAGATGTCCAGACAGTCCACGTCGAGCCGGCGCATCACCGCCTCGGCCACCACCGCCCCCGCGAGGAGCTGGTGGGCCCGCTGCGCGCTGACCCCCTCCAACTCGGACAACTGGGCCGGTGGGATGTGCCGGACGAACCCCAGCACCTGCCGCAACCCGGTGCGGGTGAGGCTGCGTCGCGCCCACAACCCCGCCCCGGACGGTGCCGCGCCGGCCAGCCGGGCCAGGGTGCGGAACGTCTTCGAGGTGGCGACCGGACGCTCCCAACCCACCGCCGTCAACTGCTCCACCACCGGGTCGAGCTGCGCGTCCACGTACGCCCGCAGTTCCTCCACCGCCGCCGCCGGCGGCGGCGCCGTGCCGGCCGGGTCGATCGCCAGCCGCTCCCGGCTGAGCCGGCCCGCGCCCAGCGGCAGGGAGATCGCCACGTCGGGGTGCTCGTCGATGCCGGCGGCCAACTCCAGGGAGCCGCCGCCGATGTCCATCGCCAACAGCCGGCCGGCGGACCAACCGAACCACCGCCGCACCGCCAGGAACGTCATCCGCGCCTCGTCCGCGCCGGAGAGCACCTCCAGGCGCACGCCGGTCTCGTCGCGCACCCGGGCCAGCACGTCGGCGGCGTTCGTGGCGTCGCGGACCGCGCTCGTGGCGAACGCCAGCAGATCCTGCGCGCCCAGCCCGTCCGCCGCCGCCCGGGCCATGCCGACCGCCTTGACCAGGCCGTCCGCGCCCTCACCTGTCAACGCGCCGTCCGGGCCGATCTGCTCGGCGAGCCGGAGTAACACCTTCTCCGAGTGCGCCGGCCAGGGATGTGCGCCGTGATGGGCGTCGACCACCAGCAGATGCACCGTGTTCGAGCCGACGTCGAGGACACCCAGTCGCATGGGGATGACCCTAGGGCCAACACGTTTCGTCGGCTCGCCGACCAGGTGGGGTGACCGCGCGTAGGGTGGTCCGGGTGACAGGGCAGATCGAGCTTCACGTGCTGGTGGACGACCCCGAGGACCCGCGCAGCCGCGAGGTCGGGCTGGATTTTCCGCGTGAGTGGATCGAGTTCGTCGACCCGGCCGACCCGAAGCACGTCGTCCGCGCCGACCTGACCTGGCTGCTGTCCCGCTGGACGTGCATCTTCGGCCAGGGCTGCCACGGCATCGTCGCCGGGCGGGCCGCCGACGGGTGCTGCTCGCACGGCGCGTTCTTCACCGACTCCGACGACGAGAAGCGGGTCCGGGCGGCGGTCAAGCGGCTGACTCCGGAGACCTGGCAGCACTTCCGGCGCGGGTTCAAGAACTGGACCGAGAACGACACGGTCGACGGCAAGACGCCGGCCCGGCGCACGGCCACCCGGGCCGTGGACGCACCATGCGTGTTCCTCAACGACGCCGACTTCCCCGCCGGTGGCGGTTGCGCGCTGCACGCGCAGGCGTTGCGCGACGGCGTGCACCCGCTCGAATACAAGCCGGACGTGTGCTGGCAGTTGCCGGTCCGCCGCGACCAGGACTGGCACCAGCGGCCGGACAACACGAAGGTGCTGATCTCCACGCTGGCCGAGTTCGACAGGCGCGGTTGGGGCGCGGGCGGGCACGACCTCGACTGGTGGTGCACCTCCTCCACCGACGCGCACGTCGGCGCGGAGCCGATGTACGTCTCCTACGGCCCGGAGCTGACCGCGCTGATCGGCGCGCCCGCGTACGCGAAGCTGGCCGAGCTGTGCGCCGCCCGGCTGCGCCAGGGTCAGGTCGCCCCGCACCCCGCAAGCGAGTGAAAGGCCGGCACCCCGGGGTTCGGGGTGCCGGCCTTTCGCGTTTGTCTTACGTGTTCCAGTGTTCGGCGACGAGGT